>NZ_CP141588.1:0-721250 GCF_035594035.1 Sphingomonas sp. LY54
GACGATACGTCGCCCGTCGCAGCTGCATGGGAGCATATCCGAACGGGCCTTCGCCGCGATTGCGGTGCCCGCACGTTCGACGGGTGGCTGCGCCCGATCGCGCTGGCCGGATTCGATCCCGAATCGGCGACCGTCCGGCTCGAACTGCCCTCGCAGTTCATGGCCGAGTGGGTGCAGACTCATTTTTCCGAGCGACTCGCGCTCGCCTGGCGCACGATGCTGCCGGTGGTCCGCCACGTGTCGATCGGCGTCGGCGCCGCCGCCACCCGCAGCGCGCTGCTGGCCGAGATTCCGGCCGCACCCGAGCCCGATGAGGCCGTGGCTGCTGGGGCACTGACCGGTCCTTATGCCGCGGTGCTGGAATCGCGCTATCGCTTCGAGTCCTTCGTCGTCGGCAAGGCCAACGAGGTCGCGTTCAACGCCGCGCGCACGCTGGCGACCGCCGACAACGTCGTCTTCAACCCGCTCTTCCTTCATGGCGGCACCGGCCGCGGCAAGACCCACTTGCTGCACGCCATCGGCCACGAATTCCGCGCCCGCCGCCCGGACGCCAAGATCGTCTACATGTCGGCCGAGAAGTTCATGGTCGAGTTCGTCGCCGCGCTGCGCGCCAACGACACGATCGCGTTCAAGCAGCAGCTCCGCTCGGCCGACCTGCTGATGATCGACGACGTCCAGTTCATCGCCGGCAAGGAATCGACCCAGGAAGAATTCTTCCACACGATGAACGAGATTATCTCGGCCGGCAGCCGGCTGGTGATCAGCTCGGACCGCGCGCCGCAGGATCTGGACGGCATCGAGCCGCGCATCCTTTCGCGCCTCAGCTGGGGCCTGGTCGCGGACATCAACGCCGCCGACCTCGAGTTGCGCCTGAACATCATCATCAAGAAGCTCGAGCAGCTTCCCGACGTCCAGATCCCGCACGAGGTCGTGATGTTCCTCGCCAAGAGGATCAGCTCGAACGTCCGCGAGCTCGAGGGCGCACTCAACCGCATCGCCGCTTATGCGATGATGACGGCGCGGCCGATCGACCTCGATTTCTGCACCGAGGTGCTCGCCAACGTGCTGCGCGCCAACCAGCGCCGCATCTCGATCGACGAGATCCAGGGGAAGGTCTCGGACCATTACCGCATCCGCAAGGCGGAGATGACCTCGGCGCGCCGCGCCCGCGAGGTCGCCCGCCCGCGCCAGGTCGCCATGTATCTGTCCAAGCAGCTGACGCCGCGTTCGCTGCCCGAGATCGGCCGCCGCTTCGGTGGGCGCGACCATACGACGGTGATCCACGCCGTCCGCCAGATCGAGAAATTGCGCGCCCAGGATGCCGAGCTCGACGCCGACATCCGCCTGCTGACGCGCCAACTGGAAAGTTAGAGGAGGGGCTGAGGCCTGACCTTGGGAGGGGCTTCGGCCCCTCCTTTTTTTATGCTTTCGGCACAAAGAAAAGGAGGACCAGTCGCCTGGCCCTCCTTCTTGAGATCGATCGTGAAGCCTAGCGGCTGCGCTGCGGCGGCGGCACGGTGATCCGGACGGTCTCGCCCGAATTGCCCGGGAAGCCGGTGAACATCGCCTGCACCAGGTTCGGGACGAGCGTCTGCAATTCGTCCGTCCGCGAGCGGCCCTTGGCGGTGCCCTCGAACAGCGCCTGGCCGTCGGCCGTGCGCTTGATGTCCATGTCGAAATAGCTGGTATATTCGGTGTAGCTGCGCACGTTGTCGTAGCCGAACGGATCGTACCAGAAGGGGTCGTGCCACCCGTAATAGAAGGGAGAGCGGCGACCGTAATAGAAACGCGGGTAGAAGGGGTCGTAGAACCCGCCATAGCCGATCCGGCTGCTCGGATAGGTGACGACTTTCTCGCGGCCGTTGTCGACGCCGTAATCGATCGACACGACCATCGTCGCGCTCTGCGGCGACGCGGCTTCCTGATAGCCCTGGGCGATCAGGTTACGCCGCACCAGATCGGCGTAGCGCGAGAATTCCAGGCCGCCGCGATCCTCGGCATGGGCGGGCTGGACGACGAAGCTCTGGCCTTGCGGCGCGGGCATCGCCTGGAAGCGCGAGACCTTGGCCGGAAAGCCGGTCGCGCAGGCGCTGAGCGCGAGCAACGCCACCGGAGCGGCGAGCGTCAGCAGTTTCTTGTGAATGGACATGGCGGCAGCCTTTCCTCGGCAGGTTCTCGACCAATATAGGAAGGTTGCGTCCTGCCACCAAGTCGCTGAACGGTTGCTGAAGCTAGTTGAGCTGCGCGCGCCAAGTCGCTGATTTTACCGGCTTAAGCCGAGCGGCGCAGCCCCATCGCCTCATACGCCCCGTCCAGCGTCGGCTTGGCCATTGCTGCGGCACGCCCGGCCCCGTCGAGCAGGATTCGGTCGAGCTCGGCGGGATCGTCGCGCAACTCGTCGAGCCGCGTCTTGATCGGCCGCAGCGTCTCGACCAGCAGGTCGGCCAACGCGGGCTTGAACGCGCCGAAGCCCTGGCCGGCAAAGCGCGCCAGCACCTGGTCGGCGCTCTCGCCGCTCAAGGCCGCATAGATGCCGACGAGGTTGCGCGCCTCGGGCCGCTCGGCCAGCGCGTCGAACGATTCGGGCAGCGGCTCGGCGTCGGTCTTGGCCTTGCGGATCTTCTGCGCGACCGCGTCGCTGTCGTCGGTGAGGTTGATCCGGCTCATGTCCGACGGATCGGACTTGGACATCTTGGCCGAACCGTCCCGCAGCGACATCACGCGCGCCGCCGTCGCGCCGATCAGCGGCTCGGGCAGGGTGAACAGCTCGACATTGTAGTCGGTGTTGAACTTCGTCGCGACGTCGCGCGCCAGCTCGAGATGCTGCTTTTGGTCCTCGCCGACGGGCACGTGGGTCGCCTGGTAGAGCAGGACGTCGGCCGCCATCAGCACAGGATAAGCGAACAGGCCGACACTCGCGGTCTCGCGATTCTTGCCGGACTTCTCCTTGAACTGGGTCATCCGGTTCAGCCAGCCGATGCGCGCGGTGCAGTTGAGCAGCCAGGCGAGCTCGGGATGGGCCGGCACGCGCGCGTGGTTGAACAGCAGGGATTTGTTCTGGTCGATCCCGCAGGCGATCAGCGCCGCGGCCATCTCTCGGACGTTGGCGGCGAGTTCGTCCGGATCGTTATAGACCGTGATGGCGTGGAGATCGGCGAGGAAGAACAGGCATTCGGCCTCGTCCTGCATCTTCACCCAGCGCTGGATGGCGCCGAGATAATTGCCGAGGTGGAGATTGCCGGTGGGCTGGATGCCCGAGACTACGCGCATCAGCTAACCTTCTTGCGCCGGAGGAGAATGAGGACGTCGTCGCGGTTCATAGCGCCGATGACCCATGCGACGGCGAAATAGACGATGCCGCCGACGCTCACCAGCGTCCCGACGCCGACCAGGCGGCGGCCGGCCGAGGCGGCGAAGAGCGGCTCGAGCTGTTGACCGACCACCCACAAGGCCGCGGCCATCACGCCTGCGGCCAGAAGCTGGCGGACCAGTCGGCCCCACAGCCATCCCTCGATCTTGAAATGGCCGCGATGGTGCAGCAGGCCGTAGAGGACGAGGGCATTGAGCCAGGCCGACAGAGCGGTGGTGAAGGCGAGGGCCGCGATGCCGATCACCGGGATGAGGGCGAAGTTGAGGACGATGCCGACGAGCAGCATCGCGATCGCGATATACAGCGGCGTCTTCATGTCCTTGCGGGCGTAGAAGCCCGGCGTCAGCACCTTGATCAGCACATAGGCCGGCAGACCCGCGACGATGATCGAAAGCACGAGCGCGGTGGTGGCCGCATCCTCGGCGGTGAAGCGCCCGCCCTGGAACAGTGCGGCCACGATCGGCCCCGACGTGACCGCCAATGCGACCGCGGCGGGGAGGGTGAGGAGCATCGACAACTCGACCGCCTGCGACTGGACCCGCGCCGCTTCTCCATTCTCGCCGCCCGCGACGAAGCGGCTGATCGAGGGGAGGATTGCGGTGCCCAGCGCCGAGCCGATAATGGCGAGCGGGAGCTGGTTCAACCGGTCGGCAAAACCGAGATAGACGAGCGAGCCTTCGGGCAGGCTGGTGGCGAAATAAACGTAGAAGAACTGGCTGATATAATAGATGCCCCCGCCGAGCGTCGCCGGCAGGATCAGGATCAGCAGCTCCTTGACGCGCGGCGTCATCTTCGGCGGGGTGATGCGGAGTTTCAGCCCGGCGCGACGGACGCTGCCCCAGCACAAAGCGAGCTGGAGCACGCCGCCCACGATCACGCCCACCGCCATCGCCCGCGCCGTGGCCGGGCCGCCCTCGCGGACGAGCAGCAAGGCCCCGATCAGCGCGATGTTGAGCAGGGAGGGCGCGAACGCGGCTGCTGTGAAGCGGGTCAGCGAGTTGAGCACGCCCGAGAAGAGCGACACCAGGCAGATGAAGATCATGTAGGGGAAGGTGATCCGCGACAGCTCGACCGCGAGGGCGAACTTTTCGGGATCGTCGCGCCAGCCCGAAGCGATCAGCAAAGCGAAGCCGGGCATCGCGATCATGAACACGACCGTGATCGCGATCAGGATCGGCATGAACACCGCCAGCACTTCCTCGGCGAAGCGGCGCGCCTCTTCCATCCCGCCTTCGCCGTGGAGGCGCTGGCTGAACAAGGGCACGAACCCGGCCGAAAAGGCACCCTCGCCGAACAGGCGGCGGAACAGGTTCGGGATCATGAAGGCGAGGGCGAAGGCGTCGGCGGCCATGCCGGCGCCCATCACCCGCGCGAAGATCATCTCGCGCGCGAAACCGAGGATCCGGCTGACCATGGTCAGCCCGCCGATCGTGCCGATCGCCTTGTGCAGGTTCATGCGGTGGGTCCAGCCGCGCCGTTTAGGCCTGGCCGGTCACTTCCGGCGCCGTGAACTCGCCGCCCTCGGCCTGCTGCTGCGCCGCCCGTTGCATGTAGAGCGCGCCGAAATCGATCGGGTCGAGCATTAGCGGCGGGAAGCCGCCATCCTGCACGGCATCGGCGACGACGCGGCGCGCGAACGGAAAGAGGAGGCGCGGCGCTTCGGCCAGGAGGAAGGGCTGGAGCTGCTCTTCGGGAATGTTGCGGAGCGCGAACAGGCCGGCATAGGTGAGATCGACCTGGAAGGCGGTGCGGCCCTCGGACTTGGCGCCGACCTCGATCTTCAGCGTGACCTCATGGACCTCGTCGCCGAGGCGGAAGGCGCCGATGTTGAACTGGACGTCGATCTGGGGCTGGCCCTGCCACTGATAGACGCCTGGCGCGTTCGGGTTCTCGAACGAGAGATCCTTCACATATTGCGAGATGACGCCGATCTGGGGAGAGGTGTCCTCGCCGTTGGTCTGCAATTCGTTCACGCCCGCAACGCCTTCTTCTTCGGCCATTTCGATACACCTTCGAGAAAAGAGGAGAATGCCGGCCGCGAGCGGCCAGATTCTTGCGCCCGGCGGGTAGCAGGAGCGCTTGGCCCGCGCAACACGCCGATCGGCGGTACTCGCCATTTGAAACATGGCTGGGACACGCCTATGTAGGAAGCCGAATATTCTGCGGAGAGTGTGTGTGACGGAGATTGTCTTGCTGGCGCTGGTGGCCCTGTTCGTGGGCCTCAGGCTGTACGCCGTGCTCGGCAAGCGGACCGGACACGAGCAGCAGCCCGTCACGCGGCCCGAAACGGTGCCCGGGACCGAGCAGCCCGCACCGATCGCCGATGCGTCCCCCGAGCGCCGCGATGGCGCCGGCCTCGTCTATGAGGAAGGCGCCGCCGCCGGCGTCCGTGCGATCGTGTCGGCCGATCCGAGCTTCGACGTCGCCCGCTTCCTCGAAGGCGCCCAGTCGGCCTACCGCATGGTGCTCGAAGCCTTCTGGAAGGGCGATCGCGAAGAGCTTGAGTGGCTCGTGGGCGGCGACGTCCGCGCCACGTTCGAGACCGCCATTGCCGAGCGCGAGGCCGCCGGCCTCCGTCTCGAGAATCGTCTCGTCCAGATCGAGCGCGCGATGATCGAGGATGCGCGCCTCGACGGCCGTACCGCCAGCATCACCGTCCGCTTCGACGCCGACATCGCCGCGGTGACGCGCGATGCGGAAGGCCAGGTCGTGGCCGGCTCGCTCACCGACGCGGTCGAGACCCACGACGTCTGGACCTTCCAGCGCAAGCTCGGCAGCGACGATCCCAACTGGCTCCTGGTCGAGACCGACGAAGCCTGAGCTTCCCTACCGGCGGCGGCCGCGGCTATGACCGTGGTCGTGTCGGATTCTTATTACAGCCAGCGCCGTAGCGCCGCTCTCGCCATCCTGCTGCTGGCGCTCGCTAGCTGCGCCCCCCGTCTCGTGCCCCCGGCGCCCCCGCCGCCGCCGGTCGAGAAACCGGCTCCCGCGACCGCGCTCGAAGCCGGGTTGCAGCGCGGACCGGCCCTCACTGGCCTCAAAGCGGACGAGGCCGCGCGCGCGTTCGAAGCCTTCCAGATCAGCTGCCCGTCGCTCGCCAGGCGCGAGGATCCGAGCGGGCTGACGCGGCCTGAGGATTGGGCCGGCCTCTGCGTCGGGGCGCAGGACCCCGAGGCCGCGGACCGCGTCGATTTCTTCCGCCGCAATTTCGAGCTGGTCCAGGTCGGCGAGGGCAAGGGTTTCGCCACCGGTTATTTCGAGCCGGAGATCGCCGGATCGCGGACGCCGCAGCCGGGCTTCGTGCCGGTCTATGCCAAGCCGGCCGACCTGCTCGAGACCGACCCGGTCACGGGCCAGAAGAAGCGCGGGCGCCTTGAGAATGGCCTGTTCGTTCCTTATTACGAGCGCAGCGAGATCGAGGAGGGGGCGCTTGCCGGCCGCGGCCTCGAAATCGGCTGGGCGGCCGATCCGATCGAGTTCTTTTTCCTTCAGATCCAGGGGTCGGGGCGCCTGCTCCTGCCCGACGGGGGCGTGATGCGGATCGGCTATGCCGGCCAGAACGGCCGCGAATATGTCGCCATCGGCAAGATCATGAAGGAGCGCGGGCTGCTCGGCCCCGGCCAGACCAGTATGCAGGGCATCGTCGCCTGGCTGCGCGCGCACCCGGAACAGGGCAAGGCGATCATGCGCGAGAATAAGAGCTATATCTTCTTCCGCGAGTTGACCGGGCCCGGCCCGCTGGGCGCGATGGGTCTCCCCGTGACCCCGCGCGGCACCGTTGCCGCCGACCCGAAATTCGTGCCTTTGGGCGCGCCGGTGCTGCTGAGCCTCGACCGGCCCGAGGCCAGCGGCCTGTGGGTGGCGCAGGATACAGGCGGTGCGATCAAGGGCGCCAACCGCTTCGACACGTTCTGGGGCGCGGGCGCCGATGCGGCGCGCATCGCCGGGGGCATGCAGGGCAGCGGCTCTGCGTACATATTGCTGCCCCGGAGCGCGGTCGCGCGCCTCGCCGCGGCGGGGGTTTTCGATGCGTCGGCTCAACGCTGAGGAAAAGGCGCTGTGGGACAAGGTCGTCGCCTCGGTACGGCCGATGCACTCCCGGCCGCCCAAGGATGCTGAGCCGGCCCCGGTCCCGCCGGCTGAGCGCCAGGCCGCCGCCCCGACGCGCGCGACCCGTGCGCCCGCGAAGCCCGCCAGGCCGGCCGCGGCGCCCCCGCCCGTCGTGCGGCCCGGCTCGACACTCGACGGGAGCTGGGACCGGCGGCTGAGCCGCGGCATCGTCCAGCCCGACGTCACGGTCGACCTTCACGGCCACAATCTCGCCACCGCTTATCACCTGCTCGACAGCCGGCTCGAACAGGCGATCGCGATGGGCGCGCGCGTGATGCTGCTCGTCACCGGCAAGCCGCCAAAGGGCGAGCCCCCGATCGCCCGCGGCAAGATCCGCGCGGCGGTGGGCGACTGGCTGGCCGCGTCCCGCCACGCCGGTGCGATCGCGGCGGTGCGCGGCGCCCATCCCCGGCACGGCGGCACCGGTGCGCTCTATATCGTGCTGCGCCGTCCGCGCGGGGCATAGACGGAAATTTAAGCCGGCCCCGCTAAGCTGCCTGTTCGTGACGCTTTTTTTGCCGTTTCGCCAGAGCCGCGGGTAGCCGGAACATGATGGGAAGATTGGAAAGGCTCAGCAATCTTCTGATGTCGGCTTGCGCCGGCCTGGCCTCCTTCCTGTTCACGCTCGTCGCGCTGCTGATGCTGCAGGGCCTGGGGGAGCGGGTCGCGGCCGCGGTATTGATGGGCCTGTTCGCGCTGCTGATCGTGTGGGTCGCGTCCGAAAAACCCAACAGCCGCCATGCCAAGGCCGTGGCTGCCTTGATCGACCGGCTGCTGGCCGTGCGCGCGGGCGATCTCGCCTCGCCGGCGCCCGACCTCGTCCAGGAAGCGATGCCGGCGCTGGCCTCGGCGGTCGACGGACTGTTCGAGCAGGTCCGGTCCAATCTCGAAAACGTCAATGCGATGGCGCTCTACGATCCGGTGTCGTCGCTTCCCAATCGCATCCATTTCAAGCGCGAGGCCGAGCGGATCCTCGCTGCCGGCGGCCGCGACGCGCGCGCTGCCTTGTTGTTCATCGATTTGGACGGCTTCAAAGAGGTCAATGACAGCCTCGGCCACGCCCAGGGCGACCACGTCCTCGCGCGCGTCGCCGATCGCCTGCGCTCGGTGGTCAAGGAAGAGAGCGCGCCAGGCGGCCTGGTCCAGCCTTTGCTCGCGCGCCTCGCCGGCGACGAATTCACGATGCTCCTGCCGGGGCTGCGCAATTTGGACGTCGCCGAGCGCGTCGCCCAGCGGGCGCTGATGGCGCTCGGCGAGCCGTTCGAGATGGACAGCAAGACCGTCTATATGGGCGCCTCGATCGGCATCGCGCTCAGCCCCGATCATGGCGGCGATCTGACCACGCTCATGAAGGCGGCGGATATCGCCATGTACCACGCCAAGGAGTCCGGCCGCTCGCAATTCTGCCTGTTCGATCCGCAAATGGCGGTGGCGCTGGAGCGGAAGGCCCACACCGAGCAGGCGTTGCGGGAGGGCCTCGCCGAGGGCCAGTTCGATCTCGTCTTCCAGCCGCAAATCTGCGCACGCACCGGCCGGCTCGTCGCCTGCGAGGCGCTGATCCGCTGGAATCACCCGGTCGACGGCATCCGCCTCCCGGACAGCTTCATCTCGGTGGCCGAGGAGAGCAGCCTGATCGTCGACCTCGGCGACTGGGTGATCGGCGAGGTGGCGAGCGTCTGCGGCCGCTGGCATGCGGCCGGGCTCGACCACCGCCTGACCTTCAACGTCAGTCCCAAGCAGGTCGAACGCGCCGATTTCTTCGAGCGGCTGCGCGCGGCGATGAAGCGCGCCCGCGCGCCTTTGTCGCTGCTCGAGCTGGAATTCACTGAGACGCTGGCGATGAACTGCAGCCGCGAAGCGATCCGCGAGCTGAGCAACCTGCGCCGCGAGGGCCTTGCCATCGCCATCGACGATTTCGGCTCGGGCTATTCGAACCTCGCGCGTCTGAAGGACATGCCGCTCGACCGGGTGAAGCTCGACCGCAGCCTGATCGCCGACGTCGACACGTCGCAGGGCGCGCGCACGATCGTCTCGGCGGTCATCCACCTGATCCACGGCCTCGGCTGCCAGGTGGTGGGCGAGGGTGTCGAGCGCTCCGAGCAGCTCGAAGTGCTGCGCGCGATCGGCTGCGACACCGTCCAGGGTTTCGCTTTCTCCGAGGGGATCGGCGAGGTCGATTTCCTGGTGTGGGCGCAGCAGGACCGCTCCCAGCGGCTGCGGATCGCCTAGGCGGCGAGTGCGCCGCGGATGATGCGCGTGTAGATCGACTGCAGGATCTTGAGGTCGTCGACGGCGACCGCCTCGTCCAATTTATGCATCGTCGCATTCGTGAGGCCGAATTCAACCACCGGCGCCAGCTTCGAGAGGAAGCGCGCGTCCGATGTGCCGCCGCTGGTTGAGAGCGTCGGCGTGACGCCGGTCTCGGTCTCGATCGCCTCGCTGACGATCGCGGACAGCCGACCCGGCTCGGTGAGGAAGGCTTCGCCCGAAATCTTGGCCTCGAGCGTTGCGCCCGGAACGGTCGTCTCGACCATCCGGCGCACGCGCTCGACCAAATCGGGGCCGCGCTGGAGGTCGTTGAAGCGGATGTTGAGCCGCACCCGCGCGCTGCCCGGGATGACGTTGCAGGCCTGGTTGCCGGCCGCCAGTTCGGTGATCTCCAGGTTGGACGCCTGGAACCATTCATTGCCGTCGTCGAGCGTCAGCGCGTCGAGCGCGGCCAGCAACGGCGCGAGCTTGGCGATCGGATTGTCGGCGAGGTGCGGATAGGCGACATGGCCCTGCGTGCCGGGCACGTCGATCCACATGTTGACCGAACCGCGGCGGCCGATCTTGACCGTGTCGCCGAGGCGCTTCTCCGACGTCGGCTCGCCGACCAGGATCATGTCGGGCCTGATGCCGCGCGCGGCCATCCAGTCCATGATCGCGACCGTGCCGTGCACCGCCGGGCCTTCCTCGTCGCCGGTGATGATCAGGCTGAGCGTGCCGGGATGATCCCGGACTTCGGCGGCGGCGGCCACGAACGCGCCGATCGCGCCCTTCATGTCGACCGCGCCGCGGCCGTAGAGCAGGTCGCCGCGTATCTCGGGCTGAAAGGGATCGGTGCTCCAGCCGTCGCCGGCCGGGACGACATCGACATGGCCGGCAAAGGCGAAATGCGGGCCGCCGCTGCCGCGGCTCGCGAACAGATTCTCGATCGGGCCGTCGGGCGCGTGGCCGGAGAGGAAGCGGTGCACCTCGAACCCCAGTTCCTGCAGGATGTTGCCGAGCACCGTCAGCACGCCCGCTTCGTGGGGCGTGACGCTGGGGCAGGCGATCAGGCAGGCGGTGAGGTCGACGGGATCGATTGTGCTGTTCATGGTCTCCGCCTAGCAAGGCCGCAGCGACTTTCCCAGCGGAACACCCCATGCCCAAGCTCGATCTTGACGCCATCGCCGAAACCAACCGCACCGGCTATCCCGCGCCTTATGCAGCCGAGGTGCATGGCCGCTGGTACCGCCGTCTCGCGCCCGCCGCCGGCCTCACCGATTTCGGCGCCAGCCATGTCCGGCTCGAGCCCGGCGCCGTCTCCAGCCAGCGCCACTGGCACGAGGGCGAGGACGAGATCGTCATCATGCTCGCCGGCGAGGCGGTGCTGGTCGAGGAAGAGCAGGAGACCGTGCTGCGCGCCGGCGACGTCGCCGCTTTTCCCAAGGGCGCGGCCGACGGCCATCACCTCGTCAATCGCAGTGGTGCGGATTGCCTGTTCGTCGCGATCGGGCGCCCGGCGCAGAGCGATTGCCATTATCCCGACATCGACCTCCACCTCGACGGCGCGAGCGGCCGCTACATGCGCAAGGACGGCACGCCCTATTAAGCCGGGACTTCGTAGCGCTCGATCACCCAGGGTTCCTCCTGCGCCGCATCGATCCATTCCTGCATCCAGGGATGGTGCATGATCGCTTCGGCATAAGCGGCTGCGAAGCGGGGCAGGGGAATGGAGTAAGTGGCGAAGCGGGTGACGACCGGCGCGAACATGATGTCGACCGCGCCGAAATCGCCGAACAGATAGGGGCCGCCGCTGCCGTGGCGGGCGCGGGCCTCGGCCCAGAGCTCGAGGATGCGGATGATCTCCTGCCGCACTTCCTCGGAGATCGGGCCGGGCGGGAACTGCTTGCGCACGTTCATCCCGCATTCGCGACGCAGGTTCGGATAGCTCGAATGCATCTCCGCGGCCATCGATCGGGCCATGCCGCGCGCGGCGTCGTCCTCGGGCCAGTAGCGGGCGCGGTCGGTCTTCTCGGCGAGCCACTCGACGATCGCGAGCGAATCCCAGACGAAGGTCTTGTCGTCCCACAGGATCGGCACCTTGCCGCCCGACGGCGCAAACTCGGCGCCCTGGGTGCGCTTGTCCCAATCCTCGTCGAACATCGGAACGGTGATTTCTTCGAACGGGAGGCCGGACTGTTTCACCGCCAGCCAGCCGCGCAGCGACCAGGAAGAATATGCCTTGTTGCCGATAATGAGCTTCAGCATTCGTCCTCCTTCATCATCCCGGCGACGGCCGGGATCTCAGGCGAGTATGGCGCGATCCGGTCCCGAGGCCGGCCTTCGCCGCGGCGAAGGACAAGGTCAAGACACCGCTTCTACGACCGCGCGGCGCAATTCCTCCATGCCCAGCCCGGTTTCGCTGGATGTGGTGATGATGTCGGGATGCGCGGCGGGGCGCTTGCGCGCCTCCTCGGTGGTGCGCTGTTGCACCTCCTGCAGCTCGCTCGCCTTGATCTTGTCCGCCTTGGTGAGGACGATGTGGTAGCTCACCGCCGCCTCGTCGAGCATCTTCAATATGTCGCGGTCGACTTCCTTGATGCCGTGGCGGCTGTCGATCAGCACGAGGGCGCGCTTCAGGACCTGGCGGCCGCGCAGATAGTCGTTCACAAGGTAACGCCACTTGCGAACGATGTCCTTGGGGGCCTTGGCGAAGCCGTAGCCGGGCATGTCGACGAGCCGGAAACGGAGCGGCTGGCCGATATCGAAGAAATTGAGCTCCTGCGTCCGCCCCGGCGTGTTCGAGGTGCGGGCGAGGTCCTTGCGGTTTGTGAGCTTGTTGAGCAGCGACGACTTGCCGACGTTCGAGCGGCCGGCAAATGCGATCTCCTCCACCTCGGGCGTCGGCAGATGCTCGAGCGACGGCGCCGACTTCAGGAACGCCATCGGCCCCGAAAAGAGCTTCCGTGCAATCTCGTCGAGGTCGGGCGCGGCGTCGGTCATTTCGGTGGTGTCGCTTCCTTGAGGCCCGGATGGCGGCTGTACAGCCACTTCTGCTGCAGGATGGTGAGCGTGTTGGAGACGGCCCAGTAGAGCTGCAGGCCGGCGGCGAACGGCGCCATGATCACCATCAGCACCCACGGCATGATGCTGAACACCTGCGCCTGGATCGGGTCGGTCGGCGCCGGGTTGAGCTTGAACTGGAGGTACATGGTGATGCCGACCAGGATCGGCAGGATGCCGATGGCGAGGAAGCTCGGCGGCGTGAACGGCAGGTAGCCGAACAGGTTGACCGGGGTGAGCGGATCGGGCGCGGACAGATCCTGGATCCAGCCGACGAACGGCTGGTGGCGCATCTCCACTGCGAGCATCAGCACCTTGTAGAGCGCGTAGAAGATCGGGATCTGGATCAGGATCGGAAGGCAGCCCGCCATCGGGTTCACCTTCTCCTCCTGGTACAGCTTCAAGATCTCCTGCTGCATGCGGGGCTTGTCGTCCTTGAAGCGCTCCTGAAGCGCCTTCATCTTCGGCTGCACGACGCGCATGCCGGCCATCGACTTGAACTGCTTCTGCGCGATCGGGAACATCAGGGCACGGACGATGATCGTCAGCACGATGATCGCCACGCCGAAATTGCCGATCGCGTCGAACAGCCAGTTCAGGAGGCTGAAGATCGGCTTCATGAACCATTCGAACCAGCCCCAGTCGATCGCCTTGTCGAACTTCGCGATGCCGAGCTCGTTTTGGTAGCGGTCGAGCAGCTTCACTTCCTTGGCGCCCGCAAACAGGCGCGACTGGCTGCGGATCGCCTTGCCCGGCTGCACGATCGAGGGCGCGGTGGTGAAGTCGGTCTGGAAGCTGCCGTTGGGACCACGGCGGAACGCGGCTTCGACGCTAGCGCCCTGATCGGGCACGATCGCGGTCAGCCAATATTTGTCGGTGAAGCCGAGCCAGCCGCCCCGCGAGGTGAACTTCTGGTCGCCTTCCTCGGCAAGCTCGGCGAAGTTCCAGTCGTAATTGGCGGCGTCGTTGAACACGCCGACCGGGCCGACATGCATGGTCCAGCTGTCGGGATCGGCCGAGGCCTTGGCGCGGCTGACCAGCGAATAGGGCCGTACCGCAATCGCGCCGGCGCCGGTGTTGCTGACCGTCTGCTCGGCGGTGAACATATAGCCGTCGTCGACCGACAGCTTGATGTCGAAGCGCTGGCCCTGGCCGTTGTCCCAGCTCAGCGTCACCGGCGTCTGCGGGGTCAGGCGGTCGCCGCTCGGCGTCCACACCGTGTTGATGTCGGGCAGGCGCACGCCTTCGCCGGTCCAGCCGAACTGGGCGAAATAGGCGTCAGCGGTCCCGGCCGGCGAGAGCAGGCGGATCGGCGGCGAATTGTCGGCGAGGCCTTCGCTGTGGCGCTTCAGGACGAGATCGTCGACGCTGGCGCCGCGCAAGCTGAGCGAACCCTGGACGCTCGGCGTGTCGATCGGGATCCGGGGCGTATCGCGCAGCACGGTCGCTCGGTCGCGGATTGCGGCCGGCGCGTCGGCGGCCGGATCGGCGCCGGGCTGGGGGAGGAAGACCTGCTTGCCGTCGACGACCTTGGTCACCGGCGGATTGGCGGTCGGGAAATAGCGGTCCGACAGGAAGCTCCAGCCCAACAAGACGAACGCCGACAGGACGATCGCCAGGATCATGTTGCGGTTGTCGGTCACTTATTTCCCCTCACGGTACCGGGTCATAGCCAGAACCCCCCCAGGGGTGGCATCGAAGAAGGCGCTTGGCGGCGATCCAGCCGCCGTGGAGCGCCCCATAGCGTTCTATTGCGGTGATTGCATAGGCCGAGCAGCTGGGGCTGTAGCGGCACGACGGCGGAAGGACCAGCGACGGGCCCTTCTGCCAAGCCTTGGCAACCAGGATGAGCAGCCGGCCGATCATCGCCGAAGCTTGCCGAGCGCCTTGGAGAGTTCGGCCCGGAGCGCGGCAAAATCCCGCTCGACGCCGCCGGCACGGCCGATCAGGACATGATCGGCACCGGCAAAGCCTTCGATCGGGAGGATCTCGCGCGCAAGCGCACGAAAGCGCCGCTTCATGCGATTCCGCACGACCGCGCCGCCGATCTTCTTGGTGACGGTGATGCCGAGCCGCATCGCCGGATCGCCGTCCGTGCGGTCGCGCACGAGCAGGACGAATCCGGGCATCGGGGCGCGCAGGCCCCGGTTTGCGGCGAGAAAGTCGGCGCGGCGGCTGATCGTGGTCAGGCCGCCGCCCTTCGGGCCGGGATCGGCTGTTAGGCCGACAGCGTCTTGCGGCCGCGGGCGCGGCGAGCGGCCAGAACCTTGCGGCCGCCGACGGTCGCCTTGCGGGCCCGGAAGCCGTGACGCCGCTTGCGCACAAGGTTGCTCGGCTGGAAGGTGCGCTTCATCGCTCATACCTCAAAACTGAAAATGAATAGGGCCGCCAGTGGGCGGCGGCCTCGTTGGTGGCGCGGATAGGCAAAGCCGCAGCCGAAGTCAATCATCTGTGCAGTCTTCGGCAAGCTGGCGTTCGCGCCGCATCGCCTCGCGCCGCCGGGCGCTCGCCCGGCGCAGTCCCCAATCGGCCCATTCCCCCTTTTTCGGGTGGCTGCGCTTGAATTGGACATATTTGCGCTTGGCCCACTCGCTATATTTGAGGGTGAGAGCCAGGCCGGCGGCGAACACGATGATCCCGCCCGGGCCGGGCAGGACCCCGAACAGGGGGGAGGCCAGCATCAGCACGAGGCCCAGCACGAACAATCCGGTCCGGACCGCGGGCTTCTTGCCCAGCGCACGCCATTGTTCTCGCAGGTTCATTCGCCCCATCTGGTTCGGCTTGATCCATCCTGCAAGGCATTCGGGCGAAGCTCTCGACTTATGCCGGCCGCGTCGTCACACTGGCCGGCGTCCAGGGGGGATCTCCTATGGTCGCGCACGTCGCCACAGTTGCCTTTCTCGGGCTGGAGGCCCGCGCCGTCGAGGTGCAGGTCCAGATCGCGAGCGGCCTCCCCAAATTCCTCGTCGTCGGCCTGCCCGACAAGGCGGTGGCGGAGAGCCGCGAGCGCGTCCATGCCGCGCTCGCCGCGATCGGCCTGTCGCTCCCGCCCAAGCGCATCACCGTCAATCTCTCGCCGGCCGACCTCCCCAAGGAGGGATCGCATTACGACCTTCCCATCGCGCTGGGCCTGCTGGCCGCGCTCGGCGCGGTCGATGCGGAGACCCTGGCCGGCTACCTCGTCGTCGGCGAACTCGGCCTCGACGGGCGGCTGACCTCGTCGCCCGGCGTATTGCTGGCCGCGATCCACGCCTCGGCCCGCGACCTCGGCCTCGTCTGCCCGGCTGCGCAGGGGCCGGAAGCGGCCTGGGCCGGCGACCTCGAGGTCGTCGCCGCGCCCGATCTCATCGCCTTGCTCAACCATTTCCGCGGCAGCGCGGCTTTGTCGCCGCCGGTGCCGGGGCAGGCGGATCCGCCCGGCGCCGGCCCCGATCTCAACCAGGTGAAGGGCCAGGAAACCGCCAAGCGCGCGCTCGAGATCGCAGCTGCCGGCGGCCACAATCTTTTGATGGTCGGGCCGCCGGGCGCCGGCAAGTCGCTGCTCGCCGCCTGCATGCCGGGAATCCTGCCCGAGCTGACCGCGGCGGAGGCGCTGGAGGTGTCGATGGTGGCCAGCGTCGCCGGTGCGCTCGCCGAGGGTCGGCTGGTGCGAAGCCGCCCATTCCGCGCCCCGCACCACTCGGCTTCGATGGCGGCTCTGGTCGGCGGCGGGCTGAAGGTGCGGCCGGGCGAGGTGAGCCTCGCCCATCTCGGCGTCCTGTTCCTCGATGAATTGCCCGAATTCCAGCGCTCGGTGCTCGATTCGCTGCGCCAGCCGCTCGAGACCGGCGCGGTCAGCGTCGCCCGCGCCAACGCCCACGTCACCTTTCCGGCCCGCGTCCAGCTCGTCGCCGCGATGAATCCGTGTCGCTGCGGACATCTCGGCGATCCGGCGCTGGCCTGCTCGCGCGCGCCGCGCTGCGCGGCGGACTATCAAGCGAAGGTGTCGGGGCCGCTGCTCGACCGGATCGACCTTCATGTCGACGTCGCGGCGGTGGCGGCGGCCGACCTTGTCCTGCCGCCGCCGTCCGAAGGCTCGGCCGAGGTCGCGCAAAGGGTCGGCGCGGCGCGCCGCCGCCAGACCCATCGCTACGCCGGGCACGGCATCCGCACCAATGCCGAGGTGGACGGCGATCTTCTCGCCGAGGTCGCGACTCCCGACGAGCCGGGCCGGTGTCTGCTCGCCCAGGCCGCCGCGGCGATGCGGCTCAGCGCGCGCGGCTTCCACCGCGTGATGCGCGTCGCCCGCACGATCGCGGACCTTGCGGCGAGCGAAGGAGTCGGCCGGGTCCATGTCGCCGAGGCGCTGAGCTATCGCCGCCAGGCGCCGCGCAATTGAGAACGGTTGCGTAACTAAATGGCTTGCCAAGGGCGGGTCTTGGGATAGTCTCGCGGACGGGGTGGCAGTCACTCGACTGAAAAGGGGGAATCAAATGGAGTGGGCAACTTTACCGCTGAAGAAATACGCGCAGTTCGAGGGCCGTTCGCGCCGCAAGGAATATTGGTCCTTCTTCCTGCTGATGCTGGGCGTCTACATCGTCGCAGGGATGATTGACGGCATCCTCGGCCTCGCCGGAATGGTGCTGGGCGTCTACGGGCCGCTTTCGCTGGTCGCGGCGGTCGCCTTGTTCGTGCCGAGCCTGGCCGTCGGCGTGCGCCGGCTGCACGATACCGGCCGCTCGGGCTGGTGGCTGCTGATCGGCCTCATTCCGCTCGTCGGTGGGCTGGTCCTGCTCTATTTCATGGTGATAGAGGGCACGCCCGGGCCCAATGAATATGGTCCGGATCCCAAGGGCGGGGAGCGCGGCACAGCGCCGGGCACAATTTGACGGCGAGGGCTGCCTTGCCGGTTGCTCCGACGCGGAGCCTTCGCTAGGCAGCCCCCCGTGCCCCCGTGGTGGAATTGGTAGACGCGCTCGACTCAAAATCGAGTTCCGCAAGGAGTGTCGGTTCGAGTCCGACCGGGGGCACCATTTGCTTCGATTCGCCAGCTTGTGAGCGGATGCTCCGCGCTGCGGTGCGCCCTTAATTGGGTTCGGGCGACCGGCCCCGGCGGTTCAACAGCTCATAGCCGATGCCGAGCATGAGCACGCCCCACAGCAGCGCATAGAAACCCAGCGCGAACGGGATCGCGGCGACGCCCGCGAGCGGGAACAGAAACAGATAGCCGCCGAACAGGATCGAGAAGACCGCCAGCACGAGCGGGACCCAGGGGCGCGGCATGCCTTTGCGCCACGATGCGGACGAGACCAGCACCGCGATGCCAATCACGAGCATCCAGGCCGCGACGGCCAGGACGAAGGCGGCGAGCGAAAGGCCCGGGAGCAGCAGGAACATCGCGCCGATCGCGAGGCTCACCAAGGCGTGGAGGAGCATGCTCCAGTCGATCTTGCCGCCATGCGGCCGGGCGAAGGCCGCGACCAGCGCCAGGATCCCGTCCGCAATCGAGAATATGCCGAACAACAGAACGAAACTGGCAAGGCCGGCCAGCGGAAAGACGAACATCGCTATTCCGAGGATGATCGCCACTATGGCTCGCAATATGTAGCTCCAGGACAGCCACCGAGGAATTGCGCTCGTCATCATCTGTCTCCTCGACACGCGGGAGAAACCGCCGTGCCGGAGGCTTGTTCCAGCCGACTGCTGCTCGCTTCCGCCTCCAGTTGGTGGATGCGATGCACAAATGCTTGTGTTCCTGACGGGGCCGGACTTAGTGACCGCCAGCCGCGGTCGATTCGGGGCTGCCGCGGTGAAGCAGGGCCCAGCCTTCGGGCAGGTAGTCGGTCGACATGTAGAAATAGAAATTGCAGGTCCCGTCGGGCCGGTAGCTCCCGCCCTTGAGGATTCCGAAGGCGACCGAGCCGTTGAACACCGGCGAGCCGCTGTCGCCGCTCCGGCAATGCGGCCCGCCGACCGTGACCCAGGTCGGCTCGCACGGGCCGCCGCAGAGGTCGCCGGCCGGCGCGAAGTCGGTCATCTCCACTTCCCCGCAGCTATAGCCGGTCCGCTCGCCGCGGTGGCAGACGAAATCGCCCGCCCGCGTGCTCTCGCGGTTGCGCCAGGTGATCACCGGCCGCGCCACGGTCTTCGCGCTGTCGGCGAAGAAAAGCGGCTGCAACGGCGTCGCGCTGGCGTGGATCTGCACGTCGCGATAGGCCCAGCCCCATTGGCCGACGAACTCGAGCGGGACATCCTTGCGGCCGGGTTCGCCATAGGAGACCTCGTCGGGGCAATGCGCCGCCGTCGCCACGCCGGTGCGGGTGCCGTCGGTAACGACGAAGCCGGTCGTGCAGATGTAGCGGCGGCCGTTCGCGGGATCCACGCCTTCGAGGCGAGCGCCGCCGTCGGCCGCGAGGTCCGTGTCGCGATCGATAATGCGGATTCGGACCGGCACGCCCGTCAGCGCTGCAAAGGCCTGTTCCAGTTCGCCCGCCGGGCGGGAGGACGCTTCGGCTTCCTTGATCATCACGACCAGCTCGCCGGTGCGCGGGTCGGCGCCCATTCCCGGCGGGCGCGGCAGCCGGGCGCGAATCGCGGCCTGGTGGGTGCGGATCGCGGCGACGATCTCGGCCCGCGTCGCTTTCGCCCCGGTGCGGAAGACGATCGGCACCTGCAGCCCGCCCGCCGAAACGTTCTGGTCGGCGACCGGCGCGTCGCCCGTCAGCAGCACGACGATTCGGTAGGCCGGCCGATGCTCAATGGCGATTCCGGCGAGGCGATCCCCGTAGGTTTGCCGGAGTCGGTCGGTGGCGGCGACGCTTTCCTCCTGCGCTTTCAGCCGCTGCAGTGCTTCGGCCAGCGGCACGGCATAACGCCGCGCATATTCGGTGGCGTCCTGGGCGAGGATCTGGGCCGGCGTCTGCACCGGGACGGGGGAGGGGGCAGTCACGCTCTGGGCGGATGCGGCGGCAGCCGTCATGGCCATCGCGGCCATCGCGGCAAGCCTTCGCATCGTCACACTGAGCCCCGTTTCCCGCATCATTCCCGACAGGGTTAAGGGAAGCGGGCTGGCCGGAAGCTGAATGATTCCGGCCAGCCTGATGTTCAGCGCATGCCGGCGGTGGCGAGGATCGTCGCGAGGCCGATCTTCTTCACCTTCAAGTTCGGCGCCTTCTCGACGCCGACCCATTCGTCGAGCGAATGGCCGCGCCCGCCGGTCGCCGAGCGCGAGATGGTAATCGCGGGAATGCCGAGGCTGATCGGGATGTTCGAATCGGTCGAGCTCGAATGATAGGCGACCTTGATCCCCTCCAACGCATAGGCCGCCGTCGAATATTGCACGATGTCGGCGGAAAGCGGCGTCTGGCCGGCCGGGCGGTCGCCGATCAGCTTGGGCTCGACGGTGATGCCGCCCTCGCGGGTCGAGCGCGCCTTGTTCTCGGTCGCCGCCGCTTCCTCGATCACGGTCAGGAAGCGCTTCTCGAGCTTGGCCAGCTCGTCGGCGCTCTCGGAGCGCATGTCGACTTCGAGCCAGATTTCGCGGGGAATCGAGTTCACCGACGTGCCGCCGCCGACCACGCTGGCGCTGTAGGTGGTGCGGGGATCGGCCGGAACCTGGGTCTTGTAGAAATCGACCACGGCCTGGCTCATTGCCGTCATCGGGTTGACGAGCCCGAACGCGCCGAAGCTGTGTCCGCCCGGGCCCTTGAAGGTGACGCGATAGCGCTTCGATCCGGCGCCGCCGGTCGTGATGCTGTCGAGGCCGCCGCCGTCGATCGAGAAAAAGGCCGTTGGCTTGCCCTTATACTTGCCCTTGGTGAAGAGGTGGCGGACGCCGCGCAAGTCGCCGAGGCCCTCTTCGCCCACCGTGCCGACGAATAATATGTCGTCGCGGGTGCGGATGCCGGCGGCGTTCATCGCGTCGATGAAGGCGAGTTGGGTGGCGAGGCCGGCGCTGTCGTCGCCGACGCCCGGGGCGTGGAGCTTGTCGCCCTCGCGGCGCACCTTCACCGGTGTGCCTTCCGGGAACACGGTGTCGATATGGGCGGAGACGACGACCAGCCCGCCGCTGCCGGCGCCCTTGCGCAGGCCGAGCACATTGCCTTCCTCGTCGATCTCGACGTCGCTGAGGCCGCGCGCGCGGAACATGTCGGCATAGGCCTTGGCGCGCGCCTCTTCCTTGAACGGCGGCGCCGGAATTTCGGTCAGTGTGATGATGTCGGCGACCCATTGGTCGTGGCCGGCGTCGAGCGCGGCCATCGCCTTCTTGAAGGGCGCGCTCGCCGTGATCCGCTTCACGCTCTGGGTTGCGGGCGCCGATGCCGTCTGGGCGGGGGCAGCGCCGGCCAAGGCAAAGAGGGCAAGCCCGAGGGCGAAGTGGGTGGGGCGCATCGAATTCTCTCCTGGAAATACGGGCCGCGCAGCGGCGCCGCCTGTTTGCGGCACGCCGGCTCGGCTTGTCCAGCGCGCGGCGCGCGCGCGCCATATTTTCGTCACCGCCTGTCTCCACCCTCTGGCAACGGGCCGGAAAGGCGGGCATTCTCGGCCGAGGGAGACAGCGGGACATGAAGCGATTGCGCGCAGGCGAAGCCAGGGCCGAACTGACCGAGGCCGAATCGCTCGCCGACGAGCTCCATCTCGAATCGGAGGCGATCGCCTATCGCCGTGATCGCCTGCTCGCCGCCTTGACCTTGATCGCCGGCGCCGGCCTCGCCATCGCCTTGCCCTTCGCCCTGCGCGCCGGGGCCGAATTCTTCCTCCCGGTCACCGCCGCCCTGGTTATCGCCATCGCATTGGTGCCCTTGCTCGAATGGTTCGAGCGGCGGCGCGTACCCTCGAGCTTCGCCGCCCTGATCTGCGTGCTGTTGTTCATCGCCGTCGCCAATATGGCAATCGCCGCGATCGTCCTGCCCGCGACCGAATGGGTGCGGCTGCTGCCGGAGCGGATCGGCCGCATCCGCGAGACTTTGGCCCCGTTGCTCGACGTCTATGCCAGCCTCGAGCGCTTCATCGACGATGTCGTCACCGAATTCGGCGACAAGAGCGGGCCGGCGGCGCGCACCGTGACCGTGGAGACGCCCAACAGCGTACTCGATCTCATCGCCACCTCGGCGCCGCACGCCGCGATCCAGATGTTCTTCGCGATCCTCGTGATCTTCTTCTTCCTCGCCGGCTGGACGCGGATGCGCAAGCGCACGATCACGACCCGCACCAGCTTCGATGGCGCGATGACCACGGCCCGCGTCATCCAGCAGGTCGTCGACGCGACCTCGACCTATCTCGGCACGATCACCTTCGTGAACATCTCGATGGGCGCGTTCGTGTCGCTGGTTCTGTGGCTGCTCGAAATGCCGACGCCCTTGATGTGGGGCGGCATCGTCGCGGTGCTGAACTACATTCCCTATTTGGGGCCGATCGCCTCGATCCTGTTGCTCGCGCTCGGCGGCCTGATGGCGTTCGCCGATCCCTGGTACGCCTTCCTGCCGGCCCTGAGCTTCGCGGCGATCCACCTCATAGAGGCGAATTTCGTCACCCCTGCGATCGTCGGCAAGCGTCTGACGATCAATCCCCTGCTGATTCTGGTCGCGCTGAGCTTCTGGGCGTGGGTGTGGGGGACCACCGGCGCTCTGCTCGCCGTGCCGCTGCTGATCATCCTCAAGACCGTGCTCGACGCCGCCGGCAAGCCCGACATCGCCGGATTCCTGTTCGAGGAGGGCACGCTAACCAGCACGCATCACGAGGATTTTGCAGAGGTCGAAAACAATCCACAGATGAAACGCTAAGCCGTGTTGACAGGGTGAGGGCGCTCGCCTAGTTCGCGGCCCACACCAGAACGCGGGTGTAGCTCAGTTGGTTAGAGCGCCGGCCTGTCACGCCGGAGGTCGCGGGTTCGAGCCCCGTCACTCGCGCCATTTTCCCCTATCGAAAATCGGCGTCCCGCGTCGCCCCGGCCCATGGCCGGGGATGGATTGCTTCGCTGCGCTCGCAATGGCGATGCGCGCTTACCCGTCATTGCGAGGAGCGTCAGCGACGCGGCAATCCAGTGCCGCGGCCGCGGCAGTTCAGTCGCGCCAGCGGCCCAGTTCCATCCAGCGCAGCAGCGGCTTCAGGGGCAGGATCCAGACGATCCCGGCGACCGTGTAATAGAGGGCGTGCACCGGCCAGGGCAGGCCGGTCAGCAGGTCGGCGACGCTGACGACGATCACCGTCCAGACGAGGATCAGCAGCAGGATCAGGCCCATGCCTGCGGGTTTGCGCCAACTGGGCTCGCTCATCTGCATATTATCCATTCGGCGGGCGTGGCGATCGCATCGAGCGGCACGTCCCAGGGGTCGGCGGGAATCGGCTCCTCGCTGATCTGTGCCTCCCAGGCAATGCCGATCGTCTTCATCAGCGTGCCGCCGTCGCGCAAATGCGCCAGCGCGCGGTCGTAATGGCCCTTGCCGTGGCCGATGCGGGTGCCGTTCCGGTCGCCGAGCACCAGCGGGACCAGCACCACGTCCGGCGCCAGCGCCTCGGCGTCGGCGGCGGGCTGCAGCACGCCCCAGGGCGCGGGCACCACTGCCGGCGCGCGGCGGAAGATCATCCGGCTGTCGCGGTCGGCGAACCAGGGAAGGACGGCTTTCTGGCCGTCGACCAGGCCGTCGAGGACGGGCGAGGGGCTGATCTCGTCCTTCAGCGGGTGATAGCCGGCCACGACGCGCGCGCCGATCAAATGCGGCAGCACGATGCGGGCGAGCGCCTGCTCGAGGTCGCCGCGCAGCTCCGGCGTCAGCGAGCGCGCGAAAGCGCGGCGCCGCTGGAGCGCATCGGAGCGCATCTGCTCCTTAGTAAGGGAAGGTGACGGGACCGCCATGGCCGTTTGCTGGAATATCCTCTGACGCCTCAACGTCAGGTGGGGACCATGTGATCCGGACCAGGGTCCAGGCAGGGACAGCCCCCGAGGATGTCATTATCGCCTCAGGGATGTTCTCAAAAGCTCGCACCGGGCAGTTCCCGTCGACTGCCTATGTAGGACTTTGCATCCTTGCCCTCAAGCCTTTCGGCGAGCGCTTCGACCTGTTCGGCGAGCCGTTCCAGCGCATCGGTGAGCGCAGCATCGGGAACGGCGGGCTGTGCCGCAGGCGCGGGGCCTGCTGCGGCAGCCTCCTGCTGCTCCTGGAGCGAGTCCGCCAGCAGCAGCGAGGCGAACAGCAATTGCCGTGCTTCGCTGAGGCTGCCGAGCGCCTCGCCGGCCTGGCGGGCCTTCTCGTCGACGATCACGGCGACCGAGCGCATATGCTCCTGCTCGCCGTCGCGGCACGCGAGATTGTAGCGCCGTCCTGCAATCTCGATCTCGACCGACGGCATCGTTCAGCCCCCCTCGTTGGCGGCGAGCAGCCGGTCGATCTGCGCGATCGCGCCCTGCACCTTGCCGCGCAGCGCCTGGTGGGCGTGGCGCAGCGCATTGAGCTCGCCCTCGTCGCGCGCGGGCGCCTGCTGCGCCGCGGTTTCGATCCGCGCCAGCGCCCGTTCGATGCGGGAAATGGCGTGCAACGCCCGTTCGTCTGCCATGGCGCATGGCATAGCACGACTCGCGCCTCCGGCAAGCGCCGGAAAGGGGCCCAAGGTTGACCTTGTCGCCCCCGCCTTTAAAGGAGCGCGCGTAAGGAGCAGTTGAGTCTCCGCCTCGTCCCGACCGGGGACACAATCATTTCTGAGGGAATTCGAATGCCCGTCGAACCGAGACTGCTCGCCAATGCCATCCGCGCATTGTCGATGGACGCCGTACAGGCGGCCAACAGTGGTCACCCAGGCATGCCGATGGGCATGGCCGACGTCGCCACCGTGCTGTTCACGGAGTATCTGAAGTTCGATCCGCAGGATCCTGATTGGCATGACCGGGACCGCTTCGTCCTGTCCGCCGGCCACGGCTCGATGCTGATCTATTCGCTGCTGCATCTCACCGGCTACGCCCATCCGACGATGGACGAGATCCGCGACTTCCGGAAGCTTAGCTCGCCCTGCGCCGGCCATCCAGAAAACTTCCTGATGAAGGGCGTCGAGGCCACCACCGGGCCGCTCGGCCAGGGTTTCGCGATGTCGGTCGGCATGGCGATTGCCGAACGCCACCTAAACGCCGTGTTCGGCGACGACCTCGTCGATCACGACACCTGGGCGATCGCCGGCGACGGCTGCCTGATGGAGGGCATCAACCACGAGGCCGTCGGCCTCGCCGGTCATTTGAAGCTCGGCCGCCTCAATGTCCTGTGGGACAATAACAAGATCACGATCGACGGCTCCACCGACCTGTCGACTTCGGAAGACGTCCTCGCGCGCTACCGCGCCTCGGGTTGGCACACCGTCTCGTGCGACGGCCACGATTTTGCGGACATCCGCCGTGCGCTGGACGAGGCCCTCGCCGATCCGCGCCCCTCGCTGATCGATTGCCGCACCGTCATCGGCTACGGCGCGCCCAACAAGCAGGGCACGTCGGCCACCCATGGCGCGGCGCTTGGCCACGATGAAGTCGCCGCCGCCCGCCAGCATCTGGTGTGGGACAGCGAGCCGTTCGACCTGCCGCAGCCGATCGTCGACGCATGGCGCGAAGCCGGTGCGCGCAACGCCAGGACGCATGAGGACTGGCGCGCCCGTCTCGCCGCCAACCCGCAGCGCGAGGAATTTGTCCGCCGCATGGAAGGGCGCCTGCCGGAAGGGTTCGCCAAGACCGCCTATTTCGACTGGCTCGCCGCCAATCCGCAGACCGTTGCCACCCGCAAGGCGTCCGAGCTCGCGCTCGGCGCGATCAACGAGGCGCTGCCCGAGACGATCGGCGGTTCGGCCGACCTTACGGGCTCGAACAACACCAAAACAAAGGCTCAGAAGCCTTTGACTGCGGACGATTATTCGGGTCGCTACATTTATTACGGCATCCGCGAATTCGGCATGGCCGCGGCGATGAACGGCATGGCGCTGCACGGCGGTGTCATTCCCTATGGCGGCACCTTCCTCGTCTTCTCCGATTATTGCCGCCCGGCCATCCGCCTGTCGGCACTACAGCAGACCCGCGTCGTCTACGTCATGACGCACGATTCGATCGGCCTCGGCGAGGACGGCCCGACCCACCAGCCGGTCGAGCATGTCATGAGCCTGCGCATGATCCCGAACCTCGACGTCTACCGTCCGGCCGACGCCGTTGAGACCGCCGAATGCTGGGCGCTGTCGCTCGAGCGCCGCGACGGTCCGTCGCTGCTCGCTCTGACCCGCCAGAACCTGCCGCAGCTGCGCGCCGAGCGCACCGAGAATTTCTCGGCCAAGGGCGCGTACCGGCTGCGCGCCGCGTCGGCCGCCCGCAAGGTCGTGCTTCTCGCCACCGGCTCCGAAGTGGAGACGGCGCTCGCGGCGGCCGATGCGCTGGAGGCCCAGGGCATCGGCGCCGACGTCGTGTCGATGCCGTGCTGGAGCCGCTTCGACGCCCAGGACGCGGCCTATCGCGCCGACATTCTCGGCGGGGGGGGCGTGCTACGCGTCTCGATCGAGGCGGGCACCACCTTGGGCTGGGAGCGCTATACCGGCCTCGATGGCCTGCGCATCGGCCTCGACCGCTTCGGCGCCTCGGCTCCGGCGGAAGACCTTTTCAAGCGTTTCGGCTTCAGCGCCGAAGCGATCGTGCCGCAGATCGTCGCGGTGCTTAACCAGGGAGATCAATGACATGGCGACCAAAGTTGCGATTAACGGTTTCGGGCGCATCGGCCGTCTGGTGGCGCGGGCGATCCTCGCCAACCCGGACAGCGGCCTCGAGCTGGTCGCGATCAACGACCTCGCCGACGCCAAGTCGAACGCCATGCTGTTCAAGCGCGACTCGGTCCACGGCGCCTATCCGGGCACGGTCGAGGCGGACGGCAACGATCTCATCATCGACGGCAAGCGCGTGAAGGTCACCGCCGAGCGTGACCCGGCCAATTTGCCGCACGCCGCCAACGGCGTCGACATCGCGCTCGAATGCACCGGCTTCTTCACCGACCGTGCCTCGGCCGAGAAGCATCTCGCTGCCGGCGCCAAGCGCGTCCTGATCTCGGCCCCGGCCAAGGGCGTCGACCTCACCGTCGTCTACGGCGTCAACCACGACAAGCTTACGCCTGAGCACACCATCGTCTCGAACGCTTCGTGCACCACCAACTGCCTGGCGCCGGTCGCCAAGGTCATGAACGACGTGATCGGCATCGAGCGCGGCCTGATGACCACGGTCCACGCCTACACCAACGACCAGAAGATCCTCGACCAGATCCATCCGGACATGCGCCGCGCCCGCGCTGCCGGCATGTCGATGATCCCGACCACCACCGGCGCCGCCCGCGCCGTCGGTGAGGTCCTTCCGGAATTGAAGGGCAAGCTGGACGGCTCGGCCATCCGAGTGCCGACCCCGAACGTCAGCCTCGTCGACCTGACCTTCACGCCGAAGCGCGACACCACGCTCGAGGAAGTGAACGGCGCGCTGAAGGCCGCGGCCGAGAGCGGTCCGCTCAAGGGCATTCTCGCTTACACCGACGAGCCCCTGGTCTCGATCGACCTCAACCACAATCCGGCCAGCTCGACCGTCGACAGCCTCGAGACCGCCGTGCTGGAGGGCAAGCTCGTCCGCGTCGTCTCCTGGTACGACAATGAATGGGGCTTCTCGAACCGCATGGTCGACACCGCCTCGGCAATGGCGAAGCTGATCTGAATGGCTTCCCCTCCCGCGCGCGGGAGGGGAGTGAGGGGAGGGCCTGTTGCCGGGTGACCGGTCGACAAGCTCTCCCCCGGCCCCTCCCGCAAGCGGGGCGGGGAGAGTGAGAGGCGAATGCGATGACCTTCAAGACGCTCGACGATCTCGGCGACATCCACGGCAAGCGCGTCCTGGTGCGCGTCGATCTCAACGTGCCGATGCAGGACCTGCGCGTCACCGACGACACACGCTTCCGGGCGACGCTGCCGACCGCGACGGAGCTCGCCGATCGCGGCGCCATCGTCCTCCTCCTCGCCCATTTCGGCCGTCCCAACGGCGAGCGCCGCCCCGACATGTCGCTGTCGCTGGTGACTCGCGCCTATGAGGAAGTGCTCGGCCGCCCCGTCCGCTTCGTCGGGGACTGCGAAGGCGCGACGGCGAAGGAGAATATCGCCGGAATGAATCCCGGCGACGTCGCGATCCTCGAAAATACCCGATTCCACGCCGGCGAAGAGAAGAACGATCCCGCTTTGGCCGCGGCCATGGCCGAGCTCGGCGATGCCTATGTCAACGATGCCTTCTCGGCCGCGCACCGCGCCCACGCCTCGACCGAGGGCCTCGCCCATCTCCTCCCGGCTTATGCCGGCCGCGCGATGGAGAAGGAACTGAAGGCGCTCGAAGCCGCCCTCGGCAATCCCGAGCGCCCGGTCGCGGCGGTGGTCGGCGGCGCCAAGGTCTCCACCAAGCTCGACGTGCTCCGCAACCTCGTCTCGAAGGTCGATCATCTGATCATCGGCGGCGGCATGGCCAATACCTTCCTGGCCGCCCGCGGCGTCGATGTCGGCAAGTCGCTGTGCGAGCATGACCTCAGCGAGACTGCGCTTGCGATCCTCGATGCGGCCGACGCCGCCAATTGCACCGTCCATCTCCCCTATGACGTGGTCGTGGCGAAGGAATTCGCCGCCAATCCGCCGAGCATGCGCACCTGCAACGTCCACGAGGTCGCGGCCGACGAGATGATCCTCGACGTCGGCCCCGCCGCGGTCGAGGCGCTCGGCGACGCGATCAAGACGTGCCGCACCTTGGTCTGGAACGGCCCCCTCGGCGCGTTCGAGACGGCGCCGTTCGACCGCGCCACCGTCCAGCTTGCCCGCACCGCCGCGGCGCTGACCCAAAGCGGCTCGCTCGTCTCGGTGGCGGGCGGCGGCGATACGGTAGCCGCGCTCAACCATGCCGGCGTCGCGGACGATTTCACCTTCGTATCCACGGCCGGCGGCGCCTTCCTCGAATGGATGGAAGGCAAGCCGCTGCCGGGGGTGGAGGCGCTCGGCAACGCATGATCACGATCCAGGCTATCGACCATGTCGTGCTGCGGGTCGTCGACCTGGGGAAGATGGCCCGTTTCTACACCGAGGTGCTCGGCGCCCGGTTCGAAAAGCATCAGGAGGCGATCGGCCTGTATCAGCTGCGGGTCGGCACGGCCCTGATCGATCTCGTGCCGGTGTCGGGCCAGCTTGGCAGCGCCGGCGGCGCGGCGCCCGGGCCCGAAGGCCGCAACGTCGACCATATCTGTTTTCGCGTCCTGCCGTGGAACGGCGCGGCGATCCTCGCCGAGCTCCAGGGCCACGGCATCGCCGCCGAAATCGTCTCGCGCTACGGCGCGGAAGGCGACGGCCCATCCATTTACCTTTTGGATCCGGAGGGCAATGCTCTGGAACTGAAGGGACCGCCCTGGGCGCCCGTGCCCGCACTTTGAGCAAGGAAAGTCAGATGAACGACAAGATGATGGCGCAGATCAAGGACGGTAAGGGCTTCATCGCCGCGCTCGACCAGAGCGGCGGCTCCACGCCCAAGGCCTTGAAGGGCTATGGCATCGAGGAGGGCGCCTGGTCGAACGACGAGGAAATGTTCGGCCTCATTCACCAGATGCGCTCGCGCATCATCACCGCGCCCTCGTTCGGCAGCGGCAAGGTGCTCGGCGCGATCCTGTTCGAGCGGACGATGGACGGCGAGATCGACGGCAAGCCGGTGCCGCAGGTCCTGCAGGAGCGCGGCGTGGTCCCGTTCATCAAGATCGACAAGGGCCTCGAGGACGAAGCGAACGGCGTCCAGCTGATGAAGCCGATGCCCGATCTCGATGCTTTGCTGGCCCGCGCCAAGGGCCTCGGCGTGTTCGGCACCAAGGAGCGCTCGGTGATCAACCTCGCCAACCGCGAGGGCATCGCCGCCATCGTCAAGCAGCAGTTCGAAGTCGGCGAGCAGGTGCTGGCCGCGGGTCTCGTCCCGATGATCGAGCCCGAGGTCAACATCAAGAGCGCGCAGCGCGCCGAGGCCGACCGCATCCTCAAGGAGGAGCTTCTGAAGGCGCTCGACGGCGTCGCCGAGGGCCGCCAGGTCATGCTCAAGCTGTCGATCCCGGCCGAGGCTGGCCTCTACGACGAGGTCGTCGCTCATCCGCGCGTGCTGCGCGTCGTCGCTCTGTCGGGCGGCTTCTCGCGCGCCGAGGCGTGCCGCGAACTCGCCAGGAACAAGGGCATGATCGCAAGCTTCTCGCGCGCTCTGCTCTCCGATCTTCGCCACCAGATGAGCGACGAAGAGTTCGACGCCGCGCTCGGCGAGGCGATCGACGAGATCCACACCGCCTCGACCGTCAAGGCCTGAGGCTTCGGGGAAGCGCGGGACATGATCCGGCGCTTCCTCGCCCGCCAGTTCGCCCGGCCGACCGGGCCGGCAGCGCCGCTTATCGGCCGTTGGCTCGATCGGATCGCCGGCCCGTCCAACCGTCTCGCATGGGCCGAGATGCGGATCGGGCCGGAGGACGATGTGCTCGAGATCGGCTTTGGCGGGGGCGCCTTGCTCGGCCGGCTGCTGAATGCCACGCGCGGCACGGTAACCGGCGTCGATGCCGCGCCCGCGATGGTGGAGCGTGCCCGGCGTCGCTTTTCCGACACGCCCAACCTCCGCCTGCACTGCGCCAGCGTCGACAATCTCCCGCTTGGCGACGGCTCGGTCGATAAGGCGGTGAGCGTCGCCAGCCTCTATTTCTGGCCCGACCCCGCCGCCGCGCTCGCCGAGCTGGCGCGCGTGCTCCGGCCCGGCGGCACGCTCTCGATCTTGTTCGAGCCGCCCGAGGAGCTCGCCAAGTGGCCCGGTTCCCGCTTCGGCTTCCGCGCTTATGACGCTGCCGAGCTCGAAGCGCTGATGGCGCACGCCGGTTTCGGCGCCTTCCGGCTCGCGGAGGGGAGGGGGCGCAAGCCCGACCGCTTTCTTTGTTTGACAGGGACGCTTGGCGCGTCAGAAGCGGCGTCATGATGGACGAAGATGACGATCTCACGCTCGACCCGAACTTTGCCGCGCGCTTCGAGGGCGGCCGGCGGGAGCCGTGCCAGCTCTATCTGATATCGCCGCTCGACGTCGGCGGCGACTTTCCGGAGCGGCTGGCGGCGGCGCTCGAGGGCGGCCCGGTCGCGGCTTTCCAGTTCCGCGTCAAGGGCATCGACCAGCATCAGGCGGCCAAGCTCGCCGAACCGCTGCAGCGCATCTGCGCCGAGCATGAGGTCGCCTTCATCGTCAACGACGATATCGGCCTCGCCAAGCGCCTCGGCGCCGACGGCGTCCATCTCGGCCAGGACGACGGCGACGCGCGCGACGCCCGCGCCCAGCTCGGCCCCGCCGCGCAGATCGGCGTCACCTGCCACGACAGCCGCCATCTCGCGATGGACGCCGGCGAGGCCGGGGCGGACTATGTCGCGTTCGGGGCTTTCTTCCCGACCGAGACCAAGGAGACGCATCACCGGCCCGAACCGTCGATCCTCGGCTGGTGGAGCACGGTGTTCGAAATACCCTGCGTCGCGATCGGCGGCATCACGCCCGAAAACGGGCGCGAGCTCGTGGAGGCCGGCGCGGATTTCCTCGCCGTCAGCGGCGCGGTCTGGAACCACAAGCAGGGTCCGGGCGCAGCGGTCGCGGAATTCCAGAAGATCCTGGTCCGCTAGCGCGCCGCCTGCGCCACCATAGCCCGCAGGGTGAGGGCGTCGGCGATCGCGTCGGCATGGATGTCGTTGTTGAAATAGGCCCAGACGTCGCGGCCCTGCCGCGCCTGGCCCGTTATCCAGTCGGCCCAGCCGAGCAGCACTTCGTCCGGATAACGGCCCCAATATTTGCCGGCAAAGCCGTGGAAGCGGACATAGGCGCACGGGCCAACCGCTTCCCGAGGCACATTCATGCCCGGCATGTCGTGCGTGCAGTAGGAGACGCCACGCTCGCCGAGGAGCCGGATCACCTCGTCGCTCATCCAGCTCGCCTCGCGGAATTCGAAGACGTGGACCAGGTCCATGGGCAGCAAGGCCAGAAATTCCTCGATCCGCTCGCGGTTGAACCCCCAGCGCGGCGGAAGCTGGTAGAGGATCGGCCCGATCGTCTCTCCAAGCCCGCGCGCCCGGCCCAGGAACAGGTTGAGTGGCTCCGCGCACTCCTTCAATTTCTTGGCGTGAGTGATGAAGCGCGACGCCTTGACGGCGTAGCGGAAGCCGGGCGGCGCCTGGTCCTTCCACTTCACGAATGTTTCGGGCTTAGGCAGGTGGTAGAAGCTGGTGTTGAGTTCGACCGTGTCGAATACGCCTGCATAATGGTCGAACCAGCGCTTCATCGGCAATTTCTCGGGATAGAAGGCGCCGCGCCAATGGCGGTAATTCCAGCCCGAGCAGCCGATCCGGATCGTTCCAGCCTCCGTCATTGCCGCGCTTAACGGCGGCGGAAGGAAATAAGTTGCCCGTACGACGTTGACCCTCCGAACTGAAATCGGAGTGACCGTCGTGCGTAACACCAAATTGATGGCGGCCCTGCTGTGTACGCTGGGCTTCGCCGCCGCCGCGCCGATCGCCGGCGCCGCGCTGGCGCAGCAGAAAGCCGCTCCTGCCGCCAAGGCGAAGGCCGAGACGCCGAGCGACAAGATCGACGGCACCATTTTCCACGCGCAGGTGCTGCTCGACCGCGCCGGCTTCTCGCCTGGCGTGATCGACGGGCTCGAAGGCATGTCGTTCCATGAAGCGCTGCGCGGCTTCCAGACCGCCCGCGGGCTTGAGGTCACCGGCGAACTCGACCAGCCGACTCGCGTCGCCTTGCTGCGCGACCGGGCGCCCTCGACCCGCAAGCTGCGGATCGACGAGAGCGACGCCCGCGGCCCGTTTGTCGGCCGCATCCCCAAGGATCCCGCCGAGCAAGCCAAGTTGAAGCAGCTCGGCTACCGCAACCTGCTCGAGAAGGTCGCCGAGAAATTCCACACCACGCCGGCGACGATCATCGCGCTCAACGATCCGCGCATGGCGCTTCAGGCCGGGACCGTGCTGCGCCTGCCCAACGTCCTGCCGACCTCGCGCAATTATGAGGGCGCCAAGCCCGACATCGCCCAACTGCTGAGCGACCTCAACGTCAGCGGCGAACAGCCCAAGGCGGAGCGCGTCGTCGTCGACAAGTCCGAGAAGGCGGTGAAGGTCTATGGCGAGGGCGACAAGCTGATCGCCCAGTTCCCGGCCACGCTCGGCAGCGACAAGGATCCGCTGCCGCTCGGCACCTGGAAGATCAATTCGGTCGCCTACAATCCGCCGTTCCATTATCAGCCGCAGCTTTTCTGGGACGTGAAGGATGACGAGCCCGAGCAGATGCTCCCGCCGGGCCCGAACGGCCCCGTCGGCGTCGTCTGGATCGATCTCAACCGCGAGAATATCGGCATCCACGGCACCAACTCGCCCGAGACGATCAAGCGCGCCGAGAGCCATGGCTGCGTCCGCATGACCAATTGGGACGTCGCCCGCCTGACCCGCATGGTGAAGGACGGGATGACGGTGGTGTTCCAGGCTTGAGTCGGTTCAAGCTCTACGCGACCAACATCCTCACGGCGCTGGTGACCGCCGTCGTCACCAGCATTTTCTGGGTGTCGGCCTATGGCAACAAATCGGGTGAGGTCGAGGCGGCGGGCGACACGGTCACGCTCGCCAAGCCGAAGGTCGAGGTCGCCGAGGGCATCGTCATCGGGCCGGCCGGGCTCGCCATCCCGGTGGCGGGGGTGAAGCCGGACCAGCTAGTCGACACCTACAGCCAGGCCAGGGCCGGCGGCGCCCGCGTCCACGATGCGATCGACATCATGGCTGAGCCCGGCACACCCGTCGTCGCTGCGGCTCCCGGCACGGTCGAGAAATTGTTCTTCAGCGAGGGCGGCGGCGGCATCACTGCCTATGTCCGCTCGCCCGACAAGCGCTGGATCTATTATTATGCCCATCTCCAGGACTATGCGCCGGGGCTGCGCGAGGGGCAGGCGATCGCCCGTGGCACGCCGATCGGCCATGTCGGCAGCACCGGCAACGCCAATCCGGCCGGACCCCATCTCCATTTCGCCGTCCATCGCATGAGCGCCGGCGAGCCGTGGCACGAGGGCAGCCCCGTAAACCCCTATCCGCTGCTTGCCAGTACCCGCGGCGGCCGCTGACATTGTCCGTCGTCTCTGCTAGAGCGGACCGCATGGAACGGATCATCATGCTCCAGATCGAAAAGTTACCCGAAGGTGTTTATCTCGGCACGTCGGAGGACGTGGAGGGCCTTGTCGTCCAGGCGAACACCGTCGCCGAACTCATCGAAATCGCCCAGGATGCCGCTAGGAGCATCCGGGAAATCCGGGCGGCGGAAGGCTGGGACGAGCCTGCCGGCGAGCCGGTCCCGGAAAGCTTCATCGTACCGGTCGTCCTGGCGGCCTGAATGGGCCGCCTCGCGGGCTTCAGCTATCGCGAAGTCACGGCCCGGCTCCGCAAGTTCGGTTTCGAGCCGAGAGGCAAATCGAAGGGAAGCCACGAGCAATGGATCAACCGGGAGACGCGCCGGATCACGATGGTCGCCCGCCATCCTGGTGACATCCCGGAGGGCACGCTTCGTGCCATTCTCAAGCAGGCCGACATCGGCGTCGACGAGTTCCTTCCGCTTAGAGCCGCTTGCCCGTCCGGGCGGCTCCGGCTAAGGGCCGCTCCGGCTCTTTTTCCAATTGTGAGACGCACATGAAGATCAGCGGCGTGGACATTCGTCCCGGCAACATCATCGAATATGAAGGCGGGATCTGGCGCGCGGTCAAGATCCAGCACACGCAGCCGGGCAAGGGCGGCGCCTACATGCAGGTCGAAATGAAGAACCTCATCGACGGCCGCAAGAACAACGTCCGCTTCCGCTCGGCCGAGACGGTCGAGCGCGTGCGTCTCGACACCACCGACTTCCAGTTCCTGTTCCGCGACGGCGACCAGCTCACGTTCATGGACAAGGACACGTACGAGCAGATCACGCTTCCGGCCGACCTCCTCGGCGACGCCGCCGCCTTCCTCCAGGACGGCATGGACGTCGTCATGGAGCTTTACGACGAGAAGCCGATCTCGGTGCAGCTCCCCGACACGATCGAAGCGACGATCGTCGAAGCCGACGCGGTGGTGAAGGGGCAGACCGCTTCCTCTTCCTACAAGCCCGCGGTCCTCGACAACGGCGTCCGCGTCATGGTCCCGCCGCACATTTCGAGCGGCACCCGCATCGTCGTCGACGTCTACGAGCAGACCTACGTCCGCCGCGCCGACTGATCATTTCCCCTCCCGCCTGCGGGAGGGGTAGGGGCTGGCTTCGCCTCCCCGCCGAGACTTCCCACCCCGACCCCTCCTGCCCGCGGGAGGGGAGGAGCAATGACATGGTTTCCCATTCCGGCCTCATCACCGTCATGCAACGCGCCGCCCGCAAGGCCGCGCCGCGCCTGCGCCGCGACTTCGGCGAGGTCGAGCAACTGCAGGTCAGCCGCAAGGGCCCGGCCGACTTCGTCTCGCTGGCCGACAAGAATGCCGAGCAGACCGTGATGGAGGAACTGCGCCACGCCCGGCCGGACTGGGGCTTCTACATGGAAGAGGGCGGTACGATCGAGGGCGATCCCTCGAAGCCGCGCTGGATCATCGATCCGATCGACGGTACCTCCAACTTCCTCCACGGCATCCCCCATTTCGCGATCTCGATCGCGGTCGAGGAGCCGCGCCCCGGCGGCGGCCGCGGCGAGATCACCCAGGGCCTGGTCTACCAGCCGCTGACCGACGAGAGCTTCTGGGCGGAAAAGGGCAGGGGTTCCTGGCTCAACGAGCGCCGCCTGCGCGTCTCCTCGCGCCGCGACCTCGCCGATTGCCTGATCGCGACTGGCGTTCCCTATTTCGGCCATGGCGATCTCGGCCGTTTCAATGCGATCCTCAACGCGATCGCGCCCGAAGTCGCCGGCATCCGCCGCTTCGGCTCGGCCGCGCTCGATCTCGCCTGGGTCGCCGCCGGCCGCTATGACGGCTTTTGGGAAAACGACCTGCAATATTGGGACGTCGCGGCGGGCATGCTGCTGGTGCGCGAGGCCGGCGGCTTCGTCACCGACTATCGGGGCGGCGACAAGCCGGTCGAGCGCAGCGAAATCCTGGCCGCCAACGACCAGATCCACAACAAGCTGCACAAATTGGTCGCCAAGGCGGTTCGCGCCTGAGGACGCCCGCCGACGCACGCCGTGCAGGCGGCTACGACCACGGTAGTAACACCAGTTCCAAGTCGGTTCGCGGCTGCTTATAGGCTCCGCATAGTCTTGCTTCGGCTGCCCGGACGTGCTCGTCCGGGTGATCGCAGCACGTCTGGAACATCAAGGGGTTGTTGCGAGTCATTCTCACCCGCTCCAACCCTTGCCACCCTGCGGCGGCAGTCCTAGAAGCCGCCGCAATCTTGGTATCTGGAGAGTCTCGATGGCGTCCGTCGCCGCCGAATATCTGCCCATTCTGCTGTTCCTCGCCGTGGCGTTGGCGCTGTCCGGCGCGTTCGTGGTTCTGCCGATGATCGTCTCGCGCCTGACCGGTGCGCAGAACCCCTATCCCGACAAGCTCGCCGAGTATGAATGCGGCTTCCCGGCGTTTGAGGATCCGCGGTCGCAGTTCGACGTGCGCTTCTATCTCGTCGCCATCCTGTTCATCATCTTTGATCTCGAAGCGGCGTTCCTGTTCCCATGGGCGGTCTCGCTCGGCGCGATCGGCGTGGCCGGCTGGGTCGCGATGATGATCTTCCTCGCCGAGCTCACCCTCGGCTTCATTTATGCCTGGAAGAAAGGGGCGCTCGAATGGGAGTGATCCTCGATCCGCGGAGCGAAAATCCGCATCCGGCCGACCTGCAGCAGCCGGATCCGCGCTATTTCAACGAGCTCCAGGCCGAAGTGGCCGACAAGGGCTTCCTCGTCACCTCGACCGAGGACTTGTTCACCTGGGCCCGCACCGGCTCTTTGTGGTGGATGACGTTCGGCCTCGCCTGCTGCGCGGTCGAGATGATCCACGTCAACATGCCGCGCTACGATCTGGAGCGGTTCGGGGCGGCCCCGCGCGCAAGCCCGCGCCAGTCGGACGTGATGATCGTCGCCGGCACCCTCTGCAACAAGATGGCTCCGGCTCTGCGCCGCGTTTACGACCAGATGTCGGAACCGCGCTACGTCATCTCGATGGGCAGCTGCGCCAATGGCGGCGGCTATTACCATTACAGCTATTCGGTGGTGCGCGGCTGCGACCGGATCGTGCCGGTCGACATCTACGTCCCGGGCTGTCCGCCGACCGCCGAGGCTCTCCTCTACGGTATCATGCAGCTGCAGCGTAAAATTCGCCGCGAAGGCACGATCGAGCGTTGATGATGCACAATTCCGCACCCAGGGTCGCTCCGCGCGACGGCATTCTTGACGAGGTGAAGGCGGCCATCGGCGACGCCCTCCTCGCCGCCAAGCATGCCGCGTTCGAGGATTCGATCACCGTCCGCCGCGAGAGCATCGTCGACGTCTGCCGCGTGCTGCGCGACCAGTTCGAATATCAGCAGCTGATGGAGATCGCCGGGGTCGACTATCCCGAGCGCGCCGAGCGTTTCGAGGTGGTCTATCACCTGCTTTCGGTCACCAGGAACCACCGCATCCGCGTCCGCGTCCTCACCGACGAGGACAAGCCGGTGCCGTCCGTGACGGGCCTGTGGCCGGTCGCCGGCTGGCTCGAGCGCGAAGTGTTCGACATGTACGGCGTGCTTTTCGAGGGCAATGACGACCTGCGCCGCATCCTCACCGATTACGGCTTCCGCGGCCATCCCCAGCGCCGCGACTTCCCGCTGACCGGCTATGTCGAGATGCGCTATTCTGAAGAGCAGAAGCGCGTCGTCTACGAGCCGGTCCGGCTTGCCCAGGACTTCCGCAGCTTCGACTTCCTGAGCCCGTGGGAAGGCGCGGAATATATCCTTCCCGGCGACGAGAAGGTGCAGCCCCAGCAGGCCGGCGCCCCGAGCCCGGTAAAGGCGGACGACAAAGCCGCCGAGGTAAAGAAATGACCGATTCCGCCATTCAGGAGCGCATCGAGCGCGAGGGCATCAGCCCGAGCGAAGCCGAGATCGCCAACTACACGATCAACTTCGGCCCGCAGCATCCGGCGGCGCACGGCGTGTTGCGCCTGATCCTCGAACTCGACGGCGAGATCGTCGAGCGCGTCGATCCGCACGTGGGCCTGCTCCATCGCGGCACTGAGAAGCTCTGCGAATACAAGACCTACTTGCAGGCTTTGCCCTATTTCGACCGGCTCGATTACGTTTCGCCGATGAGCATGGAGCACAGCTACGTGCTCGCCATCGAGAAGCTGCTCGACCTCGAAGTGCCGCTCCGCGCGCAATATCTGCGCGTCTTCTTCGCCGAGATGACCCGCATCTCGAACCATCTGCTCAACATCGGCAGCCACGTCATGGACGTCGGCGCGATGACGCCGAACCTGTGGCTGTTCGAGCTGCGCGAAGACCTCATGAACTTTTCGGAGCGCGCGTCCGGCGCCCGCATGCACGCGGCCTATTTCCGGCCCGGCGGCGTCCATCAGGACGTGCCGCTGAAGCTCCTCACCGACATTGCCGACTGGCTCGACAATCGCCTGCCGGTCCTGTTCGAGGACGCGCTCAGCCTCGTCATCGACAACCGCATCTTCAAGCAGCGCAACGTCGACATCGCCGTGGTGTCGAAGGCGGACGCTCTGGCCTGGGGCTTCTCCGGTCCGATGATCCGCGCCGCGGGCATTCCCTGGGACATCCGCAAGTCGCAGCCCTACGACGTCTACGAGCGGATGGAGTTCGACATTCCGGTCGGCACCAAGGGCGATTGCTACGACCGCATGATGGTCCGCTGCGAGGAGGTGCGCCAATCCGCGCGCATCATGAAGCAGTGCCTCGCGCAGATGCCGGAAGGCCCGGTGCTGACGCTCGACCGCAAGGTCGCGCCGCCGCGCCGCGCCGAGATGAAGCAGTCGATGGAAGCGCTCATCCACCACTTCAAGCTCTACACCGAGGGCTTCCACGTGCCGGAAGGCGAGGTCTACGTCGCGACCGAGAGCCCGAAGGGCGAGTTCGGCGTCTACCTGGTCTCGGACGGCTCCAACAAGCCGTACCGCGTCAAGATCCGCCCGACCGCCTTCAGTCACCTGCAGGCGATGGACTTCATGACCAGGGGCCACATGCTCGCCGACGCCACCGCGATCCTCGGCGCCATGGATATCGTTTTCGGGGAGTGCGACCGCTGATGGCCGGCCCAACCAACGTTCCTGACATCGAAGAAGTCCGCGCCCGCTGGGGCGGCTTCGCCTGGACAGCCGACAACGAGAAGCAGGCCCAGGTGATCATCGGCCGCTACCCGCCGGGTCGCCAGCACAGCGCTCTGCTGCCCTTGCTCGATCTCGCCCAGCGCCAGGTCGGCGCTGAGACGCAGACGCAGGGCTGGCTGCCGGTGCCGGTGATCGAATATGTCGCCGCGTATCTCGATATGCCCTACATGCGGGCCTACGAGGTCGTGACCTTCTACACGATGTACAATCTGGCGCCAGTCGGCCGCCACCACGTCCAAGTGTGCGGCACCACGCCGTGCATGCTGCGCGGCTCCGACGACGTTCTGGAGGCCTGCTACAAGAAGGGTCTGAAGAAGGGCGCGACAACCGAAGACGGCCTGTTCACCTTGACCGAGGTCGAGTGCCTCGGCGCCTGCGCCAACGCGCCGATGGTCCAGATCAACGACGACAATTACGAAGATCTCACGTTCGACAGCATCACTGCGGTCCTCGAGGCGCTGGCGCGGGGCGAAACGCCCAAGGCCGGGCCGCAGATTGCGCGCCAGACCAGCGCGCCCGCGACCGGCGTCACCAGCCTGCCGGAGATGGTCGGCGAGAACCACGATTACCGGGGGCAGTGGAAATGACGATCACCGCGCTCAGCGACAAGGATCGCATCTTCACCAACGTCTACGGCTTCCAGCCGTGGAACCTGTCGTCGGCGCAAAAGCGCGGCGACTGGGACCAGACCAAGGATCTGATGGCCATCGGCCAGGACCAGATCATCGAGGAAATCAAGAATTCCGGCCTGCGCGGCCGCGGCGGCGCCGGCTTCCCGACCGGCATGAAGTGGAGCTTCATGCCCAAGGAATCGAAGGACGGGCGACCGAACTTCCTGGTCATCAATGCCGACGAGTCCGAGCCCGGTTCCTGCAAGGACCGCGAGATCATCCGCCACGATCCGCACAAGCTGATCGAGGGCGCGCTGATCGCCGGCTTCGCGATGCGCGCGCGCGCCGCCTACATCTACATCCGCGGCGAATTCATCCGCGAGGCGGAGACGTTGTTCGCGGCCGTGCAGGAGGCTTATGACGCCGGCCTTCTCGGCAAGAACGCGGCCAAGTCCGGCTATGATTTCGACGTCTTCGTCCATCGCGGCGCCGGCGCCTATATCTGCGGCGAAGAGACCGCCTTGCTCGAGAGCCTCGAGGGCAAGAAGGGCCAGCCGCGCCTGAAGCCGCCTTTCCCGGCCGGCGCCGGCCTCTACGGCTGCCCGACCACGGTCAACAACGTGGAATCGATCGCGGTCGTCCCGACCATCCTTCGCCGCGGCGCCCCTTGGTTCAAGGGCTTCGGCCGCGAGAAGAACGAGGGCACCAAGCTCTTCCAGCTCTCGGGCCACATCAACACGCCGTGCGTCGTCGAGGAATCGATGGGCATCTCGTTCCGCGAGCTGATCGACCGCCACGGCGGCGGCATCCGCGGCGGCTGGGACAATCTGCTCGCGGTCATCCCGGGCGGCTCCTCGGTCCCCCTGGTCCCCGCCAAGGAGATCATGGACGCGCCGATGGATTTCGACGGTCTGCGCGCTTTGGGCTCGGGCCTCGGCACCGCCGCCGTCATCGTCATGGACAAGTCGACCGACATCGTCCGCGCGATCAGCCGCATCTCCTATTTCTACAAGCATGAGAGCTGCGGCCAGTGCACGCCGTGCCGCGAGGGCACCGGCTGGATGTGGCGGATGATGGAGCGCCTGCGCGAGGGCAATGCCGAGATCGGCGAGATCGACGAGCTGCTCGACGTCACCAAGCAGGTCGAGGGTCACACGATCTGCGCGTTGGGCGACGCCGCCGCCTGGCCTATCCAGGGCCTGATCCGTCACTTCCGCCCCGAGCTGGAGCGCCGGATCATCGAGAAGAACGGCCAGACGCTGGAGGCCGCGGAGTAATTATGCCTACGGTTAAAGTAGACGGCATCGAAGTAGAGGTCCCGCAGGGCGCCACCGTGCTCCAGGCGTGCGAACTGGCCGGCAAGGAAATCCCGCGCTTCTGCTATCATGAGCGGCTGTCGATCGCCGGCAACTGCCGCATGTGCCTGGTCGAAGTGAAGCCCGGCCCCCCCAAGCCGCAGGCGAGCTGTGCGCTGCCCGCGGCGGACGGCCAGGAAATCACCACCATGTCGCCGATGGTCAAGAAGGCGCGCGAAGGGGTGATGGAGTTCCTGCTCATCAACCACCCGCTCGACTGTCCGATCTGCGACCAGGGCGGCGAATGCGACCTGCAGGACCAGTCGATCGCTTATGGCCGCGGCCATTCGCGTTTCGCCGAGAACAAGCGCGCGGTCACCGAGAAATATATGGGTCCGGTCGTGAAGACCGTGATGACCCGCTGCATCCAGTGCACGCGCTGCATCCGCTTCGCCGAGGAAGTTGCCGGCGTCGAGGAGATCGGCGCGATCGGCCGCGGCGAGAACATGCAGATCACGTCCTACCTCGAAAAGACGCTCACCACCGAGCTTTCGGGCAACGTCGTCGATCTCTGCCCGGTCGGCGCGCTGACCTCGAAGCCCTATACATTCGAGGCGCGCCCCTGGGAGCTGCGCAAGGTCCCGGCGATCGACGTCATGGACGCGGTCGGCACCAACATCCGCCTCGACGCGCGTCTGCGCGAGGTGATGCGCGCGCTTCCGCGGATCAACGAGGACGTCAACGAGGAATGGGCGCACGACAAGACGCGCCACGCGGTCGACGGCCTCGTCCGCAACCGCCTCGACCGCCCCTGGGTGCGCCGCAACGGCAAGCTCGAGGCCGCGACCTGGGAAGAGGCGTTCGCCGTAATCGCCACGCAGCTCAAGGGCGCCACCGGTGACCAGGTCGCCGCGATCGCCGGCGACCTGCAGGAAGTGGAATCCGTCTACGCCACGAAGGCGCTGCTCCAGGCCTACGGTTCGTCGCTGCACGAATGCCGCCAGGACGGCGCCCGGTTCGACGTCTCGAGCCCCGCTTCCTATCGCTTCAACGCGACCATCGCCGGCATCGAGATGGCGGGCGCGATCCTGCTGGTCGGCTCCAACCCGCGCTGGGAAGCGCCGTTGGTCAACACCCGCATCCGCAAGGCAATCAAGGCCGGCGCCAAGGTGTTCCACATCGGCCCTGCGGTCGATCTCACCTACCCGGTCACGCATCTCGGCACCGATCTCTCGGTCCTATCGAAGCTGCCGCAGGAAGTCGCCGACCTGTTCGCCGCTGCCGCCAACCCGGCGGTGATCGTCGGCATGGGCGCGCTGACGATCGACGGTGCCTATGAGGCCTTGCGCGCCGCGGCCGCGACGCTCGGCGCCAGCTTCAGCCTGCTCCACACCGCCGCCGCCCGCGTGGGCGCGCTCGATCTCGGCTTCGTCACCGACGGCGGCGTGGACGCGATCCGCGCGCGGGCAGGAGATCTGAAGGCCCTGTTCCTGCTCGGCGTCGACGAGACCGATTTGTCGGCCTTCGCCAAGACCTTCACCGTCTATATCGGCTCGCACGGCGATGCCGGCGTGCAAGTGGCGGACGTGATCCTGCCGGCCGCCGCTTATTCGGAAAAGCACGGCACCTGGGTCAACCTCGAAGGCCGCGTGCAATTCTCCGAGCGCGCCGTCTTCCCGCCGGGCGAGGCCCGCGAGGATTGGACGATCCTGCGCGCTTTGTCCGACGTGCTCGGCAAGAAGCTCCCGTTCGACAACCTGTCGCAGCTCCACGCCGCGATCGGCGCCGCCCACCCGCATCTCACCACGCCGGGCCTCAGCCCGGTCGCGCCGCTCGGCACGCCGGCTAGCGCGCCGAAGGTGGCGGGTGAGATCGTCTATCCGATCCAGGACTTCTATCTGACCAACCCGATCGCGCGCTCGTCGCCGACGCTGCAGCGTTGTTCGGCCGAAATCCTCCACGGCCAGGACTTCGCGGAGGCCGCAGAATGACTGAATGGTTCCAGGGTACGCTCGGCTACGGCTTCGGCTGGTTTGTCGCGACCCTCATCCTGATCCTCATGATCGCGCTGCCGCTGATGCTGGCGGTGGCGATGATCATCTATGCCGACCGCAAGATCTGGGCGTCGATGGCGCTGCGCCGCGGCCCCAACGTGGTCGGCCCGTTCGGCCTGCTGCAGAGCTTTGCCGACGGCCTCAAGGTCTTCTTGAAGGAGACCATCATCCCGTCGGCGGCCAATCGCGGCCTCTTCATCCTCGCGCCGATCATCACCTTCACGGTGGCGCTGATCGCCTGGGCGGTGATCCCGTTCGGGCCGGACATGGTGCTCGCCGACATCAATGTCGGCCTGCTCTACATCCTCGCCGTCTCGTCGCTCGGCGTCTACGGCGTGATCATCGCCGGCTGGGCGTCCAACTCGAAATATCCGTTCTACTCGGCGCTCCGCGCGGCCGCGCAGATGGTGAGCTACGAGGTCTCGATCGGCTTCATCCTGATCTCGGTGATCCTGTTCGCCGGCACCTTCAACCTGCAGGGCATCATCGCCGCGCAGCAGAGCCACGCTCTGTTCTTCAACGGCTTTGGCTTCAATCCTTTGCTGTTCCCGATGGCGGTGATCTTCCTGATCTCGGCCATGGCCGAGACGGCGCGCGCGCCGTTCGACCTCACCGAGGCGGAGAGCGAGCTCGTCGCCGGCTACCAGACCGAATACAGCTCGATGAGCTTCGCGCTCTTCTGGCTCGGCGAATATGGCAACGTCCTGCTGATGTGCGGCCTCAACGCCGTGCTTTTCTGGGGCGGATGGCTGCCGCCGATCGATTGGGCACCGCTCTACGTGGTGCCGGGCATCGTCTGGTTCTTCGCCAAGATCTTCGTCTTCTTCTTCATCTTCAGCTGGGTGAAGGCGACGGTCCCGCGGTTCCGCTACGACCAGCTGATGCGTCTCGGCTGGAAGATCTTCCTGCCCATCTCTTTGCTCTGGGTGTTCCTGGTGTCGGGCTATCTCGTCCTCACCAAGGAACCGTGCCCCGCAGGCGTTCGCTCGGTCGTCACCAGCTCCGACAATTTCCACCCGTCGTGCAGGGTGCCGACGCTCAACAATGGTCGCACATCATGATCGCGCACTGGATCAAATCCTTCTTCCTCTGGGAGTTCGTGACGGCGCACTGGCTGACCCTGAAGTATTTCTTCAAGGCCAAGGCGACGATCAACTACCCGTTCGAGAAAAACCCGCTCTCGCCGCGCTTCCGCGGTGAGCATGCGCTGCGCCGTTATCCCAACGGCGAGGAACGCTGCATCGCATGCAAATTGTGCGAAGCGGTGTGCCCGGCGCTGGCGATCACGATCGAGGCCGAACCGCGCGAGGACGGCAGCCGCCGCACGACGCGCTACGACATCGACATGACCAAGTGCATCTTCTGCGGCTTCTGCCAGGAAGCCTGTCCGGTCGACGCCATCGTCGAAGGGCCGAACTTCGAATATGCGACCGAAACCCGCGAGGAGCTCATCTACGACAAGACGAAGCTTCTCGAGAATGGCGACAAGTGGGAGCGGGCTTTGGCCGCGAACATTGCCGCCGACGCCCCTTACCGTTAAGCCGCAGCCCGAATCCCAGGATACGAACCAGAACCGTGATTCAGACCATCGTCTTTTACCTGTTCGCCACCCTCGTCATCGCCTCCGGCGTCATGACGATCGCAGCGCGAAACCCGGTTCACAGCGTGCTGTGGCTCATCTTCGCTTTCTTCAACGCGGCGGGGCTGATGCTGCTCGTCGGCGCCGAGTTCATCGCGATGCTCCTCGTCATCGTCTATGTCGGCGCGGTCGCAGTGCTGTTCCTGTTCGTCGTGATGATGCTGGACGTCGATTTCGCCGCCCTGCGCGCGGGCTTCTCCAAATATCTGCCGCTGGGCTTGCTCCTCGCGCTGGCGCTGCTCGCTGAGATCGTCTTCGCGGTCGCGGCCTGGAACGCCGGCGGCATCGATACCGGGGTGAAGGCGGCGCCGATGAGCGGCGACACGCCGAACATCGCGCTGCTGGGCGAGGTGCTCTACACCCGCTATCTCTACGTCTTCGAGGCCGCCGGCCTGGTCCTGCTGGTCGCCATGATCGGCGCGATCGTGCTGACCCAGCGTACCCGCGGCGGCCTTCGTCCGCAAAACGTCTCCGAGCAGATCCGTCGCCGTCCCGAGGACGCGATCCGCAACATCGATCAGCCTTCGGGGCAGGGGGTGGAATTGTGATCGGCCTCGGCCATTATCTCGGCGTGGGGGCGATGCTGTTCGTCCTCGGCGTGTTCGGAATCTTCCTCAACCGGAAGAACGTCATCATCATCCTGATGGCGATCGAACTGATCCTGCTCGCCGTGAACATCAACCTCGTCGCCTTCTCGGCCTTCCTCGGCGACATGGTCGGCCAGGTCTTCGCGATGTTCGTGCTGACCGTCGCCGCCGCCGAGGCCGCCATCGGCCTTGCCATTCTCGTCATCTACTTCCGTGGCCGCGGCACGATCGCGGTCGACGACATCAATCAGATGAAGGGCTGACCCTCCCGTGATCACGCTCATCGTCTTCCTGCCGCTTCTCGCGGCCATCGTCGCAGGGCTCGGCGGCCGCATCATCGGCGCCACCGCGTCCAAGCTCGTCACCACCGGCGCGCTGTTCGTCTCGGCGGCGCTCAGCTGGCCGATCTTCCTCGGTTTCCTGGCCGGCGACGCGACCGCCTATGTCGAGCCTGTCCTGGCCTTCATCCGTTCCGGCGATCTCGTCGTCGACTGGTCGCTGCGCGTCGATACGCTGACCGCGGTGATGCTGGTCGTGGTGACGACGGTCTCGTCGCTCGTCCATCTCTACAGCTGGGGCTATATGGCGGAGGATCCGTCGCAGCCCCGCTTCTTCGCCTATCTGTCGCTCTTCACCTTCGCGATGCTGATGCTCGTGACGGCCGACAATCTGGTGCAGATGTTCTTCGGCTGGGAAGGCGTCGGCCTAGCGTCCTATCTCCTGATCGGCTTCTGGTATCACAAGCCGTCGGCCAACGCGGCCGCGATCAAGGCCTTCGTCGTCAACCGCGTCGGCGATTTCGGCTTCCTGCTCGGTATTCTCGGCACCTTCCTGGTGTTCGGCACCGTCTCGATTCCCGAAATCCTCGCCGCCGCCCCGAACATGGCCGGCTCGACGATCGGCTTCCTCGGCGCGCGCGTCGACACGATGACCCTGCTCTGCATCCTGCTGTTCGTCGGCGCGATGGGCAAATCGGCGCAGCTCGGGCTCCACACCTGGCTCCCCGACGCGATGGAAGGCCCGACCCCGGTGTCGGCGCTGATCCACGCGGCGACGATGGTCACCGCCGGCGTGTTCATGGTGTGCCGCCTCTCGCCGATGTTCGAGGCGAGCGAGACCGCGCTCACAGTCGTCACCCTGGTCGGCGCCGCCACCGCCTTGTTCGCGGCCACGGTCGGCACCGTCCAGAACGACATCAAGCGCGTGATCGCTTATTCGACCTGCTCGCAGCTGGGCTACATGTTCTTCGCCGCCGGCGTCGGCGCCTACAATGCGGCGATGTTCCACCTGTTCACGCACGCCTTCTTCAAGGCGTTGCTGTTCCTCGGCGCCGGCTCGGTCATCCATGCCATGCACCACGAGCAGGACATGCGCTTCTACGGCGGCCTGCGTAAGGAAATCCCGCTGACCTTCTGGGGGATGATGGCCGGCACGCTCGCCATCACGGGCGTCGGCATCCTCGGCGTGTTCGGATTCGCCGGCTTCTATTCGAAGGACGCGATCATCGAGAGCGCGTTCGCGAGCGGCACGACGGCGGGCGGCCTCGCCTTCTTCGTCGGCGTGTTCGCGGCTCTGCTCACCAGCTTCTACAGCTGGCGCCTGATGTTCCTCACCTTCTGGGGCAAGCCGCGCTGGGCTGCGTCCGAGCATATCCAGCACGCGCTCCACGGCGATCATGCCGATCATCCGGACGACGAAACCGCCGGCCACGAGCCGACCGGCCACGAGCGTTCGGTTGACCAGATCCCCGAGGGCAGTGGCGGCTACCACCCGCACGAAAGCCCGTGGACGATGCTCGTGCCGCTGGCCGTTCTGTCGGTCGGCGCGATCTTAGCGGGCTGGCTGTTCCACCACGCCTTCCTCGAGGAGGAAGCGTTCTGGGCGGGCAGCCTCGCTTATGACGGCAATCTGATGCACGCGATGCACGAAGTGCCTCTGTGGGTGAAACTCTCGCCCGCCGTGGTAATGATCATCGGCCTGCTGATCGCCTACCAGGGCTATATCCGCGATACGTCGATGCCCCGCCGCTTCGTCGGGCACATGCGGATCCTGTACAATTTCCTGCTGCACAAATGGTATTTCGACGAGATCTACCACCTGCTGTTCGTCCGCCCGGCCTTCTGGTTTGGCCGCTTCTTCTGGAAGCAGGGTGACGAGGGCACGATCGACCGCTTCGGCCCTGACGGCGCCGCCGCTCTGGTCGCGTCCGGCAACAAGCTGACCGCCCGGCTCCAGTCCGGTTATGTATACACTTACGCGCTGGTGATGCTGATCGGCCTCACCGCCGCCGCTACCTGGGCCATGACCCGATGAACGCTCTGGGCTTTCCCATTCTTTCGCTGATGTTGGCGGTGCCGTTCGTGGCCGCCATCCTCTGCCTGTACGTCAATGCCAACAGCGCCCGTTGGGTTGCCCTGATCGCCACCCTGATCGATCTCGCCCTCGGCGTCATGCTGTGGGTGAATTACGATATCGGCGGCGCGCAGTGGCAGTTCGTCGAATATGCGCCTGTGTTCGGCCGCTTCGCCTGGGCGCTCGGCATCGACGGCATCGCACTGATGCTGATCATGCTCTCGGTCTTCCTGATGCCGATCTGCATCGGCGCGAGCTGGGTGGCGATCGACAAGCGCGTGCCCGAATATATGGCGGCCTTCCTGCTGATGGAGGCGCTGATGATCGGCGTGTTCGTCGCGCAGGATATCTTCCTGTTCTACATCATGTTCGAGGCCGGCCTCATCCCGATGTACCTGATCATCGGCATCTGGGGCGGTAAGGACCGCATCTACGCGTCCTACAAATTCTTCCTCTACACGTTGCTCGGCTCGGTGCTGATGCTGATCGCGATGTTGTGGATGGTGAACTTCGCCGGCACGACCTCGATCCCGGTTTTGCTCAACACTGATTTCCCGGTGGAGGCGCAGACCTGGCTCTGGCTCGCCTTCTTCGCTTCGTTCGCGGTCAAGATGCCGATGTGGCCGGTCCACACCTGGCTTCCCGACGCGCACGTCCAGGCGCCGACCGCGGGCTCGGTCATCCTCGCCGGCGTGCTGCTGAAGATGGGCGGCTACGGCTTCATCCGCTTCTCGCTGCCGATGTTCCCGGAAGCTTCGGCGGAGCTGGTCTGGCTGATCATGGGCCTCAGCCTCGTCGCGGTGGTCTACACCTCGCTCGTCGCTCTGGTGCAGCAGGACATGAAGAAGCTGATCGCTTATTCGTCGGTCGCCCACATGGCGTTCGTCACGATCGGCCTGTTCGCGTTCAACCGCCAGGGCATTGAGGGCGCGCTGATCGTGATGCTCAGCCACGGCCTCGTTTCCGGCGCGCTCTTCCTCTGCGTCGGCGTGATCTACGATCGCCTGCACACCCGCGAGATCGGGCGCTACGGCGGCCTCGCCGACAACATGCCGGCCTACGCCCTCTTGTTCCTGTTCTTCACCATGGCCTCGATCGGCCTGCCGGGCACCAGCGGCTTCGTCGGCGAGTTCCTGAGCCTGATGGGCGCCTATGAGGCGAACAGCTGGGTGGCGTTCATCGCCTCCACCGGCCTCATCCTCGGCGCCGCCTACATGCTCTACCTCTATTGGCGCGTCGTTTACGGCAAGCTCGACAAGCCCGACGTCGCCGCCATGCCGGACCTCAACCTGCGCGAGGTCGCCATCCTGGCGCCAATCGCCGCCGCCGTGCTCTGGATGGGCGTTTATCCGGAAAGCTTCCTGGCGCCGATGCGCAAGGATGTCGGCACGTTGCTCGCCCGCATCGAGCGCGCCAATCCGCCGGGCGACGCCCAGCTCACTGCCGGCAATCCCGCCGCCGCAGCCACTACTCACGAACCCGCAGCCGGAGCGCATTAATGGGTACCAGTCTCGCCCTCACGCTGCCGGAGATCATCCTCACGGTCGGCGCCATCGCCCTGCTGATGGTCGCGGCGTTCGTTGGCGATCGCGCCGCGCGCTTCGCCACCTGGGCCTCGGTGGCCCTGTTCGTCGTCGCCGCCCTGTTCGTGCCGGGAATCCGGGATGCCGGCGCGGTTGCGTTTGACGGCCTGTTCATCGCCGACAGCTTCGCCGCTTTCTCGAAGATCCTGATCTACATCGCGGCGGCGGTGTCGCTGATCGCCGCGACCAGCTGGTTCGGCCGCGAGGGCGTGTTCAAGACCGAATATCCGGTGCTGGTGCTGCTCTCGACCGTCGGCATGGGCATGATGGTCTCGGCCGGCGACCTGCTGACGCTCTATGTCGGCCTCGAGCTGCAGAGCCTCGCCGCTTACGTTCTCGCTGCATTCCAGCGCAAGGACGCGCGCTCGGCCGAAGCGGGCCTCAAATATTTCGTTCTGGGCGCGCTCGCGAGCGGCATCCTGCTTTACGGCATTTCGCTGCTCTACGGCTTCACCGGCTCCACCATGTTCGGCGATGTCGCCGCTTCGCTCGGCCGCGACGGCGTCTCGACCGGCGAACTGTTCGGCATCGTCTTCGTGATGGCCGGCATCGCCTTCAAGGTGAGCGCAGTTCCGTTCCACATGTGGACTCCGGACGTCTATGAGGGCGCCCCGACCCCGGTCACGGCCTTCTTCGCCTCCGCGCCCAAGGTCGCAGCCATGGCGTTGCTCGCCCGCGTCGCCATCGAAGCCATGGGGCCGGCCACGTTCGAATGGCGCCAGATCGTGATCTTCATGGCGCTCGCCTCGACGATCCTCGGCGGCGTCGCCGCGGTCGGCCAGCCCAACATCAAGCGGCTGCTGGCTTATTCGTCGATCGGCAATGTCGGCTTCGCGCTGATCGGCCTCGCCGCCGGCACCCGCGAGGGCGTGGCCTCCGTTCTCTTCTATCTGGCGGTCTACATCGTCATGACCCTGGGCTCGTTCCTGGTCGTGATGCGCATGCGCGACGTTGAAGGCCGCCCGGTCGAGACGATCGCCTCGCTCGCCGGCCTGTCGCGCAACCGCCCGGGCCTCGCCGCGGCGATGGCCGTCTTCATGTTCAGCCTCGCCGGCATCCCGCCCTTGTTCGGCTTCTGGCCCAAGTTCCTGGTGTTCGAGGCCGCCGTGCGCGCCGACCTCACCTGGCTGGCCGCGGTCGGCATCGCCACCTCGGTGATCAGCGCTTATTATTATCTGAAGATCATCAAGACGATGTATTTCGACGAGCCGGCACCGGCCTACGAACCGGGCCGCGATCGGGTCGAGGGCCTGCTGATCGCCGCCGCCGCCTTGTTCGTGTCGCCGCTCGGCTATCTGACGATCCCCTATCTCGGCGCCGCTTCGATGAACGCCGCCGGAGCCTTGTTCTGAACCGCAGCACCCCGGCGGTAGCCGGGGTCCCACGGGTTTAGCATGGACGAATCTCTGATCCGCACGGTTGCCTCAACCGGCTCGACCAACGACGTCGTCGCGGCGCTCGCGCTTGAAGGAGCCCCCGAGGGCCTCTGGATCCGCGCCGAGCGCCAGACCGGGGGCAGGGGCCGCCAGGGCCGCGGCTGGCAGTCGCCGGCGGGCAATCTCTATGCGAGCACCCTGGTGCGCCTGCAGCCGGGCGATCCGCCCGCGCCCACGCTCGCGCTCGTGGCGGCGGTGGCGCTGCACGAACTGATGTCGCCATCATGCCCTGCGGTTCGCATCAAATGGCCGAACGACCTGCTGGTCGACGGCGCGAAACTCGCCGGCATCCTGCTCGAACGCTCCGGCGACGCGGTGGTCATCGGCATCGGCGTCAACCTTGCCCACCATCCCGAGGATATCGGCCGTCCAGCCACCAGCCTCGCCGCGATCACTGGCACGGCCTCGGATCCCGCGATCTTCATCGAGACGCTCGCCGAAGCCTTCGGGCGCTGGCTGGCGCGCTGGCGGAGCGAGGGGCTGGGCCTGATCCGGAGCCGCTGGCTCGCGGCGGCGCATCCGGTCGGAACGGCGTTGTCGACGATCGAGGGCGAGGGCCTGTTCGACGGCCTCACCGAAGACGGCGCGCTGCGCCTGCGCTTGGCGGATGGCACCGTCCGTGTCATTCACGCCGGCGACGTGTTCCTGATTTGAAGGCCGGACCCATGCTGCTCGCCATCGACGCCGGAAACACCAACATGGTGTTCGCCTTGCTCAAGGATCGGGAGATCCGCGCGCGCTGGCGGATCGCGACCGACCCCCGCCGCACCGCCGACCAATATGCGGTCTGGCTCCACCAGTTGCTGGAGCTCGAAGGCTATGACCGGGCCGACGTCGGCGCGGTCATCATCAGCACCGTCGTGCCGCGCGCGCTCCACAACCTCCAGGTGCTCGCCAGCAAATATTTCGGCACCGAGGCGATCGTCGCCGGGCAGGGCGTCGCCGATTGGGGCATCGAGCTCGACGTCGCAGAGCCGCGCACGGTCGGCGCGGACCGCGTTCTCAACACGATCGCCGTCCACGAAGCCCATCCGGGCGACCTGATCGTTATCGATTTCGGCACCGCCACCACCTTCGACGTGGTCGATTTCTCGGGCGCCTACAAAGGCGGCATCATCGCGCCGGGCATCAATCTCTCGCTCGATGCCCTCGTCACCGCCGCGGCCAAGCTGCCGCGCATTGCCATCGCCGCGCCCGAAGGCCGGTCGGTCGTCGGCCGCACGACCGAAGACCAGATGCAGATCGGCATCTTCTGGGGCTATGTCGCGATGCTCGAAGGCCTCGTGGCCCGGCTCAAGGCCGAGATCGGCCGCCCGGTGAAGGTCATCGCGACCGGCGGGCTTGCCGTTCTCTTCAACGAGCATACATCGGTGTTCGACGCGATCGAGCCCGATCTCACCATTCAGGGACTGGGGCTGCTGTACGAGCGGAGCCGGCCATAACCGTCACCCCGGCGAAGACCGGGGTTTCAGCACAAGATCGCACTGCACGCGTCCCGAGGCCCCAGCGCTGGGGCGACGACAAAGAAAGAAAAGAATGAAACCCGGCAAAGAACTCCTCTTCCTCGCGCTCGGCGGCTCGGGCGAGATCGGCATGAACGTCAATCTCTACGGCACAGAGGGCAAATGGGTGATGGTCGATCTCGGCCTGAGCTTCGCCGACCCCGACCTTCCCGGCGTCGACCTCGTCCTGCCGGACCTGGAGTTCATCGAGCAGCGCAAGAAGGATCTGCTCGGCATCGTCATCACCCACGGCCACGAAGACCATATCGGCGCGATCCCCTATCTCGCCGCCGATCTCGGCGTGCCGATCTACGCGACGCCGTTCACCGCCGGCCTCATCATGGGCAAGCTCGAGGAAGAGGGGCTGCTCAAGGACGTGAAGCTCAAGATCGTCGACATTGGCGGCGATTTCCAGCTCGGACCGTTCGGCTTCCGCTTCGTCCCGCTCGCCCATTCGATCCCCGAGGGCAATGCGCTGCTGATCGACACGCCGCACGGCAAGATCTTCCATACCGGCGACTGGAAGCTCGACGAATTCCCGCAGCTCGGCGACCCCGCCGATGCCGAGGCGCTGATCAAGGTCGGCGACGAAGGCATTCTCGCTTTGACCTGCGATTCCACCAACGTCTTCCAGGAAGAAGCGTCGGGATCGGAAGAAGAGGTCCGCAAGGGCCTCGACGCCGTCGTCGCCGAGGCGGAAGGCCGCGTGCTCGTCACCACCTTCGCCTCCAATGCCGCCCGCGTGCAGACGTTGGGCCGTGTCGCGCGCGACACCAATCGCAAGGTCTGCGTCGCCGGCCGCTCGCTCGATCGCATCCTCAAGGTGGCGAAGAGCGTCGGCTACCTTCTGGACTTCCCCGAGACCGTCGATTTCGACACCGCGATGAAGCTGCCCAGGCGCGACGTGATGATCATCGCGACCGGCGGGCAGGGGGAGAGCCGCGCCGCGCTCGCCCGCGTCGCCTTCGACAGCCACAAGATCAAGCTCGACGAAGGCGATCTCGTCATCTTCTCGTCGAAGCAGATCCCCGGCAACGAGCTCGCCATCGGCCGCATCCAGAATGAGCTGGCGCGCAAAGGCGTGAAGATGATCACCGACCGCCAGGCCGACGTCCACGTCTCCGGCCATCCGGGCCGGCCGGAACTCGCCTCGATGTATGAGTGGATCCGTCCGCAGATCCTGCTGCCGGTCCATGGCGAAATGCGCCATCTTGCCGAACATGCCCGCTTCGCCAAGGAGCGCGGCGTTCCCCGCACGATCGTGCAGACCAATGGCGACCTCATCCGCCTCGCTCCGAACGGGCCGAAGAAGGTCAGCAACGAGCGCGTCGGCGAGCTGGTGCTCGACGGCGACGTCATCCTCCCCGCCAACGGCACGACCATGAGCGAGCGCCGCAAGATCGCCGCCAACGGCGTGATCTCGGTCGCGGTCGCGCTCGACCAGTCCCGCCGCCTCCGCGGCGATCCGGTCGTGGCGATCGAGGGCATTCCGGTCGAGGAGGACCGCGACGACTTCATCGACGAGACGCGCGATGCCGTCGCCGCCGCGGTCGCCAAGGGCGGCGCCACCGAGGACAAGTTGCGCGAGGCGATCCGCCTCGCTGTTCGGCGTAGCGCCACCGACTGGACCGGCAAGAAACCGGTCGTCGACGTCCTCCTGATCAGGGTCTGACGACGATGAAGTTCACGTCGATGCTGGCCATCTATTTCCTGTTCTGGTTCCTGTGCCTGTTCGTGGTGCTGCCCTTCGGGGTCCGCACGACGGAGGAGGAAGGCGAGACGGTCGAGCGCGGCCACGCCGACAGCGCGCCCCATCGCTTCAGCTTCGGCCGCGCCGCATTGCGCACGACTTTGCTGGCGACCGTGTTCTTCGGGCTCTTCTACCTGAACTATATCTACGGCTGGGTCGGCATCGACGACATCGACGTCTCGCATTAACCCTTTCCACCCCGCGGTCCGCCGCGGGATGGAGGATCAGGCGCGCAGCCGCTCGATCGCCTGGGCGAGCGCGACGTAGATCTTGCCCATGTCCGACGAGAGCAGGGTGACGCCGAGCGTGGCGCCCTCGCGGTCGGCCAGGACGCGCCGCAGCATCGCCTCGAAATCGTGGATGTAGCGGTTCACCTGGTCGCGGAATTCGGGCTCGGCTTCGTAATGCTGGACGATCTCGCGCGTCTCGGTGGCGTCGAGCAGCCGCACCGCGCGCCGCGTGAAGACGCCGCGGTCGCCCTTCAGATAGGCCGCCCAGGCGCTGTCGGTGACCTCGTTCGACAGGATCTTGGTGACGTCGATCGCGGTCGAATTGAGCGATTCCATCAGCAGCGCGACGCGGCGCGAGAAATTGTCGCTGTCGCTCTGCTCGCGTTCGCGCCGGCCCTCGTCGATCCTTTCCTCGATTGCGGCCGCGGCTTCGCCGATCGTCAGCATCTGCCGCGTCAGCCGCTCCGACGCGCGCCGCGCCGTTTCGACCGCGCGCTCGGCGACGAGGCTCAGTTCGCCCATCTGCTCGACGACCTGGCCGCTGATCGCCTCGCCGACCGCGAGCCGGCTCGCCTCGGCGAGCATCGCCGCGCTCTGCGGGATGACCGCGCTGATCGCCTCGCGCGCCCGTTCGGCGGCTTGGTTGGCGGTCTCGCGCACGCGCACCAGCGCATCGACCAACTCGGGGCCGGTGTCGCCGACGATCTTGGCGGTGGCCTCGTCCGCCCTCCCGAGCGCGTCGGCCAGCGAAAGCAGCCGCTCCTCGGCGGTGCGGACGCCGTCATTGACGATCCCGAGTAAAGCCTCGACCGCTTCCTGCTGGCGCTGCACATTGGTCTCGGCTGCGGCCAGCGTCGCTGCGGCGGCATCGGCCGAGGTCCGGAGCGATTCGACCCGCGGCGCGACGCCGTCCGCCGCTGCGCCGGCGCGGCCGGCCTGCTGCTCGACCTCGGTCAGCCGTCCGCCCACCGCGGTCAGCTCGTGCGCCAATTCGTGGGTGCGGTCGATCATGGTGCCGGCGCGTTCCTCGCCCTTGCCGAGCTCTTGGAACAGGGATTCCGCCGCCGAGCGGAGCACTTGCAGCGAATTGCCGAGCATCTCGCTATTGCCGCGCCCACTCTCGCCGAGCGCGACCAATTGCTCGTCCAGTTCGCCGAGCTCGCGCCCGAGCCGCTCAACCAGCGCCTGGCTCGCAGCATCCTGCGCGCCCAGCTTTCCGGTCAGATCCTCGATCCGCGTGCCGATCTCCTCGAGCCGCACGGCGAGGCCGCGAGCGGTCTCGTCGCCGGCGCGCTCGAAGGTGGCCCGGCTCTGCTCGATCAGCGCCAGCACCGCCGCCGCTTGCTCCTCGACGCCGCTGCGCGTCGCGTCGACCGCTTCCGCGGCGCGCGCCATCGTGCCGTCGATCGCCGCCGTCATCGCCGCCGCCGCTTCGTCCATCCGCGTTGCCGCCGCGGCCGAGCTGCTCTCGATCCGGGCGAGATGCGCGGCCAGGCGCTGCGCTGCGCCGCCGACGACTTCGTCCGCCTCGCGGCCGCGCGCGATCAGCGAGGAGAGCTGGCCGTCGAGCTGGCCTGCCTGCTCGTGGGCGGTGAGCCCGGTCTCGCGCAGCGCGCCGGCGAGCGATCGGGCCTGTTCCTCGGCCCTCGGCAGATCCTGCAGCATTACGCCGATGTCGACGCGCGCCGCCTCGGCTGCGCTTTCCAGCGCCTGCGAGCGCTTGTCGAGCACCGCGCTTTCCTTGGCGAGATAGTGCGTCACCCGGCCGAGCCGGTCCGAGGCCTCGTCGCCGAGCGCCATCAGCTTGGCCGCCTCGCTGGTAAGCTTGGTGTGGTTCTCCTCGAGCCGCGTGGCGACGATCGCGAGGACATTCTCCAGCGCCAGGCTTTCCTGCCGCATCGCCGCCACCGCCTGGGTGAAGCGCTCGGTCTCGCGCCGGGTGCTGCGCCCGAAGATCAGCCAGACCAGCCCGAGCAGGATCAGCGGGCCGCTGGCCAGCGCGATCGCCTGCACCAGCGACGGGAGGTCTTTGGGCATGCCGCCGCGCACGATCGACCATGTCGCGGCACCGACCCATGCCAGCGCCAGCAGGATCAGCAGCGCCGCCAGCAGCCTGCCGCCGCGCGATTCGTCCACTGCCTCTTCCGGTTCCCAGATCTCGGCCGAAACGGCTTCTGATTCTGCTGCCACGGCGTCCCAATCCTGAGGATCGGGGGCGATGCCGGTTTCCGCCTGCGCCTGCGCGCGTTCTGCCCCTTCAATCATGGCCCGACCTTATCATTGTTTCGCGGTCCCGAAAGGCAAAGTTAAGACGCATGCGCTAGGCCGTGCTCCATGGCCTATGACCCCGGAGCTTTGAACGCCTCGCTCGCCGCCGCAGTCGGCAACGATCCCGCTTTGATGACCGAGCTTCGCGTCTCGTTTCTCGAGAGCGTCGCGCGCCAGGCCGACCTGATGTGCCGCGCCCGCTGCGACGCCAATTGGGAGTTTGCGGCCTCGCGCCTGAAGAGCCTCGCCGCCAGCTTCGGCGCGATCGGGCTGCTCCAGCTTGCCGACGAGGCGCTCGAGGGCGCGCCCGGCGACCCGGTCGTGCTGCGCAAGCTTGCCACCGCAATCGACGATTTCGCCGCCAGCTGAGCCGAACGGCTTTGCAAGGCCGCGCGCAGGCCTTTATCGTCCCCGGCTTCCACTCTTTCCGGGGACCTCTTGGCCTGTGACCTTGGCCGCTTTGATCTGCGCCTATCATGAAAGCGACGAGCGCGGCGGGCCGCTGCGCGCGACCCTTCCGCTCGCCGGCCGCAGCCTCATCGAGCGCCAGGCGCGGCTCGCGGCGTCGGCCGGCGCCAATCCGGTCATCATCCTGGTCGAGCGCATGCCGCCCGCGCTCACCGCGGCGATCGACCGGATGCGGGGCGAGGGGATCGCGATCACGGTGGCGCGCAGCGTCGTCGACGCCGCCGATGCCGTCCATCCCGAGGATCGGCTGCTGCTGATGGCCGACGGCCTGATCGCCGACCACGCCCATGTCGCGCGCCTGATCGCGGCCGAGGGGGCTGCTATCCTCACCATCGCCGATCATGCCGGCGACGACCGGTTCGAGCGAATCGACGCGCAGTCGCGCTGGGCCGGGCTGGCGATGGTCGACGGCGGCATGCTGCGCCACACCGCGTCGATGCTGGCGGACTGGGATCTGCAGTCCACTTTGCTGCGCCGCGCCGTCCAGTCGCACGCCCGCCAGTTCGCGGTCACCGGCGACGAGGCCGGCGGCCATCTCGTCGTCGCGGAGCGCGTCGAGGATTTGGAGGAAGCGGAAGCGCGAATCGTCGCTTCCGCCGGCTCGTCGCGCGGCAACTGGGTGTCGCGCTATCTGCTCGCACCGATCGAGAATGCGGCGACGCGCTGGCTGATGCCGTCGCCGGTCACGCCCGAATGGCTGAACCTCGGCGCCGCTGCGCTTACCGGGCTCGCCGCCTTCATGTTCACGCGCGACTGGATCTGGGGGGGCCTCGTCCTCCTTTTCCTGTCGACGCCGCTCGACGGCATTTCGGAGCGGCTCGCGGCGCTCCGTTTGCAGGGGCAGGGCGACCGCAGCTGGTGGCGGCACCTGATGCCTTTGCTCGCCGGCCTGGCGCTGATGGCGCTGGCCTGGAGCCTGGCGGAGACGCGCGGCTGGGGCTGCCTGGTGCTGGCCGCGACGGTGATCGCCTTCCAGATCGCGCTGCGCGGCGAGACCGATCGCCGCGAGCTGCCGCACAAGCATCTCCTGGCCGAGCGCAAGGGCCTGATCTGGCTGCTGCTGCCGTTCGCGGTGTCGGGGACTTGGGTGACGGGCCTCTCCGCGCTCGCCCTCTATGCCGCCGGCTCGTTTTTCTGGGCCCAACACCGCGTCCATCGGCCGCGCTGACGGGCCGGAAGGATTGGCCGCCGGCCTGTCCCATTCTGTAACATAGCGGGTCGCGCCCGCAGAGGATTAGCGACAGTTTAACCGTGGAGCGTTTATCGTCGCGTCATGGCCAGCCGCAGCGTGCATCACGGTGAGACCAGAGACGCCGCACGGCTGCTTTTGGCGGCCGCGCGCGAACGCTTCTCCGTGGCCGCGATCGATCTGCTCCTGCCCGAGCAGTCCCGCCTCACCGAATGGCAGCGGCTCACCGCCTCGACCCTGCTCGGCCAGCTGGTGCGCACGATCGAGGATGGGCTGCGCGCCGATCTGGCTGGCCGTTTCGTCGCGCGCGACGCGCTCCACGCGGCTCTGTCGTCGGCGCATGTGCCGATCGCGCTGCCGCTGCTCGAGCGCGCCAATGTCCTGCGCGATATCGATCTCGGCAACGTGCTTGTCCGCCGGGTCGAGGAGCATCGCTTCTACAAGGCGAACAGTGGCCTGGTCGAACGCGACCTGATCGTCGAATTGCTGCGCGAGCCCGACGAGGGCATTGCCGGCGAAGCGATGGCGCTGCTGATCGCGCGCAGCCGCCGCTTCGATCGTTTCCAGGAACCGGTCATGGCCCAGACCGAGCTTCCTGCCGAGATCCAGCACCGCCTGGTATGGATGATCGCCGCTGCGCTCCGCCAATATGTGGTGCAGCAGCACAAGCTCCCCGCCGGGGTCGCTGACGCCGCCATCGCCGCCGCGGCGGGCACTTTGATCGCCGCTTATGACGAAGGCGACAGCCTGGAGGCGCGGTGCACCCGCCTCGTCCGCCGGCTCGACCAGGCCGGTCGGCTCGATTCGGCGCTCCTGATCCGGATGCTCGAGGAAGGCGTGTTGCCGCTGTTCGTCGCCGGCATCGCGCTCCGCTGCAGCCTCGACTACCACGCGGCCTGGGAAGTGCTGTCCGATCCGCGCGGACGCGGCCCGGCTCTGCTGCTGCGCGGCGCCCAGCTGGAACGCGAGGATGCGGCGGCTATCCTCTTCATCCTCAACGCGCGCGGCCGCCTCTTCTCGGGCGCCGAGGGCGACGCCACCGAAGCCCAGCTCGACCTTTACGACGGCACCGAGGAACAGACGGCGCGCGAGATCCTGCATCTCTGGCAGGTCGATCCCGGCTACCGCGCGGCGATCGCCCGGCTTTCGACCCGCGGCCGCGAGGCGGCATGATCGCCCAGCCCAAAACCCCCTCGATGGTGGTTCGCGGACGCCTCGACGCGCAGGGCCGGCTTGTCGAGGGCGACCCGGCGCTCGTCAATCTCCAGCTCCGCGCCGGCGGCGAGCCGACCGGCCCGCTCGCCGTGCCCCAGGTGGCGGCGCTGGCGCGGCTGTCGCGCCGGCTCGGTATCGTCATCTCGCGCGGCGTGATCGCTGCCGACGGCGACATGGATCTCGATCTCTGGGTGCGCGCCCAGCCCGACGCCGCCGGCGTCTCGCTTGAAATCAGCGGCTGGCACGAGCGCATGGCTTATGCCCCGCCGCGCAGTGACGATGCCGAGCGCGAGGCCGATTTCCTGCGCGCCTCGGCCGACTGGATGTGGGAGACCGACGAGGCCCTGCGCTTCACGGCGCTGTCGCCGGCTGCTGCGGCTGCGATCGGCAAGACGCCGGTCGAGCTGATCGGCAAGCAGCTCACCCGCCTGTTCCGCTTCCACGAGACCAAGGACGGCGCCCTGCCGATCCTGACCGCGCTCGCCGAGCAACGCCGCTTCGACGACCAGGAAGCCGAGCTCCGCACCGGCAGCAAGGCGCGCTATCGTCTCGGCGGCGTGCCTTTGATCGACGGCAGCGGCCGCTTCGCGGGCTTCCGCGGTTCGGCCACGAGCGTCGCCTTCGAGCATGTCCCGGCCAACGATCGCGGCGCCGTGCCGCTGACGCCCGTGATGGCCGGCCCGGCGTTCGGCGAACGGCTCGACAAGGCGCTGCGCGCGCCGCTCGACCATATCATCCAGAATGCCGAGACGATCAGCACCCAGCCTGACGGCCCGCTGCGCCGCGATTATGCCGGCTATGCCGAGGACATCGCCGCCGCCGGCCGCCACCTGCTCGCGCTCGTCGACGACCTCGTCGACCTGCAGGCGATCGAGCGTCCGGATTTCGAGCCGGAGGAGGAGGTGCTGGACCTCGCCGACGTCGCCCGCCGCGCGGCGGGCCTGATGGCCGTGCGCGCCGCTTCGAAGAACGTCACCATCTCGCGCCCGCCCGACGCGGAGACGCTGCCCGCCACCGGCGAGTTCAAGCGCACCCTGCAAATCCTGATGAACCTGCTGACCAACGCCATCCGCTACACGCCGGAAGGCGGTCAGGTGTGGATCCGCGTCGAGCGCGAGGGCGACCATGCCGCCGTGATCGTCGCCGACCAGGGCAAGGGCATCGCGCCGGAGGACCAGCAGCGCATCTTCGATAAGTTCGAGCGGGTCGATCCGACCGAGGCCGGCGGGACCGGGCTCGGCCTCTACATCGCCCGCCGTCTCGCCCGCGCGATGGGCGGCGACCTCGCGGTCGAGAGCGCGCCGGGGCAGGGGGCCCGCTTCACCCTCACATTGCCTCTCAGCAGCGCCGCCTAACTATCGGTCCAAAAGAAGAAGGCGCCCGGTCTTTCGACCGGACGCCTTCTGCGTCGCAAACTTTACCAGGCTTAGCGCTGGCCCACGGGCACGTAGTCGCGCTTGGTCGGCCCGGTGTAGAGCTGGCGCGGGCGGCCGATCTTCTGCTCGGGATCCGAGATCATCTCGTTCCACTGCGCGACCCAGCCGACCGTGCGCGCGAGCGCGAACAAGGCGGTGAACATCGAGGTCGGGAAGCCGATCGCCGAGAGGATCACGCCCGAATAGAAATCGACGTTCGGGTAGAGCTTCTTCTCGATGAAATAGGGGTCGTTGAGCGCGATCTGCTCGAGCTCGCGGGCGACGTCGAGCACTGGATCGGACACGCCGAGCTCCTTCAGCACTTCGTCCGCCGTCTGCTGCATCACCTTCGCGCGCGGGTCGTAATTCTTGTAGACGCGGTGGCCGAAGCCCATCAGCCGGAACGGATCGTCCTTGTCCTTGGCGCGGGCGATATATTCCGGGATGCGCTTGGGGGTGCCGATCTCGCGCAGCATGTTCAGTGCCGCCTCGTTGGCGCCGCCATGGGCCGGGCCCCACAGGCAGGCGATGCCGGCGGCGATGCAGGCGAACGGATTGGCGCCCGACGAGCCGGCGAGGCGCACGGTCGAGGTCGAGGCGTTCTGCTCGTGGTCGGCGTGGAGGATGAAGATGCGGCGCATCGCCCGCTCGATCACCGGATTGACCTCATAGGGCTCGGCCGGAACGCCGAAGGTCATGCGCAGGAAATTGCCGGTGTAAGACAGCGAATTGTCAGGGTACACGAACGGCTGGCCGATCGAATATTTGTAAGCCATCGCCGCGATCGTCGGCATCTTCGCGATCAGCCGGTGCGACGCGATCATCCGCTGCTCGGGATCGGTAATGTCGGTCGAATCGTGGTAGAAAGCGGAAAGCGCGCCGACCACGCCGCACATCACCGCCATCGGATGCGCGTCGCGGCGGAAGCCGCGGTAGAATTGGGCGAGCTGCTCGTGCAGCATCGTGTGGCGCGTGATCGTGTAGCTGAACTGCTCGAGCTCGCTCTTCTTCGGCAGGTCGCCGTGGAGGAGGAGATAGGCCACTTCCATGAAGGTCGAATGTTCGGCCAGCTGGTCGATCGGATAGCCGCGGTGGAGGAGGACGCCCTCGTCGCCGTCGATATAGGTGATCTCGGATTCGCAGCTCGCGGTCGAGGTGAAGCCAGGATCGTAGGTGAACGCGCCGGTATTGGCGTAGAGCTTGCGGATGTCGATCACGTCGGGCCCGATTGAGCCGGACTTCACCGGATAGTCCGAACCCTGGTCGCCCATCGTGAAGGTGGCCTTGTTATCCGCCATATTTCTAGCTCCTTAATTCGTCTTGGCCGATGCGCCGTGAGCGCCCACGCGCGCCAGGCTTTCCTGGCGGCCGAGCAGCACCAGCACATCGAATATCCCGGGCGAAGTCGCCCGTCCGGTGAGCGCCGCACGCAACGGCTGCGCCACCTGGCCGAGCTTGACGCCCTTTGCCTCCGCCACCTCTCGTACGGTCTGCTCTGTCGCCTCGGCGGTCCACTCCGTCAACGTAGAGAGAGCCGCATAGAGGTGCGCGAGCAGATCCTTGGCTTCGCCCTCTAGCAAGGCGGCGGCGCGTTCGTCCATGTCCAGCGGAACGGTCTTGAAAAGAAACGTGGCGCCCTCGGCGATCTCGTTGACGTTCTTGGCGCGCGGCTTCAGCCCGTCCATCGCCCGCGTCAGCAATTCCAGCTCCTCATTGCCGAGCGGACGGCCGATCAGCTCCGCGATCCGGGGCGCGGCGAGACCCGCCAGCCGCCCGTTCGAGGCTTCGCGGATATAATGGCCGTTCAAATTCTCGAGCTTCTTCAGGTCGAAGCGCGAGGGCGAGCGGCCGACATTGGCGAGGTCGAACCAGCGCACCGCATCCTCGCGGCTGATGATCTCCTCGTCGCCATAGCCCCAGCCGAGCCGCAGCAGGTAATTGCCGAGCGCCTCGGGCAGCACGCCGAGCTCGTCCCGATAGGAATCGACGCCGGTGGCGCCGTGGCGCTTGGACATCTTGGCGCCGTCCTGGCCGTGGATCAGTGGCACGTGGGCATAGACCGGCTCGGGCCAGCCCATCGCCCGGATGATGCCCAATTGGCGGAAAGCGTTGTTCAAATGGTCGTCGCCGCGGATGACGTGGGTGACGCCCATGTCGTGGTCGTCGACGACCACCGCCAGCATGTAGGTGGGAGTGCCGTCCGAACGGAGCAGGATCATGTCGTCCAGCTCGCCGTTCTGGACGACGACGCGGCCCTGGACCGCATCCTCGATCACGGTCTCGCCGTCGCGCGGCGCCTTGAGGCGGACGACGGACGGCGCGTCCGGGGTCGGTGCGTCGGGCGAGCAGTCGCGCCACACGCTGTTGACCTTGAACGGCCGGCGTTCGGCCTGGGCCAGCGCGCGCTGCTCGGCCAGCTCCTCCTGGGTCATGTAGCAGCGATAGGCGTGGCCGCTGGCGAGCATGGCGTGCGCCACTTCGGCGTGGCGGGCCGCGCGTTCGGACTGGAACACGGTCTCGTCGTCCCAGTCGAGCCCGAGCCACTGCATGCCGTCGAGGATCGCTTCGATCGCGGGCTGGGTCGAGCGCGCCTTGTCGGTGTCCTCGATGCGCAACAGGAACTTGCCGCCGTGGTGGCGGGCGAACAGCCAGTTGAACAAAGCGGTGCGGGCGCCGCCGATATGGAGGAATCCGGTCGGGGAGGGGGCAAATCGGGTTACGACCGTGCCGGTTGCGTTCGTTGCGCTCAAGCGCTCAATCTCCAAGGATGCCGGCCATGCCGGGCAGTGACGCCAGCGCCCCTAGCATAGCGCTCCCGCCGCGACAAACGGCGGAAATACCGCGTCCGTCCCGGATCGGCGAGCGGCTCGAAACCGTGCTGGACGCGGAACGCAACCAGCTCCCGCTCTGGCTCCCCGTCGGCCTCGGCAGCGGCATCGCCACCTGGTTCTGGCTTCCCGACACAGCAGCGTGGACCGCCTTCCTGCTCGCTCTCGGCGCGCTGCTGCTGGGCGGTCTCGCGATCGGCGGAAGCACGCGCACGGGTAAGGCGCTGGCGCTCTTCGCGCTGGCTGCCGCGCTGGGCTGCGGCCTGATCTGGTGGAAGGCCGAGCGCGTCGCCGCGCCGCGGCTCGATCACCCGCGCATGGCAGAGGTGACCGCGCGCATCGAGAGCGCCCAGCGCCTGCCGGCAAAGAGCGCCCTGCGCCTGGTCGTCACCCCTGCCGATCCAGCGCTCGCCGCCCGCCTCCGCATCACCGTCGACGAGGAGGACGTGGTCCCGGGGCTAGACCCAGGGGAGACGATCCGGTTTCGCGCCTGGCTGATGCCGCCCGCGCCGATGGCGGTGCCCGGCGCCTACGATTTCGCCCGCGTCGCCTGGTTCCAGCGCATCGGCGGAACCGGGCGGGCGCTCGACCTCGCTGTCGTGGCCCCGGCGGAAGAGCGGGGCTGGCGCGCGCGTCTTGCCGATTGGCGGCAGCGGCTTGCCGATCATATCGCCGCGCGCGTGGCCGGAGGCGAAGGCGGGATCGCGGTCGCGCTCGCCACCGGAGACCAGGGCGCCATGCCCGAAGCCGACGCCGAGGCGATGCGCCGCTCGGGCCTCGCCCATCTCCTTTCGGTGAGCGGGCTCCACCTTACCGCGGTGGTGGGCGCGGTCATGCTGCTGACGCTGAAGCTGCTCGCGCTCAGCCCCACGCTCGCGCTCCGCTTCCGCCTCGTCCTCGTCTCGGCCGCCGCCGGCGCGCTCGCCGGCATCGCCTACACTTTGCTCACCGGCGCCGAAGTGCCCACGATCCGCGCCTGCATCGCTGCCTTGCTGGTGCTGATCGGAATCGCCCTCGGGCGCGAGGCGCTCACCCTCCGCCTCGTCGCGGTGGGCGCGCTCGTCGTCCTGCTGTTCTGGCCCGAATCGCTGGCCGGTCCCAGCTTCCAGCTGAGCTTCGCGGCCATCACCGCCATCGTCGCGCTCCACGAACATCCCCGGGTCAAGGCTCTGCTCGCGCGCCGCGACGAGGGCGGACCGCAGAAAGTCGGCCGCTTCCTGCTCGCGCTCGTCCTGACCGGGCTCGCGGTCGAGGTCGCGCTGGCGCCGATCGCCCTCTACCATTTTCACCGGACCGGCCTTTACGGCGCGCTCGCCAACGTCGTCGCGATCCCGCTCACCACCTTCGTGATCATGCCGCTGGAGGCGTTGGCGATGCTGCTCGATCTTGCCGGGCTCGGCGCGCGGGTCTGGTGGCTGACGGAACGCGCGCTCGGATGGCTGCTCGGCCTCGCCCACGCCACCGCCGCCGCGCCGGGTGCCGTGGCGAGCCTCGCTCCGATGCCGGCCGGCGCCTTTGCTCTGATGATCGGCGGGGGCTTGTGGCTGGCTCTGTGGCGAAGCCGGTGGCGGCGCCTCGGCCTGTTCCCGTGCGTCGCGGGAGCGGCGTGGGCAATGGCCACACCGCCGGCCGACCTGCTCGTCACCGGCGACGGCCGCCACGTCGCGGTGCGCGCGAGCGAGGGCACGCTCGCCATCCTGCGGCCGCGCGCCGGCGATTATGTCCGCGATCTGCTCGCCGAAACCTCGGCCTCGCAAGCCGAGCCGCTGGAGCTCGATCGCCTTCCGGTCGCCGCCTGCAGCCGGGATCTGTGCATTGCCGACCTCGGCCGGGAAGGGCGCCGCTGGCGCCTGCTCGCAACACGCAGCCGGGACATGGTGCCGATCGAGGCGCTGGTCCACGCCTGCGCCGAGGCCGATATCGTCGTGAGCGACCGGCGCCTGCCGCGCACCTGCCGCCCGCGCTGGCTCAAGGCGGATCGCACTTTGCTGCGGCGCACCGGCGGCCTGGCCTTCACGCTCGGCGAGGTCGGCCGCGTGGCGACGGTGGCCGATCGGGTCGGCCGTCACCCCTGGGCCGCGGCGCCCTGAACGCCTTCGTCGCCGGTCCCGCGTCGTTCGTCGCGGGCTTTCCCAGCCGGTCGAGCCATGGGCCGCCGTCGTCGAACAGATGGCTTGAGCTACTTTCTGCCGATTAGGAGGGGCGGACACAGATTCACGTGGGGAGAATCGCCATGGAAACCGACCTGCAATATTATACCCGGCTCGTGATCGAAGAGCTGCGCGCCGCCCGCCGCGCCGATGCGCCCGATAAGCGCCGTGCGCACGAGCTGCGGGCCAACGCCTTCACGCTGCAGATGCACCGGCTCGAGAATATGCCGGTCGCCAGCAACCCGCAGATCCGCCTGCGCCCGCTCCCGCTGGCCGCCTGAACGCAGAACGCCCCGGCACCATGAGATGCCGGGGCGTCACTGTCGCTTCAGGGAAGAAGGATCAGGGGCTGACCGGGAAGTCCTCGTCGTCGTCGTCATGCTCAAGCGCGGCCAGGATGAAACCGGCGAGAATGACCCCGCCCAGCAGGAATGCCATGATGTGGCCGCTGCCCCCATTGAGGCTGCTTTCGCCCGCGGCGCCGAGCGATTCAGACTGCGGCTGAATGGAAGCTGCGGGGGCGGCGTTGCTCGCCACCGCCGGTGAGACCATCAGGCCCATTGCGGCGACCGCCGCCAAAGTCCGTTTCAACATTTGTGATTCCCTCCGTACGAACACGTACTGCTCGGCATGTCCTGCACATGCCTCGCGATAACGAGGTCGCTATCGAGGGGTTCCGGTCGCAGTCGCCCGATCCGGGCCGAAAAGGTGTGTTTTGTCGCGCATTTGCGGCGCTTGGCCGAACCGGCGGGTCATGCCGCGGTGCACGACCCCAGCGGATGGCAAAAGCGTCTCGGCGGGGGAGTGCTAGTCGCCTTTGACGGCCGCCAGTTCGTTGCCGGACGGGTCGAGGAAATGGAAGCGCCGGCCGCCAGGAAAGGCGAAGATCGGCTGCACGATCCGGCCGCCGGCCTGCTCGACCGCGGCGAGGGTGGCTTCGAGGTCGTCGACGTCGATCACCGGCAGCGGCGCCTTGGTCGCCTCGGCCGCGTCCGCCTGCAGGCCGATATCGGTGTCGCCGGTCATCGTCGCGGCATAGGTCGGCCCGAACTCGGTCAGCCCCCAGCCGAACGCGCGCTCGTAAAAATCCTTGGCCGGGCCGATCGCGGCGACGGGAAGTTCGACATAATTCAGGCGTGCCATCGCAGCCTCCATGGATAGGGTTGGAAAACCGCAATCGGCCGATCAATAGCGGCGCAGCAGTCCGGACAATTTGCCCTGAACCACGACCTGTTCGGGGCGATAGCGCTGCGGGTCGTAATTGCGGTTGGCGGGATCGAGGCGGACCATCGAGCCTTCGCGGCGGAAGGTCTTGAGCGTCGCTTCCTCATTGTTGATCAGCGCCACCACGATCTCGCCGTCGCGGGCGACGTCGGTCTTGCGGATAAGGGCGTAATCGCCGTCGAGAATGCCCTCGTCGACCATCGAATCGCCAGCCACTTCGAGCGCATAATGCTCGCCCGGGCCGAGCAGGGCGGCGGGAACGGCGAGGCTCTCGGTGCCCTGCAGAGCCTCAATGGGCGTGCCGGCGGCGATCCGCCCGTGCAGGGGCAGCTCGATGATGTCGTTGCTGTTGGCCGGCTGCGGGAGCTGGACGGACGGCTTGGCCGCGGCCTTGCCGGCGCCCTCGGGCATCTTGACCACCTCCAGGGCGCGCGCCCGGTTGGGCAGGCGGCGGATGAAGCCGCGCTCCTCGAGCGCCGAGATAAGGCGGTGAACGCCGGACTTGGATTTGAGCTCCAGCGCCTCCTTCATCTCCTCGAACGAGGGCGAGACCCCCGTATCGGCGAGATGATCGTGGATGTAGCAAAGCAGCTCATGTTGCTTCTTCGTCAGCATGGTCCGGCTCCCTGGAACGTATAGAGAACGTGTAGGCAACGTTCCGAAATCTGTCAAGCGAGGTGAGGAACGCGTCCCGTGCCGCTTTGCAACCCCTTGATATGACTGGACGGGCGGCGCTTTCTAACGGGCGCGGTTTCCGGTAGATTGGCGACAGTCACGGTTCAGCCACCCGCGGGGGAGAGACAGGCGATGGACGACGAGGACGAAAATATCCGCCCGGCGGGCACCGGATCCTTCTTCGAAATGAAGCGCACGTGGCTGATCATGATCGTGATCGCGATCATCGCCGTCTTCTGGGGTATGGGCGGCCAGCGCACGGCGCGGGACAAGGCTCCCGAAGTCTATTCGGCGCAGGAACGGCACGCCAAGGAAGCGGACGAAATAGCCGGCTTTGGCCGGCGCGAGGCGCAGAACGAGGCCGCCGCGAACGGCTTTTAGGAGCCGGCCGCCACGGGGATTCCCGCCACTCGCAGGAAATTGGCCAGCAGACGGTGGCCATACTCGCTCGCGATGCTTTCCGGGTGGAATTGCACGCCGTGGATGGGAAGGTCGCGGTGGCGCAGGCCCTGCACGGTCGCGTCGTCGGCGGTTGCGTTGACCGCCAGCATATCGGACAGGCCGTCCGCCGCGACGACGAGCGAATGGTAGCGCGTGGCGGTGAAGGGCGAGGGCAGGCCGGCGAAGACCCCGCTGCCGTCATGGGTCACCGGGCAGGTCTTGCCGTGCATCACCCGGCCCGCGCGCACGACGCGGGCGCCGAAATGCTGGCCGATCGCCTGGTGGCCAAGGCAGACGCCGAGCAAAGGCCGCCGCGCCTCGGCGCAAAGCGCGACCAGGTCCAGCGACAGGCCGGCTTCGTCGGGCGTTCCGGGGCCAGGCGAGATCAGGAACGCCTCGGCCCCGCTCGCCAGCGCTTCCTCGGCGGAAAGCGCGTCGTTGCGAACCACCTCGACCGCCGCGCCCAGCTCCTGCAGATAATGGACCAGGTTCCAGGTGAAGCTGTCATAATTGTCGACGACCAGGATCACGGCTGTGCTCCGTTCCCGGTCGCGACGGGCGGCTTACGGAGCGGTCGCACCGCCCCGCTGCAGCGCCTGCTTGGCGGCGCGGATCGCGTCGCCATTGCGCTTCACCTTGAGCTCGGCAGCGACCGCGCGGCTGAACTGGGTGGCATATTCCTCGCCCATGATCTGCTCGAACTGGCCGCGCGTCGCCTGGATCAGGCCGGGCGCGCCGCCGGCATTGCCGGGCACCGCTTCGGCGAGATGCACCACGAACCAGCCCTCGCCATTGGGCGCGCGCAGCACGCGCGCCTTGCCCTTGGGCATCGAGAACAGCATCGCCAGCGGCGGCGGGACCGGCTGGCCCGGGCGGGCGATGTCCATGCGCCGCGCCGACACCGGCTGGACCGGCGGCAGCGGCAGCTTCGCTTCGGCAAAGGCCTGGGCGACGGGCATGCCGCCGTTGATCTTGGCCACGATCGCGGTGGCGACGGCCTTGGCGCGGTCGGCGGCGCGCTGAGCGATCAGGTCGGCCTTCACCTTGTCCTGGATCTGAGCGAGCGGCGGCGGCGCGGCCGGCAGGACCTGGCCGACGGCGACGATCGCGAAGCGCTGCCCGGGGATGACGGTCTCGACGACCGGATCCTCGTCCGCAGCCATTTCGAAGCCGGCCTTGATCAGCGGACCGATTTCGGGGCCGAGCGGGGCTTCCGGCGTCATCGAGCGGCCGCCCGCGGTGACCGGCGGCGTCTGCTGGATGGTGAGCTTCTCTTCCCTGGCGATTTCCTCGAAGCTCGAACCCTCGGCGAGCTTATCCTCGATGCGGGCGGCCAGGTCGGCCAGCGCCTGCTCGCTCTTCTGCCTGGCGACCTGCTGCTGGAGCTCGGCGCGGACAGCGGCGAGCGGCGTCGCCGGGACATTGTCGATCGCGTCGACGCGGACGATGTGCCAGCCGAGCGGCGACTGGACGGGCTGGGTGGTCGCGCCCTGGGCGGCCGAGAAAGCGGCCTGCGCAACCGGGGCCGAGGTGAGGCCGGCGAATTGCTGGCGGGTCTGCGCGCCGATCGCGGTGTCGGCGGGGCTGAAGCCGGCCTGCTGGGCGGCCTGGGCGAAGCTGGCGCCGCCCGCGACCTTGGCGGCAAAGGCGCGCGCGGCGGCCTGGTCGGGCAGCACGACCTGCGAGAGGGTGCGGCTCTCCTTGGCGCCATATTTGTCGCTCTGCGCGGCGTAGGCAGCCTGAATCTCGGCCTCGGTCGGCTGGGCTGCTGCAGCAACCTGCTCGCTGCCGAACATCGCGTAGCGCAGCACGCGCCGCTCGGGGATCGTGTAGCGCGCCTCGTTGGTCTTGTAGAAAGCGGCGACTTCGCCGGCATTGGGCTCGGCGCCCGTGCCCATCGCCGCCGCCGGAACGACGCCGACGCTGCCGGTGCGCTGCTCGAGCAGCAGCGAGGCATATTGCAGCGCCATCGCCTGCGGGACCTTGGGCGATCCGCCGGCGGGCAGCAGCAATTGCTGGCGAATCAGCGTCGATTCGATGTCGTCGCGGACCTGCTTCTCGGTCAGTCGCTGCTGCTGCAGCGCCATGCGGAAGGTGGCGTCGTCGAACTGGCCGGCGAGATTGTGGAACGCGGTGATGCTGGCGATCTCGCCGTCCACCATCCGCTTGGAGGCGGTGAGGCCCTGGTCGCGGCCGAATTGCTCGAGCGCCTTGGACTGGATCATCTGGTCGAGGATGCCCTCGAAGGCGCCGCTGGCGAAGAAGGTGCCGATATCGAGATCGGGCTGCTGCTGGCGCGCATTCTGGAGCTGGCGGTTGACCTGGTCGGTGACGTCGGCCGCAGTCACCGCTTCGCCGTCGACCGTCGCCAGCGCATCGCCGCCGCCGCCGAGGCCGCCGACGCCCGAGCCGCCGGTGCCGAAGCCGGTGATGACGATCGCGAACAGGCCGAGGGCGAGCACGCCGAGCATGATCTTCGAGGTCGGGCCACGGCGGAAAAGGTTCAGCATCTTGGATCCACGGCAGGAGGAGACGGGCCGGATTGCAGCCCCATGTGCCGCCCTCATAGGAAAGGCCCGCGCGCCCGGCAAGCTTGGCGGCGCGCCTTGGCCTTGCTAGGCGGCAGGCTACGGCCTCGCGGATCGGCGGGGCAGAGGGACACAAGAGGAGAAAGACGTGCGTCGCAAGCTGATCGTCGGCAATTGGAAGATGAACGGCGCGCTGGCCCAGCTCGGCGAGGTCGAGGCGATCGCCGCCGCCGCCGCGCAGCATCCGCAGGCGGACGTCGCTCTGTGCCCGCCCTTCACCTTGATCGCTCCCGCCGCCGCCCGCGCCGGGGCGATGCCGGTCGGCGGCCAGGACGTCCACGCCCAGGACCAGGGCGCCCATACCGGCAACGTCTCGGCGCCGATGCTGAAGGAGGCCGGCGCCGCCCTCGTCATCGTCGGCCACAGCGAGCGCCGCGCCGACCAGCACGAGACCAGCAACGAGATCCGCGCCAAGGCCGAGACAGCGCTGCGGCATGGCCTCCAGGCGATCGTCTGCGTCGGCGAGAGCGATGCCGAGCGCAAGGCGGGTAGGGCGGTCGCGGTCGTCACCGGCCAGCTCCAGGCCTCGCTCCCGGACCAGGCCCAGGGCGCCGAGCTGGTCGTCGCTTATGAGCCGATCTGGGCGATCGGCACCGGCAACGTCGCCACGCCGGCCGACGTGCGCGAGATGCACGGCGCGATCCGCCTCCATCTGGTCGAGCGCTTCGGCGCCCGCGGCGAGGCGATGCGCATCCTCTATGGCGGCTCGGTCAAGGCCGACAATGCCGCCGAATTGTTCGCCGTGCCCGATGTCGACGGCGCCCTCGTCGGCGGCGCCAGCCTCACCGCCGCGCAATTCGTGCCGATCGTCGAAGCCGCGGCCGGTTGAACCGGCGCGCCCTTTCGATTAGATCGCCCACACACACGTCGCCCCAGCGAAGGCTGGGGCCTCGGGACAAGATCGCACCAAGATTGTCCCGGGATACCGGCCTGCGCCGGCATGACGATCAATCATTGAGAGTCGCCACGCCATGTTCACCTTCCTGCTCATCGTCCAGACGATCGTCGCCGCGGCGCTCGTCGCCGTCATCCTGATGCAGCGCAGCGAGGGCGGCGGCCTTGGCGTCGGCGGCAGCTCCTCAGGCCTGATGACGGCGCGCGGCGCGGCCGACTTCCTGACCCGCGCCACCGCCATCCTCGCCGTCCTGTTCGTGGTCCTTTCGATCGCGCTCGCCGGCCTCGCCACCGTCGCGACGTCGAACAGCACGATCGACACCAGCCTCGCCAAGAGCCCGGCACAGCAGGCGCCGCTCGCCCCCGCCGGCACGCCGCCGACGGTCGATCCGCTCGCCGGCGCGGCCGCGCAGGTTCCGGCCGCCAACGGCACGGCGCCCGCGGCGGGTGTCCCGCTCGCCCCGGTCGGCGGCGCTCCGGCCAAGGTCGCTCCGGCCCTGGCCCAGCCCAAGGCCGAAGGCACCACCCCGCTGCGCACTCCGGCAGACGACCGCGAGTCCAACTAGGCGCGGGGCGGCAACGCCCATTCACCTAAAAAATAACGCCGCCGGTGATTCGGCGGCTTGCCCAAACGCGTATCGAAGCCCTACGAGGATAGCCCCATGGCGCGGTTCATTTTTATCACCGGCGGCGTGGTCTCCTCGCTCGGCAAAGGTCTCATGGCAGCCTCTCTGGCCGCCCTCCTGCAGGCGCGGGGCTACAAGGTCCGCATCCGCAAGTTCGATCCCTATCTCAACGTCGATCCCGGCACGATGTCGCCCTATCAGCATGGCGAGGTCTACGTCACCGACGACGGCGCCGAGACCGACCTCGATCTCGGCCATTACGAGCGCTACACCGGCGTCGCCGCGCGCCAGGCCGACAACATCACCACCGGCCGCATCTATCGCGACATCATCGCCAAGGAACGCCGCGGCGACTATCTCGGCGCGACCGTCCAGGTCATCCCGCACGTCACCAACGAGATCAAGGATTTCGCGCTGGCCGACACCGGCGACCTCGATTTCCTTATCTGCGAGATCGGCGGCACCGTCGGCGACATCGAGAGCCTGCCGTTCATCGAGGCGATCCGCCAGCTGCGCAACGATCTCGGCACGAACGAGCAGGGCCAAAAGCGCACTGTCTCAATCCACACCACCCTGGTCCCCTATATCGCCGCGGCCGGCGAGCTGAAGACCAAGCCGACCCAGCATTCGGTCCGCGACCTCACCAGCCTCGGCATCCAGCCCGATGTCCTGCTCTGCCGCGTCGACCGGCCCTTGCCGGACGGCGAGCGCGCCAAGATCGCGCAATTCTGCAACGTGCGGAAGGAAGCGGTTATCCCGGCGCTGGACGCCAAGAGCATCTACGCCGTGCCGCTCCAATATCATCGCGAGGGCCTCGACGCCGAAGTGCTGCGCGCCTTCGGCATCATGGACGCGCCGGCGCCCGATCTCGCCCGTTGGGACGACATCATGGACCGCCAGGACAATCCCGAGGGCGAGGTCACGATCGGCGTGGTCGGCAAATATGTCGGCCTACCCGACGCCTACAAGTCGCTGACCGAGGCGCTCGTCCATGGCGGCCTCGCCAACCGGGTGAAGGTCAACATCAAGTGGCTCGACGCCGAGCTGTTCGAGCATCCCGAATCCGATCTCGCGAGCCAATTGGAGCCGATGCACGCCATCTTGGTTCCCGGCGGCTTCGGCGAGCGCGGCAGCGAGGGCAAGATCGCCTCGGTCCGGTTCGCGCGCGAGCGCAAGGTGCCCTTCTTCGGCATCTGCCTCGGCATGCAGATGGCCTGCATCGAGGGCGCCCGCAACACGGCCGGCCTCGCCAGGGCGAGCACCACCGAATTCGGCGAGACCGAGGAGCCCGTCGTCGGCCTCATCACCGAATGGATGGGCAAGGAAGGCCTCGAGAAGCGCGCTCAGGGCGGCGATCTTGGCGGCACGATGCGGCTCGGCGCCTATGAGGCGAAACTCTCGCCCAACAGCCACGTCGCCTCGATCTACGGCACCGGCGCGATCAGCGAGCGCCACCGCCACCGTTACGAGGTCAACGCCCATTATATGCCGGCGCTCGAGGAAGGCGGCCTGATCTTCTCGGGCATGAGCCCCGACGGCGCGCTCCCCGAGATCGTCGAGCGCCCCGACCACCCCTGGTTCGTCGGCGTCCAGTTCCACCCGGAACTGAAGAGCAAGCCGTTCGAGCCGCATCCTCTGTTCGCCAGTTTCATCGAAGCGGCGGTCAAGCAGAGTCGGCTCGTCTAGTCCGCCCGGCGGCAGCGACGCGAGCGCGACGCGATCGCGAGCAGCCGCCGGAGAGGGACGCCGACCGGACGGCGGGGCGGCTGGAAGACCAGCCGAACCCGTCCGACGTCACGGCCGCCCGTGACGTCCAGTCCGCCCCGCACCCCAGTCCGTCATTGCGAGGCGCGTCAGCGCCGCGGCAATCCAGCCTGACCGCGTCGTCCGCTGGATTGCTTCGCTACGCTCGCAATGACGGTGGAGGCGGATGCAACTTTCCGTGGCGGCAATCCAGTCCGTAGAGGCCCGCAAACGTCACTCGATCATCACGCCGACCACCCGCCAGGCGCCGTCCTCGCGATCGAGGGTGACCGTCTCGATCGCCTCGGGCTTGTTGGCGTAGCGCGTACGGAATTTCACCACATCGTAGCCGTGGGGCGGGGCGGGAAGATTCTCGTGGCTGACGAAGGTCCGGGAGATCATCGCGCCCAGCGGCGCGCGCGCCTGCAGCGACACGTCGGTCCAGACCTGGACGGTGTTGGCCTTCTGGAACGACGCGCCGGTCGCGCGATAGCTTTCGTCCCAGCGACCCTGATCGAGGAGGGTCAGCCATTGCCGCGCCGAATCCACCACCTCCGAACGGGCGGGAGCGGGGGCAACCGTCGGGGTCGGCGCCGGGCCGGGAGCGGCCTGGGGCAAGGCGGCGAGCGCGAGAAGGCCAAGGGCAAGGGTCATGAGCAGCACTCCGATGACGATCCAGGAGCGGCGGTTGCGCGGCCCCACGCCGCTGACCGGCGCGCCTTCCTGATCCCTCCGCGGCGCTGCTGCGTCATCCCCGATTTGTGCGTCCCCAAGCGAATAGGGGGTCGGCGAGCCGGGATCGCCGCCTTCGGCCTGCAGCAGCAGGCGTGCCGCCTCGCGACTGCTCGAAACCGCCATCTTGCGCCGGGCGTCGCGCAGCCGTTCGTTGATCGTGTGCACCGAGAGCCCGAAGCTGCGCGCGATCGACTTCGCGTCGTGGCCGCGCACGATCAGGCGAAGCGTCTCCTTCTCCTTCTCGGTCAGCGCCCAGAGAGCGTCGTTCGCCCGCATGCTCATCCCTCCGCCGCTTAAGCCGCGCGCGCAGGCGCAGCTACCCCGAAAAATTCGTAGCTCAGGGCATGGCGGGATGCCGCGCCGGTCTGTTGTTGATCACCAGTTCCGTCCGGATGTTTTGCGTCGACCTAACTGTGCCGACCATCCAGAAGAAACGTCCGTTGGCGCCTCACCGCCGCGAAGACCGCGGCCAGGAGAAGTAGCAGCACACCGCCGCCGAACCAGTAGCGAGCGAATTTGCTGCGATCAGAGTCTTCAGCTTGGAAGTTCGACCACGTCACCTGGAAGGGGACCAGGTCCGGCACCGTGGCGGCATCGCCGATCCGCAGGTCGAGTCGACGCTCGGCATTGGTGGCACTCACCTGGAGGGGCACTCGCTCGGCGATCAGCTCACCATTAGAGCGGATATCGCCGAGCGCGAATGCTACGACGTCCGACTTCATCGGAGGCGTCCCTTGCAGTCCGATACCGCTGCGCCCTTCGTGCCACTCGCCATACCCAACCCCGTACCAGGTGGTGAAGCGCCCTGCTGGATCGGCGATCATCAGCTGAGTTGCGCTGATCTCATAAGTACGACCATTTGAAGTGACAGTGGCCGTCAGATCGATGCTGTCGTGCGGCGGCAGCGGCGTTCGATGGGTGTTGCGATTGGCAACCGTCATTTGCAGGTTGGCAAGCTGAGAGTTGGAGCCGTTCAAGCCAGCAGGAGCGATCGTCGCCGGACCGGTGGACGTGACCGTCACCTGGTTTGCCTCGGGACCCAGATCTTCCGCTTTGGCGGCTCCCAGGATGATTAGCCCCGCGGCTGCCGCCATACCGCCCATGATCGTGGTCCGGGTGAAGGGGGATTCGCGATCGTCGTGCAGCCATCCGGACGCAAACCAGTAACCGATGCCCGCAATGATGGCTGTGAGGGGAAGCATCGCCATGAACTCCTCACGATAGGAGAGCCAATGGACTTCTGCCGGCGGCGAGTCTCCCGCCAGCAGCCGGGCAGGCTCGCTCGGCAGGCCAACGGGTCCAAGGTAATGACTGTATGTGGTCAGCAGGAAGGCAAGGAGGATGCCGCCCGCTATCGCGGACCGCTTGTCGTTCCCGGCGAGCATCCACCAGGCAAGGGCGAACGGCGTTGCGACGGCGATGCGCATCACGAACCAGGTGAGACCCGGAAATTCCTGGAACATGAGAGCCTGGATGAGTCCCGTGACTAGGACGATCGCCGTCGAGACAGCGAGAGCGGCAAGGCCGATCGCGCCCAATGATCGGCCGGAACTCGCCTCCATGGTGTGGCGACGGGCCCACAGCCACATCGCGCCGAGGTAACCCATATAATAAACAGCGAGGTGGACAGGCAGGCCGGTTATCCAGGTGCGTTCGAGATCAAGCCATTCGGGGTGCGACGGCAGGCCGATTGGGGATAAGGACCAGTAATAAGTCGTCAGCAACAGCACGTGCACCGCGGTGATGAGCGCCCCCCTGCCGATGCCGATCCCGAACAGCATGGTTCCTATGCCGAACACCGTCGCCATGAGCAGCGGGTCGGTCACCCAGTAGGTCCAATAGGGGTCGTTTCCCCAGAACATGGCATGGGCAATGGCGGCATCGAGGAATATCGCCAGAGCCGACGCGAGCGCTGTGAACTTCACCACATCTGAAAGGCTATTGGCCTGATAAGGCGAGGCGGTCCGGAATTCACCGACGTCCCGTGTGCGCACTAGCATGGCATGCTCCTCAAGGGTCGCAGCACTTCGAGGCGCCATGGCATCGGCCGAGACGCCGGTGCATGCGCCCGTCTCTCCTAAATGCATCGTATTACGATATGTTCCGCAGTGAAACCAGTGGCGCGCGCTCTGCGCCTGATGTCCATCAGCGGCCGATAGCAGGAAGTGTAGCGCCACTCAGCCTAAGGCTGCGACTGGTAGGTTGAGGGCCGCTTCTGCGCCACCATCGGGAAGGTTTCGCCTCCGTGGTAGGTTACGGTTCCGCACATGAAGTCGCCCTTGGCCGACAGTCTTCCATCGAACAGGACGTCGCCTTCGCGGGACGCGACGACCATATGGACGCTCTTGCCGTTCAGGGTGATCCTGCGCAGGACAACGGGCGCGGTCCTCGCCGGCGCCAGCGATCCGCCATAATCAGCGCCGACGAAGCCAATCGACATGAGGCCGAAGCTGGGCGTTCCGCGCGGCACCATCAGGAAATCCCAAAGGCCGTGAAGGTTCGGGGCCTCGGCGCCCGCCGTCGCGGCTCCCGCGTCGCAGCTCACCGCGATCGGCGTGGCAGGCCGTGCATCCGGTGCTGCAGGGGCAGTGATGGCGGCGGCCAGGGCAAAAGTCCTTAAGCATGTCATCTTCATTTCTCCATCTTGGCCGAGCGTTGGGGCGCGGTCGCGCCGGCGGCGACGACATCCTCCTGTCACCGCCGCATCGACAAGCCGGGATTTCGCCAATAGCTTCCGCTTTTTCGCCAATGTGGAAAGCATGCAGTTCACGCAGCGCCAACGGCCTTTGTGGGGGAGATGGAGGCCGTTGCTGGCCGCGATACCGGTCGGCCTGCTCCTCGGCTTCCTCGGTCCTTTCGGCTCCTACCCGGCCTATCCGACCGGGACCCGCTACGCCTTCTGGCTGGGGCTCACAGCGGCCGGCGCAGTAGCCGTGGTCGCAGCGGATGCCATGCTGCCCGCCACGCGGCTTCGCACGGGCGCGAGCCGGATCGGAGCCCTCGCTTTGGTCTCCGCCTTGCCAATGACCTTCGTCGTGGCCTGGACCATGTCGCTCCTCCAGCCGGGCCGGGTCTTCGCGCCCCAGCAATTGCCGGCCCTGTTCGCGGCGGTCGCGGCCGTTCAGCTGCTAGTCGTCTATGCGACGACCACCGCCTCGCCCAAGGTCGGGGACGGGGAGGCGCCGGGCTTGGCTTCGACTTTCCCGGAATCGGGAAATGAGGCGGTCCCGGCCTTTCCGTCCGCTTTGCTCAACCGGCTGCCGCCGGAAGTCGGCAGCGATATCCTCGCTCTCGAGACGGAGGATCACTATCTTCGCGTACATGCGCTCGGAGGCAGCGCCCTGATCCTGATGCGGATGGCCGATGCGGTCGCCTTGCTCGACCCGCGGCTGGGAGCGCAGGTCCATCGCCGCTGGTGGGTCGCCGAGGCGGCGGTTGAAGGCATGCGGACGGAGGGGCAGAAGCTCTCCCTCTGCCTGATCGACAAAAGCCTGGTGCCGGTCGGCAGGACCTTCTCCGCAGCCGTCAAAGCAAGGCTTGCCCATGCTCGCACCATCGGCGCGTCCGCTTCCGACCGCGGTGATGCACCCTCCGTCGGCAGCGCCTAGAGCACTGAAGGAACGGCTTGAATCGCCACCACCCGTTCGCCCTGAGCCTGTCGAAGGGCTTTCTTCTTGCTCTCTAAGGACAAGGGCTTCGACAAGCTCAGCCCGAACGGTTGCGGGTGCAGCGGATCGACCCATGCTCTAGCTGCGGCTCGCCTCGTCCAAAAAACAACTTTCCTACACGGCCCCATCTGTGATCCATGCTGCCGGATGGACGCGCAACACCGCGAGTCGCTTCCGGGGATCGCTCGCTGGCCCGTGCGCCGCGCTCCGACCCCCGTCGCGCCAACCGCGCGCACGCGCATTGGTGTGAACTTTGTGAACTTAGCCGATCGCCGAGCGCGGATTTCCGCCATTTCCGGGAAACGCCCGTGGCGCGCCTGATCCTGTTCAACAAGCCGTTCGACGTGCTCTCGCAATTCACCGACCGGGGCACGGAGACGCCGCGCGCCACCTTGTCGGACTATATCGACCTGCCCGGCGTCTATCCCGCCGGCCGGCTCGACCGCGACAGCGAGGGGCTGCTCCTGCTCACCGACGACGGAAGGCTACAGGCGCGGATCGCCGATCCGAAGTTCAAGCTCGCCAAGACCTATCTCGTCCAGGTCGAGGGCGATCCCGACGAGTCCGGCCTCGAGCCGCTGCGGCGCGGGGTGCGGCTGAAGGACGGCGTCACCCGCCCGGCCGAGGCCGAGCGCATCGCCGATCCGGCGCTCTGGCCGCGCGATCCGCCGGTGCGCTTCCGCAAGAGCGTGCCCGATGGCTGGCTCAGGCTGACGATCCGCGAAGGCCGCAACCGGCAGGTGCGGCGGATGACGGCGGCGGCCGGCTATCCGACCTTGCGGCTGGTGCGGTGGCGCATCGGCGACTGGACGGTCCAAGGCCTGGAGCCGGGCGCGTGGAGGGAAGTGACGGCCTGACCTCAGTCCTCGGCGTCGAAGCCGAGGCTGCCCTGGTCGACCAGGGCCGCGATCAGGGCCATCGCTTCGTCCGTTCCGATGAGATCGGGGCCGACCGGAATGCTGTCCTCGGCGCTGATCTGCGCGGCCAGCGCGGCGGTGTCGCCGGCGCATTCGAAGCAGCTTCCGTCGACGAACAGGAGGAGCGCATCGTCGGACTGGCGGATGAACGAGAAGCGGCTGGCAGGGTTGCGGGCGAGCGGCTCGCCCCCGGCGAGGCGCTCGCGCAAATCCTCGATGTCAGCCGGCGCTTCCGGCTGCCAGTCCCGGTCGGGATATTTGGGCTCGCTGCTGTAGCGGCCGAACCAGCGGGCGAAGGCGTCGCGGTCGCCCAGCGTTTCGGTGACCATGGCGTGTAGCCTGGCGATCGCATCGGCGGAAATCTCGCCCGGATTGTCCTGGGCCTGCAGGCCGGGGTCGGCGTAGCGGTCGTCTTCCGGCATCTCGGCGACAAGCTGCTCGCTCCAATGGTCGATCAGCTCGCCGCGCGAGGGGGCGCGGAAGCCGATCGAATAGGTCATGCAGTCGCCGACCGCGACGCCGTCATGGGCGATGCCGGGTGGGACGTAGAGGATGTCGCCGGGCTCGAGCACCCATTCGTCGGTGGCCTCGAACTCGGCGAGCAGGCGCAGATCGCCGTGCGGCAGCAGGGGCGTCGCTTCGTCGCAATGCGCGCCAATCCGCCAGCGCCTTTTGCCCAGGCCCTGGATGAGGAAGACGTCATATTGGTCGAAATGCGCGCCGACCCCGCCCTGGTCGGCGGCGTAGCTCACCATCACGTCGTCGATCCGCCAGTTGGGGACGAAGCGGAACGGCGCGAGCAAGGCGGCGACCTCGGGCACATAATGGTCGACCGCCTGGACGAGGAGGGTCCAGTTCTTGCGGCCGAGCTCGCCGAAGCGGTCTTCGGGGAAGGGGCCGTGCTCGAGCGTCAGCCCGCCGCGGCCCTGCGTGATCAGGCGCGATTCGACCTCCTCCTCGCAGGCGAGTCCGGCGAGTTCGTCGGGCTCGATCGGGTTGCGCCAATCCCCCCACGGATTGCGGATCAGCAGCGGCTTCTTCTGCCAATATTCGCGCAGGAAAGTGGCGGCGTCGAAATCAATGTGCATGGGAACTCGCGACCGAGGGAGGGGGGGCGGATACGCCCTCCCTACCGGGTTCGGCGATAACATTCGACAGCGGCGGCAGGATTGTGCACGGCGCCGCGACGGCGCGCCCAGCAGCGGCCGGACTTCAGGAGTGACGCAATATGACCCCCCGCGAGCTGATCGATGTGGCGCAGGTGCCCGGCGGCGAGGAGTTGCGGCTGTTCCGGCGCGGCCGCGATTTCATGATCGTGCTCGGCCGCAACGAATTGATGAGCAGCCGCATGTCGGGCTCCGAAGAGGCGCTGGCAGTGATGACCTGCGAGCGGCTCGGCGGGCGCAAGGCGCCGCATCTGCTGATCGGCGGCTACGGCATGGGCTTCACGTTGCGCGCGGCGCTGGCGGCCTTGGGGCGCGATGCCAAGGTGACGGTCGCCGAGCTGGTGCCCGAGATCGTGCGTTGGGCGCGCGGTCCTATGGCGGAGCTGGCGGCGGGATGCTTGGACGACAAGCGCGTCACCTTGGTCGAGGACGACGTCGCCGCTCTGATCGAGCAAGGGGAGGGCGCCTATGACGCGATCCTGCTCGACGTCGACAACGGTCCCGACGGCCTGTCGCGCGAGGGCAATGATCGGCTCTACTCGGCGGGGGGACTGTCGGCGGCGAAGGCGGCGCTGCGGCCGGGCGGGATTCTCGCCATCTGGTCGGCGGCGCCCGACGCGGCCTTTGCGCGGCGGCTGGCCAAGGCCGGCTTCTTGGTCGAGGAGGTCGGGGTGCGCGCGCGCAGCAACGGCAAGGGGCCGCGGCACGTCATCTGGTTCGCGACCCGGCGCTGACCGGCCCCGGTCTGAGCGAGGCCGGCCGGGCGGGGTTTATTTGGCTGCGAACTGGCCGGCTTCGGCGCCGAAATGCTCCTTGGCGTGGGCGCGCGCGGCGGCCGCACTCTTGAAGCGCTCGTCCTGCATGGTCGCGGTGACGATCGGGTAATTTTGCGAATTGTAGCGCGTCTCGCGGACGGTCAGGCGATATTCGCCGCTCTCGTCCTTGGCGATGAGGAACGGGCGAAGCGGAACTCTGGACATGGAAATCTCCTTGGGTTGCGATGAAAAAGGCGGCCCGTGCGGGCCGCCTTTACGGTTATCCGATGGTTTCGGAGATGATCCGGCGCAGTTCGTCGCCGGACAGGATCGGGGAGCGGCCCTGGTGCGGCCGCGCCTGGGCGCCGCCGAATGCGAGGCCGAGCTTGGGCCGTGCGGCCCTCTCAATGTAAGTCGTCATAGTTTCCTTGGGGCGGCCGACGCCGCCCTTATCCTTAGTTTCAGTCGTGCTAGCGCCGGAAGGCGCGCCGTTGGCCCGGAGCCGGGCCGGCGCCGCGTTCGCGATAGACGATGCGGCCCTTCGACAAATCGTAGGGCGTCATCTCGACATGGACGCGGTCGCCGACCACGGAGCGGATGCGGAAACGCCGCATCTTGCCGGCCGTGTAGGCGATGATGCGATGCTCGTTGTCGAGCATCACGCCGAAGCGTCCGTCGGGGTAAATCTCGTCGATCTCGCCCTCGATGGTGAGCAATTCTTCCTTCGCCAAGGCTCAGGCCGCCTGGAGGCTGACGGCGGTCTTGCGACCATTCGCATCGGCGTCCAGCTCGTAACTGACCCTTTGGTCCTTGTTCAGGCCGGGAAGCCCTGCGGCTTCGACGGCGGTGACATGGACGAAGGCGTCGGGGCCGCCGGCATCATCGGAGATGAAGCCGTAGCCCCGGTCGTAATTGAAGAATTTGACGGTGCCGATGGCCATAGCCCAGCCCCTTTCGCGAATGAATGTCCACGCGCAACTCGCGCAGCGGAGCCAGCAGCGTGAAAGGGAAGGTGTGCTCCTTCGGGAGCCGACAAATTCCGTCGCAGGCGACGTTAGCACGGCTGATATAGGGCCGCATCGTTAATAAAACAATCGCCACGGCGGAAATAGGCGGGCCGCCGCAGGTCGCAGTCCCGATCGGTCCCCAAAAAAAGAGGCCAGCCCCGAGGGGCCGGCCTTAGAAGTTTTGGAGAGGATGCCTGAAAGGCCCGATCTTTGTGCGCTGCAGCAAGTGCCTTCGCAAATGCAAACAAAGATATTGCGGATGCGTAATATGCAATGGGAGGGCGGATGCGAAAGCGGCGGACTCGCGGTTGCATTTTTGTGCAGAAACCGCGCCGCGCAGGCGCCTCAAAAGACAAGTGCCCGGACCTTTCGATCCGGGCACCCGTATGGCGGTTTCCCGCCTACCCCCTTGAGATTGCTTGGGCCCGCACGCTTCACTCACCTCGCAGAGCAAGCGGGGCCTAAGCTTCCCCGAACCCAGGCCTAGGCCGATCGTTCGTGGGCTGGACGCTAGGGAAGAGCCGGTCGCTTGTCATCGGGTATTTACGGTAGGCGGGGCTATTTGGCGGCGCCTGTGTCGGCCGTGCAACAGCGGGCGATCTGCACACAGAAGGCAAGGCCGGCGCGCGCCCATAGGCCGGTTGCCTTGGCCCCGGCGCGCCCCTAGAGGCGGAGGGCACATTCATTCCATTGCCGGATCAGCCTCGCCCTATGCGCCTTTCCCGCTATTTCCTGCCCGTCACGAAGGAAACGCCGTCCGACGCCCAGATCGTCAGCCACAAGCTGATGCTGCGCGCCGGCCTGATCCGCCAGACCGCGGCCGGAATCTACGCCTGGCTGCCGCTCGGGCTGCGCGTGCTCGACAAGATCGCCGACATCGTCCGCGAGGAGCAGGACCGGGCCGGTGCTATCGAATTGCTGATGCCGACCATCCAGTCGGCCGATCTGTGGCGCCAGTCCGGCCGCTACGACGCCTACGGCCCGGAGATGCTGCGCATCAAGGATCGCCACGACCGCGAGATGCTGTTCGGTCCGACCAATGAAGAGATGATCACTCTGCTCTTCAAGGACAGCGCCAAGAGCTATCGCGACCTGCCGCGCACGCTCTACCACATCCAGTGGAAGTTCCGCGACGAGACCCGCCCCCGCTTCGGCGTGATGCGCGGCCGCGAGTTCCTGATGAAGGACGCCTATAGCTTCGATCTCGACGAAGCCGGCGCGCGGGCGAGCTATGACGCGATGTTCGTCGCCTATCTGCGTACCTTCGCCCGGCTCGGCCTGCAGGCCGTGCCCGTCCGCGCGCCCACCGGTCCGATCGGCGGCGAACTCAGCCACGAATTCCACATCCTCGCGGATACCGGCGAGAGCGCGCTCTTCTACGACGCCGCGATCGAGCACGTTTCGCGCGAGGAGCTGCTTGCGGCCGACACCTCGACGATCGCTAAGCTCACCAGCCTCTACGCGATGGAAGAGGAAGAGCATGCCAAGGTCGCCGACTGCCCGGTCCCGGCCGATCGCCTGCGCACCCGCCGCGGCATCGAGGTCGGCCACATCTTCTCGTTCGGCACCAAGTACAGCGCGTCGATGGGCCTCTCGGTCCAAACCAAGGACGGCGGCCAGGTCCATCCGCAAATGGGCAGCTACGGCATCGGCGTCTCCCGCCTGATTGGCGCGATCATCGAGGCGAGCCACGACGACAACGGCATCATCTGGCCGGAAAGCGTCGCTCCGTTCCGCGTGGGGCTGGTCAACATGCGCGCCGACGACGACGCCTGCACCGAGGCCGCGGACCGGATCTACGGGCAGCTGCGCGAAGCCGGCGTCGAGACGCTCTATGACGACCGCGACGAACGCGGCGGCGCCAAATTTGCGACGATGGACGTGATCGGCCTGCCCTGGCAGCTGATCGTCGGCCCGAAGGGGCTCGAGAAGGGCGTCGTCGAACTGAAGAGCCGCGCCACCGGCGAGCGCGAGGAACTCTCGCTCGAGAGCGCGCTGGCGAGGCTCTCCGCCGCATGATCCTCAACCGCTACGAGCGCATGATCGCCCGGCGCTATCTGCTGCCGGGCAAGGGCGAGGGCTTCATCTTCCTGGTCGCCTCGATCAGCCTCGTCGCGGTCATGCTCGGCGTCGCTGCGCTGATCATCGTGATGAGCGTGATGAACGGCTTCCGCGCCGAATTGTTCGACAAGGTCGTCGGCCTCAACGGCCACGCCGTCGTCCAGGGCTATGGCGGCCGGCTCCCCGACTGGCGCGAGATCGTCGAGGAGGCCAAGCGCACGCCGGGCGTAACCCAGGCCGTGCCGCTGATCGAGCAGCCCTTGATGGCGAGCTATGAGGGCCGCGTCGAAGGCGTCCTCGTCCGCGGCATGCAGCACAAGGACATCGTCGAAAATCCCGTGCTCCAGGGCAAGGTCCTGTCGGGCTCGCTGGCGGCCCTTCGCCCGGGCTCCGACAATGTCGCGATCGGCGCCCGCTTGGCGGAGTCGCTCGGCGCCACCGTCGGCGGCCAGATCAGCCTGATCAGCCCGCAGGGCCGGACGACGCCGTTCGGCACGGTGCCGCGCATCGTCTCCTACAATGTCGCAGCGATCTTCGAGGTCGGGGTCTACGATTACGACAAGGTCTTCGTGATGATGCCGATCGAGGACGCACAGACATTGCTGATGCTGGGCGACGCGGTCGGCATGGTCGAGGTCGAGACGGTCGATGCCGACAAGGTCGGCGAGATTCTCGCGCCGCTTGCGGCCAAGGTCGCCGGCCGCGCGGTGGTCGCCGACTGGCGCAGCATGAACTCGGCGATCTTCGAGGCGCTCTCGGTGGAGCGCGTCGCGATGTTCGTGATCCTGTCGCTGATCATCCTCGTCGCGGTGTTCAACATCCTGTCGTCGCTGATCATGCTTGTCCGCGCCAAGACGCGCGACATCGCCATCCTGCGCACGATGGGCGCCTCGCGCGGCAGCCTGCTGCGCATCTTCATGACGGTCGGCACGACGATCGGCGGGCTCGGCACGATCGCTGGCCTCCTGCTCGGCGCGGTCGCGCTCTATTTCCGCCAGCCGGTGGTCAATTTCGTCCAGATCATCACCGGCCAGAATTTGTGGGATCCGTCGATCCGCTTCCTCACCGAACTGCCGTCCAAGACCGATCCGTTCGAAGTGCTGGCGGTGACGATCATGGCGCTGGGGTTCAGCTTCCTCGCCACGCTCTACCCGGCCTACAAGGCGGCGAGCACCGATCCCGTGCAGGTGCTCCGCTATGAGTGACATTCTCCAGGTCCGCGACCTTCGCCGCGCCTTCCAGCAGGGCGGCGAGACCATCCACGTTTTGCGCGGCGTCGATCTCGACGTCGCCAATGGCGAGATCGTCGCCTTGCTCGGCCCGTCAGGCTCGGGCAAATCGACCATGCTGCAGGCGGTCGGGCTGCTCGAGGGCGGATTCGAAGGCTCGATCCGCATCAACGGCGAGGAGGCCGCCCGGCTCGACAATGACGGCCGCACGCGCCTGCGCCGCGACGCATTGGGCTTCGTCTACCAGTTCCATCACCTGCTGCCCGATTTCAACGCGGCGGAGAACGTCATCCTGCCGCAGCTGATCCACGGCGCTGAGACCGACGCGGCCCGCGCCCGCGCCGATTCGCTGCTCGCCTCGCTCGGCCTCGGCCATCGCCTCAGCCACCGCCCCAGCCAGCTTTCAGGAGGCGAGCAGCAACGCGTCGCCGTCGCCCGCGCGCTCGCCAACCGTCCGGCTTTGGTGCTGGCCGACGAGCCCACCGGCAATCTCGACGAAGCGACCGCCGACGTGGTGCTCGCCGAATTCCTGCGGCTGGTGCGCGGCGAGGGCAGTGCGGCTCTGGTGGCAACGCATAACGAACGACTCGCCGCAAAAATGGACCGTGTCGTGCGTTTGCATGAAGGCGTGCTGGAGTAGCCGCGTTCAGGCTGCGCACAGGCGCCGGGCGAGAAGAGCTATGACCATGGCAACAAAGACTTTCCGGACCACGGCCGCGCTCGCGGCGTTTCTCTCGCTCGCGGCCTGCGGCTGGCTGGGCGCGGGCTCCGACGAGAACAAGACGGAGGCCGACCTGACGCCGGCCGAGCGCAAGGAGCGCATTCGCGACGCCTGTGCCACCGGCACGACCTATGCGCGCTTGAAGGACCAGTTGTTCGCCGAGGCCGCGAAGGTCCGCAAGGACAGCACCCGCAACCTCGAGACGCTGGCGGCGAACTCGGTCATCCGGATGGAAGAGCCTTTGCTCAAGAGCCGCGACGAGACGCTCAACGTCACCGTCTGCACCGGCCGCCTCATCCTCGAACTCCCGCCCGGCGCCGAAAATGCCTTCGACGGCGAGCGCAGGCTCGTCGCCGAGATCGAATATGCCGCCCAGGCCGCCGCCGACGGCAGCGGGCTCGTCTACCAGATGACCGGCGCCGAGCCGATCATCTACCGGCTCGCCACGTTCGACATGGGGCGCACGCGCCTCGCGCCCGCCGCGCCGCCGGCCGGGGATGGGATCGTGAACCAGTCCGGGGACCCGTTCCCCCCGGCCCCGGTCGGCCCGCCGCCGCCGCCGCAGCCGCGCCCGGCCCCCGAGCCGGTCACCCGCCCGCAGCCTGCGCCAGTCGAGGATCCGCTGCCCCCGCGCAGCGCCGCCCGCCCTAGCTTCAACTGCGCCTCGGCCCGCACCCGCAGCGAGCGCATGGTCTGCTCGAGCGAAGCACTCGCGGCGCGCGACCGGTCGATGGCCTCGGTCTACAATCGGGCGATGGAGGATGCCGATCCGGAGACAAGGACGATCCTGCGGCGCACGCGCGACCGTTTCCTGGCCTATCGCGAGCGTTGCGGCAGCGAGGCCTGCATCGCCGACGCCTATCAGGGGCGGACTGAGGAAATCAGGGACATCATGGCCGACAGCCGGTGAGCCCGCGCGCAGCCTGAATAACTGTGGACAACTGGCCGGCTTTCCTTTGCTTGGGCGCAATTAGTCCCCATAACGGCGGGATGGCGTCCCCCTATGTCCCGCTCCGCATCTTCTCCTGCTACACGATGCTGGACGGCGCGATCGAGCCCAAGGCGATCGCCAAGCAGGCCAGAAAGCTGGAGTTTCCGGCGGCGGCGCTGACCGACCGCAACGGCCTCTACGCCGCCATGGCCTTCACCGACGCCTGCAAGGGCGAAGGCGTGCAGCCGGTGATCGGGACGATGCTGGGCGTCGCCCGGCCGGGCACTCCGGACAACAAGCCGCCGATCCTCGACTGGCTCGCCCTCTACGCCCAGGACGAGACCGGCTACGACAATCTTTGTGCGCTTGTGTCCGCGGCGCATCTCGATCGACCCGTGGAGCAGGACGCGCACGTTGCTTTCTCGGCGCTGGAAGGCCGCACCCAGGGTCTGATCGCGCTCACCGCGGGCGGGGAGGGGGCGCTCGCCCGCTTGCTCGCCGAGGAACAGGCCGACGCCGCCTCGGTCTACCTCGACAAGCTGGAACGCCTGTTTCCGGGCCGGCTCTATATCGAATTGTGCCGTCGCGGCATGGAGACCGAGCAGAAGGCCGAGGAAGCGCTGATCGACCTCGCTTATGCGCGCGACCTGCCGCTGGTGGCGACCAACCCGGCCTGCTTCACCGACGCCGACTTCCACAAGGCGCACGACGCGATGCTGTGCATCGCCCAGTCGAGCCAGGTCGATCGCGACGACCGCGTCAAGTCGTCGCCCGAGGCGTGGATCAAGCCCGCGGCCGAGATGCGCCGCCTGTTCGAGGATGTGCCCGAGGCGATCGACAATACGTCGGTGGTCGCCCGGCGCTGCGGCATCGGCGCGCCCAAGCGCAAGCCGATCCTGCCCAGCCTCGCCGGCGACCTCGAGGGTGAGGCCGACCAGCTCCGCCGCGACGCCCATGCCGGCATGGAGGCGCGCCTCGCCGGCTACAACGATCTCTCCGACGAGATGCGCAAGGTCTATTTCGACCGCCTCGACTTCGAGATCGACGTCATCGTCCGCATGGGCTTCCCGGGCTACTTCCTGATCGTCGCCGACTTCATCAAATGGGCCAAGGACCACGACATCCCTGTCGGTCCCGGCCGCGGATCGGGTGCCGGTTCGGCCGTCGCCTGGGCTTTGACGATCACCGATCTCGATCCGATCAGGCTCAACCTGCTGTTCGAGCGCTTCCTCAACCCGGAACGCGTGTCGATGCCCGACTTCGACATCGACTTCTGCGAAACGCGGCGCGGCGAGGTCATTCGCTACGTCCAGCAGAAATATGGCGCGACCCAGGTCGCGCAGATCATCACCTTCGGTAAATTGAAGGCTCGCGCCGTGCTGAAGGATACGGGCCGCGTGCTGCAGATGAGCTACGGCCATGTCGACCGGCTGGCGAAGCTCATCCCCAACCACCCGACCGATCCCTGGACGCTCGACCGCGCCTTGAACGGCGTCTCCGAGCTTGCCGCCGAATATAAGGACGACATCCAGGTCCGGCGCCTGTTCGATCTGGCGATGAAGCTGGAAGGCCTCCCGCGCCACAGCTCGACCCACGCCGCCGGCGTCGTCATCGGCGACCGCCGCCTCGACAAGCTCGTCCCGCTCTACCGCGATCCGCGCTCCGACATGCCGGTCACCCAGTTCGACATGAAATATGTCGAAGGCGCGGGCCTGGTGAAATTCGACTTCCTGGGTTTGAAGACGCTGTCGGTGCTGCAGAAGGGCGTGCAGATGCTCGCCAAGCGCGGCATCGAGGTCGATCTGACGGCGCTCGCCTGGGACGACCCCAAGGTCTACGAACTGCTCCAGCGCGGCGAGACGGTCGGCGTGTTCCAGCTCGAATCCGAAGGCATGCGGCGGACGCTGGCGGCAGTGAAGCCGACCGGCTTCGAGGACATCATCGCGCTCGTCTCGCTCTACCGTCCGGGGCCGATGGACAACATTCCGATGTTCGGGGCGCGCAAGAACGGCCGCGAGCCGATCGAATATCCGCATCCGATGCTCGAGGCGGTGCTGAAGGAAACCTACGGCATCTTCGTCTACCAGGAGCAAGTGATGCAGGCTGCGCAGGTGCTCGCCGGCTACAGCCTTGGTGAGGCCGATCTTCTCCGCCGCGCGATGGGCAAGAAGATCCAGGCCGAGATGGACGCGCAGCGCGAACGCTTCGTCTCCGGCTGCGCGGCGCACGCCATCTCGAAGGAGAAGGCGAACGAGCTGTTCGACTTGATCGACAAGTTCGCGGGCTACGGCTTCAACAAGAGCCACGCCGCCGCTTACGCCCTGGTCGCCTACCAGACGGCCTGGATGAAGGCGCATTATCCGGTCGAATTCTACGCCGCCTCGATGTGCTACGACATGCACCAGACCGACAAGCTCGCCATCTTCATCGAGGATATGCGGCGCATGGACGTCGGCTGCCTGCCGCCCTGCATCAATGCCAGCGAGGCCGAATTCTCGGTCGAGGACGTCGAGGGCGGCCGCGCCGTCCGCTACGCGCTCGGCGCGCTGAAGGGCGTCGGCGAGAAGGCGATGGAGCAACTGGTCGAGGAGCGCCGCACCAACGGCCCGTTCAAGTCGCTCGACGATTTCGCCGACCGCGTCGATCCGCGCCTGCTCAACCGCCGCCAGATCGAGAGCATGGCCGCCGGCGGCGCGTTCGATGCCGTCTGGCCGAGCCGCGCCTCGGTGGTTGCCGCTGCCGAGACCATTCTCGCCCATGCCGCCAGCGCCGCCGAGGCACGCACCAGCGGGCAGGGCGGCCTGTTCGGGGGCGAGGTCGAGGTCGCGCCGATCCGCATCCCCGACATGCCGGCCTGGACGATGATCGAGGCGATGGCCCAGGAGAAAGAGAGCTTCGGCTTCTATTTCTCGGCCCACCCGATCGATCGCTTCAAGCATCTCGCCAGCGCCAACGGCGCCCGCACCTTCGGCGAGCTCGCCGCGATGCCCGCGCCTTCGGACGGCGGCCGCTCCAACGCCGTCATGGCCGGCCTGGTCGAGGAAGCGCGCTACCGCACCTCCGCCCGCGGCCGCCGCTATCTGATGGCGACCTTGTCGGACGCGTCCGGCCAGTTCATCGCCACCTGCTTCGAGGATTCGGTCGCGGCCCAACTCGAGGATGCGGCCAAAGCCGGTGACTGCCTGTTGCTCAACGTCGAGCTCGACCGCCGGCCGGGCGAGGAGGCGCCGCGCGTCACCGTCAAGAGCGTGCGCTCGTTCGATACGCTGTCGAAGACCGTTCGCCTGCAGATGGAAGTGCAGGCCGCAGGGCCCGAGGCGCTGCAGCGGCTCGCCAACGCATTGGCCGCAGAGAAAGGCGGCAACGGCATCTTGTGCCTGCGCGCGCCCCACGGGCAGGGCGAGGCCGACCTCGTGCTCGGCCGCGACTACCGGCTCGACGCGGAGCTGGCCGCCCGGGTCGAACGGATCGAGGGCATCGTCTCGGTGCGCCTGTCCGCCGCCGAATCCGCGAGGCTTGCCCTCGTCTCCTAGTGGGATAAGCTGCCTCTCTACAGAGGAGAGGGTGCATGCTCGGTGGAATGCAGGATTGGCCGCTCCGGATCATGCGGCTCTTGGATCATGCCGAGCGCGAGCATGGCACGCGCGAGATCGTTTCGCGCTACGCCTCGGGCGAGACCGTCCGCTCCGACTGGGCGGGCATAGCCCGCGACGCCCGCCGCCTCGCCAACGCGCTCGAGCGGCTCGGGCTGAAGCGCGGCGACCGCATCGCCACGCTCGCCATGAACCATGGCCGCCACCTTGCCGCCTGGTACGGGGCGATCGGCATGGGCGGCGTCCTTCACACCATCAACCCGCGCCTGTTCGACGACCAGCTCGTCTACATCGCCAACCATGCCGAGGACCGGATCCTCTTCTACGACGCCGCCTTCGCCGCGACCGTCGAGCGGCTGAAGCCCCAGTTCCGCGCGATCGAACATTATGTCTGCTTCGACCCGGCCGAGGGCGACGGCTTCGAAAATCTGATCGCCGCCGAGAGCGACCGCTACCAATGGGTCGAGGGCGACGAGCGCGAACCGGCGATGCTCTGCTACACCAGCGGCACCACCGGCAACCCGAAGGGCGTGCTCTACGAGCATCGCTCGACCGTGCTCCACGCGCTCGTCGAAGTAATGCCGGACGTGTTCAACCTGTCGAACCGCGCGGTCGCGCTGCCGATCGTCCCGATGTTCCACGCCGCCGCCTGGGGGCTCCCGTTCGCCGCGCCGATCGCGGGCGCAAAGCTCGTATTCTCAGCCGATTACACGCCGCAGGTGATGTGCGATCTCATGAATGCGGAGGGCGTGACCCACACCGCCGGCGTGCCGACCGTCTGGCTTGCGCTTATCAACCACGTCGAATTGACCGGCGCGGATCTTGGGCCCTTGCGGCTGGTGACGATCGGCGGGTCGGCGGCGCCGCGGGCGATGATCGAGTGGTTTCTGCGCCGCGGGATCGAGGTCGGCCACGCCTGGGGAATGACCGAAATGTCGCCGATCGGCACGTTCGGCGGGCGACCGGCGCATTGGGGCGACATGAGCGAAGGCGAGCAGCTCGACCTGCTCTGCCGGCAGGGCCGACCGCCTTTCGGCGTCGAGCTTCGGATCGTCGACGACGAAGGCGTGGTCCTGCCGCGCGACGGCAAGGCGTCGGGTCGGCTGCAGGCGCGCGGTCCCTGGATCGTCTCCTCCTATTTCAAGGGCGAAGAGCCGGCGATCGACGCCGACAACTGGTTCGACACCGGCGACGTCGCGATCCTCCACCCCGACGGCGTCATGCAGATCACCGACCGGTCCAAGGACGTGATCAAGTCGGGCGGGGAATGGATCAGCTCGATCGAGCTCGAAAATGCCGCGGTCGGCTGCCCGGGCGTCGCCGAGGCGGCTGCGGTCGGCGTCTACCACCCCAAATGGGACGAGCGCCCGCTGCTGCTGGTCGTACGCCGGGAAGGGGCGGACGTCACGCCCCAGGCGATCCTCGCCCACCTTGCCGATCATGTCGCCAAATGGTGGCTGCCCGACGAAATCCTCTTCGTCGATTCGCTGCCGCACACCGCGACCGGCAAGCTCCTCAAGACCGCCCTGCGCGAGCAATATAAGGACTACAAGCTGGCGACGGCGGCTTAACAGTTGCGAGACTTGCTCCGTCTTAAGGTTGAAAGAGACGGGAGGAGGCGGGTGAGGAGACTCTGGATCGTTCCTGCTGGGGTTAGCCTCGCGGCCTTGGGCCATGTTGCGTGGTTCGCCGCAACGTCGCTCTACGAGCGCAAGGAAGACGCGCAAACGCTTGCTAGAGAGCGCGCTGCACTCACAGCACATCACCGGAAATGCGTGTCCGCAATGTCGGTGCGGAACGCCGAGCTGGAGGCCGACCGCGCCGTTGCTGCAGCGGACTACCGCCCGCTGATTGTATATATCGGCGATGATGTTGGACGGTATGAAGCTGTCGGCATGCCTGGATATCGCGCATCAAATGCGCATGCTTCGGGTCTGAAGCTGGTTCGTGAGCCGGAGCCTTGTTCGCAGGCGAGTGCTTACAGCCTGGCGGGGCCGCACCCAGCAATTCTCGCATTCGCTGAGCGGTATAATCGTCGCTTGCTTGCGATCGCGCCCGAAGAGTCAGCCCGCTTCTGCTAAGGTGAGCAGCGCGCCCTTCACTCAGAACAGCCGCAATTGCGGACCCTGCGGCGGCTCGAACAGATCGGTGCGCAGCGTCAGTTTCTCTCGATTGAGCCCATATTTGCGCGCGGCGATCGTGAAGCGGGTCTTGAGCAGCTCCGCCCACGGCCCCGAGCCGCGCATGCGCGTGAACCAATCGGGGTCGTTGTCGCGCTCGCCGCGCAGCGACTGGATGATCGCCATCACCTTGCCGGCCCGGTCCGGGAAATGCTCGTCGAGCCACGCGCGGAACAATGGCGCCACCTCGTGGGGCAGGCGCACGGGAATGTAGAAGGCGCCGCGCGCGCCGGCCTCCGCCGCCGCTTCCAGAATATGCTCGATCTCGTGATCGGTGACCGCCGGCACGACCGGCGCGATGGCGACATAGGTGGGAATGCCGGCCTCGCTTAGCGTCTTCACCGCGGCGAGCCGCTTGCGCGGGGCCGGCGCCCGCGGCTCGAGCGTGCGTGCGATCTCACGCGTCAGCGAGGTGATCGACAGCGCCACCCCCACCAGATTGTCGGCCGCCATGGGCGCCAAGAGGTCGATGTCGCGCACCACCCGGTCGGATTTGGTCGTGATCATGAGCGGATGCTTCGTCTCGGCCAGCACCTCGACGATCTGGCGCATGATCCGCCACTTGCCCTCGATCGGCTGATAGGGATCGGTGTTGGTCCCGATCGCCATCGACCGCACTTGATAACCCGGTTTGGCGAGCTCGGCGCGGAGCAGGGCGGCGGCGTCCGGCTTGGCGAACAATTTCGATTCGAAGTCGAGCCCCGGCGACAGATCGTGAAAGGCGTGGGTCGGCCGCGCGAAGCAATAGATGCAGCTGTCGTTTATGCGCAGTCACATTGTTCATAGAGAAGCTCAAGCGACTGAGTTTGAACCCTATCTGCCCAGTTAAAGCAGAAGCTGTTGTTCATGAACGTCCGGGCTGGCGTAGGTGGGAGACGGCTGCGCGCGGCTACCCAAATGCCCCATACGTTTAGATGGGCGGTGCCGGCGACGCGCGCACGACCGCTAGTTGCACCATGCCCCGGCGAGTTCGCCGCAACCTTAGACTCGCTCTGCAGGGGGGTAGTTCGTTACCTGAGGACGTCGATGAGCATCCTCAAGGCCATTGAACAGCTCGCCGGAGAGCAACACGATGAGGGCTTCAAGGACGCCGACGTTGCAGTCGGCCACGCTCGCGGGCTTTGGGTTGGGGATGGTTTGCAAGGCCCCCTTCTTTCCTCCCATTCCCACGCGCGATTTCGTTCCGTTACGTTGACGCGCTCAGGTTCGCGCCGCACTAAGCGCTCCACGGACTCGTACTTTTGCAGTAGGATCGGCATTGGGTGAGAGATCAGCTTACTTCACGGTGTTTCTAATAAAGGATGGCGAGGCCGCTATTTATCGGTTCGAGGCTATCGATCTTTTCGAAGCGCGTCGTTTTGTCGACACCTCGCCCATCTTCAAAGGGTACGAGATCGTACGGGTTCACTGCCTTGGAGCTGTAAAGCCAAATCTGTTGGATGAATTTGACTTGCTTTTTAGGCCAAGTAAACGACGGTCCCGTTACCCACCGGATGGTGCCGTCTAGCTGCGAGGTCAGACGGTGTCTGCGGTAGCGACCTCGAGCAAGGGCGCTAGAAGCCGACGTTGGCCGGCTTCTGCATCAGCCGCCGACAAGGGTGGAGCCGGCTAAGGGCCAGAGCCTGTGGTAGCGGGGCTGCTATGCGCCATTTGCGGTCGTTCAGACGTTGGCCGGCGGTGCCGAAAAGCGGACGTTCGTTCAGCTAGGCGGTCATGTCCGCAAACGACCCAAGCCGGTCGTAGAAGGTCGTTCGCCCGATGCCCGAAAGCAGCCGTTCGTTCATGCCGAGCGCGAATGGCTGCAAACGACCCATTGTAGACATTCCACACGTTTGATGAATGTCCCTAACGAGGGCGTTGCGTGATTATAGCCACCCATGGACCAGAGCCTTTTTCAAAGCCGCCGCCCACATATTCTGTGACATTTGCGATCTGCCACGGAGCGGATTGTCGATAGAAGTTCAACAACTCCTCATGCGACGGGTAATTGTAATATCGGCCGACGCTATCGCGGCCTTCGCTCCTCCCGGTTTTGTAACTCGCAAAGTGCAGTCCCAAGGGCTTCAACGCTGCAAAAATACGACAGAGAATTCCGGAAAGGCCTTGGCGCGGCACGTGGATGAGGCTGGCACTTGCCCACACCGCGTCATACTCTTCCACGGCGTCAAGCTCGTCAAAGCGCATCACTTTGACCGGGCGGTTCATGCGCCTTTCTGCCATGGCTGCGATGGCAGGAGACGCTTCAATGGCATCTACTACGAATCCTTGAGCGAGCATTGCGGAGGCGTCTATTCCCCCGCCACATCCAAGATCGAGGATGCGAGAGGAAGGCGCGAGTAGGGCAAGAAAAGACTCAAGGTGACGGCTCTGACCGCCAGCTCCGCTTGCGGAGTAGGTCGGTGCAAACTTCTCATAATAGGCCAATGTATCAGGATCGAATGTATCGCCATCGTCTCGTTGCGGAGAATTGTGCATACTGGCCGACGGTAGCAAGCGCCACGTCCGCTTTCCACCCATCGCAGACATTGGCGACTTCCCGTTGCACAATTACACCGAGTCAGGGGAGCCTTCATCGGCAAACGCCTATGGATGTCCGATCGTCTGCTGAAGGAAGTTGTGGAGGCGCTCATAATAGGCCTGATCGCGCAGGTCACCCATCGCCGCATGGCCACGGCCAGGCACGAGCCAAAGCATTTTGCGGCCCGGCGCAGCCGCAAAGAGTGCCCGTGTTTCCTCTGGAGGCGTGTATCGGTCGTCTTCGCCGCCCATCACGAAAACAGGCCCATGGAAACGCTGCAACGCTTCGAGCGGTGAGAGCTTGTCCGGCATCACTCCGAACCGAGGCTTGGATTGAAAGCTTAACAGAGGCTCCAGCAGATACGCTGGAACCGTGGTGAGACGCTCGGCGATCCGGTTGCGGATAGCTCGTCTGATATCGGGATAGACCGCTTGCAGCACCAAGGCGTCGGCGGGGATCGGTCCTCGAGGCCCGAGAAGTGCAGCAGCGCCGCCGAGAGAGTGTCCGATGATGCCTACCCGCGCGCCTGCCTGTCGCTTCTTCAGCCAATCGAAAGCAGCCTGTGCGTCCAATGCTTCATGAAGCCCGAAGCTGCGTGTCGCCATCTCCGACTGTCCGTGCCCCCTGAAGTCGATGGTGAGCACCGCGTAGCCTAGTGAGGCGAGGCGAGCCGCTCCCGCTGCAGTGGAGATGCGAGACGACTTCACCCCGTGCAGCAGCAGGACGGATGGAGAATGTGGCTGCCGCCCTGGCCAATATGTTCCTGCCAACTTTAGCCCATCGAGGCTGCGGATCTCGATATCCTGGGCAGGAGATGCTGCCGCAGGGACCACGCTAGGTTCACCTTGGACCATTGCAGATCCGGCGATCCAGCTAAGTGCCAATCCGCCAGGAACGAGCGCTGCCGCGCAGAGAATGAGAGCCTTGCGCAGCGAGAGCATGACCAAAGACTATCAAGCAAGCTGCGCCCGCTCAACGTCCGCTATGGGTGGTTAGCGGACCGGCGGCTTTCGGGCGCCGGCGCCGCAAAAGCGGCCATTTAGCCAGACATGGGTCTAACGACTGCAAACGACCCATTGCGGACATTTGCTCACGGTGTGATTTGGGCAAGGATGCAGCTTTGGGATGAGAGACTTGGACCGGCGTAAATTGATGGGTTCCGTCGCGTTCGGCCTGCTCCTGTTGCTCGGGTGGGCTAGCCGCTATGCGCCGGGGCTTTCCCAAGACGATTGGGGGACATGGTGGAAATTGGCTTATGTCGTCGCCGTGTGCGCTGCGCTCTTTGCGGCCTTCTACGACCGGCAAAATCTTCCGGCGAAGACATGGAACTTCAATCCAAAGCGCGGCCTTCTCTATTTCTTTCTCGGATGGATCATCTTCCCTGTGATGATCGGCATCGAGGCCATATCCGGAACCGACTTCACCTTGAGCCGAATGGTGCTGGGAACCCTAGCTCTATCAGTTCTCGTGGGTATTGTTGGAACATTCACCGAGAACGTCGGGGTTTGAGCTACCGAATGGCTGCGTTCGATCAGATAGAGGAGGTTCGCCCTTCCCCGCAGTTCGGTAATACCGGCCCCGAGGGCTGGGGCTTCACTCTTTGGGGTGGTGCGTGTGCCGAAGACGTTCACCGCAACCTGCTTGAAGGCTTAGCTAAGACTTACCCGACGTCCAGCCTCACTCTCCCACCTTGGTATGATGGTGAAGACTTGGTGGAAGGCTCCCTGACGTGGCAAGGCGTGCCGATCTGGGTGTGGTTCGAGACGGTCTTAAATCACACTTACCTATGGTCTGCGGATCAGGCAGCCGTGGTAAGCCTCAGGGAAGCCCTGCTTCCGATCGCCCGGTCCATGGGATCGCGCTGAACTTCCGCAATGGGTGGAAAGCGGACATTGCGGAAATTAAGCCTGTTACGGTAGGTCGATCCATTCGCGCTTACCCAGGTTCCAGGATCTTCCGATGCACCCTGCCCCAAAAACGCCAATGGAGGCGCTGGCGATATTCAGAAGCGCAGAGTCGGAAGAATGGGAGCGCGACTATGCCGCCGGCATGATCACCTCACTCGACGAAGCGCTACCTGACCTCGTGGCCGTCGCGTGCGATCCCACGGCCAGCGCAGGCTTGCAGCAAAGGGTGGCAGAGGCTCTCTCCTTTGCGTGGCGAGACAGAGGGATACTTTGGACGGCCGACATTTCAGGCTTCACTCCCATGGCTCGCCAGGAAATACTGTTCCGTCGAGGTGAGGGGCCGCCCTTCCAAGGCCCATGGCCGGACGAATGATGGCTGTGTCTGCAATGGGTCGTTTGCGGCCATTCGCCGGGGACATGAACGAACGGCAGCTTTGGGAACGGTCGGACAGCCTCTTACGACCGACTTTGGCGCGAACCGGCCACCCTCTCGGTGTAAACGAGACGCCCGAGGTTGTCCGCAATGGGTGGAAAGCAGGCGGGCCGCTTTCAGGCGCCGGGTAACAAAAAGCAGCCGTTCGTTCAGGAATGGTCTAACGACTGCAAACGACCCAATTGCGGACGTTCCCTGTCTCCGCCTCAGGGGCGGAGGTCACGCTCGAAATACCAGTCCGAAAAAATCTTGGAATGTTCCTTCGGCCCCATTTCGATGAACATGCGCCAGCGATCCCGGCGACGGTCATATTCGAGCCGGTTGCGGAACTCACCCGCACGATAAGGAAAGCTCAACTCCACCTGGTCACCGACGATTCGGCCGCTGCCCAGGGTGCGCGAACTCTCGCCCCCCGTGCCGTCCAGCCAATGCGCGACGATGCTGCCGTCGTCGGCCTGCCCGAGATATACCCGCGCCTCATAAGGCAACTTCCCGGCAGGATCCTTGATATGCATTTCGAGGAAGGCGCCGCCGAACTGCGGACGTACTTCCGCGCCGATGACGGTCGTCTCGCCGCGCGTCGTGCCGGTAACCGCCCACGTGCCGACGAAGCGGCCGAGAACGCCCTCGCTCAGCGGTGCGGCGACCCCAGCTTGAGACACGCCCAGGAGCACACAGAGTGGCAGCAGCTTCCAATTCGACATGTTTCCCCCCGCGCGATTGCGTCGGCGGAACGAATATCGCTGTGCACCTATGACCGCAATCCACCCAGTGCGGACGTTGATGGCCAGCTTAGCGATCTAGGCCCAGGGACGTCCAAAAAGGGTGGAAAGCGGACATTCCAATCCGTTATGGGTAGAGCTCTCTGGGCCGGATTGAAGTGAGGTTTCATGACTTGGTCTCCGCTCGTCCTGATCGTCATGATCACCCTGCTCGCTACGGGTGTGCTGATCGCGTTCATCGAAAACTGGAGCCGCCTTGGACCCATTTGCTCCCGCTGGAGCTGGCTGCTCGAGACCGCTTTTGCACTGTGGTTTGGCTATTCTGCTTTCCAAGCTTTGCAGTCAGGCGAAATTCTCTGGGGCTGGATTGCACTGCTCGTGGGAGGCATCTTTGCCGGGTCGGCCGCGACGCGGATCAGGCGGATGCGGCGACTAGAGTGAAGCGCTGTCCGCAGTGGGTGGGATGCGGGCGTCAGCGCTACGCAATGCCGGCTAGCTGAAACCGCTCAATCAAATAGTTGGTCGGGTTCGAGGAGTCGCGTTGGGGGAGTGGCGCTGTGCGTGAACTGACTATCCGCCTTGAAGAGGGCGAAGCCGACCGAGCCTTCATCCGCGCCCTGAACGGACGTTTGAGCGACGTTATCGACGCCCCAACCCATTCCCGCGACGAAGTCGTTGCCTTCCAGGATCGTTTCACCGCTTCGGCCTGGGGAGCCGACGCAGGGCATAATGCGACATTGGTTGCCGCGAGCAATGACGGGCGGCGGCTAGGCTATGTACATGTCCGGGAAGGCACGGACGACATCGCCAATGAAAAGTGCGGCTACATCGCGCTTCTAGCCGTCGCGGCTGAGGCCGAGGGCGAGGGCGTTGGGCTGGCTCTTCTCCACGCCGCTGAGAACTGGGCGAAAGACATGGGGTATCGCCGGCTCTCGCTGGATGTCTTCGCAAGCAACCAGCGCGCCCGCCATTTCTACGAGAAGGCGGGGTTTCGGCCCGAAACCATCCGTTTGATCAGGCAACTTTGATTCAGATGGCGACCAATCCCACCAGCGGTTGAATGTCCGCAATGGGTCGAAAGCAGACCTATAGCATGCGGACGCCGCGACAGTCGGCTCGTACCCAGAAGCGGACAATCGCTCTCCGGGCCAAACCCTGAGCAAATCCACGATTACCGGGAGTACGGCGGATCCGTTCAATTCGGATCATTCGGTAGGAGACTCGGCGTGCGCGACGGCCTTAGTTTCGCGTCCAAAGGGGGGAGTGATATGCCATACTATCACGTGAACAAGAACGCCCAGCAGAATGGCGACCATGAGGTCCACGAGAATGGGTGTGCCCATCAGCCGTACCAGGAAAACCGGCTGTCGCTTGGTTTTCATGCAACTTGCCGAGGCGCGGTGCAGGAGGCAAAGAAATCCTACCGGCAGTCGAACGGATGCTACTACTGCTGCAATGAGTGCCATACCAGTTAGCCGTCTGATCATGGTTTCAGGCCAAGGTACCCGCTACCCACCGAGCGCGGCGCGAACGTCGGTACGCACCGTTTGCGGCCACTCGCCGACGACATGAACGAACGGCAGCTTTTGGGGGCGGCCGAACAGCCTGTGACGACCGACTTTGGCGCCACTCGGGGGAGGCGGTGAGCCGGCCGGGACCGGCTCACCTAAGTACCTTAGACCTCAGTCGCCTCTGCCAAGGTAAGGGCATCCTCGACCTCGACGCCCAAATACCTGACGGTCGTCTCGATCTTCGTGTGACCCAAGAGGATTTGCACCGCTCTGAGATTCCCCGTCTGCTTGTAGATGAGGGCTGCCTTGGTGCGACGGAGAGAATGTGTGCCGTAGTCCTCTCGCCGAAGGCCGATGGCGGTCACCCACTCGTCAACGAGCCGGGCATACTGCCGGGTGCTGATGTGATCGGAGTGATCCGTTCGGCTGGGGAATACGAAGTCGTCTAGCGAGCCGCCGCGACCCTCCAGCCATTCCAGCAAACTCGTCCTAGCGGGTTCAAGTACCTCAAACTGAACGGGCCGACCCGTCTTCTGCTGTATGACGATGGCTCGCTGCCGGATGCGACCTCCGCTCACCAGTTCGCCGATCCGTATCTTCACCAGGTCACAGCCACGCAGCTTGCTGTCGATCGCTAGATCGAACAGCGCACGATCTCGAAGTCGCCGCTCCTGCTCTAACCAGAAGCGTACAGCCCAGACCTGCTTAGGATGGAGGGGCCTTTTGGCGCCCAGCTTACGACCGGCGTTCCATACGGAACGGCAGTCCTGCCCGGGGTCATAGATCGAGTGTCCCATGTTCATCTCCGTTGGCCAGGAATGGCCGGCACAGAGATGAGGGCACCCAAGCCTTGCTGAACCCGCAGGAGCGGCAGCGCTTGGCCGTTAGGGACTGTCTGCTTCCGGGTGCCAGGGCGGAAAAGCGGACCTTAGCGGCCCATGCAGGCTCGACGTCCGCTAACGACCCTAAGCTGCCGTCATCTATCAGTTAACGCGATAGACAACGCGAAGCGCTTTGCTGCATTTCGGCGCTTGAGGCGCGCCCATTCCGATCAGCGTCAATGCAAGCAAAGGCGCTCAATGCGCCCTGCTGCAACTCACTCCCGTCCACAAAACCATCACGATTGATGTCTTGATCCCGATAGAAGCCGCGCATTGCTTCATTGAATGAGGTTTCGTCATCAGCGGAAAGTGGCTGCGGGCTTCGCAAGCCCGTTTCAACCATGTGATCAATCTCCGCGAAACTTAGCCGTTCATCCCGATCCTGGTCCCAACGCTTCATAACAGAACGATATTGAGCAACGAGACTTTCGCGTGTCGGTTCTTGAGCGGGTGAGATTTGGGCTGTGGTCGCCGCGATCAGGATCATCGAAAGCATGGTCGCATACTATCCGATGAATGTCGGTTTACCACCCGTTGCGGACACTGAGGCAACGTAGGTTATGGACGGCGTGGATGTCGGCAGTGTGGTGAGCCGTATGCTTCCTCGTAGCTGCGGCCAAAGCAACGGATGAGGCCGTCCACTACATCCAAATTGAAAGGCCAGCCCGGAGGCCGCCCCGTTCGAACTTCGCCTTGCGCATCTTTGTAGAGATACCCCTCCGGCACCGGAAACTGAGCCAGCCGCTCGCGTGCCGCGAGAAGCTGCTCGCGGTCCCCCTTCAGAAAGGCGACGGTGGCGTCGACATACGCATTCCAATCCTCTTGATTTCGACCATGGCCAGGGGTCTTTTTGGCGGCGGCGGTCATCAAGGTAATAGCCTGATCGATCTCGCCCGCTTCGGCGCGGAGTTGGCCCTCGTGCCATAAGAGGGTGGTCGTCCGCGCTTCGTTTTGCTCCCGGTAAAGTCGAATGACGTCGGCGGCATTTGTTCTGCACTCCGGACGTTTCGACAGGGCCCGCCACCCGCCATTCATGTCTTGATCGAACGCCCTGAACTCAAGTTTAAGCATTGCCTGCTCATCGACCATGCAAATGTCAGGGGCCGAAGCGGCAGAGATCGCAACGATTATTTGGAAAAGCGCCATCAGGCGTTGGTATTATTCCAAGCATCCGCTGTCCAGCCTCAGCCGCTCGTCAGGTTCGATCGCTTAGGCGTCTGCTTTTCCACCTGCTCATCCCGTAAGCAGACGGTCTGCTAGCGGCCAAGTTCGGACGTTTGCCCGCTCTGGTTGCCCAATAGATTGCTATCCGTCTCAGCAGAGCCGAGCGTAAGTGTGGGGCTAAAGGTGGACGGAGCTTTGCGCCGCAAGGCAAAGAGGAGCTCAGCCCGCCACTTAGGACTTGACTATGGTGTCCCCTACGAGAGTGGGACAACGCCGCCACCGTCAGGTATGTCGCGCCGGGGCCCTCGGCATGCCCGTCTTTTGAAGCGTGGTGTCGCCGCAGCCGACTGCGCCAGTTCGCTTGCTGTCAAAGGTATTCTTGGGCGCTACCTCGCCGAGCATGACGCAATTGCGCCGTCGCGGCTGCGTTGGCGCTCGATTTTGAACTGCTAGACCTAGCACCCCTTCCACCTAGAGCTCTCCTTCGTTGCGGTTGGCCCTCGATTTCTGAAATGCTAGACAATCCCTCATCCATTATACGGTCCTTTCGTGTTGCGGTTGGCTCTCGATTTCTGAACTGCTAGACCGGATGACAGCCCCAGTGTCTTCGACTGTATGTTGCGGTTGGCCCTCGATTTCTGAACTGCTAAACCCGCGATCATCATTGTCCTGCTCCTGTTGAGGTTGCGGTTGGCGCCCGATTTCTGAACTGCTAGACCGTCCGCCACCCGCTCGACATCCTCTCCAGCGTTGCGGTTGGCCCTCGATTTCTGAACTGCTAGACCGGCCTAAGACTGCATCCATCGACACACGAGTTGCGGTTGGCCTTCGATTTCTGAACTGCTAGACCTGCTGCGTTGGGATCGACGGCCCGCCGATGTTGCGGTTGGCCCTCGATTTCTGAACTGCTAGACCTCAGGCTCTCCATCGGGTGTGTCGGGGTTGAGTTGCGGTTGGACCTCGATTTCTGAACTGCTAGACCGCAACCGCTCGAGGATGACGGTCTGTTCTAGTTGCGTTGGCCCTCGATTTCCGAACTGCTAGACCCCAATCGCAGCGCCTCCACCAGTTCATCATGTTGCGGTTGGCCCTCGATTTCTGAACTGCTAGACCGAACACCGCCCGCGCAGCTCTCACCAAGATGTTGCGGTTGGCCCTCGATTTCTGAACTGCTAGACACCGGAATGACGACCATCAAGGCTGGAGAGTGTTGCGGTTGGCCCCTCGATTTCTGAACTGCTAGACCACGTCACATCCCCGCTCGCATGGCCGTCGGTCGCGATATCGACGATACGGTCCATACTCCCTCTGCGCCTCCTCAGGCGGTCGCCGGCTCTCGCGGGCCCGGATCGAACACGCGACCGAGGGCATCGACACGGACCTGGCGAGCCTTGAGGTTCTTCAACCCTCCTGCCGAGGAGAAGACATATTTGAACGGATCGACCTCGTTCGACGCCGCGTCCCGCGCCTTCAGCGCCCCGCCTTCATTATCCGGAGCGAGAGCGATCGTGCCGTTGGTCGAAAACTTCACCACACGCACGATTTGCGGCGCGCCGCCGTTGCGCTCCACCGCCAGCATGTCGTTCTGGCGAAGGCTCAGCACCTTCTTCGCAGCCGGATGCGGTCGGCGGTCGCACTGGTCCGGCTGGTGCGCGTCGAACATTGAAACGATGTCAGCCGTCCATTTGCCATTCGGTAGCCGCCACACATCAAAGCGCGCGTTGGCATCGCCCTTGTATGCTTTGTAGGCGCGCCCGTTCTTGTCGCGGATGGGGATTACGTTGAGCGGCTCGCGCACGCGCACGCGGCGGATGCCCCTGAAGTTCGGATGCGTGTGAGCGAAGCGCCGCAGCGCCAACTCAAAATCTTTGCCGATCTTGCCCCGCGTCGAGTCTTGGAGGGCCTCCCGCAAAACCTGGTCTGGGATGCGGGGTGGATCGGTCAGATCGGCGGGCTTCAGGCTCATCAGCGGCACGCGGTGAACGACGATCGGGGTCTTGCCGTCCGTTGCGGTCTCCCCGGTGAGGCCGTAGGCGGTATCGTTGTGCAGCCGTCCCGATGTCACGTCACGCCCCCGCGCGGGCCTGCCCCTGCGACCGTGGTCTGGCTTGTGGCTGACGATGACTCGGGCGAGCTTTTCGGCCAGCTCTTCACGGAAACCTGACCAAGGCTCGGGCAAACCTTCGAACATTTTGTCGAGATTCTTTTCCTCCGCGCGCCCAGCGGCCTTGGCAATTTCGTTCAGAAGGCCGCGTGTGGTCACCGCCACCACTGTCGCGTCAATTGCGTGGTGCCGGTGGTCGAGCCGATTCTTGGGCGCGTTCGAATGCTCGTTCGCAACGAAATTGTGGTCGGGGAGAAGGCTGTTGAGCGCCCACAATCTACGCAGCATTGCCGTCAGCCGGCCAGGTATGACGTAAACGCCGCCCTCGCTCTTATCGGCGTAGAGGGTGGACAAATAGGTTCGTGCGATTCGCGAGAGATATTGGGTGTCGGTGAGCTGACGCGCGAGAAAGCCGCCCTCCTTCTCGAACCGCTCCATTGCGTCCGGCCCGAAGCGCCACTGCTTCGACTTGTGCAGACGCGCGACCTGCCCCGCGATCTTACCCCAGCGCTCCGTGTCCGTGTGCCAGCGCTCAAAGGGCGTCTTGTTGCCCTTGGCGCGGTTGCAGGCTCGGTGCGCGACCACTTTGTTGGACGCGCTATCGTCGAGCGTTCGGGAATAAGGGAGGATATGATCGACGTCGGTAGCCCCGCTGAACAGCAGTTCCGCGCCGATCATCCCGCCGCAATATGGGCATCGGCGATCGAGCGGATTGGCCGGGTTCAGCTCCTCCCACATTCGCAGTAGCAGGCGATTAGCGCCCGTGTCGGGCTGGCCTATGCTCTGGAGCTTTTCGGACCGCCGGACTGCGGCGGCGGTGTCCTCGCGGATGCGTTTGTCGTGCTTGGCCTTTTCCTTCTCGCTCAGCTTCAGCTCGCGGGCGAGCTCCACGACGATTTCATCGGGCCGACCGTGGACGGCGAGGATCGCGTTGACCAGCTTTTCGAGCTGACGAAGGCCGATATGAACGGTCGGGTTGGTGATCTTACCCCAGCGCTTTTCGGGCGGATCGGACGGAAGCTGGCTGCCGGGGAGGATCTCGCGCGTCAGCAGCTCGCCATAATAAGGGAGCTTTGGCAGCACTTCGCCGGTGCGAAAGTCACTGTGGTGGAGGTGGGGGAAGGCGCGCCGCACCGCCTCGTCATAGGTGACTACGTCCTTTTTCAGCTCGGCGAGGATGAGGCGCGTTGCGGTGGCGCCGAGCCGGCCATAGCCTTCGGGAAGCGGCGCCTTGGCAGTGGCCACCGCGCAGTCATCATCCAGGCCACATTCCTCGGTTAGGAAGGCGTGCAGGGCCTCGGAATCCCCCTCGTTGATTAGCCGCTCGACGATCAGCCACTGGCGGGCCGCATCAAGCTGCGCCCAATTCGCGCCGAACCGCTTCTTATCGCTCATGGCGGCATAGACTTCGTTGCCGCGCAGCGCGATGCGCGTCTCGCTAGCTTTGTTGAAGCTCTGACCGGGGTCGAGCTTCAGGCGGCGTGCTAAGGCATCGAAACTGCGCTCCTTTCGGCTCCGCAATTCGAGGATCAACGCGTCGCGCTGGTCCGGCGTCAGCTTCCTCGATCCCTCGCCAAGCGTAGTGATCTCGAGTTGGTTGACCTCCTCATAAAGGCGGCGCTCCTGAAACATGGGATGCGCCTTCGGCAAGCGGCGTTCCTCGGTTACGAACGTGCACACGCCAACCTCCTGCTCCTTTAGCGGGCGCTGGAAGAAGAGGATGCGATGGAGCGCCGCGCGTTCGGTTTCGCTCAGCAACTCCGGGTGATGCGCGGCTTGAGCTTCCCAGATGCGGGCGAACTCATATTCGACGTGCCGGCGCTGCGGGTAAAAATCATATTCCTGGCTCTCGCCGTTCATCCGCACGCGTTTTTCGCTTCGCCCGGCCAAGAACTGGCCCAGCGTGTCTGCGCCCACCTCGGCCATCGCCTGATCGAGCGCCTTGGCGCCTCCGGCGATTTTCCCGTCCTCGTTGTCCTTCTGCCGCCGCTCCGCTTTTCGGTTCGACTTGAAGCCGCGACGCTGATTGAGGTGGAAGAAGGCGCGGCCGATCTCGTGCGGGTCCAGCCGCTCGTGCAGTGCCCGCGCGCGCAGTTTGTAGGGATCACGCTCAGCGGTTAGCTTCGCTTCGACCGTATCGACCGGCATCAGCCCATGCTCGACGAGTGCGCGCAAAAAAGCCGACCGGCGCCCGAGATAACGATCGCGGCGCCGCCGCATCGCCCGCGCCGCACGCCGGTCAATGGCCAGCGAAGCTCCGGATTTCGGGTCGCGCCCATCGGCGAAGATGCGGACCCCGATATCCACGATCTTGCTGTCGCCTTCGATCAGGCACCAGCCGATGCTGTTGGTGCCGATGTCGAGTCCGAGCCTTCGCATTGCTGCTCTCCCTTCCCCTCATCCTGACAAGGGGAAGGAGGTTAGACAATTGACTTTGCGTCCGAACTGAAGAACAAGGAACGTTCAGAAATCGCAGGGCCAGCTGTTAACAAGCAGCTTGACTGCACCAAATAAGGGCGGGGCTACGGCCCCGCCTTTTTTGGATGGCCGCAAGCATATCGTCTACCTGCTTCTCTTAGCGATGTTCGGCATGGCGGCCGGTATCGTCCCACTTTCGGCATAGGATCTGCACATTCGCAGACGCGAGTTATCGCTCAAGCCCGCGACCCCTTCGCCATCCGATCCAGTCCGGCAGCGATTGCGAAAGCGGCTTCTCGACAAATGGTGGTATGCCCAGCCCGCTGCTCCGACGGCGCAGGAGCGACTCCACCTGCGGGTCCCGTTCCAAGCTCTTCGCGATCCCAGTCATTTGCGCCCGAACGCCCTCGGCGGCGCGCTCGGCGGCGCGCCTGGCGCACGCCTTTCGGGCTGGAGGCCTCTCCCGCGACGTGAGCTTTCAGACCTGCTCCCCGCGCGGCTGCCTGGAATTCCGAAATCGCATTCAAGCGCTGGGCGGTCCCACCGAGCCAGTTCGGCCTTACCCGCGAAGTCGCCGTCGGGATCGCCGCCTCGATGGTAGGGCGCGGCGGTGGCCTCCCGCTTGTGCTATACGTCTGACCAGGATCTACATGGAGACTCCGATGAGCGGCCAGATTTCCGACGTATTCGGCATGTTGAAGCGTGACGGGCAACGGGCCGTAACGATCGAAGAGATGAACAAAGTTATTGGCGGGGGAGACGACGATCACGCGGCCGATCGGCTACGGATCCAGACGCTCGCGGAATATGCCTCGGCCGACAGGGATGAGAGGGACAATGGACTGCGTAAACCAAGACGGGAGCCCGAAGAGTAGAGGAGATAGTCGGCAAGATCAGCCGAAGTACCGATCCGGGTTGGTCGACTTCGTAACAGCGCCTGCCAAAGCGGATTGCGGATTTCCGCCGGATATTCTACATTTTCTCGAAATAAGATCTTGAAGGATAACTGACCGCTTCCTGCGCTTTTTGCTGAGCCGGACCTTCTGCTCACGGCCAAAAGCGGCCGTGACTTTCGAGCTTACGAGTGGATACCGGCGTCGATGGCCGCCATGAATTCCCGAACTTCTCCAGCTCGTCCCGCCGTGACCAACTGCTTCGCCGTCCGCCCGCCGAAACCTGGCAGCGGTTCGGTCTCGAACCAATGTCGGGCACGCTCAGTCGACCCGAACCGTGGTTCGACCAGAGCCAGAATGTCAGCTGCGTCGCGGGCCGTGTTTTCCACGCCCCACTTATGGCCGAACCGAGCCCTGGACGAAAGCCGAACTAATACCAGACCGGTCGTACCCGTGATCGGGGCGCGAAACCCAGACCCGTTCAACCCATTCCGGACCTTTGTACGAGGCGGTCGTAGGCTAAGATGAGTTCCCGCTAGGGGAGAGAGACGATGGGAGACCTGCGCACACCGGTGGCTCCAGCGGCACCGCAATTGAACGTTGCCCTGCTAGTATTCCTCGAAACGATGGCGGTTGTCGCCCGAGCCCGTGCCCGCGCGACGAACATGGACTGGCTGAATGAGGCGGTCGAAGGCGTGTGGCGGGGCACCCAGGAGATGCAAAACGATATCCCTCAGAGCTTTGACGACGACTGGGGTGATGTGGCGAGCCGCGCTGCAGCGAGGGTGCTCGGCCTTGAGCTGATGTATATCGGGTATCGGCACCGCGATTTGCTGAGCGAGGAGAACCGTGCCGTCGTCGAGGAATTCGCTGACTACTTTCCCACAGTCGAGATCGCCGACCCGCTTTCCGACGATGCGGTGGATGTGCTCGAAGTGGGCAAAGGCAGCATCGAGAAACTGATCAATAACATGCCAAGATGGCTGCAGCGCGTGATGGAAGTCTTGATGGAAGCACTCAAGATCCTGAGGCCATGATCTAAGGGTGGCGCTTTAAAAGAGGGCTTCGAGGTTTCGATGATGCCGGGGTAAATACCGCTCTAGGTCGCAGTAGCGTACGCCAGTGCGGCGGCTAGAAACCGGACGCGATCGCCATGCCCGACTAACGCCTGGTTGGCAGGACAGGGTTCACGGCCGCTCAACAAGGGCCGAGGCGAACAACGTCTAAGACGTCAAAACCGGATCGGATGCCCTCGATTTCCACCCGTTGCCCTACGTATTGCTCGGTCTCCGCATCGGCTTCGAGACGCCAGCGTCCGCCATTATCGCGTTGGAGGATGAGTCTTCCGCGCTGGCGCAGGAGCAAGCCGGTTTCGCTATGGAATGAGCCTATTGGCATAGATCAGGCTCCGGCGATGCGGCGGGGTCGAATTCGGCTACGATAATGTCGGTCATGACGCCTGCACCCGGCGCAGCCATGGGTCTGCGGTCCGTTCCATGCGTATGAGCTCATCCGGAAAGCAGCGCCCCTGGAATGACAGGACGTCGTCGAGCGAGCCTCGGAGCCAGAGGTCGTGATCTTCCTCGTGCAGCAGAACCGGCATGCGATCGTGGACCGGGCGGACAGTCTCGTTGCAGTCGGTCATGAGCCCAGAATAGACCGGGCCCCATTCCGGACTGTCCTTCCACATCCCGGCCCAGGCGAAGATCGGCTGCTGCTTCACGCCAAACCAAGTGCGGGTCTTCGCGCCTTTCTCGCCTTCGGCCTCGCAAAAGCCGGTCAGCGGAATGATGCAGCGATGCTCAGGCTTGGGCGCGACGAAGCGCCACATGAAGCTGGTGAGGTCCGCGATATTGTTCACTGGCTTAGGCTTGATCGGCTGCCCGGTTTTCTTGCTCTTCTGGGCGAGCGGGAAACCCCAGGTCATGCTCTGTACGATGCGCTCGCCGTCCTGCTCGCGAACGACCATGCCGGGACCGCCCGGATAAACCTCGCCGGCCGCTACGTTCATGTTCTGCGGCATCCTGGCGCGAAAATAAGCGGCTACCTCGCTGGCGCTCGCCTTGGTCGTGTAGAGATTACACATGGCCCACCCTTACCAGAGCATCAGCTAAAATCGAACAGATCGCCGACAGCGGCGACCTTGCCCGTGCCTGAGACTGAAAAACTGCCGGGAGGAAACGGCCGCAAGATCTCGCTGACCGGCTTGCTCAGTTGGAGCCAGTTCAGCCAGTCTTCCTCGCGCACCACGGCAACGTGGCGATCCTTGTACGGCGCGATGTCAGGATAGGCTTCGGTGGTGAGCGCGGCATATGCGGCAGGCCAGTCGCTCGTCGCCGGGCGCCACGTGCCGGCGAGACAGAAGAAGGGCGCATCGGTGATGAGGCTGGCCCGGTATTTGAACCGCCCGTCGACCCTCAGGCCGAAGTCGTTGGCGATGATCAGGCAAGGATTGCTGATTTCTCGGCCCTCCCAGCGGAGGAGGCTGACGGGTTTGCCGCTAGCCTCGACCGGCTTCAGGCCCCAGGTGCATCCGATCTGCTTGGGGGCACCGTCTGCCCAGATCATGATCTGGCCGGTTTTGCCCGGACCCTCGTAGGCCGCTGATGACATGGCCCGCCTCGTCGCTGTGGTGCTGCTCATGTTGTGCTCCTTCATCGATGCCGGCTCAAGGCGCGCTTCCATTCCTGCTCGCTTGGAAGGGGCAGCGGTTCGCCGGTGATCTCCTCGTGGACCAGCTCGAGCCTGGGGTTGCGGACGATCTCATTGCGAAGCTTGCGGCAAGGGACGCAAACTGCCCGCCGCTGGACGTCCTTGAAGCTATCGGGCCAGCCCTTTTTGTCGAACATCCACCAGAGCGCATGAGGGTGCAGGATGCGGACATGCTGGCAGGCCCGGCAGGTGAGCTTGATCGAATATTGGCGGACGGCAGCGTCGAAGAGAGTCCGCAGCGGATAGGCTGAGCCGTCTGGGTACATGGGTTCTGGCTATCGGCCTCAAAGGGCCGCCTCCGGCACCCGCCCACCGCGCCCCTCGAACAGGCCCGGCAACATCGGAAGTGGCTCTTGGTCAGCGACCGGGTAGGCGCTCCCTTCGAGAGAGGCGATTGTCACCCACTCGATCGCCCAGCGGAGGTCGAGTACGTCGTTGTCGCCATCGCGGCGGATGGCTGTGAGGCCGGCGCCCTCGGTATGCAGCCGGAACCGGTTGATCCGATCCTCGTGCCTTCCCTCAATCAGCGTGCCATCGGAAAAAGCGAGATAGAAGAGACAGGGCCCAGCAGACGGCAACTCCAGCGTGGCTTCCACATTCCCGGTCACTTCTACGCGCCCGACCGCAGGCAATCCGCGAACCGTCACGGCCATGGTCATCTCCTATGTTCGATTCGGGGGAAAATATAGAACAAAGACAGAACATAGGCTAGCGCGAGAAGTCCTTACTTCAACTGCATGGCTGTTTCGGCGATGGCCGGGCTTCATCCGCACTCGTGCGCGCGCGACTGTCGAGCGGGGCTTCGGCACGCTCGGTCATGCCGTAATCGCGCACGACCTCAGCGATGCGGATCCGATAATCGCTGAACACCGCGCGCCGCCCTTCCGCCTGCACGGCCCGGTGGGCGGCGGTGTTGCGCCAAGCCGCGACCGCCGCCCCGTCGCGCCAGAAGGAGAGCGAAAGGAGCTTGCCGGGCTCGGCGAGGCTCTCGAACCGTTCGATCGAGAGAAAGCCGTCGATCCGGTCCAGCTCGGGGCCGCAGCGCGTGGGCAAGGTCCAGATAGCGCGACTCCCGTCCCGACGCCGGCCAGACCTCGAACAGCACCGCGATCACGGCCGCACCAAATGCGCATGGGGCGCGGAGGCGAGCCGCAGGAACAGCCGATCCTCGCGGCGGATGAACCGCTCGCGCTGGGCGAAAGCATAGTTTTCGCGCCCGATCGGATCTTCGCGCAGCCGAGCGCGATAGGCCTCGTAAGCGGCGAGGCTCTCGACCGAATAGACCCCGTAGGCGGTGGACGCCGAGCCTTCGTGCGGCGCGAAATAGCCGATGAGATCGGCGCCGCAGCGCGGAATGGCCTGGCCCCAGTTGCGGGCATAGTCGCCGAAGGCGGGCAGTTTGTAGGGGTCGAGCTCGTATCGGATGAAGCAGGTGATCATGGTGGTCTCCGGGTTGCCCTGGTCTTTTAGCGGTAGCGGCCCGAGCGATGCTTCGGCCACGGCCGAAACATTCCCCTCTCCGCTTCGCTAAGGCCGCATTGGCGGGCTACACGAGGAGCTGCCATGACCAACGTCGCCTCTCTCGCCAGCATCGCCGCCCTGATCGGGGAGCCCGCGCGCGCGGCGATCCTCGTGACCCTGATGGACGGGCGCGCGCTCACAGCGGGCGAACTGGGGGAAGCTGCCGGCATCGCGCCTTCGACGGCGAGCGGGCACCTCGTCCGCATGCTAGATGCTGGGCTGCTCGCGCTCGAGCGACAGGGTCGCCACCGTTATTATCGCCTCGCAAGCCCGTCCGTTGCCGGCCTCCTCGAGAGCATGATGTCGCTCACTGGCGAGCTTGTCACTGCCGCCGGGCGATGCCGGCCGGTACGAACAGGCCCCCGGGACCAAGCGCTGCGCCGGGCGCGTCTCTGCTACGATCATCTTGCCGGCGAAGTCGCCGTCGGGATCGCCGCCTCCATGACAGGACGCGGCGAGCTCGAGTTCGACGCAGACGGGGGCGCGCTGACGGGCCGGGGCATGGACTTCCTCGCGTCTCTCGGCGTCGATCTCGATGCGAGCGCACCGGCCGCCTCGCGGCGCGCCTTCTGCCGTCCCTGCCTCGACTGGAGCGAGCGTCGCCCGCATGTCGCCGGTACGGTCGGCCGGGCCCTCTACGCCTGCTTCCTGGGTAAGGGCTGGCTTCGCCGGTCCGGCACCGGCCGCGCTCTCCTCATCACCCCGCCGGGACAAGCGGCGTTCGAACGCCATTTTGGACTAGCACCAGCCTGATACGCCGGTCGCCCGCCGGGTTTACCTCCCTCAAGCGCTCGGACCTGAAGGGCGGCCTCGGCATCACACTTACAGCAAGGGCGCGACTTCCTGTGCCGCAACATGCACAGTTCCGGGCCGGCCGAGTAGATCGAGGAACGTCCGGTACGCCGGCCGCTTTGCGCCATCATGGTCGTTCAGAGCTTCCCGAGCGCAGCCACAAACCGGTCGTTCGTTCAGGTAGACCAGCCACGTCCTTTCGTAGCTAGAGCCCAAATAGCTTTGTGTTAGCGCCAGCATAAGTATCTTCGTCACGAATCAAGTAGGACCTAAGAGACAGAAAGATCTTGAGGCATTGCGTTTGAGAGGCTGCATGTTCCGTCCCCTGCATCTCGTCATTAGAAACGAGGCAACTCGAGCGCGGCGCTTCCGATCTCGATGGTGCGCGGTTGCGATTGCGCTACTGACTGCATGTGTGCTGGCGCCCAGCTCGGCTTCACCACCGCCAAGTCACGATCACGTGGGCGCTCAACACGTCAAGAATCCCCGCTACGGATCGAATCTCCGTGTGATCGGCGGTGACGACCTCAAAAAGCTCATCCGAGGCAAGAGTGTCCAATTCGGCAGGCGGCCGTCACTCGAGGGTCGCGTCGACATGTATGGCCCTGACGGCTCGTTCATGCGGTCTGTCCAGGGAGGGGGTGCGCCAGTCGTCGGAACCTACTCCATCGATGGAGATCGCGTATGCGTAGAGGCGGGGATATTTTCCGAGTGTAAGCGCTACGTCGTCGCCGAGGACGGAACGATTCTCCAAGAGAAGGAGCTCAACGGCCAGAAATACTACGCCGCCGTGCGTGTCAGGTAGTTCGTCCATGAGGGGAAGGACGACTATCGCTTGGCGGCGTCTATGATAGCATCATCTTCTACGATCTAATTGGGACGCTCATCTCAAACCCTGTGACCCGCCTCCGCTGTGGGTCGATAGCGGACTTAGAGCACGCGGAAGCCACAAAGGTCCGCTTTTCCGCCGTCGCACCCAGAAGCGGACAGTCCGCTAACGGCCAGATGCGGACGTTCCGAGCGGGTTGCAGCCTATCCTCCGGCATCTGGCGCTTCGCCGTACGAATATGCGATGCTGTACCTGAGCCAGGAACTCGACGCCCAACCGGCGAGCGGCTTCATTATCTATTACGCTCGAAGCGTCTGCAGCATAATAGGATCTGATATGCTAACTGGTTCCAAGCGGCCGCGAAGTCGGCTTCTACCTCGGCTAGCCACTCTTGGAATCCTGCTTGCTACGGCCGGGTGTTATGACATGACCGACAAAGGCAAAAGCTTTGTCATCAATGGCGTCAAATACGATATTCCTGGGGACCATATTGAAATAGCCTCAGGACCTGCCAGCGGAGAGGTGTACGCGCGATTAAGACCGCCAAGTGCCGACTTTGAGATCGTTCTTGCCGATAGCATTAGCTATAGAAGAAATTGGCAGGGGGGCGGAGCTCCGCTCATTCGGCACATCAATGACACGCCGACGCATACGTTTCAGAAGTTTAGCTTCCCGTCGGGAGTCACTGCTTGTCATAAAGATACGCCGCACGCGAACTGCGGTTTGAGTATCAAAGACAACGCTATTGTGTGGTCTATCATATTCGATCGCAAGCACGTTCCAAACAGCGAAAAGATAAGAGAACAAGCGTCCAGCATTATTCGAAGCTACAGGAGGGCGGATCCCGACAGCAACGAGAAGCTGAGCACATCTGATTTTTCTTAGCGCTAACAGGTATGCGTAGGCGTATCGTCCGCGATGGGTCGCTGGCGAGCGTTGAGCACGTCTGTCGCGCAGAGCTCTAATGATTTCGCGCGAAGCCCATCCGATTCTTCCGACGAGGTAGCCGATACCAACGATGATCCACGACGCATGAGGCGGTTAGAGGGTGTTGAATGGTGTCACCATGCAACGATCATACATGGCTGTTCGCGAAGCAGGTATCCGTGATTTGCCCGGTGTATGGATAAACATTGTGGATTTTGGGATAACCGTAGGGAATGCCGGTATCGCTCTACCGTTCTTGTCGTGATCGAACGGGGCGGTCATGGACGTTGCGGGTCGTCGGGTTCTGGTCCTATTTCTCGGCGGCCCATCAATTCTTCGAGTGCCTGCGGTCAAAGCCAGATCGTACCGGGCAAGGGGCCACATTCGTTCCGATCCTGCGCGCTTTACTTCAGATTTCGGTAACCAAAACGACTTAGGTGTTTCCTATGAGGCTGCACCTACCGGCTCTGATCATTGCCCTCCTGCTAGCTGGGTGTGTCGAGCAGGGTGACCCTCACGTTCACCACTCCGGGAGAGACCGCCTTCTGCTCGTGTGGTTGGCGTTCATAAGTGGAGCCTTTGGCACCCTGTTCCCAGACACCGCCACAAACCTGAGCGGCGTCGGGGACCGAGCCGTTACCAGAACCGTCTCCGTCGCATTCCTCTTGATCGCATCGGTTTTCCTAACAGGACACTATTTGGATCTGCGCTTCATCGGCTACTCCGTCTAATCGAGGGTTTCTTGTTCCCAATGGAATTGCCGTATCTCGGGCGCAGCACAGGGGCGGAACTGGGCACAATCCCAGTCTGGGTCGCGGAAAGCATGCTCATCTGTTGAGTCCTGGAAAGTAGCACGTTGGACGGCGCGTCAATCGCAGAAGTCGCAAACGTCCGCTTTCCCGCCGTCCCACCCAGAAGCGGACAGTCCGCTAACGGCCAAAGCCGGCGTAGGGGCAGGGAGTTCCGCTAAGCGCCATTAGCAGACACTCAGGGCAGCGCCAGCGGCACTGAAGACCGGACCGTCGATCGTGGCTCGGTCACCAATCGCGGCATTTTGCCGGCGACTACTCAGAGCTTTCGCTTTGCAGCATCTGTTCGGCGGCACGTTCCAGATGTTGCAAGACACGCACTGCCGCCGAACCATCTTCGGCCGTGACCGAAGCGAGCGCATGCTTGCGAATATTGCTGGCCACCACATCGAGTTTTCTTGCCAGCGAGCGCCCTTGTTCGGTGAGGTGAAGCTTGCGTCCGCGCCGGTCGTCGGGGTCCATGCGGCGCTGCACCAATCCCATGGCCTCGAGTTGATCGACCGACCGAGCCATGGCTGCCCTGTCGACCCCTATCGCTTCAGCTATGACGTTCTGGCGCGACCCGTCGCCGAGCTCCACGATGGCGAGGATCGGCGCGGCGGTGGAGAAGGACATCCCGAAATCCTCGAACGCCTTGCTCACCGCGCGATACCAGGTCCGTCCCACCGGGAGGATCATCCAGGTGAGGGCCAATCCCCAATCCTTTTCGTCGCGCATCGGCGGATCCACCCTTGAAGATTGGTTGACGCGTCAACATCTAAATAATGACTTTTGATCGTCAATCAATCCGGAGGGAACATGCCACGCACTGACAAGCCGATCCGGGTCGGATTCATTGGCCTTAACCCCGGCATTCACTGGGCCGCCACGGCGCACATTCGAGCGCTGCAGGCTTTGCCGGACCAATACGAGGTGGTCGGCGTCGCGAATCCCGCGTTTGCCTCCGCCGACAGCGTCGAGGCATCAGGCCATCGCAGAGGAGAGCCGTCGTGACCGAAGCAAGAGCTGAACCAAAGAGCTTCGACGTCGTCGTGGTGGGCACCGGCGTCGCCGGCATGACTGCTGCGATCGTCGCCGCCACGAACGGGCTCGAGGTCCTTCTCCTGGAGAGCACTGATCGGGTGGGCGGCACCACGGCGCTGTCAGGAGGCGGGGTCTGGATTCCCAACAACCCTTACATGAACAAGGTCGGCCTTTCCGATTCGATCGAGCAGGCCCGGACCTATTTGGCCGCTGTTCTGGGCAACTATTTCGATACGGCGAAAGTCGATGCGTTTCTAACGGCGGGGCCAGAGATGCTGCGGTTTATGCAGGATCATTCGGAAGTCCGCTTCGATCCTGGCAACACCGTCGACTACGAACCGGATAAGCCAGGAGTGGCCTATGGGCGAACCATCGCCGCGCAGGTCTTTGATGGTCGGCGCCTCGGCGAGGACATCAAGCTGCTTCGCCCGGCGCTGAAGCAACTGGGCGCGTTCGATGGCATGCAGATCGGGGCGGGCGATATCGCTGCCTTTTCATCGGTACTGCGCAAGCCCAAGTCACTCGTGTACAGCGCAGGCAAATTCGCGCGATATCTCTCCGACAGGCTGTTTCATGGAAGGGCGACCCGGCTGGTCAACGGGAACGCCCTGTCCGGCAGCCTCCTCTGCTCCGTGAGGCGGGCCGGTGTGACGCTGTGGACCTCCTCCCCGATGCGGAGCCTGATCCAGGAGGATGGAGCCATTCGCGGCGTCAGGGTGTCGCATCAGGGGCTGATGGTGGAGGTGACGGCCACGCGCGGCGTGATCCTTGCCACCGGAGGCTATGGCGCGAATACGGAAATGCGGCGAACCTACGTCCCGCAGGCGGATGCCGGCTTCTCACTGCAGCCCGAAGGCAGCCAGGGCGACGGCATCAAGGCTGGCGTAGAGGCCGGCGGGACCTTCGTCACGGGCAACGTCGCCAACGCCATCTACGTGCCGATGTCCACGATGGTGGATCGAACGGGCGAACGCTTTTCTTACCCTCATATCATGTGGGACCGCCATATGCCCGGCTTCATCGTCGTGGATAAGACCGGAAAGCGCTTCGTCAACGAGTCGACGTCCTACCAAGCCTTTGGAACGGCGATGATCGAGAAGGGCGTAGAGTCTGCCTGGCTCATCGGAACCCACCATGCGATCCGCCGCTACTCGATGGGATTGGCCAAGGCGGCGCCGCTTCCGATCAAGCCCTATTTGGCCAACGGGTATCTGAAGAAGGGGAAGACCCTGTCCAACCTTGCCGACGTACTGGGTCTGCCCAAGGCGGCATTTCTGGAGACGGTGAGCGAGTTCAACCGCCACGCCAAGGAAGGCAAGGACCCCGAATTCGATCGTGGTGTCGATGCCTATTCGATCGGACAAGGTGACCCCGAGCACAAGATCAACCCGAATTTGGCGCCGCTCGACCGGGGTCCCTTTTATGCCGTTGAGCTCTTTCCGGGGCAGCTGAGCACGATGAACGGCCTCGACACGGATGAGCATGCGCGCGTTCTTGATGGCGATCGCCGGCCGATCCCGGGACTCTATGCCGCCGGCGTCGACGCCAACTCCCTGTTCCGGGGAACCTATCCCGGGGGTGGTGGCAGTCTCGGGCCTGGCATGACCTTCGGATACATCGCGGCGCAGCACCTTAGCGGACGCACATAGCGCTCCTCACGCCACGACTACGATCTTGACCGTGCCTCGCTCGGAACGTCCGGCTTCCTCATCTCCATCTACAAGAGCAGACCGTCCGCTTGCGGCCAATTGCGGACATGCGCCCCATTCATTGCCAGCGTTCGCATGGAGAGCGTACGCATTAGGCGGACGGCACCTGCGATGGATCTCCACGCCAGACTTGATCCTGCATACCTTCCGTCCGAAAGGGATCGCATGCGGCTCACCACTCTCCTTATCCCTACGCTCTCCAACCAGCTTCACGCCCTCTCCGGATGGCTCGATAAGGCGGAGGCGCTCGTCGCGCAGCGCGGGGAAGGTCCGGATGGGCTGCTCGTTTTGCGTCTCGCGCCTGACATGTTTCCGCTGACTACGCAGCTGCGCTTCCTGGCGTTTCAGGCACAGGAGCCTGTCTATCGGCTCCGGGGCGAGACTGTGCCGGAGACGGTGCTTCAGGTTCGCCAGGAGGGCCGCGACGGCGGGGAGCGACCCGGCACCTGGGCTGAAGCGCGCGCACGCGTGGCCGATGCTGCAGGCCTCCTTGCCACGGTCGGCCCGGACGAGCTTGACGCTGCAGCCGACAGGCCGATTGCGCACGAACTGCCCACCGGCATGATCTTCGACATGACCGGTGACCAATATGTGCGTGACTGGGCGCTGCCGCAGGTCGCGTTCCACCAGATGATTGTCTATGCCATTCTGCGCCAGGCTGGCGTGCCGCTCGGCAAGGTGGATTACGTGCCGCAGATGTTCGGCTACCTCAGGCCAGGTACCGCTCCGGGGGCTTAGGCCACGGACGTCTCTGGCCTCTGCGGCCAAGCGTCCTACCTTCGCCATCAAGCATTCGGGGAGGTTGCTGCTCGATTTCTTCGAAAGACTGAGCAGGGCGGCTCCGTGAAAAATCCGGCGCACTATCGGGCGCATCCAAGAAGAACGGACCTTCCCCGCGTCGGCTGACCCAGCGAGCTCGCCCGGCTCGGGATCGGCTCGGTTGCCCTTTATACCCCGCGATACAGCATCTCGGCGCTTGCATGAATGTTCTTGTTTCGTTCACACATGCGCCATGCGATTCCCGGCCCACCAACTTCGCGACAAAGCGCTGCTGGCTCTCGAGGACGCCGTGCAAGAGTGTCGGTATCGCACCCCCCGGCGCAGCCATGCGGTACGGTTCGCATTGGCCTACCTGTGGGCCTATTCCGGCTGCAACGAGCGTCAGCCCTACAACGAATTCTGGAGTGCGCTCTTGGAGCCAAAGTCGCCGTGGAGCTTCAGCGCGGCGGATCACGCTTTGCTCGGCATTTATGTTAGCCTCGGGCTTGAGCGCGACGATAAGGTAGGCTGGGCGATGTGGCGGAGCTGGCAGGAGTCGGAAGGGTCCGGCGGGTCACACTAGGGAGGCACAGATGGATGATGAATATTCATTCCATGTCGATGACAAGGGACGCGTGGTAGCGGCCAACGACCAGGAGCGCATTGTTCTGGGTGACGAGCGCCGAGTGTTCGCCAAGCTTGTCGAGCTGATGGGCGAACGGGATTTCGAAAGCTGAGCGGCCATGTGTAATCGATTTCGCCTGTCCGCCAAGGAAGCCGAGCTCGCCCGCCAGTTCGGAGCGGACATATCACCTGAGCGGGGTCGGCTGCCTCCGCCAGAGCTGTTCCCCAAATACGATGCCTACGTCGTTCGCAAGGAGACTGGCGCGCGGGCGCTCGATGTCATGCGCTGGGGTGTTCCCTTGAATGGCAAGCCGATCACCAATGTCCGCAATCTATCGAGACCCTTCTGGCGGAATATGCTGGCAAGCCCTGACCGACGCTGTCTCGTGCCCGTGTCCGAATTTTGCGAATGGGAAGGCGAGAAGGGCGCAAAGGTGGCTCGCTGGTTCGGCCTGGCCGACAGCTCGGTGTTCGCCTTCGCAGGGATCTGGCGGCCGACGCCGGAGGGTAGGGCGTTTGCATTCCTGACCTGTGAGCCAAACCCCATCGTCGCGCCGATCCATCCTAAAGCGATGCCAGTAGTGCTGCACCCGGAAGATTATGACCGGTGGCTAGACGGCGAGGTCGACGAGGTCTGCTCCCTTGCGACACCATTTCCCTCGCAACTGATGAAGGTGGCCTGAGACACGGCGTTCAGTTGGCGGAGGCCGGAGAGCACGCATGGACGAGCGGGTTGAGTTCACGATGATCCTAGGCCTCATTGTTCTCGCCCTGGTTGGGTATTTGGCGGGCTATCTCACGTGAATTGATGCCGAGATTGCCCGGGCCAGGCCTGCGGTCGCCCGCAAATTACCGAAGCAGCGATTCTGGCTTCGGCAATTTAGTCATGTCAGCAACGCGCCAAAGCTGGACGTTCAACGCCACTGGCGAGATAGCCGTGTGTGGACGGCCAAGCCAAGCGCTTGAACAGGGGACTCCGCTTAGCGCCAAAGCCGGACGGTCCAGAGCATCTCGACTGAGCTAGCAAGCTGACGTCAGTCCAACTTCCCCCAGTATCCGCTGTGCGTGATTGACTGGCTGGCGGCAACGGGTGTCTTCGACACGGCGCCAATGTCCGCGAGGGGCCGAAACCGGATGTGGCTGCGCTGGCTCTGCCAGCATCTCAAAATGAACGTTCCCTTCTTTGACGGCAGACTTAGACCACGGCTGATTTGCTTGTTCAGCACGTAGTTACCGGGCCGCTCTTGCGACGGCTCCTTGCAATCCTCCCGGTCTGCTTCTGGCCATAAGCAGCTTCAAATAATGGCTCTCAGACGGTACTCTGCGGCATGGATCGCTCGCGGAACATTCTACAGGCAATCAGGGATCGCGATGCCTGCCGGTTCCTTGATATCCTCGATGACGGCGTGCGTTCTGCCGTTCGCATGGCGTCCGAAGAGTCTCACGCTTTGGGGCTTGAGGTAGTTGACGGCCGTGCTCGCAGAGAGGGCAGGTTGATGGAGCAGAATGGCTCAAGTAGGGACCTTGACGACAGCCCAGCAGAGCTCGGTGCGCCGGCGCTGCGGGCGTTTTTCCAACTCGCCATCGCTTGGCGCCTGACCGAGAAGGAGCAGATGAATCTGCTCGGACTTACGTCTCAGTCAACGATGCAGAGCTGGAAGGCTGGTTACGTCTCGGAGGTGAGTCACGACACCGTCGAACGCATTTCGTACCTGCTGGGGATCTTCAAAGCCATAAATATCCTGATGCCAGAGCAGAAGCAGGCAGACGCTTGGGTGCGCGCTCCGAACGCGGCACCACTGTTCGGCGGTCGCAGCGCACTGGATCGCATGACATCGGGAGATGTGGGCGACCTCTTCCTCGTTCGACAGTATCTCGATAGCGAGCTCAGCTGAGGCTCAGACAAGGTGCGACTGCCGCTTTCGGCTGCCGGTCCGCGTGACGTCAGATATAAGCCGACAATTTGTTGGACGGGTGGGTGTCTTGGGCTCAGATTGGGCGACGCTGATATCCGTCGTATCGAGATCGGTTGTGATGCTGAAATAGCCAGGAAGCAGAGGCAAGGCTGCAGAGGGATAAATGATGCCACGGAATGAAGCCTACTGTCGTCTCCTCACCGTCGCCAAAGGAGGAACGGGCCAGTCGCGAGACGTCGCTGAATTCCTATTGGCTTGGTACAACGTTAAGGCCTGGGGTGGTTGGGGGCCCCACAGGTTTTCTGGCCTGGACGAAGGCATTCAAGCAGACATTCTCTCCATCCTGAGCGACATATCGCGCAGGATTTGGTATCCCGAGAGCGATGACATGGAGCCGCTGGTCCAGATGTATCGCCCAGCTCCCTGACCGTCGATCATGCAGAGCCTCGCTGAGCGCTACCGATCCCAAGCAGCGGGATGGCGCCCCAGCTATGCTCCTTGACCAGACGGGCAGGGCAGACGCGTTTTGAACGACGCTATGAACAGCGGGCCCTTAGACGCCGGCGCTTCGCGAGCGGCGGCAACGCGCCATCTTCGGCCCTCTCCGGCTCTCTCTTCGATTCCCAACGACGGACGCAGAGTTGCCATCGTGCCGGGCAAGCGTGAATGACGGGAGATTATCTGCCATATGCAAATTTCGGGCGATAGCTTTCGATAAGTTTTTCTTCCTCGTCCTCTTCGTCATCCGGGTCCGGCGGAAGGTCTTCGCCGGTCAGAACCGTCAGGGTGAAGCCATATTCTCTTAGTCCGACCGCCTGTTCGTCGAGCTCGATCTGGGGTGAGCCTCCGAACCAGTCGTTGAGCGTGGCGGACTCACAGGCGCGCCTGCCGCTGGCCACGTTCGCCGGGTTGGCGTTGAACTGCCGCGTCAATGTTGAAGGAAGGGAGGTACCCTTGCGCAGAAAGTTCAGCCGACCGAGCTTCTTGAAGCCGTCCGAAAGGAAAGCGTAGCGCACCTCGTCATCGCGACTGACTATGATGGCCATTGGGTACGGGCTGCATTCTGCCGCGCGGATCGCCGACGCGGTTAGGGAGCATTTCGATACTTCCGCGAGCCTTTCGATACCCTCGAACCCGATCTGCTCGCGATCCAGCTCGTTCTGGACCAGCCGAGTCGGCAATAGGAGGCCAGAGGCGAAGTGATCTGCCTCGAGCTCGATCATGGAATTACCTTCCGTGAATCCGGCCCGCGAGATATGCGCCGGGGCAACTTTGAGGATTTCCTCTGGGTGCCCGTCCAGAAAATAGTGGCCCAGCTCGTGGGCCACGGTGAACCGCTGAAATCCATCGCTCTTAATGTCGGTAGAGTAGAAGATCCCGACGTCATCGCCGAAGATGATCCCACCGCTGACTCCGAACTGATCCGGTCTCTTGGGCACGACCAAAATGCCTTCGGTCGAGGCGATCTCGAAAGGATCAATCGGAAAAGCGTCGAACCCGTGCTCTCTGGCTTTCCGTTCACCGCACTGGCGCGCCCAGGAGAGCCGGGCCTTGCTCATCCCGCGCCGGACTCCCGCTTCTTGGTCATTAGGTCGATCATCATCTGGATGTGTTCGCGGTCATGATGCGAAAGTTGCTCCTCGCCGCGAAACGCGGTGGTCGCGCCTTCCATTGTCGACGACCGGCCGAGCAGAAAATCGGAGGACACGTTCAACGCTTTGGCGAGCGCCCTGACATTCGCAAATGATGGCTTTCGCCGGTCTCGCTCGAAATGACCGATCGCGGCGGCTTGCAACCCCGCCAGCTTGGCGAGTTCGGCTTGACTGAGGCTCCTTTTCTCGCGGGCTTGCACTAGCCGGCTACCAAAATCGTCGTTGCCTTCGGTCGTCATTGACTCTACGTTGTCCATTCCTATATATCTACGACATCGTAGGTAGATCGGCACGCCCTTCTGGGCATTTTTTTAGCCGTATCTATCTACGAAGACGTAGGTTTTTATACGACGACTCGGTGGGGTCGTCAAGCAGAGAGAGGACGATGGAAATGGCGAAGAAGTCGGAAGTGACGAGCAAGCGGGCGGCTACTGCCGCCTCGAAGGTGCTGCGCGACCCTAGGTCGAGCACGGCCGCGAAAACTGCTGCCGCGTCGGCGCTCACGCAGCGCCCCAACCGCAAGAAGTAGGAGGTGGAAATGGCGAACGACAAACCCAAGAAAACGGTGACGATTATCGTCGAGGGCACCGAGCATGAGTGGCCGAAGGGCGAGATCAGCTACGCCGAAGTCGTGACCCTCGAGGTGCCGGATTATGCGCACCATCCCGAGATCACCTATTCGGTCACGTACAAGCGCGGCCACGGCAACAAGCCCGAGGGCACACTAGCGCCCGGTGCCTCGGTGAAGGTCAAGGACGGGATGAAATTCAATGTTTCGGAAACTGGTCAGTCGTAATTCGGACCTCAGGCGCCTGGTCGAGCGTGGCTATGCGGTCGCATTCGACAGCAATTGCCTGATCGTCCGTGACGTCCCGTATCTGGACGGCGAGGGCGAGCTGCAGTGGGGTGCGATCGTCGCCAAACTTGTCTTCGTCAACCAGGAGCAAGTCCAGCAGGACGACCATCAGATCTTTTTTGCTGGCAAGCATCCCCATCAGCTAGATGGCACACCGATCCGTAACCTGGCCGGTGGCCCGACGACGATCCAGTTGACCGAAGCTTGTGCGGACGTGGTTGTGCAGCGGTCTTTCTCGAACAAGCCGAAGTCGGAGGGCAAGTTTAAGGACTTCTTCGAAAAGGTCGACGGCTACGTTTCGATCATCTCCGGCCCGGCGATCGAGAAGTTCGGCGCCACTCCGTATACGTTCAGGAGCAACGAGGAGGTCGCGCTAGACGCAATTTTCAAGTTACAGGACACGCTCACTTCGCGCGCCCAGATCGGTGACCTCAACAACGGCTTCGCCGATGAGGTGGTCGCCGTCATCGGTCTTGGCGGGACCGGAGCCTATCTCCTCGACCTGTTGGTCAAAACGCCAGTGCCCGAGATTCGGGGCTTCGACGGTGACGGGTTTCATGTCCACAACGTATTTCGCTCACCCGGGCGGCTCGACGAAACCGAACTCGGCCTAAAGAAGGCAGACGTCTATCAGGAGCGTTACGAGAATTTCCGGCACGGCCTACGGCTGGAGGCGACCTACATCGACGAAACCTCCGCCGACGCGCTCGCCGGTGTGACGTTCGCGTTCGTGTGCGTCGACAAAGGTTCAGCGCGCGCTGCGATTTTCGAGCTGCTGATCGCAATCGGCATTCCGTTTATCGATGTCGGCATGGGTCTCAAGCGAAAGGACGGGCCACTCAACGGTATGCTGCGGGTGACTCACTACTCGGCGGAGGACGCCCCACAGATGCGCGACCGCCAGCTCGCCGAACTGTCGGATGCCCCCGACAATCTCTATCGCGCCAACATCCAGATCGGCGAGCTCAACGCGCTCAATGCCTGCCTCGCCCTCATCAGGTACAAACAGCTGCGAGGCTTCTATCGCGAGGAAGAGGCGATCAAGCATCTGTTGTTCGATATTGGCGACCTTCGCATCACCGGGGAGGTCAGCTTTGATGACGTATAGGCTCGCGCGCGTTCGCACTATGCCGGCCCAGCTCGAACCGGGCGTCCTCTATGTTTCAGAGGAGTATGAAACTGCCGCGCATCTGTGCGCATGCGGCTGCCGATCGAAGGTGCGAACGCCGTTGGGGCCGACCGAGTGGTCATTTTTCGAGGCAGCCGAAGGTCCGACGCTAAACCCTTCGATCGGCAATTGGCAGCGGCCGTGCAAGTCACATTATTGGATCATAAACGGTCGCGTCGAATGGTCGACGCAGTGGTCTTCTGAGCAGATCGCCGCCGGCAGGGCGTGCGAGCAAAGGCGTCGAGAGAGACACTACGCCAATCTAATTCCGAGCGGACACCTGGCTCGGCTCTGGCGCTGGCTAAAAGGTTTGTGTGGAGACGCGGAAACCTGATCACCTATGCCAGGCGGGTGCGGAGCAAGTGTCAGGAGGGCAGGCGATGGAAACGCACAATTTTGAGCGGTTGAGGGCGCACATCCTGCCGCTGTCCGAATCCACGACATTCGACATCGCCCGCCAGGAGTGGGACCTGATCGGCGTCGAGATCAGCGAGGAATTCGACAACTGCCCGTGCGGCCAGGAGATCGAGGAGCATTGCTACATCCGCAACAGGCTCAACGGCAATGCGACCTTTGTCGGTAGCGCCTGCATCAACCGGTTCATCCAGATCGACACCGGGATTTTATTCGAAGGCCTGAAGCGCATCGCCAAAGACGTTTCGGCGAACGCGAACAACGACCTGATCGAGCATGCTTCTCGAATGGGGTATCTCTTCGGGGAGGAGGAATACCGGTTCCTGAAGTAGACGGCGCTCAAGCGGAACCTCTCGCCCGCCTAGGTGGCTCGGAAGCAGAAGATCAACCGGCGCATCTTGAGCAAGATGATCGTCCAGCGCCGCGCCGCGACGTGATCAATTCTGGACGTCAGCTACCGGAACGGGCGATCCGTATGCTGCCTGTCCGCTTACGGCCAGGAAATAGTCGAGGCAATTGCACCGAGTCTGGCTCTTGGCTTGGTATGCAGTTAGCATTGCAGGATGCTGACAATTGCCGCCATAATTTTTGCCCTATCAAGCACACCACACGTGCTGAACAAAGCCTTTGGCGTATCGCTTGGTGAGCCAGCGGGAAACATGAGCGAACGAGGATTTCGTCGCAATAAATATGGAAACGGCGATAGCTGGGTCAGTACCGACGATTCCTTCTTCGATCGCGTGACGGTGGATGTCTCGAAGTACCAGTCGCTCGTAGAATCGATCGCAGCGTCCAAGGAATACAAAGAGGGGGGCCGTAGCGCTCGACAGCAAGCGTGTGAGGCAGATCTGGCTACACTTGGAGCCACCATTCGCTCCAAGTATCCGTCGTTGCGCAAGCCAGCTTGGCTCAAGAGCGAGGATGGCGTTGGTGGGATGCTCGGTTACTACCGCAAGTGGGTGCTCGAAGAGCCCGTTTCGCTTGAGGCAGATCCATCGCCTGCGCGGATTGTTAGCCTCACATGCTTTGGTCCGAGCGTCTTGGCGAGGGGTGAGGAGCGGGACCGACGCACCTTCTTATTCGTTATATATCGCATCAGCGAGCTTGAGCGCGCGCCTATCGAAGCTGACTTTCGCGCGAGGGAGCGACAGCGTGAGCGCGACCGCGCACGTGCACGTGCACTTGGCGTGGACCCAGAAAAACTCTGACGCGGAATTCCATGACTTAGAAGGCGCAAAACAGCGTCTGGTATGGATGTCTGCAACGCGGCAATGCGTGACGCCCAGCGGCGAACCTGTCCATCCCGGAAGCCGCCGTTTATCATGGCGCCTACCTTATGGGGCGGCGGTTAGCCGCTCTTGCCCTCGAAGGCCCACTCCGGAAGAAAACCTACAGCGGGCGAGAATCTCGCGAGCTCAGCCATTTCCTCCTTGGGTCGTTCGTCACTTGTCACCGCTGGGCCTTCTCATGGAACCTTCTCACGCGGCGTAACGCCCGTCGCTGAGCCGCCGTGCCATTCCTAGGCCGGCGAGCGCGTCAAGCACGGGGCGGACGCTGACGGCCCGCTTGCCTTTGAAGCTGCGGGCGATGTCCTGGACCGCGAGTGGGGCTGGCGCAGCGGCGAGGATAGATTGCACAGCGCCGACCTGCTCCGGCAAATTTTTCGGCCACGGTATAACGTTGCTGACCGGCACGACTGGCCCCTCGCCGAGGTCGAGCGTCGCCGCAACCGGCGCCGTATGACCCGAGACTTGGAATTCGGGACGCAGGTAGCGGATCAGCCCGCGCGCCTCCTCAGCCTCTCTTTCTTTGTTGAGCGCGACCAGACGGGCGAGGATCGTCTCCTCGTCAAGTGTGCCGGCGCGATGCTCCTCGCCCCAGCCGTAGGCTTCGGCGACACCCTCATCGATCGCATTGTGATGCTGGCGTATCAGGGTGACGAGGCCCCGATCGTGGATGTCGCGTTCTATGGGCGAGAGCACCCGGCCCGCACGAAGGGCTTCGAGCACGTTGTAAAGCTTCGTAAGGGTCAGGTCGGGCTGCTTAGAGAGAACGTTCTTCCGCAGATCTTCCAGTGCCTCGGCTGTCGATGCAATCTGATCTCTCCTGCCTTCATCGACGTCGCCTGGAAACGGGAAGGCATCAAAGCATCGCGACTTATTATATCTCGGGTGATTGCCGATGCCTCGCCTCGTGCCTGCGCGGATAGACCATATGGAGTGGTACTTTGAGGACAGTACGCCGAGGATGTAAGGGTCAGATGAGGCGATCATCACGACGCTACTATCGCCACCGGTGCCTGAGGGCAGGAACTTAAATATTCTATGCTTAGATGTGATCGGTGTTGCGATGAGTCGCGGTAGACCCTGCAGGGCGGCCCTGAATGGCCCTAAGGCTTCACCGAAAATCCACCAGTTCCTTCGCCGGATCGGACGAGGATTGACGTCGCGTTCAGGCTTAACGTTTATTAGAAGGTGCTGGTAAGCGGCTTTGAAACGGCTGGCCAGTTCAGTTTCAGTAAGGCCGTAGAAGTCGAGCATCCACAGACGCCTAGGTGCCTGAGTCATGTCGATCCCATTCACGTACGGCCTGACAAAACGGTTGAGCTCAGGATCGGCGGCGATCAGCGCGGCGGCCTCCACGGAAGAGATAGAAAAGCCACGACCATTGAACTGAAAGCCGACCTGCCCGAGCCCTCGATTGGAGCGTAGCAGTGCTGCCCCTCTTACGTTCGGTCCGATAGTAAGACTTGGAAGTATGTATCCCTTCCTTCTGATGAATTCAGCGGAGTCGCTAGCGTGCTGCTCTCCGCGAACGAACGATAAGACGTCAAGCTGCCCGTCGTGAACTCCAGCTCGAGCACACGTCATAGAGATTCGAACAGATGCGCCGTCCATGTTGTCCACCCAAGGATGGTCAGGAACAGCGTATATGACTGAGAGGGCATCGTCGCTGTAAAGATGGTCCGATAAGACAGCCGAATTGAACGGTGAGGTTATCTGCGAAGTCGTGATAAGTCCAAACTGCGTCAGATTACCGGTTGTAAGTAGGTTGGCGCTTACGTGCCACCAGTACATGACGAGATCACAGTTTTCGCTTATTGCGTATGACGCTCTCAAAGCATCTACGTATCGCTCGCCTAAGCGAACGCGCATTTCTCTCTTGCCGATGAAGGGTGGGTTGCCAATAATGAAGTCCGCCTTAGGCCAAGCCGCCGCACGCGGGTTGACGTATCGGTAAACCTCCACCCGCGCCGTCTCATCTGGCACCTGTTTTCCGGTTACGGGGTGTGGCTTCATCGTCTCGCCGTCCCATCGAGTGACCGGCGCACCTTGCTCGTCGCGCTCAAGCACGCGCTCGTCCCATTCGATCAGCGCATCCCGATTTTCGATTGTTCGAATGTCACGCAGGATTGGCTCAGGTGGGGCGCGGCCCTTGCCGTTCACGCGGAAATGCCACTGCAGGTAGCCGATCCACAGCACCAGTTGCGCGATCGCAGCGGCGCGCGGATTGATCTCAATGCCGAGAAAGTTCTCCGGCGTGATCGTGTGACCGGTCAGCTCGGCGAGATACTGGTGGTCGCCGAGGTCGACTAGCAAGTCGAGCACCTCGCCTTCAAGCTCCTTCATCCGCGCCATCGCGACATAGAGGAAGTTCCCGGTGCCGCAGGCGGGATCGAGCACGCGCGTTTGCGCGAGCTTGGTGTGGAATGTCTCCACTGTCCGCCGTGCCTCGTCGACCTTGCCTTGGTCGATCAGTTCGGACGCTGCGACGCGCACGCCGGCCCAATCGGTGCGCAGCGGCTCGAGGATCGTCGGCCCAACCAGGCGCTCGACGTAGGCGCGCGGCGTATAGTGGGCGCCCAGCTTCGCGCGCTCCTTCGGGTTAAGCGCCCGCTCCAGCAACGTGCCGAAGATGGCGGGCTCGACCTCGGTCCATCGATGCTCGGCTGCCTGGACTAGGACATCCAATTCCTCGGCGTGCAGCGGTATGGCGGTACGGTCCTTGAACAGATAGCCGTTGAAGCGCTTGAGCGGCACGCCAAGCGCAGGCGAAAAGTCGCCGGCATCCATCGCCGCCCACAAAGCGCTGAGCTGGTGCTCGAGATGCTCCGGCGCCGCGCATTGTTTCTTGAGCAAGTTGGTGAAGCTCTTCGCCGGTATCAGATTGCTATCCTCGGCGAACATCGTGAACAGCAGGCGCATCAAAAAGTTGCCGGTCCGTTCAGCTGAATGGCCACGCCGCTCCAGCCGCCGAGCGACGGTGGCGAGCAGGTCCGCAATATCGCGCGTCACCCGCGTTGAGCGGACGCTCGGATCGAGGCTCCCCGGCGCCTCCCAGATCGCCGTCAGCCTTTCGCGGACCTCGGGGTCGCGCAAGTCGTCGAGCATGATTCGGTAGCGTGAGCGGTCGGGAAACTGCGCGTAGGCCTTTCCCGTTCCTGAAAAGTCGGCATAGACCTCGATGCAGTAGCCGATGTCCACGACGAGCACGAACGGCGGCCATCCGTGGTCCGCCGGTAGCGCCTTTGCATAACGCTCGGCTTGACCCTTCGCCTGCACCATCGCCTTAGCCCAGGCCGGCGTCCCACGGCGGGCGGTACCGCGCTTCAGGCGCGCCGATGCGGATTGGCCGAATAGGTCGAAGTCGTCCTCGCCCCGCGCAGCGGCCGCGCGGTCGGCTTCGCTTCCCTGCTTCGCCTCGACGATGAAGGCGCCCTTCTTGTAGCAGTCGATCCTGCCGAAGCTGACGGTGCCGTCGCCATTGTCTTGGAATACCCGACGTTCGAACACATAATCGTTCTGCGCATCGTCAGTGCGGCTGCCGTGCGGCGCCTCGACACCGATCAGCCCGCACAGGCCGTTGATGAAGCTCTGCGTATTCGCGAGCTCCGATCCACCCGTATCGCGCCATTGCGCAATGAAGCGTTCCACGTCGGAAGTGTCCCCCATGCTCTTACATTAAGGCGCCGGGAGCGGGTCGCAAGGCCCGTAAATTGGCCTTCGCCGGAGCAGGTCTCCTGCACGATGCCGGGAGGCGCCGGGAGCGGGTCAGCCTGGCTAGTTCGATCGGTCTGGTATCGTGCGGCCCTATTCAGGTCGTAGTGGGTTCCCTTCTCGAACAGATGCGGTGGATATTACTGTCAGTCACGCGGCGCGGCTCGTGCCGCTAATTGTCCATTCGCCTCGCTTGGGTCAGTCGATGAATACTCTCCCTGCTTGCGAAGAAAGGTAACCGATGGTCGTTGAGGATTGACCGATATGATCTCCACGGGTGACCCGTCCGGCGTACAGATCTCGAGTTCACCGGACTTCCCCAGCGGCGTGAAATAAAGGTTTATACCCCGCACCCGCTCCACGCCGCATGTGCTCAGCTGACCGCAGACGTGCCGTAGCTCCGCCTCGAGCTGCTCGAAGGTGACTTCTCCCCGCATGGTTACTCGCATGGCGTCTCGTTCGAAGATGCAGACCCGGTCCGCTCCGGGGCCGTCCCCAAAATGGGGACACTCGTAGGACTCCTATACTGACTTAACCTCGGGATCAATCTGGGGTGGCGTGACGTATGGGACGGGGTTGGATCGATTCCGCCGCTTACCGAGCTGCTGTCGGAGTCATCACAATCGAACGAACATCGCTGGAGGTGTCGCAGCGGGAGCTCGCACGACGCCTCGGCAAACCACCCTCGTTTGTGAACAAGATCGAGCTGCTGGAACGCCGCCTTGATATCGTCGAGCTCATAGCAGTCGCGCGAGCGCTTGGCGTGAAGCCCGAGGCGCTCTTCGGAAAAATTCTCGAGGCTATCCCGAGCGACGATCACTGATCGGGAGCTGCTAGGGAGAACCGGCTGCCAGTGCGGGTACCATGCGCGAGTGCGCCAGCCTTATGAAGTGGGTCTTCATTCTCTTAGGGAGAGGCAATCAAATTCTTCTAAAACCACACCCGTTCTTGCTATGTTCCGCGAATCAAGCTAGTGCGTCCGGATGGCTTGTATGAAGGGAGCACGCGGTCGGGGCGCCACAGAAAATCATCTAAGTTCGCGTTTTGATGATACGATTAGGATATCCGACGGTGATTGGCTTGATGGGCAAGAGGCCGTGGATGGCGCTCAATCACAAACTAGGACCGAAGTCACGCCGGAGGTAGCAAAGTCGGCGATTACCTTCAATCGATCCCCAGACATACCATTTGACCGATCAATAAATGCATTCCGAGGGTGCGAGCACGGGTGTATATACTGCTTTGCGCGTCCAACACATGCCTACCACAACTTGTCGCCCGGGCTAGACTTCGAGACTAAACTCTTCGTGAAGGAAAACGTAGCGGAGGTTCTTCGTGATGAGCTGGCGAGGCCAAGTTATCATGTCTCACCAATCGCGTTGGGCACAAATACTGATCCATACCAACCGATCGAGCGGAGGTACGAGTTAACTCGCCGGATATTAGAGGTTCTTTCTGATCATGATCATCCGGTAACGATCACTACTAAGTCGGCGGCGGTTACGCGAGATCTTGACATATTAGGGCCCATGGCAGCGAAGAATCTCGTGACGGTCGTCCTCTCAATTACAACCTTGGACGCGGCGCTCGCGCGAAAGTTAGAGCCGAGAGCATCTGCACCAGCAAAGCGCATCGAAGCGATCGGCAAGCTGGCCGATAGCGGGGTTCAAACTCATGTCGGGGTCTCCCCGGTGATCCCCGGCATTACCGATCATGAGATTGAGCGGATTATAGAAGCGGCGGCAGCCGCTGGGGCTACTGGAGCGTTCTCTCTGATGGTCCGACTCCCTCATGAGGTCAGCCCTCTGTTCCGAGCCTGGCTTGCAAAGCATTATCCGGAGCGGCTGCAGAAGGTGATGCATCTCATAAATGATAGTCGGGGTGGTCGCGACAACGATCCAAACTTCTTTTCCAGAATGTCGCCAACTGGCCCTTATGCCGAACTCCTTCGGAGCCGCTTTCTGCTGGCTTGTAAGCGATCCGGGCTGGTACACGACCGAATGAGGCTCAGAACAGACCTGTTTCAGAGGCCATCTGCCGCCCAACTTCGGTTGTTGTGAGGTGAGCGAGGCCGAGAGGAATGGTTTTGGTAGTGAACAATCTAGGAGGGATCGCGGAAGGGGACTACGTTCTCGCGCCTCTCCGCCGCCGACTTCGCTAGAAGTCGGTCATGCGCTTTCTTCCACCTCCGAGCCTCCTGCTCGGCACTGCTTCGGTGGTGATAATGCGCAAGTGCTTCCGCTTGGGCATTGTGCTTCAACACCCTCTCGCTTGCCAGGTCGGACCTTAGTTTTTCAATGAGTTCCGAGGAGGTGCGGGGACTGGAAGGACGCTCTTCCATGGCTTGCAGAATGAGCTGGCGCGTAGCCGGGTACCTGCACTCTTTGAGAGCAATCAACGTCCGGGACCTTTTCGCTTCCTGGGCGACCGTTGTGAAGTTGACCTTCAGATTCCCCGTCTTCTGGAGCGCTTTCAATTCTTTATGCGTGGGATCCCCGCTCATGAGCCGCGCAAGGGCTGCTCGGAAGTCTTTTTCGATCGCGTCCAGCGGTGGAGCGTCGGTCTTTTTCCTCCTCATGATGCGCCACCGCCGAGGCGGTCTTCTACTATCTGGTCGAGATGAGCAACATCAACGCCAAGGTGGCTCAGGAGCACCTTCGCCTGATTTGCGCGCCCAAGGATCACCCGGAACCTAGTCTCCTCGCCATCAAGCTGCGCTTGCCGATACGAGAAGAGGTTGCGAATATATCGATCTTCCCAGAAGTGCTGGTGCCGACCATCGAGCAGGAAGCACTTGCAGCCTGCACATACAGAAGGCTCACGCGTCGCGTAATTGGGCTGCTTGTTTAGCCAGGACGTGGTGCCGGCTACGTCATGACAGCGCATCGCCAAAGGATTTAGGGGCAGGCACTTTCCGTGCGGAGCGAACCACAATCGTAAGTCATATTTGGAAACGAACTTTGCGGTCTCGCGCCACGCCCGAGAAGTGCTTTGACCATCGATCCGCTCCCGGAGCTCGAGGATGTGCTTTTCCAGTCGCTCGCCCATCTGCCCGCTGAGAAGCGAGCGACCTGTTGCCAGTTCGAACATTGTGAGCACAGTCTGCTGCGTCCGCACCGCCTGAAGCGGTGCAACCTGATGGCGGTTTTTGCCGATGTACCCGCCAGAGGTGATCTCTTGGCTTAAATGATGGAATTGCATCTGGAGAGCGGGCAAGAGGCGAGGATCCACTCCATAGGCAAAACTAGCCCACATCTTGCGGAACTGATGGGATCGGATCTTGCGGCCAGTCGTTTCGCGCCATTCGACGAGATCGTTGTCCTTGATGCGGTGCGCTGACTCGTCCGGTAACTGGCTAAGATCGACCCAGTTTTCGATAAAATCTCGCATGTCGTTCAATAATCTCGATCCCAGAATCCTTCCCACGCCCTGAGCGGACTTGGGCAGGCCCAACGGGCTTGTGATCGAGACGAAGAGCCGGTCGGACTGCGCGAGCACCCGGTATGGCTCGAGTAGGCGATTCAGTAGCAGAAGAGCGTGGACGGCGGGCGGAAGGTCGTTCGCACCTTTGATCCGCATTCCAATCACCCAATCCTCGTAAATGGGTGTATCCTCCCCCTTCGCAAGGAGGGTACGGCACAGAAATACCTCGTCCAATCCGGAAGACCCCGTCTCGATTCTCACGCACACCGGGAGTCCTGAGATGGGATCCACACCCGCCGGAAGCCCGCAAAGCTCCGACATGCGTAAGCCACCTGCCGCCATAACGGTTATGGAGCACGCTGCTTGGAGCGCCACGACTAAGCGCCTGATAGCTAGGCCCGTGTGCGCTGGATCAACTTCGGTCGGCGCTATTGGTGGGTGCCATGCTGCTTCGTGACCATCCAAAACCGAAAACTGGAAGGCTCGAGCGGCTTTCCGTTGGCGGGTCTCTTGCGACGATTTTGCCATACCTGGACCGGCATGATGACTACCCGGGGGGCGATTGTACAACGCCTCAGCGACATCCCTGAGCCGTAAAATGTCTTCGGCCGGGGTGCCCAGAAACCAGGCCGCCTTGTTTAGGATCGGTATCGCAACCTCATCGGGCAACGGCTGCACCCATCCCTTCGCTTTAGTGGCGATGGTCCTGGCGATGCCGAGGGCTTTTCTGCCGTCCCATGGCTTCTGAGGAAGTGGTAAAATGCCCGAAGCTTGCAGTGCGTGGCGTTGCTGGAAGATGAGAAGCGGTATGCGAACACGGTTCCACGCCATGCTCTCGCCGATTTCATCATCGTCTTCGTCCTCTTGGTCCTCGTCTCCATCATCAGCGGCCTCAGCTAGAAGCCCCGGCAGGTCGTCTAGATACTGCTGTAGAGCCTCTGGCCCGAGATCGGAGGGCATTTCAGCCGCGTTTGCTACCATCCATCGAATGAGCGTCCGCAAACCGACGGATACCGAGCCGATAGTACCGGGAGCTAGCGGCGATGCCTTATCGCCCGGTGCCACCATCAAAGACCATACGAAGCGTTTGGCCCAATCCAAAATTTTGGCGAATGGGGCGCTCGTCAGAAGGGCGAGCGAAACTCCATCGCTGCTCCCAACTTCGAACGCCCAGTTTATGGTGCTTGAACTCGTGCCCGCTCCCGCAGTCGGGTTGTCTAGAACCCAAAAAGAATCCCCCCATTTGCTGACGGATGAGATTCGCTCCTCGCCGAGACCGCGATCGCGGCGGAGGTGTAGCGGACTCGTCGAAGTAGCGCTGAAGATGTGCGACGTCTTCATCTCAGCCGACCGGAGGGAGCACGATTTTGAATGTTACGGCCTGCTCAAGAACCCCTTCCGAAACATTCTTCAAAAGCGACTCCAGATCGTCGGCAATAGGCTTCCATTTGGTCGACCAAGCCTCCGGGGAGACTCTGCCTCTCGATTCAAAGATTGCTGTTCGGAGACCGAGATATTGTGCCACGTTTGAAACTTGGCTCACCTCCGCAGCCGCCAATGGACAGGCTGGGCACTCACCGTAGGCGGTGCAGAGGCGGTCCGCTTTTTGATTTGCGCGGGGACTGTCAAAGGGATCAAGGCACAGAAATCCTGGCGTAGCGGCGCCAACGTCGTAAGTGAGGGGCTTATGCCTCGGGTCGATTACTCCTCGCGTGGTAAGCCACCGGTCCCGGACGAGTAATATAAGCCCAATCCTCTCCCGATAACGTTGCTTCGTTCCGTCGCTGGTATAGTGCCTCCATAGAGTCTCGGGATTTTTTTGTTTCCCGAGTTCTTGAGCTGCCAATAAGTCTCCCGTTTGAACTTGGACCTCGTCCAGCAAAGTAAATCTGATTTGAGAAAGATTGAACTTGTCGATAGCGTGCGTTTTGATGAAGCTTCGCAGAGCGCATTTCCAGACTGCATCGCACGAGGGTCCGCCGCTTTTGTGCTCAAACGTTTTCGCAACCGGCGAGGTTGCTCTGGCCTTCGTGACAAACAGCAACAACTTGTCTTTGCTGGTAATGCGATTTACCGCTGGTCGAATTCTTGCTGTGATAGATCGAAGTTCGTCCAGTAAGATGGCGATGTTGAAAGCAGCTGAAGGACTAGCATCCAGTAGAACGACAGGGTCTTCGGCAGCCCGAGCCTTTGGGCCGGATATCCTGATCGTGGGAAGGCCAAATCGCTCGCCCTCATAGATGTCGCCCCACTCGAGAGACATTGCGGTGTCGGCGTTGAAAGCGGTTGCCGTCGCAATCAACAATACAAACGGAACTAGATCCCTCGATGTTGGGTATAGGAACCCTACGAGATCGCGGACGTCATAGTCAGAGGTGAGAGCTCGGAATAATGGCGGGTCGATGTGCTGCAAGCAGCTTATATCATCAACAAACCTTGGGAAGTGTGTTGCTAGTGCAGCTAAGCACACGGACCGGTCTTGATAATCAGCGCGCCCCTCCTGGATAGCTTTGTTGCCCTTGCGGAGCAGACGGCGGCCTTTTTGCCATCTGTCAATGGTGCCTAAGATTTCCGCCTCTGCAGCAAGTATTATCTTTTGCATATGAGCGCTCGACAACCGAGGCACTGGAGTGCCCGTTTGGCTACGGCCCGGCCATGGATTCAGTGGCAGCGCTTCTTCCGCGCGTCCCGCCGCCGACCCCCACGTGCCATCGCTCTTCAGGTGCTGAAGGACCGCACGGACCACTCCCAGACGGTTAGCTCTCGTATTTTTGCTAAGTGGTTTGCCGGTTTTCCCCGGCCGGTTCAGAAAGGCCACGAAACCGGTAAAAAATGTCTCGTCCAATTCTTCAAGCGAGACGAGCGCGTTCCCCGACTCCATCAGGAATGTGTGCAGTCCGGTGCGCAATTCCATTATGCGCTGGTACCGGCTGAGCGCCGCCACGGTAGCGCAGTATCGAACCAGCCCCTCCGACATCGGCACTGCTAAGTTCGGCAGTGACAGTAGGAATGAAACAACCAGAGTCTGCTCCTCTCTGTCCGGCGTGGGGAACACCAGCTGAAGGAGAGGTCGGCTAGTCTCCGGATCGATCTTACGTTCAAGCCGTGTGAGGCTTGCACCCGCGTCGAGCACCACGACGTTATCGGTGGCGCGAGCGACCTTCTTGGCTTGCGCGATCACGGACTGCGCGACGGAGCTACGCTTGCTACTCACCAAATATCAGCCTGCGGGTATCGACGATTTTCTCCTGGCCGTCGAAAATCTCGACAAAGCTCAAATATGTGTTGATAGTGGTCGACAGCCGTGCGTGGCCGAGCTGTGCTTGGACCTTCTTCCAAGGCTCAGGATTTCCCGCCATTTTTTCTGACCAGTAAGTTAGCACGGCGTAAGTATGTCTTAGGTCGTGGACGCAATGACTCGATTTGAACTCATGGCGAACGTCGCCCGTTTCCGGGTCGACCCTTTCGACGCTTTTCAGCAAACCTGCTTTCCGGCAGATTTCTTCGACAATCTGTTCAACTCGGCGCTCTGAAATTGCGCTTCCCGGTGCATTACTATCCTGGCTGGCAAGAAAGAGCCTCGGGGTGGGGCGTTGTCCTGGGTTTCCGGCAGCTACGCATTCTTTACGTTCGCCTTCGATGTAGGCGGTGGCGTCTTGGATCAGCCAGCTCGGCACTCCAACGACGCGCTCGACGCCGCCTTTGCCAAGGATCGTGAGCGGGTATTCCAGCAAAGGTGCTTGGGGATCCGGGCAGATCGACAAGATTTGAAAGATCGTGAGCCCGAGAGCTTCACTAAGGCGGAGGCCGACGGCCCACATAAAGTCAGCGAGTAGTCTGTTCCTTGAGGGCCGCTCGTCTCCATCTCGATTGGCCGCTTGCGGACCGGCTGCTTTGAGGAACGCTTGGAGTTCTCGGGTGAGAAAAGGTCTGACCCCCCGTCGGTTGAGGCGAACCTTGGGCCCAATGCCCTTGACGGTAGTTCGCACCGAGCCCGTGGTGCTAACGGTAACCGATGATCCGTCTCGGAATTCGTCCAGAGTAATGCTGCCTTCCAGCAAATCTCCAGAGTATTTTTTGGAATTATGCTGATAGAAGTGGAGGATGACCGCCACTCGGTTTCGGATCGTGATCGGTGCGTAGGCTGCCCCGGTTTTTGGAGAAATCGCCACCTGGTAAGCGTCCCGATACTGGATCAAGTCACTGCGCGACGCAGTCGTCCAATCCCGAATTCCGATCTGCGGCAAAAACTCGAACCAGCTCTGCAGAGCGTACGCAGCTGCCTCCCAGGTTTCCGGAGAGGGGCTTTCGCCGTTTTCTACGTACCTTTCGCGAATGAAACTGGTGGGCGCCTGTAGCAGGGTCATCGAGGGAGTGAAGAACAGCCCCGGCTCCAATGCCCTGCAGCCATCCGTGGACAGCTTCGTCTTGAACACCTGTATCCGCTCCGAGGGGCGGTAGAGGTCTATCGGCTGTTCACGCATGCCTCGCATGCGCACCAATCCTATGAACAGAAATGCAGAAATCTATTCGTCATAATGCGTACCGGAGCACTATTTTCGCCTGCGTAACTCCCGGGGCCATAAAGCAGCTAAAGCTAGGGCTTCTCGCGGAGACCCTCCCCCCGGACCCCCCTCCCGAGCGGTTGTCGCCCGTGGGCCCACAGGCACCTCCCACGGCCGTCGCCGCCTGCGCCCTTGAATGCGCGCGTCGCCGGCCGTGGGGCCCTCCTGTGGACTACGGGGACAACCGCTCATTCAGGCGTCGTGAACACTGCAAACGCTACGAAGTGTACGGTGGCTCGAAAAAGGTTACAGCCGGATTTCCGCCAACCTCTTTCCCCCGCCGACGCTACGGAGAACATGCTCGCAGCCGCGATAGGGATTGATCGAGCGGTCGAAGCCGATGTCGGGCGAATGGTTGCGGGTGATGATCGTCTTGGGCTTCTCGACCGTCACGCTCGTCCGCAGCGGCGGCATGACGCCATCGAGCGCCTCGCGCGCATCGAGCCAGTCCCCGTCCGCCTCGCGCACGGCGAGCCCGAAGCGGGTCGGGACCTTGTTCTCGGGCGCGCCACGGCCGGCGCGGACATCGGGACGGGGCATGCCAATGTTCTACGCCCAAGGCGAGAACAAAGCAAGAACGTCAATTGCTGCCGGCGGCTCCGGCGCGCGATCCTTCGTCGAGGCGGACCGCGGTGGCACCGGGCAGGCCGGGGAAGCGCGGCCACAGTCCTTGGGCGAGCGCCTTGCGGCTGATCGATTCGCGGCCGGCCTGCTGCTGGTAGATCCAGTAATTGCGCAGGATGATCGGTACGTAGCCGCGGGTTTCCCAATAAGGCAGCGACTCGATGTAGAGCAGGGGATCGCCGCGGTCGAAGGCGCGGTTGTTCCATTCGGCGATCGGCGCGGGACCGGCATTGTAGGCCGCGATCACCTTGGGCAGCAGGCCGCCGGTGCCGTAATGGCTGCGCAGATATTCGAGATAGGACTGGCCATATTCGAGGTTGGCGCTGGGCTGGTCGAGCTGGGCGCGGTCGAACGCCTCGCCGCGGGCGCGGGCGATGTCGCCGGCCGTGCCGGGCCGCACCTGCATCAGGCCGACCGCGCCGGCCGGGCTCACCACGGCGCTGCGGAAATTCGATTCCTGCAGGGCGTGGGCGTAAGCGAGCGCCGGATCGACCCGCCAGCCGCGCGTCGGCTGCCAGTCCGGCGCGGGATAGCGCGCGGCGAGGTTCATGCGCGTGCCCTTGGGGACATTGTGCGCCAGCCAGAACTGGGCAGAGGCGAGGTCGAGGTCGGCGGCGAGATGGACGAGGGCGGCGTGGTCACCCGGCGCGATCCGCGCCTGGTGCCGGATATGCTCTTCGGCGAGCGCGGTTTCGCCGATCTCGACCAAAGCCATCGCCGCCTTGACGTTGGGCTTGGCCGCGATGCCGCGCCACTCGGCGTCGCCGAAGTCGTGCAGCCCCGCATAATTGCGCGTCTTGATGCCGAGTGCTTCGGCCGCGAGCAGCCCGTAGAAGGTTTCCTTGAGCGCTGCGGCGCTGCGCAGCCGCGCCTGCACCCGCTCGGGCTTGGCGCAGCGCGTGTCGGCCCGGGCCGCCCAATAATGGCCGGCCGCGGTCAGTTCGGGATCGCCCGAACGCGCGCCGACGGTGGCGAAGGCGTCCGCGGCCGCATCGCAATCGTGGAGGCGCCAGGCGGCGAGCCCCGACACCCAAGCCGCCTGCAGCGCCCACTCGCCGCTGCCGCTGCCGCTGCGCGCCGCGTCGGCGAGGCGGCGGGCGTCGCTGTCGGCGCCGATCAGATAATAGGACCAGGCGATGCGCTGCTGGAATTCGGTGAGCGCGACCGGCGACAAAGCATATTGCTGCGGCGTCAGGATCGCCTCGGCCTCGCGCGGCCGGTCGGCGACGATCAGCGGCTGGATCTGCGCCTCGAGCGGCGCCGCCACGGGATCGGACTTAGTGACGCTCCGCGCCCGCGACCGGCGCGGCTGCTCGCCGCCCCAGATCAGGGTCTGCGTCGGCGTGACGACGGGCAGCGCGATCGCGCCGCGGGTCTGGGCGAGCCGGCCAAGCTGCGCCGCCTGCGGCTGGTCCGGGGCGAGGGCGACCAAAGTGGTGAGCTGGTCGAGCGTCGTCACCGGCGAGCCCTTGGCGAGATAGAGCTGGGCGCGGGCAGTCGCGTGAAGCGGGCCGTTGCCCATGCCGTCGAGCCGGGCCGTGGCGCCGGCCCAGTCATTGGCGCGGATCGCGGCGAAGACCTCGCGATAGGAGCTGCGCTCGGCGGCGGTCAGCGCAGTCGGCTTGGCGGCGCGCGCCTTGGCGATGGTCGGCGCGGCATCGGCCAGCGCCGGCGCGGCGGGAAAGGCAAGCGCCACGGCGGCCAGCAGCAGGGTGCGGATCTGGGTCATGGGGTCGGTCCTTCGACGAGCATCTGCAGGTCCGCCCAGGCGAGCCGTTTGGCGCTGGGTTGTTCGAGCAGGTGGGAGGGAGCGAAAGTGACGAGAGCCGGGATGTCGCCGGCATGCGTCGAAATCCGATGCCAGCGGCCGCGCGCCTTGGCGACCGGCAGGCCGAGCAGCGCCTTGGAACAGGCGTCGCCGAACAAGAGTACGCAATCCGGCGACGCGAGCCCTACATGATGGCGTGCGAGATTCGCGCAATGCGTAGAAGCCGCAGTCGTGAGTCTACCGTCCGGGGCGCGCAGACAGGACAAGGAGGCGAGGTAGATCGCATTGCGGTCGCGGCCGATCGCGGCGAGCATCCGGTCGAACAGGCGCCCGGCTTCGCCGGAGAGCAAGGTCCCGGTGCTGCAATCCTCCGCCGCCGGCATGTCGGTCACGATCATCAGGCCCGAGGCGGGATCGCCCGACGGGCAGACGCGCGGCGCCGACGGCGAGGCGTAGGGCAGGCTGTCATTGTCGCGCAGATAAGCGTGGAAAAGCGTAAGCTGGTCGGGGAGCGGCTCGGCGGGCGCAGGCACTGGCGTCGGTTGAGCGCCGGTTCCCGGTACAGGCGGCGCGACGGCTGTCGCGGCCTTGGCTTTCGGGCGCAGCCAGTCGCGCGGCTCCTCGTCGACCATCACATCGACGCCCGCGTCAGCCCACCACTGCAACGCGCTTGCCGCGGCTGCAGGGTCCAGGGGATTGTTGCCCCGCTCCACGCCCTCCTTAGGGGCAGTACTTGACGGGCTGGTCAACCGTAAAATCGCAGCTTATCTGCCAGACGTTGGCCGTTTGCGACGAAGAAGACCGCACGGCGCCGAAACGGAGAGCGGAATGTCTGAGCGCGAGTCCATGGCTTATGATGTGGTGATCGTGGGCGCAGGCCCCGCTGGCCTCGCCGCATCGATCCGCCTGAAGCAGCTCGCCGAGGCGCAAGGCCGCGAGCTCAGCGTCTGCATCCTCGAGAAGGGTTCGGAGGTTGGCGCGCACATATTGTCGGGCGCGGTGATTGATCCCAAGGCGTTGGACGAGCTTCTTCCCAACTGGAAGGAACTGGATAGCCCGCTCACGGTGCCGGTGACCGAGAACCACCATTGGGTGCTCACGGCGAAGAAGAAATACGGCATGCCGCATCTGATGATGCCGCCGTTCATGAACAACAAGGGCACCTACACCGCCTCGCTCGGCAATGTCTGCCGCTGGCTCGCCGGCCAGGCCGAGGCGCTCGGTGTCGAAATCTTCCCCGGCTTCGCCGCCGCCGAAGTGCTGTTCCACGCGGACGGCTCGGTGAAGGGCGTCGCCACCGGCGACATGGGCGTCGCCCGCGACGGCACGCGCAAGCCCGACTACCAGCCCGGCATGGAGCTGCACGGCCGCTACACCTTCTTTGCCGAGGGCGCGCGCGGCCACCTCACCAAGGAGCTGCGGCGTATCTTCAGTCTCGATGAGGAGAATGAGCCGCAAGTCTATGGACTTGGGCTGAAAGAGCTTTGGGATATCGATCCGGACAAGCATGTTCCGGGCCGCGTGATCCATACCCAGGGCTGGCCGCTCGACGACGCCTGGGGCGGCGGTTTCCTCTACCACCAGGAGAATAACCAGGTCGCCTTGGGGTTCGTCGTCGCGCTCAATTACCGCAACCCCTATCTCTCGCCGTTCGAGGAGTTCCAGCGCTGGAAGCAGCATCCGGAGATCCGTGCGATCCTCGAGGGCGGCCGCCGCATCAGCTACGGCGCGCGCGCGATCAACGAGGGCGGCTGGCAGGCGGTGCCCAAGCTCGCTTTCCCGGGCGGCGCGCTGATCGGCTGCTCGGCGGGTTTCGTCAACGTGCCGCGCATCAAGGGCAGCCACACGGCGATGAAGTCGGGCATGCTCGCCGCCGAGGCGGCGTTCGAGGCGATCGCTGCCGATCGCCGATCGGATGAACTTTCCGCTTACGAAAATACGCTTCGGAACAGCTGGATAGCCGATGAGCTTAAGATGGTCCGCAATGTCGAGCCGATGGTCGCGAAGTTCGGCGGCACGCTCGGCACGATGCTCGCCGGCACAGACATGTGGATGCGCTATCTCGGCATCGGCCTGCCGTTTACGATGAAGCACCATCCCGACAATGAGGGCCTGTGGCGCAAGGACGTGGCGCGGCCGATCGCCTATCCCAAGCCCGACGGCGTGATCAGCTTCGATCGCCTCTCCTCGGTGTTCCTGTCGAACACCAATCACGAGGAGGACCAGCCCGTTCACCTCACGCTCAAGGACGCTTCGATACCGGTCGACGTCAATCTCGCGGACTATGCGGGGCCGGAGCAGCGTTATTGTCCCGCGGGCGTTTACGAATTCGTGGAGGAAGGCGGCCAGCCCCGCCTCCAGATCAACGCGCAGAATTGCGTGCACTGCAAGACGTGCGACATCAAGGATCCGACCCAGAACATCAACTGGGTCGTGCCGGAAGGCGGAGGAGGCCCCAATTACCCCAATATGTAAGTCCGGGCTCTACGGTCTCCTCGCCGCGGCCTTGATCGTCCCGGCCGGCGCCGCGCATGCGAGCCGCGAGGATCTGGCGGTGATGAGCGCCTACGCCCAGGCGCGTGCCGCCGACAATGCCGGCGAGGCGGGCCGCGCGGCGCAGGGTTATGCTGCCGCGCTGGCGCTGATGCCCGACAACGACGTGCTCGCCGCACGCGTCCTGACGCAGGCGCTCCAGGCAGGCAACCGCCCGCTCGCGGTCCGCGCCGCCCGCCGGCTCGAGAAGAGCGGAGCCCTCGCGCCCGACGCGAGGCTGCTCCTGTTCGGCGAGGCGCTCGCGGCCCGGAACTGGAAGGCGGCCCGGCTCCAGGCCGACGGGATCGCCGCCGACGAAATCTTTGCCTTCATGACGCCGGTTCTGAACGCCTGGCTCGCGGTCGAATCCCGCAAGGGCGATCCGCTCGCCATTCTCGACGCAGCCAAGGAAAATCCGCTCGCCGCCGCTTATGCCGCCGAGCATCGCCCGTTCATCCTGATCGCCCGGGGCGACGAGCCGCAGGGGGTCGCCGAACTGCTGGCCACCGCGCCGGGCAGCGGCGGGCGCGCCAGCCGTCTGCGCATCGCCGGCGCCGCCGAATTGGCCAGGAAGGGCAAGCGCGACGCGGCCTTGCTGCTGCTGCAGGGCGACGACGAGCCCGTGGTCGCCGCGCGCCGCCTGCTCGACGCGCGCAAGCCGATCCCCGGGGCGATCGGCGGGGCCGAGACCGGCGTCGCCGAATTCCTGGTCCGCATCGCCATCGATCTCAATCGCCAGGACGTCGCTCCGCTGGCGCTGGCCTTCGCGCGGCTCGCCACCTTCCTCGCGCCCGACAATAGCGAAACCTGGATCGTCACCAGTCAGCTGCTCGGCGCCCGGGATCAACAGGCCGAGGGTTTGGCCGTGCTCGCCAATGTCCCGGCGGGCGATCCCTTTGCCGGTTCGGTCGAAGACCATCGCATCGCGCTCCTCGTCGACGCCGGCAACAAGGAACAGGCCTTGGCCGAGGCGCAGCGCGCCGTCGCCGGCCCCAGTCCGACCGCGGCTGACTGGACCCGGCTTGGCGATCTCAACAATCAGCTGAAGCGCCTCGACGAGGCCGCAGCGGCCTATGGCAAGGCGCTGGCGCTGGTCGAGTCCGGTGAGGCGGGGCAGCAGGCCTGGACGCTGCATCTGCTGCGCGGCGGCGCGCTCGAGCAGGCCGGCAAGTGGCCCGAGGCCAAGGCGGCCCTGGAAGCGGCGTACAAACTGGCGCCGCAGCAGCCGATCGTGCTCAACTATCTCGGCTACGCCCAGCTCGAGCGGCGAGAGAATATCGACGAGGCGATGAAGCTGATCGCATTGGCATCACGCATGCAGCCCGACAGCGCCGAGATCACCGACAGCCTCGGCTGGGCGCATTATCTGCGCGGCAATTTGCCCGAAGCGATCACCCTGCTCGAGCGCGCGGTCGAAGGGCAGCCGGCCGATCCGGCGATCAACGAGCATCTCGGCGACGCTTATTACAGCGCCGGCCGCCGCTACGAGGCGCGCTATGCCTGGGAGGCCGCCTTGCTCCATGCCGAGGAAGAGGGTGATGCCGGCCGCCTGCGCGCCAAGATCCAGGCCGGGCTGACGCCGAAGCTCGCTTCGCCCTGATGCGGGAACAGGCCTACGCCAAGGTCAATCTGGCGCTCCACGTCCGCGGCCGCGAGCCAGACGGCTATCATCGCCTCGAAACCCTGTTCGCCTTCTGCGAGGACGGCGACACCCTGTCCGTCGGGCCAGGGGAGGGCCTTTCCCTCGCCGTCGCAGGCCCGTTCGCAGCCGCGCTGGGCGACGATCCCGACAATCTCGTCCTCCGCGCGGCGCGCGCCCTGGCGACGCGCTTCGGCGTGAGCGCCGGCGCGGCGCTCCATCTCGACAAAAGACTGCCGGTCGCGTCCGGGATTGGCGGCGGGTCGGCCGACGCCGCCGCGGCCTTGCGGCTGCTGTCGCGCTGGTGGGGTCTCGACGCGTCCGAAGCGGTCCTGCTCGGGATCGCGGCGGGCCTTGGCGCCGACGTTCCCGCCTGTGTCCGCAGCGAGACGGTGCGCGGCGAGGGCAGGGGCGACCGCCTCGTGCCGCAGCCGGATCCGGCTCTCGCAGGCGCGCCTCTGTTCCTGGTCAATCCGCGCGTGCCCGTGCCGACCGGCCCGGTCTTCGCCGGCTGGGACGGTGTCGACCGCGGCCCGCTGGCCGACATCCACTCCGGCCGCAACGACCTCGAAGCGCCGGCGGTCGCGGTCGCGCCCGTCATTCGCGACGTTCTGTCCGCCTTGCGCGCGCAGGCTGGAACGCGCCTGGTCCGCATGTCCGGCTCCGGCGCGACCTGCTTCGCCTTGTTCGCCGACGAGGCTGCGCGCGACGCCGCGACAGCGGCGCTGGCCGGCGCCCATCCCGATTGGTGGCTGCTGCCGACTCGTCTCAGGTGACCCGCCGCTCCCGTAGCGGGACGCTTTTCGAAGGCCCTTAACCATCGTGTGCGGCTCGCATCCGTTTTGGCACGCCTCTTGCTCCTCGTTTCGCGGACGAGTCGAAGCGCGCTCTGGAGCGTGTGGACATTCGGGGACAGTCCCCGGCCCCCTGCGGCCGGGCGCTGTCGCTCCCTGTAGGGCCGGGCCGCCGTCAGCTGCGGTCCGGCCTTTTTTTTCGGGACAAAATCGCCCCGCGGGGGCATGAACCGGTCATGTTCGACCTTCACATCGCAGGCGGGCTGGCGCGCCTGGTCCTGAACCGGCCGGAGGCGCGCAACGCCATTCCTTTCTCGGGCTGGGCCGAGCTTGCCGCCGCCGTCCTGCAGGCCGAAGCCGCCGGCGCCCATATGCTGGTCGTGTCCGGTAGCCCGGGCGGCAGCTTCTGCGCGGGCGCCGATATGGCGAGCTTTCACGCTTTCGCCAACGATCCCGACGCCCGCACCGCCTTCCGCCTCGCCATCCGCCAGGGCCTGGACGCACTGCGCGATACGCCGCTTCCCACGCTCGCGGTGGTGGAGGGGCATTGCTACGGCGCTGGCGTCGCCCTCGCCATGGCCTGCGACACGCGCTTCGGGGGCTTCGAGGCGGAGTTCGCGATCACCCCGGCCAAGTTCGGCATCTCCTATCCCCAGGAGGACGTGTACCGCCTCGTCGCATTGGTCGGGCCGGGCGAGGCCGCACGGCTCCTGTTCGGCGCGCAGGCGATCGGCAGCCGCGAGGCGGTCCGGATCGGCCTGCTCGACCGGGCCTTCGACGCCAACGTCGCCACCGGTGTCGATGAATTCGTCAAGGCGGTGATGGCCAATGAGCCGGCGAGCCTGCGCACGCTGAAGCGCGGCATCCGCCTCGCCATGGCGGGCGTGGCGAGCGACCCCGAGCAGGATCGCGCGTTCGACGATCTGCTCGGCTCGGAGACGCTGGCCGCGCGCCTCGCTGATCGCCGCAAATGAACGGCGCCGCCGAGTATATTCCGGGCGCGCCCGGCTCCGATCTGCTGCTGATCGCCGACCACGCCTCCAATTTCGTGCCCGAGGACATCGATCTCGGCATTTCCGAGGATCTGCTCGGCCAGCATATGGCGGTCGACATCGGCGTCGATCCGCTCGCCCGGGAGATCGCCGGTCGGCTCGGCTGCCCGGCCATCCTCGGCGGCGTCTCCCGCCTGGTCGTCGACCTCCATCGCGAGCGCGGTGATCCGGCGGCGATCCCGGTCGTCAGCGACGGCCACGCCATAACCGGCAACGAAAGTCTCGGCGCGCAGGCGCAGGAGGATCGCCTCCGCCGCTTCTGGGACCCCTACCATTCGCTGATCGCCTCCAAGGTCGACGCGCTGCAGCCGACCAAGTTGGTCGCGATCCACAGCTTCACGCCGCGCCTTGCCACCCGGCCCGAGGAGGAGCGGCCATGGGAAGTGGGCATCCTCTACGCGCAGGACCGCCGCGCCGCCCATATCGCGATCCGCCTCCTGCGCGAGGCCGGCGTGGTGACCGGCGACAACCAGCCTTATTCGGGGCTCGACCTCAACCTCACCATGGACCTCCATGCGGAGAGCCGGGGCATCCCGTACATCGTCGTCGAGGTGCGCCAGGACCTGATCGGCGACGATGACGGCGTGCAGCGTTGGGCCGACCGTCTCGCGCCCGTGATCCGCGCCACGCGCGCTGCGCTTGCCTGAGCGATGGGAAAGGGGGCAGGGGTCAGAGCCATGAAGTTTGCGCTTCCCGCCTTCCTGCTCCTCGCCGGCTGCGGCGGTCCGGATACGGCGCAGGAAACCCAGGTCGACGGCGCCGCCGTCGCTCCCGGAAATGACCGCATCGCCTGCGCGGTCGGGGGCGCCGAGACGTTCGATCGCGTCTGTACGCTCGACCGCACATCCAGCCCGGACGGTACGACGCTGACGCTCCGTCACCCGGACGGCGGCTTCCGCCGCCTGCTCGTCACGCGCGACGGACGCGGGGTGGTCGCCGCCGACGGCGCCGATCCGGCGCAGGTCACGGTCGTCGGCGCGCAGGAAATCGAGGTGAGCCTCGCCGGGGACCGTTACCGCCTGCCGGCCACGCTCCGCGGCGAATGAGCGCCATCCTGACCGCGGCAGAGACGCGCGCCGCCGAGCAGCGGGCGATCGATGCCGGCATCGCGGTAGAGACTTTGATGGAGCGCGCGGGGCTGGGAGCGACCGAGGCCGTCTGGCGCTACGCGGGGCCGCTCCCGGCGCTCATTCTCTGCGGCCTGGGCAACAATGGCGGCGACGGCTATGTCGTCGCGCATGGCCTGCAGGAGCGCGGCGTGCCGGTGCGCGTGGCGGCGCTCCGCGCGCCAACCAGCCCTGCCGCGCAATGGGCGCGCGGCCTCTGGGATGGCCCGGTCGAGGATCTGGCCGCGGCGAAGCCCGCGCCCTTGCTGATCGACGCCTTGTTCGGCACCGGCCTCACGCGCCCGCTCGCGGCGGATGTGTCGAGGGCTCTGCTCCGGCTTGCAGAGGCAGCGAAGGTGCGCGTGGCGATCGACCTGCCGAGCGGGGTCGCCACCGACGACGGCGCCCTCCTGTCGCGGGTCCCGGACTATGATCTGACGATCAGCTTCGCGACGCTGAAGCCCGCGCACCTGCTCCAGCCTGCTGCCCGTCACATGGGGCGGATCGCCGTCGTCGACATCGGCATCGTAGCCGAATCTGCCTTGTCGGCCATCGAGCGCCCGCGGCTTCCCGCGCCCGGGCCTGACGATCACAAATACAGCCGCGGCTATGTCACGATCCTGGCCGGCGAGATGCCCGGCGCGGCCGCGCTGGCCGCTGCCGCCGCCGCTCGCGCGGGGGCCGGCTATGTCCGCCTCGTCGCGTCGGCCGCCGTGGCCGGCGTGCCGAGCGCCGTCGTCCAGGCGCCAGGCATGGGTTTCGCGCATGACGATGCCCGGCTTGGCGCGATCGTCCTCGGCCCGGGCCTTGGCCGCGGCGGGGAAAGCAAAGCCCTGCTGGAGCAGGCGCTGGGCTGGCAACGCCCGCTCGTCCTCGACGGCGACGCGCTGGGCCTGATCGGCGAGCACGGCCTGCGTCCGCCAGCGGGCACGATCCTCACCCCCCACGGCGGCGAGTTCGCACGCTTGTTCCCGGACGGCCTCGCCGGCAGCAAGGTCGATCAGACCCGAGAGGCGGCGCGGAAACTGGGCTGCGTGATCGTCTATAAGGGCCCGGACACCATCGTCGCCGCGCCGGACGGACATGCGGCCATTGCTCCGCCCGCGCCGCACTGGCTGGCGAGCGCCGGTACCGGCGATGTCCTGGCCGGCATGATCGGCGCGCTGCGGGCCCGCGGCCTCGATCCGTTCGAAGCGGCCTGCGCCGGCACATGGCTGCACGGCCGGGCTGGCGCCGCCGCCGGCCCGGGGCTAATCGCCGACGACCTCATCGCCTTGCTTCCCCTTATTCTTGCCGAGTGCCTGTGACCGAAAAGATTGTCCGCATTTCCGCGCGCGGCGAGGGCGTCACCGAAAGCGGGCGGCATCTGCCCTTCACCGCGCCGGGCGATAAAGTCGCGGCCGATGGCGCCATCACGCCCGGACCGCACCGGATCGTGCCGCCCTGCCGTCATTTTCCTGAATGCGGCGGTTGCCAGCTCCAGCATCTCGACGACGATTCTTTCGGCGGATTTCTGGTCGACCGCGTTGCGTCGGCGCTGGCCGGGCAGGGGATTGCGGCGACAGAGATCCTGGTCCCGCACATTTCGCCGCCGGTCAGCCGCCGCCGCGCCTCGCTGCGCGCCGAGACGCGCGGCCGACAGGTCGTGCTCGGCTTCAACGCCGAGAAAAGCCATCGCGTCGTCGATATGCGCGAATGCTTCATCCTGCGGACCGAATTGTTCGCGCTGGTGGAGCCGCTGCGCCGCTTGATGGGGCAATTGCTCGGTCCGCGCGGCAAGGGCGGAGTCCGCATGACCTGGGCCGATCAGGGCGCAGACATCCTGCTCGAGGGCATCGGCGTCGACACGCTCGAAGCGACCGAGGCGCTCGCGGTCTTTGCAGAAACGCACCGTCTCGCTCGCCTCACCCTCGACGACGGCAGTGGGCCGCAGACCCGCTGGGAGCCGGAACCCGTCAGCGTGACGCTGGGCGGCATCGCCGTGCCGCTTCCGCATGGCGCCTTCCTTCAGGCCACCCTGGAAGGCGAGGAAGCGCTGGTCGCTTCGGTCCGCCAGGCCGTAGGTCCGGCGCGAATCGTCGCCGACCTGTTCGCCGGGCTCGGCACGTTCGCGCTCGCGCTGGAGGGCCGCGTGCTCGCCGCCGAGGCCGATCGCGAGGCGGCCATGATCCTGAAGGGCGTCGCCAACCGCACCCAGCGCCCGATCTTCGTCGATCATCGGGACCTGTTCCGCCGCCCGCTCCAGCTCGCTGAGCTCAACCGCTTCGAGGCGATCGTGCTCGATCCGCCGCGCGCCGGCGCCCGCGAGCAGGTCGAGCATCTCGCCGTCTCCAGCGTGCCGCGGATCGCCTATGTGTCGTGCAACCCGGTCACCTTCGCGCGCGACGCCAAGCTGCTGGTCGACGGCGGCTACCGGCTCGATTGGGTGCGCCCGGTCGGCCAGTTCCGCTGGTCGACCCATGCGGAACTGGCGAGCCAGTTCACCCGCGCAGGTGAATGAGCGCCATTCCGGCGTGGATCGTGAGCATCAGCAAAGTGATTGAGGCTGCCGCGAAAAGCAGGAAACGCCAGCGCACGACGTTGACCGTCGCCTGCACCAGGCTGTGGGCGATGCGCAACCCGACATAGGCCCCAGGCGATAACGAGGTTGAGGCCGTCGCCCTGGCCGATCAGCGCCAGCGTCAGCGCGACCGCATAGAACAACGTCGGCTGCTCCATCAGATGGTTGTAATTGTGCGCCTTCCACTGGACCTGGTCCTCGATGACCCCGTCCAGCTGGGTGCCGCGCCCGCCGACCCGCCCCTTGAGGTCGATGCCCTTTCGCTTCATCGCCGGGAAGCGGGTCGCGTACAGCCACATCATCATCACCAGCGACCAGGCGACCAGAGCGACGACCGGACCCAGAATCGGACTGTAACCCATAAAGAAACACCTCCCCCCGAAAACCGGGGGAAGGTGCGTCAGAAACCGGATATGTTCAACTCCCGTAACGATCGGCCCGGGGCCGCGCTACGGGCGCGAAAGTCCTCAGTCGAACAGCTTGGAAAAAGCGCGCTTGGCGCGGGTTTTCCAATGGCCGCGATGGTAGGCGTCGGAGGCGAGCAGCGGCAACACGGTGGTCGCCTCGGCGAACACCATCTGCTCCATCGCCGTCGAGACCTTACCCCACGAAGCGGCTTCCTGCAGCGTCGAGGAGGAGCAGGCGCCGTCGCGGACGTCGGCGACCGTGATCTGCACCGCATATTTGTGCACTTCGACATCCTCGTGGCCGAGGATTTCGGCGCAGACCACGGTGTCCTGCACGAAATTCTTCGGCACGCCGCCGCCGATCATGAGCAGGCCGGTGGTGCCCGCCTTGATCTTGATGTCGGTCAGCTCGCGGAAGTCGGCGATGCTGTCGATCGTCAGATACTGGCGGCCCGCCTTCATCGCATCGACCTGGTGCTTGACGAGGCCGAAGCCGGCCGAGCTATCGGTGAACGCCGGGCAGAAGATCGGCACGTCATGCTCGTAGGCGAGCTTGACGAGGCTGTTCTCCTTCTTGCCGTTCTCGATCAGCCACTTGCCCATCTCGCGGATGAACGCGCGGGAGGAGTAGGCCTTCGGCTCGAGGCTGTTGGCGATCTCGCCGATCGTGTGATCGGTCTCCTGCAGCTTCTCTTCGTCGATATAGGTATCGTAGATACGGTCGATGTAGAGCGAGCGCAGCGTGTCGTCGTCGGGGATCTCGAGCGCCTGGTAATGCTTGTGGCCGAGCGCCTCGAAGAAATCCATGTCCACGATGGTGGCGCCGGTGGCGACGATCGCGTCGACCATGTTGTTCTTCACGAGGTCCGCATAGAGATCCATGCAGCCGCCGGCCGAGGTCGACCCGGCAACGACCAGGATCACCGAGCAATCGGGATCGGCGAGCATCTGGTTGTAGATGTCGGTGGCGCGGCCGAGGTCGCGGCTGGAGAAGCTCATCTTCCTCATCGCGTCCACGATCGGGCGCGCGTCGAAGCTCTTGATGTCGATATGCTCGACGACGTTCGACAGCAGCTCCGCCTTGCGGGTGTCGTTGATGGGGGTCTGCTCGTTCATCTTACTTCCTCAAAAAGCTCGTGCCGGCCCAACCCGGCATCTCAGGGAAACGGAAAAGCGGGACGGAACCCGGGCTCGCGCCCGGGCCGCGCCATGTCCTCGCTAGCTAGTGCGCTTTTACAGCTTAACCACGTTCGAACGGACGGTCCGTTCCTCGTCCACGCCATACAGCGTCGCCATCGGCTCGTCCGCGGCAATCACCTTCATGTCGGATCCGAAACCATTGAACGCGGTGCGCATGGCGCAGCCATAGGCGCCCAGCATCCCGATCTCGATATAGTCGCCGGCGCCGATGTCGGCCGGTAGGTCGAACGGACCGGCCATGTGGTCGAGATCATCGCAGGTCGGCCCGTAGAAGCTGAAGCCGAAATCCTTCGCGTCGGATTCCTCCTCGCGCAGCAGCTTCACCGGGAAGCGCCATCCGATATGCGCCGCATCGAACAACGCGCCATAGGCGCCATCGTTGATGTAGAGCTCGGACCCGCGGCGCTTCTCGACGCGGACGAGCAGGCTCGCATATTCCGCGCACAAGGCGCGGCCCGGCTCGCACCACAGCTCGGCCGAATAGGAAATCGGCAGGCTCTCGAAGGCATTGTGGATGACTTCGAAATAAGCCTCGAGCGGCGGCGGCTCCATGCCCGGATAGGAGGAGGGAAAGCCGCCCCCGACATCGACGATGTCGACGGTGACCGCGGCCTCGACGATCGCCTGGCGGACGCGCGACATCGCCTCGGCGTAAGCGGCCGGCGACATCGCCTGGCTGCCGACGTGAAAGCAGATACCGAGCGCGTCGGCCGCCTGACGGGTGGCGAACAGCAGCTCCTTGGCTTCCGTCGGATCGACGCCGAACTTGGAGGCCAGGCTCAGCTTCGAATGGTCAGAGGAAACGCGCAGCCGCACGCACAGGTTGAGATCCGTCGCGACGCTGCCGTCGGGGCTCGTCGTGGCGCGCACGATCTTCTCCAGCTCCTCCATCGTGTCGAGGGAGAAGGTGCGGACGCCGTAGGTGAAATAGGCTTCCTCGATCGCTTCCTCGGCCTTCACCGGGTGCATGAAGCACAAGGTAGCCTCGGGCGCGATCTTGGCGACAAGACGCACTTCGGCGATCGACGCCACGTCATAATGGGTGATGCCGCTCTCCCACAGGATCTCGATGAGGTCCGGGGACGGGTTCGCCTTCACCGCATACATCGAGCGGCCCGGAAACTTCTCGGCAAAGAAGCGGGCAGCACGGCTGGCGGCGTGCGGACGAAGGAGCGTGACCGGCTGAACCGGACGAAGGGCGGTCGCTAGCCCCAGCGCGCTATGGTGCTTGTACAATTCAAGGGACCTCCAGGGGTAGTTGACGAAGAAGCTGCCTTGCGGTTTGGAAGTCCCCATGGGGCAGCGGAGGCGCATATATGGGTCGCGGTCCCCCATGTAAAGAGCTGCATTTTCTCGTGGTTTGACAAGATGTTGCGTAGCGGCGCTGAAGCGAATTTTCTGTCGCCCAGGCGTGAGGCTCCGGCGACGGAACGATTGGAGATTCGAATGCTGGAGAGAAGACCCACCCATCAGGGGGTCGAAGCCGCGGCCCGCCGCATCCATGGCGACGTCACTCGGACGCCTTTGCTCCCGGTCGAGATCGGCGGCACCTGGCTGTGGGTCAAGGCCGAATGCCTGCAGCAGGGCGGGGCCTTCAAGCTGCGCGGCGCGACCAACCGCCTGATGCTGCTGAGCCCCGAGGAAAGGCAGCGCGGCGTCGTCGCCTTCTCGTCCGGGAATCACGCCCAGGGCGTCGCTTTGGCGGCTCGCCGCATGGGCATCGCCGCCACCATCGTCATGCCCGCCGACGCTCCGGCCGTGAAGCGCGAGGCGACACTCGCCGCAGGCGCCCGGATCGTCGACTATGACCGCGCCACCGAAAGCCGCGAGGAGATCGGCGCCCGCCTCGCCCGTGAGAGCGGCGCGACCCTCGTCCCCTCGTTCGACGATGTCGACATCATCGAAGGCCAGGGGTCTGCGGGGGTCGAAATCGGCGAGCAGGTGAGAGAAGTTGCCGGCGAAGGGCCCGACAAAGTCATCGTCCCGTGCGGCGGCGGCGGACTTTCCGCCGGCATCGCGCTGGCGCTGCCCGATGCGGCAATCGTCACGGTCGAGCCCGAAGGCTGGGACGACATGGCCCGTTCGATCGTCGCCGGCCATCCGGTCCCCGTCGGCCCGGATGCGCCCCCGACACGCTGCGACGCGCTCCAGACGACCCTGGTCTCGCCGCTGACGCTTGCCGCCTTGCGCCAGGAAGGCGCCCGCGGAATCGCCGTCAGCGAACGGGAGATCGAGGCGGCGATGGCGTTCGCCGCGCGCAGCCTGCGCCTCGTGGTCGAGCCGGGCGGCTCGGTCGCGCTCGCGGCGGCGCTGGCGGGCAAGGCGGGGCCGCTCACGGAGCGCAGCGTGATCGTGCTGTCAGGCGGGAATGTCGATCCGCTGGTCTATGCGGAGATCATTGCCGGTCAGGCGCGGGCGGCGGCCCGGTAGTCGCGGTCCTCGCCGGGGAGGGGCGCCATGCGCTCGACCTCGCGGGTCAGCGTCTCGAGCTGGAGCGCGATCGTGCGCAGCTCGGCGGCATAGACTTCGGCGTCCACGCCGGGTTGGGCCAGCGTGGAGGCTTCGAGCAACGTGTCGAGCATCATCGAGATGCTCGGCAGGATGGTCTCCTCGATCTGCTCGAAGGCCTCGTCCAGGCCGTGCCGGTCTGCATATGCCATGAGGTCATTATAGAGGATCAGGCTTAAGCGCGCGTAAAGATCGTTCGCGTCTTTTCGATTCACCATCGGCGTGGCAGGGAGGCGCATGGCTTCCACCCTGCTCTCCATCGCCACGATCGCCGCCTTCCTGCTGGGCGCTAGCGGCATGTGGCTGATCGTTAAGCGCCGCGACGCGAAGAGGGGCATCCTCATGCTCGTCGCGGCGCTCGTGATCCTCGGCAACGTCCTGATCTGGTCGCTCCCCCCGCCGGCCGGCTGAGCGTCGTCCCGGCGTAGGCCGGGGCTCCAGGACGGGCAGGCGGCTACTTGATCGTGCAGCTCGGATCGAGGCGGAAGTCGAGATAGTCGTCCACCGACTTCATCAGCTGCGGCATCTCGTTGGCGAAGAAGTGGTTCGCGCCCGGGATCGTGTCGTGGTGGATGGTGATGTGGCGCTGGGTGCGCAGCTTGTCGACCAGCTTCTGGACCGCGCCCGGCGTGACGACCTCGTCGGCCTCGCCCTGGATGATGATGCCCGAGGAGGGGCAGGGCGCGAGGAAGGTGAAGTCGTACATATTGGCCGGCGGGGCGATCGAGATGAAGCCACGGACTTCAGGGCGGCGCATCAGCAATTGCATGCCGATCCAGGCGCCGAAGCTGAAGCCGGCGATCCAGGTCTGCTCGGCTTCGGGGTGGATCTGCTGGACCCAGTCTAGCGCCGAGGCAGCGTCGGAAAGCTCGCCGATGCCGTTGTCGAACACGCCCTGACTGCGGCCGACGCCGCGGAAGTTGAAGCGCAGGGTCGCGAAACCGCGCCGCACGAACGTCTTGTAGAGCTGCTGCACGATCGGATTGTTCATCGTGCCGCCGGCATGCGGGTGCGGATGAAGGATCATGGCGACGGGCGCGCGCGGACGCGGACCCGGCTGGAAGCGGCCTTCGAGACGGCCTTCGGGACCGGGGAAAATGACTTCGGGCATTGCACCTGCGCTTGAGCTAAATTGGGAAGATCGCACATGGGCGGTGCCATGTGCCGCGGGCACCTATATAGGGCGAAGCGCCTGCTTAGCAATCAAGAGGAAAAAGTGCCGCAAGGCCGTATCTATCTGGACCATGCTGCGACGACGCGGGTGCTGCCCGTTGCGCAGGCGGCGATGGCGGACGCGCTCGCAGCCTGGGCCAATCCGAGCTCGCCCCACGCCGATGGCCGCGCCGCCAAAGCGAAGCTCGAGGAGGCACGCACGCGGATCGCACGCGCGCTCGGCTGGACTGGAAAGATCCTCTTCACGTCGGGCGCGAGTGAGGCGCTCGCCATCGTCCTGCACCGCGCCATGGCGGGAACACGTTACGTGTCCGCGGTCGAGCACGACGCCGTTGCCCGCGCAGCGCCGAACGCGGTCACGCTCCCGGTGGGTAGCGACGGTATTGTCGACCTGACGCTGCTCAAGGGCGAACGCCCGCTCGTGGCGGTCCAGCATGCCAATAACGAGACCGGCGTGCTCCAGCCGCTCGGTTCGATTGCGGACGAGGTGCACGCCAGAGCCGGCCTGCTGCTCGCCGATTGCGCCCAGACGGCCGGCAAGCTGCCGTTGCCCGACGCCGACTTCATCGCCTTGTCGGCCCACAAGTTCGGCGGCCCGCCGGGCGTCGGCGCGCTGCTGGTGCGTGATTTCGCCGAGCTCGAAGCCGTGGGCGGCCAGGAGCAGGGCTATCGCCCGGGCACCGAGAATCTCCCCGCCATCCTCGCTATGGCCGCCGCGCTCGAAGCGGGCCATGACTGGCTCGACGAGGCGGCTGTTTTGCGCGAGCGGCTGGAAACGGCGCTGGCGGCGGCAGGGGCCGAGATCGTGGGTGGCGAAGGCGAGCGCATCGCCACGATCGGTGCCTACCGCATGGCGGGCGTGCCGGCGAACGCGCAGCTTATCCAGTTCGACATGGCCGGCATCGCGGTTTCGGCCGGAAGCGCCTGCTCGTCGGGCAGCCTCAAGGCCAGCCATGTGCTCGCCGCGATGGGCTGGGACGAGGGACCGGCGCGCGAGGTCGTACGGGTGAGCTTCGGACCGTCCACGACTGCGGCCGAGATCGACCGCTTCGCCGCTCTATGGACCGAGATGAAGGCAAAGCGCCGCGCCGCATGATCTACCTTGATTATCAGGCCACAACCCCGCTCGCGCCCGAAGTGGCAGCCGCCATGCGGCCGTGGCTCGAGACGCGCTTCGGCAATCCGCACAGCCCCCATCGCCTGGGCCGCGAGGCCGCCGCCGCCATCGAGGTCGCGCGCGGCCTGATCGAGGCGGCGCTGGGGGTGGGGGAAGGACGGCTTTATTTTACGTCCGGGGCCACCGAAGCGGCGAACTGGGCACTGAAGGGCGCCGCCGCCCGGCTGCCGGAAGGCCGGCGCCGGATCGTCACCCTCGCGACCGAACATGCCTGCGTGCTCGACACGGTCGAATGGCTGGGGACCCAAGGTTTCGAAGTGGACATTCTCCCGGTCGGCGCCGGCGGGCTCGTCGACCTCGAACTGGCCGCGGAGCGGATCGACGAGAGCACCGGCCTCGTCGCCGCGATGCTGGTCAATAACGAGATCGGCGTCGTCCAGCCGATCGCCGAGCTCGCCGTGCTCGCCCGCGCCAGCGGCGCCGTCCTTTTCTGCGACGCGGTCCAGGGCTTCGGCCGGGTCGACGTGCCGAGCGATGCCTGCGACATGGTCGCGATCTCCGCCCACAAGGTGCACGGCCCCAAGGGTATCGGCGCGCTGTGGATCCGCGGGGGGGTCGCGATCGAGCCCTTGCTGCACGGCGGCGGCCAGGAAGGCGGCATCCGATCCGGGACCCTCTCGCCCGCTTTGTGCGTCGGCTTCGGCGAGGCGGCACGCTTGCTGTCCGCACGCCGCTCGGAGGACCATGCGCATGTTGAGGCGTTGTGGGCGCGGACGCTGGCCGTGCTGGGCGACAGCTGGAGCCTCAACGGTTCGGCCGATCACCGCTACCACGGTAACCTCAATCTTCGTTCCACGGGCATCGACGCAGCCCGCCTGATTTCGGAGTTGCGCGGTATCGCTTTCTCGGCAGGATCGGCCTGCGCCAGCGGCTCGGGTCGGCCCAGCCACGTCCTCTCGGCGCTCGGCCTGAGCGAGCGCGAGGCGCGATCCAGCGTCCGCATCGGTTTCGGGCGCTATACGAGCGAAGACGAACTGGCCGAGGCGCTGACGATGATCGAGGATGCGGCCGCGCGGCAGCGGAGCTTCGTCGCATGACCCGCATCCGCTTCGTCTCGGCCGACGGTTCCGAAATCCGCGAAGTCGTCGCCCCGCCGGGCGAGCGGCTGCTCGATATAGCCCAGGCCGCCGGCCAGCCGCTCGAGGGCACGTGCGAGGGCCAGATGGCCTGCTCGACCTGCCACGTTATCGTCGCGGACGAGGATTTCGCCCGGCTCCCGCCGGCCAGCGAGGAAGAGGAGGACATGCTCGACCTCGCCTCCCACGTCACCCGCCACTCGCGCCTCTCCTGCCAGATCTGGACCGACGAAGCGCTCGACACCCTGACGGTGAAGATGCCGGGCGGCAGCCACAACATGCAGGGCCGGTGATCGGAAGGCGGGATTATGGTGGAGAGCGGCCATGGCTGAGCTCAAGATCGACCTTCCCCACGCGCTGTGGTGTACATAGAGTCGCAGGTCGCGACGGGGTATTTCGCCGATGCCGGCGTCTGGTCTCGCATCTGCTTGAAATCAACCAGCGCGATCATAGCCGGCTTCGCGCATTGATCGCAGCGGGCGAGCGCAGCGGTATGAGCGACCTGTCATTCGATGAGATCGTCGAGCGGACCAGAGAGCGCGCAAAATCGCGCCCCGCCTGAGATTCACGTGATCTTGCCTCGGCGTCCAACTTCCCCCATATGCGCCGCGGGAGTCGGGCGGACGGAGTTGTCGCCAACCCGGTCAGATCCGGAAGGAAGCAGCCGTAACGATTTCGCTCCGGGTCGTTCCGGCTCCCACCACTCCCATTTCGACTAAATTTACGTCAGCACGCTAGGGCTGCCCGATGACTCGGGGGCAGCGATGGGCGGCGCGCATGTGGTGGTTGATCACCATCCTCGCGCTCATCGCTATGGTGATTCCGGGCTTTTTGATCTTCCTCATGTTCGGAATCATCACGATTCCGCTGGCGATCCTGGGCTGGATGGCCCCGACGATATGGCTTTATTCGACGCCGGCCTTGGGCGCGTATGCGCTTTCCAGACGTCGCCTGCGCCGGCGCTTGTATGCGTTGTTGCTCGCACTCGGCACACTCATGATATCCTTAGGCGCCGGCTCTGCCGTTTCGGTCCTGGCCAACCGCGAGATCGCCAGACAGGTTTCGCAGCTGAGGGCGGATGACCTCGCTACGGTGCCGACAATCCGCCCGGTGAAAACGGCTGCGCTTCTGAGCCGAATGGATCGGCAGTCGGACCGGGATCGCAAGTGCGACCAGTTCTGCCAGCGTCTCTTGTTCACCGGTCTGGCGCAACAGGTAATCGTTGGCTCTGTGGGGTTCCGGCGTGGCGAGAGAAATCGCTCGCGCACCCTCCACGAAATCGTTCCGATTGCATCGGGCTGCGACAACAAGCTCCTGGCTGCGGTCAGGGCGGAGCGACGGGATGCGCCCGATCTCGATCCGCGCCAAGGGGTCTATCTATGGGCGAAACTGGACGACCTGTGGGAGAAGGGACGCTGTTTTCGATCGCGCCCCGTTCCGTCGGCCGATGCCGACATATGGTTCATTGAAACCTTCCCTCGCGTCAGCCCCACCAGACCAACTTACGACATGCGGCTCATTCCGGTTGATTTCGTCTGGCGGCGCGAGATTATCGTCCGGCGCGGCGAGGACCGTGTCCGCATCATGCGGGAAAGCCACGTCGCCTATCATCGTCTGGCGGTCCCGCTCCAAATCGCGAGCTGGACCGATTTCACGACGGGGCGGCCGGGACACTGGGGATACGCCGGCACTTCCTTTGACGTCTCTGCAGGCTATCGGCTTGATGAGTGGCTCGGGAACGACCTCGCCGTGAAGGGACTTGAACTCGAAACCATCACTGTGACAGCGGCCAGTACGCTACCACGCTAGCGCCCGTTCCTGTAACGCAACATCCGAGCGTTCAGCTTCGACAGGCCCAGCCCGAACGGCTAGAGTTTCTGCATGCCCTCCGATTCTCCCGACTCCTTCGGCCTCGGCCTCGACGAACCGCCGCAGCCGGCCAAGCCTGTCCTGAGCGCCGCAAGCGGCGCCGAAGGGGCCCAACCCTATCGGGTGCTCGCCCGCAAATATCGGCCGCAAAGCTTCGAGGAGCTGATCGGCCAGGACGCGATGGTGCGCACGCTCGGCAACGCCATCAAGCGCGACCGGCTCGCCCATGCCTTCATCCTCACCGGCGTCCGCGGCGTCGGCAAGACCTCGACCGCCCGCCTGGTCGCCAAGGCGCTCAACTGCATCGGCCCGGACGGGCAGGGGGGACCCACCATCTCGCCCTGCGGCGTCTGCGAGCCCTGCGTCGCGATCGCCGAGGGGCGGCATATCGACGTAGTCGAGATGGACGCCGCGTCCAATACCGGCGTCGACGACGTGCGCGAGATCATCGAGGCCGTCCGTTACGCAGCGGTCTCGGCGCGCTACAAGGTCTACATCATCGACGAAGTCCACATGCTGTCGAAGAACGCGTTCAACGCGCTTCTGAAGACGCTTGAGGAGCCGCCGGCCCACGTCAAATTCCTGTTCGCCACCACCGAGGTGAACAAGGTGCCGGTCACCGTCCTTTCGCGCTGCCAGCGCTTCGACCTGCGCCGCATCTCGGCCGAGCAGCTCGCCGCCCATTTCGCCGACGTCTCGGCGAGGGAGGGCGCAGAGGTCGAGCCCGAGGCGCTGGCGTTGATCGCCCGCGCCGCCGAGGGCTCGGCCCGCGACGGCCTCTCGATCCTCGACCAGGCGATCGCCCATGGCCATGGCGCGGTCACCGCCGACCAGGTCCGCGCCATGCTCGGCCTGTCGGACCGCGGCGCGATCCGCAAATTGCTCGGGCTGCTGCTCGCCGGCGACGCCCGCGCTGCGCTCGCGGCGATCAAGGACCAGCACGATCTCGGCGTCGACCCCGCCGCTCTGCTGCGCGGCCTGCTCGAGAGCGTTCACGGCATCACCCGCGCAAAGGTTGGCGGCGCCACCGATCCGGCGCAGAGCCACGAGGAGCGCGCCGCCTACGAGGAGTGGGCGGGCAAGCTGAGCTACGCCGCAGTCCACCGTCTTTGGCAATTGCTGCTGAAGGGGCTGGGCGAGGTCCAGACCGCGGCGATGCCGCTGGAAGCCGCCGAAATGGCGTTGCTCCGCGTCATCCATGCCAGCGAGATGCCCGATCCCGGCGCGCTGATGGAGCAGCTGGCCAGCGGCGGGGCGGTATCGGTGCCGCAACGCACGGCGCCGGCCGCATCGGCCGCGCAGGCGGAGATGGCTCACCAACCTGCCGTGCCCGAAGCGCCCGCGCCGGCCTTCCAGGCGCCGCCGACCTTCGCCGGGCTTGTCGACTACCTCGCCAATAACGGCAAGCCGCACCTCGCCCAGATGCTGCACGATTTCGTGGGGGTCGTCCGTTACGCGCCGCCTGAACTTGTGATCCGCCCGACCAAGCCGATGGCCGGCGATTTCATGCGCGATCTCGCGGCTTCGCTGAAGGTTCTGAGCGGAACGATCTGGACGGTCGAGGTTTCGGAGGAGGAGGCCGAGCCGAGCCTGCTCGAGCAGGAGAAGAAAGCGGCGGGTGAGGTGCGCCAGGCGGTGCTCGATTCACCGATGGTGAAAGCCGCGTTCGACGCCTTTCCCGACGCCGAGCTCACCCATTTCACGATCAACGAACAACGGAGTGCGTAATGCCCAACCTCGATGACATCATGAAGATGGCCCAGAATGCCCAGGCCGAGCTGCAGAAGGCGCAGGCCAATCTCGACACGATCGAGGTCGAGGGCGTCTCGGGCGGCGGCCTGGTCAAGGTTCGCGCCTCGGCCAAGGGCCGCATCATCGGCGTCGACCTCGACGAGAGCCTGCTCGCGCCCAGCGAGAAGCAGATGACCGAGGATCTGATCGTCGCCGCACTGAACGATGCGCGGAGCAAGGCAGACGTCGCGGCCAATGCCGAGATGCAGAAAATCACGGCCGGCCTGCCGTTGCCGCCGGGCATGAAGATGCCGTTCTAAGCCCTACATACCATTCAGGTCTTGAAGCGCCGTCGGTTCCGGATCCGGAGCCGGCGGCGCTGTCTTTTCGGCAGCCGGCTCGGTCACGACCGGCGCCACATCGGCCGGATCGATATAATCCTCGGCCTTCTCCGGCGCGGGCGCGGCCTTGGGTTCGGCCTTCTTCTTTTTGGCGGGCGCGGCGCGCTCTTCGGGCTCCGCCGCCGGCGTGGCATCCTCGCCCCTCAGGCAGGCGTCGAGGCCGTCGCGCTGGACCACCCGGATCCGCGACGCGATCGAATTGCCGTAGCGCCGCGTGAAGCCGCTCGGCGCGATCGCATCGCGCTCCTTGGGCAGCGGCAGCACGGCCGCGATCCGCGCCGCTTCCTGCCGCGTGAGGTTGGATGCATCCTTGCCGAAATAACGCTGCGCCCCCGCATTGACGCCGTAGGTGCCGATGCCGGTCTCGGCGATGTTGAGATAGACTTCCATGATCCGTTGCTTGGTCCACATCTGCTCGATCAGCAGGGTGAACCAGGCCTCAAGGCCTTTGCGGAAATAGCCGCCGCCCTGCCACAGGAAGGCGTTCTTGGCGGTCTGCTGGCTGATCGTCGATCCGCCGCGCATCCTCTTCTTGCCCTCGGCATTGCTGCGCATCGCGGCGGCGATGGCGTCGGTGTCGAAGCCATTATGGGCGCAGAACTTGCCGTCCTCGGCTGCGATCGCCGCGCGCTCCATGTCGTTGTCGATTTCCGACAGCGGCATCCAGCTCTTTTCGACGCCGCGCCCGCCGAGCAGGTCGCCCATCTGCGTGAAGGTGATCGGCGGCGGCACGAAGCGATAGAGCAGCACCCACAGGACGCTGAAGAGGATGAAGAGGAAAAAGGCGCGGATGATCCAGCCGATGATCCGGCCGCCCAATCCGCGCCTTTTGGTCTTACGCTTCGATACTGCTCGTGCCATGCGGCCCGTTAGCGCGCCGCTTGGCGCTTAGCCAGCGGGAAGCAATCGGCGTTCGCCCGCCAAGTTCATCAGCGCCTTCTGCAGCTTCTCGAACGCCCGCACCTCGATCTGGCGGATGCGCTCGCGGCTGACGTCATAGACCTGGCTCAGTTCCTCTAGCGTCTTCGGATCTTCCGACAGGCGACGCTCGGTGAGGATGTGCTTCTCGCGGTCGTTCAGCGCGTCCATCGCCTGGACGAGCAGATCGTGACGGACCTTGGTCTCCTCGGCCTCGGCGACGCGCTCGTCCTGCAGCGGGTCGGTGTCGACCAGCCAGTCCTGCCACTGGCCTTCGCCTTCCTCGCGCAGCGGCACGTTCAGAGACGTGTCGCCGCCCATCGCCATGCGACGGTTCATCGAGATCACGTCGTCCTCGGAGACGCCGAGATGGGTCGCGATCTTGGTCACGTCCTCAGGCTTCAGATCGCCGTCCTCGAACGCCTCGATCTGGTTCTTCATCCGGCGAAGGTTGAAGAACAGCTTCTTCTGCGCCGCGGTCGTGCCCATTTTCACGAGCGACCACGAGCGCAGGATGAATTCCTGGATCGACGCGCGGATCCACCACATGGCGTAGGTCGCCAGGCGGAAGCCCCTTTCGGGCTCGAACTTCTTCACGCCCTGCATGAGGCCGATATTGCCCTCGGAGATCAGCTCGGACACCGGCAGGCCGTAGCCGCGGTAGCCCATCGCGATCTTGGCGACGAGGCGCAGGTGCGAATTGACCAGCTTGGCCGCCGCATCGGTATCCTGATGCTCGGTCCAGCGCTTGGCCAGCATATATTCCTCCTCGGGGGCGAGGATGGGGAATTTCTTGATTTCGGTCAGATAGCGATTGAGACCCGCTTCGCCGCCGGTCGCGGGGATCGTCGCCAGGCCTTTGTTACCGCTTGCCATAATATAACTAAGCTCCCTTTGGGCGCTGCACGTTTATTCTCCGTGCCTGCACTTGATTGCTATACGGTGAGCGCCCTGAACAGTTCCTGCATATCGGACGGGACGGCGCTTTTGAAGGATAAGTTTTCCTTCGAGACGGGATGAACGAACCCGAGGACTGCAGCATGCAGAGCCTGACGTTTGAAGTCCAATTGATTGAGTACATCACGGTGAACGGTTCTGGTGCGCCCATAAACCGGGTCGCCGAGCAACGGATGCCCAATCGACGTCATGTGGACCCGCACCTGGTGCGTCCGCCCGGTCTCGAGGCGGCATTCGATCAGTGCGGCTTCGCGGAGCGGCGTCACCAGCCGGAAATGGGTCACCGCGCGCTTGCCGCGCCCCTCGGCCACGATTGCCATCTTCTGGCGATTGGCGGACGAGCGGGCGAGCGGGGCGTCGACCGTTCCGCTCGCCGGATTGGGCACGCCCGCGACGATCGCCTGGTAGCGGCGGTCGATGCTGTGCCTGGCGAACTGCGCGGAAAGGCCTTCGTGCGTCACGTCCGTCTTGGCCACGACGAGCAATCCCGACGTGTCCTTGTCGATGCGGTGCACGATGCCCGGCCGCGCCACCCCGCCGATGCTCGAAAGCCGTCCGGCGCAATGGTGGAGCAGGGCGTTGACCAACGTCCCGTCGAAGTTTCCGGCGGCGGGGTGGACCACCATTCCGGCAGGCTTGTCGACGATCACGAGGTGGTCGTCCTCAAACACGATCTCCAGCGCGATATCCTGCGGCTCGTTATGCGCCGGCGCGGGCTCGGGGATGCGGATCTCGTACGCCCCCGGCTTGGCCTTCGCCGCCGGATCCCGAACCTGAACGCCTTCCGGATTGCGGACTTCGCCGGCGCTGATCAGCGCCTTCAGCCGCTCGCGCGAGACGGTCGGCAGCGCCGCGGCGAGCGCGCGGTCAAGCCGCCAGCCCGCGGCATCGGCGGCGATCGTCGCCTGAATAACAGAAACCCCCCGGTTCATTGGACGATCCATGTGGGGTGGAATGCCCGAATTTCAAGGGCCGGAGGCATAACCACCGCCTTGCAACATGCGCCGCCACGCGCCAATAGGGGGCGGGCAGTCGCTTTGGATACGAACAGGGGCATTAAAGGCATGAAATCCTACGAATTTGCGAGCCTGCTCTGCTCGCGCCTCTGCCATGACCTGCTGAGCCCTGTCGGCGCGCTGAACAACGGTATTGAACTGCTGGCCGACGAGCACGACCCCGAAATGCGCGCCCGCTGCCTCGATCTTCTCGGCGAGAGCGCCCGCGCGTCCGCCAACAAGCTGAAATTCTTCCGCCTCGCCTTCGGCGCTGCCGGCGGTTTCGCCGACGAGGTCGATACGCGCGAGGCGCGCGTCGCGATCGAGGGCCTGTTCGGCGGCGACGGCCGTATCCAGCTGGGCTGGATGGTCGACGAGCCGACGATGAGCAAGTCGGCGCTCAAGGTGCTGCTCAATCTCGTCCTGATCGCCGGCGACGCTCTCGTCCGCGGCGGCCGCATGGATGTGGGCGCCGAACGCCACGACGGCGGCATCGACATCGTCATCCGCGCCGAGGGCAGCCGCATCGTCCTCGACCCGGAGCTGAAGAAGGCGCTGCTCGGCGAAAGCCCGGAGGAGCAGATCGCGCCCCGCGCCGCCGCCGCCTGGCTGGTCCACAGCCTCGTCACCGAGGGCCGGGGCGAAGTGCAGGTTATGGACGCCGACGAAGGTATGATCCTGTTCGGAGCCTCGCTTCCAGCCTGAAAGCGGTTTTCGGCGCCTCCGTTGGAAGCGCCCGCCCAGTAAACACCTCCTTTACCACCTCGTCTCCATAAGGCTGTCCGACACCGTTCCGGATGGGGCCTGATGGAAGACCTGATCAACGATTTTATCGCGGAAACCCGCGAGATGCTGGAAGCGCTCGGCGGCGAGATCGTCGCCTGGGAAAGCGCTCCGAACGATCGCGCCCGGCTCGACGAGATTTTCCGCTTCGTCCACACGGTGAAAGGCAATTGCGGCTTCTTCGATCTGCCGCGGCTCGAGGCGCTGAGCCACGCCGCCGAGGACGCCCTGGTCGAGGTTCGCTCGGGCAGGCGTTCGGCCGATCACGGCCTGGTCAGCGCGGTGCTGGCCATCATCGACCGGATCGGCGAATTGGTGCAGGCCCTCGAGACCGGCGAATCCATCGCAAGCGCGGATGACCGCCAGCTGATCGACGCGCTCAGCGACAAGCCGTCGCCCGTCGCCGAGGCAGCCGATGCCGTCGCCGGCCCGGCCGTCGAAGTGCGCAAGTCCTTCCGCAGCATCCGGCTCTCCGTCGACCTGCTCGATCGCATGATGAGCGGCGTCTCGGATATGGTGCTGGCCCGCAACGAACTGGCCCGCCGCCTGCGCGAGGCGCCGACCGATGTGGCGGTCGAGGCCGCGTTCGACCGCGTTTCGGCCTGCATCGCCGAAATGCGCGACGCCATCACCCGCACGCGCATGCAGCGGATCGACAATCTGTTCGTCACCCTGCCGCGCATGGTCCGCGACCTCTCCGCCGAGCTCGGCAAGCAGGTGACGCTGGAAGTCGACGGCGGCGATGTCGAGCTTGATCGCGAGATGATCGAGATGATCCGCGACCCTTTGAGCCACATCGTCCGCAACTCGGTCGACCATGGCATCGAGAGCGCCGAGGAGCGGACCAAGGCCGGCAAGGCCGCGACCGGGACGCTTCGCGTCGCCGCGCGCCAGGCCGGCAACCAGATATTGATCGAGATCGCCGACAATGGCCGCGGCATCGACAGCACCAAGCTGGTGCGCAAGGCCGTCGCCAACGGCGTCATCACGCCGGAACAGGGCGAGCGCCTTTCGCCGGCGCAGCGCAACAGCCTGATCTTCGAGGCCGGGCTCAGCACGGCCCAGCAGGTGACGTCGATCTCCGGCCGCGGCGTCGGCATGGACGTCGTGCGCGCCAATATTGAGCGGATCGGCGGCGTGGTCGATGTCGAGAGCAAGCTGGGGCAGGGCGTGCGCCTCACCCTGCGCGTGCCGCTCACCCTCACCATCATCCCGGCGCTGACGGTCAGCATCGGCGGCCAGAATTACGCCATCCCGCGCTCGGCGATCGAGGAGATCGTCCGCAGCAAGAACAGCAGCGTTCGCATCGAAACCGTGGGCGGGGCCCAGGTCGCGAGCATCCGCGACAAGCGCATTCCCCTGGTTTCGCTCGGCGCCGTGCTCGAGGTCGAGCAGCAGATCGAGGCGGCCGAGCAGACGATGATCGTACTGAAGCCGGCGGGCGGCGACGTCTATGCGCTCGCGGTCGATCATGTGCACGACCATGAAGAACTGGTGGTGAAGCCGGCCGCGCCGGTCGTGATGGCGACCGGCCTCTATGCCGGCACGACGCTCGCCGACGACGGCATTCCCATCCTCCTGCTCGATCCGTCGGGCATCGCCGCTGCGGCGGGGGTCGTCCTCGACCAGACCGAGATCGAGAAGCGCACCGCCGCGCCGGCACCCGAGGAAGAGCAGCGCGTGGAGACGCCGGCCTTGCTGTTCGTCACCTTGGGCGGCGCGCGCCGTGCGATCCACTTGCCGGTGGTTGAACGGATCGAGGACGCGAAGCCGGAGGCGGTCAGCTGCAGCGCGGGCCGCCTGCGGGTCGTGATCGGCGACCGCATCCTGCCGCTCGCCGGCATTTCCGAGGCTCCCGACCAACCATTTCGTATCCTGCGTCTCTCCGACGGCGTCAGCGAGCTGGCTTATGCTTTTGCCGAAGTGGTCGACATCGTCGGCCTCACCGACGCGATGCTGCCGGCCCCGGCCGCGGGCGAAGTCAGCGGTGTTACTTTGATCGACGGCGTCCAGGTAGAGATCGTCGACAGCTATTGGCTGTTCGGCGCGCACGGCCATGACGTCTCGGACGCGAAGGCGCGGCCCGTTTGCGCGCTGCCGACCGGCGATCCGTGGATGGAGAATATCCTCCGCCCGATCATCGAGGGCGCCGGCTACCGGGTCGTCGCAGCCGACGGTGCGGAAGCGCAGGAAGTGGACGTGCTTATTACATCCGCGGAGGCCGAGCCGGTTCCGCTCGTGGCCGGGCAGATCGTCAAGATCCGCGCCCATCCGGAGCCGAATGCGGACCATGACGACAGCATCTATCGCTACGATCGGGCCGGGTTGCTGAGTGCGCTCAGCCGCGTCGCTGGAAGGAAAGGCTGAGCATGCAGGAGCTCCTCCTCATCATCACTCTGGGCGGCCAGCGAATCGCGGTCCCGGCCGCGGACGTCGAATCGGTCGTCGAAATCGAAGGCTTAACGCCAGTGCCGCGTGCGGCGGCCCATGTCGCCGGCCTTTCGGCGCTGCGCAGCCGCGTTCTCACCGTGATCGACGGCCTCGCCTCGCTGGAACTGGGCGCCTCGAATGCCGACGGTCCCCGCGACGCGATCGTCGTCGAGACGGACGGTCATCCCTATGCCTTGCTCGTCGACAGCGTCGAGGACGTGCTGGAATTTTCGGGCGACGTTCGCCCGGTCCGCACGTCGCTCGACAGCGGCTGGCGGCGGGTCGCCAAGGGCATGGTCGAGGCCGGCGACGACCTGCTCCTGCTCGTCGACAGCCAGGCTTTGCTGGCCGGTCCGACGGCGCAGGCCGCGTAGCCGCCTTAAGACTGTCATTACCAATTGCGGCTAGGCTCCGAATGCCGCCAACGAAGCGAGAGTGGAATGAAGAGCTGTCTTGTCGTCGATGATTCCAAGGTGATCCGGAAAGTGGCGCGCCACATCCTGGAAACGCTGAACTTCTCCGTCGACGAGGCCGAGGACGGTCGCGAGGCGCTGTCGCGGATCGAGACCCAGATGCCGGACGTCGTCCTGCTCGACTGGAACATGCCCGTGATGAGCGGCATGGAGTTCCTGCGCACGCTGCGGCAGCTCAATTACGAGACCCAGCCCAAGGTCGTCTTCTGCACGACCGAGAACGACGTCGCCCATATCCGCGCCGCCATCGAGGCCGGCGCAGACGAATATGTGATGAAGCCGTTCGATCGCGAGACCCTGGAAAGCAAGCTGCAGATCGTCGGGGTCGCGTGACCCCCAACGCGTCTGCGCCTGACCGCCGCGGCGGCCCGGCGGGGGCGCGTCCGATCGCATTGATGATCGTCGATGATTCGCCGATCGCCCGCGCCGTGCTGTCGCGGATGCTGTCCGCCTACAAAGAATTCGAGGTCGTAGCGCTCGCCGGCAATGCCGAGGAGGCGCTGGAGACGCTGAAGGCCACACCGGTCGACATCGTTCTGCTCGACGTCGAGATGCCGGGCACCACCGGTCTCCAGGCGCTCCCCGAAATATTGAAGCACGGCAAGGGCGCGCGCGTCATCATCGTCTCTTCGCTCGCCGAGGACGGCGCCGCCTCGACGATCCAGGCGCTCGCGCTCGGCGCCGCCGACACGCTTCCCAAGCCCGGGACGGGGCATTTCGCAGGGCGCTTCGCCGAGGTTCTCGCCGAACGGCTGCGCCGCATCGGGCCGGCCGAGCGCGGCTTCGGGCTGGCCGCGGTCGGCACCGCTCCGGCGCTCGACATCGCGCTGCGCGCAGCTACCCATCACGGCCTCGGCTGCCTCGCGCTCGGCGCGTCGACCGGCGGCCTCCATGCGGTCGGCGAATTCCTGCGCGCTCTACCCAAGAAGATCGGCGCGCCAATCCTCATCACACAGCATCTCCCGCCCGTGTTCATGCCCTTCTTCGCCCGCCAGATCGAAGCCGCTTCGGGGCGCGAGGCGGTGGTCGCCGAAGACGGCATGCCCTTGCGCGCGGAGCGGATCCACATCGCGCCAGGCGACGCCCATCTCGGCCTCGCCCGCCTCGGCAGCGGCGTCGCCGTCAAGCTCAGCCGCACGCCGGCCAGCTCCGGCTGCATGCCCTCGGTCGATCCGATGTTCTGGTCGGTGAGCGAGACCTACGGAAAGACCGGCGTCGGCATCGTGCTGAGCGGCATGGGCCGCGACGGCCTGGTCGGCAGCGCCCGCGTCGTCGATCGCGGCGGCGCCGTCCTGGTCCAGGATCAGGCCACGTCCGCAGTCTGGGGGATGCCCCGCGCCGTCGCCGAGGCCGGTCTCGCCTCCGCCATTTTGTCCCCGGCCGAACTCGCCCAGCGTATCGCCGCCCGTGTCGCGGGGGCCCCGTGGAAGTAAGCGACTCCTCCGGGCGCATCCTCGCCGGCCTGCTCGAAATGCGCACCGGCCAGCAACTGGCGACGAGCCGGCGCTGGCGCCTCGAAACCTCCTTGAAGTCGCTGATGCGCGAGCGCGCCATCGACAGCATCGACCAGCTCATCGCCACGCTCGTCTCGGGCCGGGAGCCGAGCCTTGCCGACCAGGTGGTGGAAGCGCTCTTGAACAACGAGACCTTCTTCTTCCGCGACCGTGCCTCCTTCGACCTGCTGCTGAACGGCGGACTGCGCCGTCTCGAGCGCGCCCGCGCCCGCGAGAAGCGCCTGCGCATCTGGTGCGCCGGCTGCTCGACGGGCCAGGAAATCTATTCGCTCGCCATGCATTTCGCCGACGAGGCGGCGCGCTGGCGCGACTGGCGCATCGAGCTCGTTGGCACCGACATTTCGGGCTCTGCGCTCGATCAGGCGCGCGAGGGCGTCTATTCGCAGTTCGAGGTGCAGCGCGGGCTTCCCGTCCTGCAGATGATTCGCTGGTTCACCGAGCAGCCCGGCCAGCAATGGCGGATTGCGCCCCAGATCCGCGATTCGGTGCGGTTCCAGCAGCACAGCCTGCTCGAGCAGCCGCCCCGTCCAGGCGCGTTCGACATCATCCTCTGCCGCAACGTCCTGCTCTATTTCTCGGCGGAGAAAAGGCGCGAGGTGTTCGACAGGCTCGCTTTGGCGAGCGCGCCCGACGCCTGCCTGATGCTCGGCGCCGGCGAGACGATCATCGGCCAGACCGAGGATTTCATCTCCGATCCGGAACATCGCGGCCTCTATCTGCGCCGCCCGGCCGCGCAGGCCGCCGAGCCGCAGCGCCTGTCCGGCCTCCGCTGATTTCCACACGCTTGACGCGCCGCCCATTTTAGAGCGCAAGTGGCGCCATGATCGACGTCATCGACAGCCCTTCGCCCAATTTCGACGATCGTGAGCTGCCGATCACGATGCTCGTCCTTCATTATACCGGGATGGAGGATGCGGCCTCGGCCATCGCCCGGCTGCGCGATCCGGAGGCCAAGGTCTCCTGCCATTATCTCGTCTCCGAGGACGGTCAGATCCTGCGCATGGTCGATGAGGGCAAGCGCGCCTGGCATGCCGGCCGGTCCTACTGGCGGACGATCACCGACGTGAACTCGGCCAGCGTCGGCATCGAGATCGTCAATCCCGGCCACGAGTTCGGCTATCGCCCTTTTTCCGAGGAGCAGATGGACGCGCTCGTCCCGCTCGTCGCCGACATCGTCAAGCGCCACAATATCCCCCGCGCCAACGTAGTCGGCCATTCCGACATCGCGCCGGCGCGCAAGCAGGATCCGGGCGAATTGTTCGACTGGGCCCGTTTGGCCAAATGCGGACTGGCGCTGCCGCGGCCGACCACCGGCCTCATGGACCCGCACTGGACCGACGGCGGCTTCCTGCTGGCCCTCGAGCGGTTCGGCTATGACGTGCACGACGCCAAAGCGGCGATCACGGCATTCCAGCGCCGTTTCCGCCCCGACAATCTGGACGGGATCATCGATGGCGAGACCCGCGCCATTCTTCTCAGCCTGCTCTTGGATCGCGAGCGCGGGCACGCTAGATAGGCCCCGCCAGAGGGTTGGGCGACCGCGGCTCGCATCATGCGGGGCGAGGAAAGTCCGGGCTCCACGAAACGACGGTGCCGGTTAATTGCCGGCGGGGGTGACCCCAGGGAAAGTGCCACAGAAAGCATACCGCCGGTCTTCGGGCCGGTAAGGTCGAAAGGGTGCGGCAAGAGCGCACCGCGGGCCCGGCAACGGGAACGGCATGGCAAACCCCACCGGGAGCAAGACCGAATAGGGGCGGCACATGGGCCTGTTTCGGCTCGTCGCCCGGGTTGGTTGCTGGAGGGACGGAGCAATCCGTCTCCTAGAGGAATGGTCGCACAGGCGGATTTATCCGCCGGACAAAACCCGGCTTATAGACCCTCTGGCTTATTTTCCCCCGGGGCGGGTGGCGCCGGGGCAGGGGCGACGCTATCTGGGCTCCATGGCCAGGCCGACACGTTCAAACGATTGGGGATTTCCGCGCTGGCGCAGCTATGGCAGCGAGCGCGCCGCGCAACAGGTGCGCCTGTGCGACCGGCACGGCTGCACCGAGCCCGGCGACCGTCCCGCGCCCAAGGCGCCGAACAAGCCCGACCGCTGGTATTTCTGCGAGCGCCACGCCGCCGAATACAACAAGAACTGGAATTATTTCGAAGGCCTGACCGCCGAAGAAGCCGCTGAGCGCGAAGCTGCCGAGCGGCGCGATTCGAAGGGCTTCCAGGAGGCCAAGCATTATGGCTGGGGCGGGCCGGGGGACGGCAGCCGCAGTCGCGACGAGATGCGCGCGATGGAAGTGCTCGAGCTCGAAGGCGACCCCGATTTCGAGGCGATCAAGGCCGCCTATCGCCGGCTCGCCAAGGCCAACCATCCCGATCTCGCCAAGGGCGAGGAAGCCGCGGTCCGCTTCCAGGCCGTGCAGGCCGCCTACGAGGTCCTGCGCCAGGCCGAGGAACGGCGCTCCGCTTTGTCCGACTGACCGCCACAGCAGACGCGGTGGTCAGCCCGGTTTGCTCGTGAACATGAAGGTCGCGGCGACGTGCGCGACGGGATCGGCGGGGTCGCCGTCATGGGCGAGGCCGCGGGTGAAGCCGACCGAGCGCCGCACCGCATAGCATTCGCCGCGGCCGATGATCCTCTTGCCCGGCGTCGCCGGCCGCAGATAGTCGATGCGCAGGTCGAGCGTCGCCTGGTGCTTGAAGCGGTCGAGCTTGACCCAGATCGCCATGCTCGTCGCCATGTCCATCAGGCTGATGATCGGGCCTGAGGCGATGATACCGCTGGCGGGCACCCCGATCAGTTTCTCGTCATAATCGAGCGCGAGCTCGACCCAGTCCGGCCCGTGGTCGTGATAGGCGATGCCGAGCGCGCCGCCATGGCCGACCTGGCTCACATAGGACATGAACAGACGGGGATCGAACCCCTTGTCGGAGAGGCTCATCCGGCGAGGCGATCGGCGGTCTGGCGAATGAGGGCGATCATGTTCGGTATGCCCTGGGTGCGGTTCGAGCTGAGCTGGTTCTTGAGGTCGAACGGCGCCAGTTCGGTCTCGATGTCGGTCCCCAGTATCTCCTGCGGCGTGCGGTCCTGCACCGCCATCAGCACGAGGGCGATGATCCCCTTGGTGATCGCCGCGTTACTGTCGGCAAGGAAATGAAGCCGCCCGTCGTCGCGCGGCATCGGATAGACCCACACCGCCGCGGAGCAGCCGCGCACCAGGGTGGCGTCGGTCTTGAGAGCGTCGGGCATCGGCTCCAGCGCGCGGCCGAGGTCGATCAGCAGGCGGTAGCGGTCATCCGCCTCAAGCAGCTCATAGTCGCCGTAAATGTCGTCGAGATTCTGGTGCGTCATGCCGTTGCAATTAGTCCTGCGGGGGCGGTTCGTCACCCCCGTCGGGACTAGGGATCGATGCCGTTGGCAATGCGCTCCAGCTTGCGCACCCGCTCCCGTAAATCTGCCAGCTCGATCCGTGCTGCCGGGGAGGGGTGGGAGGAGTGTCCTCCCGATCCGGCCTCGATCTCCATGCGCCTCACGTCCAGCCAGCCATGCCAGCCCCTGAGCGCTGCGCCGGCGAAGATGCAGAGGCCGAACAGGGCGGCGGAGGCGAGGGTGGCGAAGAGCGCAAGGTCATTCATCGCCGGCACCCTCAGCTGTCCCGAAGCCGTTCGATCTCGCGTTCGAGCGAATTCTCCTTCTCGATCGTGATCCGCTCGAGCACGGCGAGCCGCTCCTTGAGCTGCCTCACCTCGTCGCGCAGCCGCTGGTTCTCGACCGTGTCGGTCGCGGAGCCAGCCTCGATACCGCCGTGGCGATGCCGGCGCTGGTGCCCGTATTTCGCCTTGATGATGCTGGCGATCATTACCATCGCCACGATCAGCACCACCATCATCTGGCCGCCGCTCATCGTCTCTTCTCCTTTTAAGTCGTTCGTTTCGTAGCGCCGGGCGGCGTTAGTTCAGCGGCTGCTCGCGCAGCGCGTCGATCTCGTCGGCAACGACGATCCCCTTGTCGGTGACGATCCGTTCGAGCACCCGCACCCTTTGCTCCAGCCTCTCATTATGGGCGGCATATTGCGCCGCGCGCTCGGCCGTCTGGCCGGCCTGCAACTCGAGCTGACGTTCCTTGAAACGCATCCAGGTGCGGAAATAGAATCCGCCGAAGATCGTGATGAGCGGCAGTCCGATGACGATGAAGGCGACTGCAATCTTGGCGAAATCACTTTCCATGATCCGTTCCTCAGTTGCGCGGGATGCGCAGCGCGTCGATTTCCTGGGTCAGCCGGTGGCTGTCGTCAGTGACGATCCGCTCGACCGTGGCGAGGCGGTCCTTGATTGAGCCGAGCTCGGCGCGGAGCTGGGCATTCTCGCCGCTCAGCAGCTTGATCCGCTCCATCGCCTCGTCGCTGGTCTTGGGATAGACCGACTGGCCCCAGGCGCCGTCGAGCGGATAGCCGTGGCGGATGCGCAACCAGGTGGTGATCACCCAGCCGCCGATGCCGAGCGAGGCCATGACCGCGATGAACGGGAACAGGTCCCTGATGAATTGTGCCTTTTCCGGATCCACTGATATTCTCCCCTGGTCCTGATGCTACCGCAGATCCTCGATCTCGGCGGCGAGGTGGTTTCCCTTGTCGGTGGCGAGGCGCTCCAGCACCCGCATCCTTTGTTCGAGCCGTTCGATATGGGCGGCCTGCGTGGCGGCCTTGTCCGCCGCCAGCACCGCAGCATGCTCGAGCTGCTTCTCCTTGAGCTTCGTCCAGCGCTTGAACATGTCGCTGGCAATTCCGAGCACCGTCGGAATGCCCACGACGATGATGAAAAACAGTATCCAGTCGGACATCCGGCCCCCCGAATTCAGCGCAGCTTCTCGATTTCCTGCGACAGGCTGTGGTTGGAGCTGGTGACGTAGATCTCCACGTCGGCCAAGCGACGATCGATGTCGCGAAAGCGGGAGCGGACATCGCGGGTGGTGCGCGCCGGGTTGGAGCGCACGCCCTGCCAGAATTTCGCCTGCTCGGGGCTCTGGTTGCTGAACTCGCGGGGCTTGTCGGAGGCGATCCAGCCGGTGGCGAGATAGACCAGGATCAGCGCGCCCGAGCCGAGCACGATGCCCAGGACCATCCCGATCCGGATCAGCGTGACGTCGATCCCGGTATAATCGGCGATCCCCGCGCACACGCCCATGAACTTGCCGTTGCGCTTGTCGAGATAGAATTTGGTTTGGCGCGGTTCGGTCATTGTCCGATCCTCCGGACGGTGTTGCGGTCCTCGATGCCGGTGGCGGCCGGATCGGCGGCAATGCTGCGCCAGCCCGGATTTTCGGCGGTCATGATGCGTTCGATCGTCTGCAGGCGATCGTCGAGGCGGCGCGCCATTTCGTGCATCTCGTCGAGCAGCTTCTCGTCCTCGCCGGTCAGCGTCGCGGCGCTCTTCCACTTGGTCACATAGTGGAAGATCAGCCACGGCAGCCCGAGGAACAGGATCGAGATGGCAAAAAAGGGTACGAGGACTTCTTCCATGGCTTAGCCTTCCTGGCTCTTGTTGCCGCTGCGCGCGGCCTTCATGGCGGCGAGCTCGGCGTCGATCTTTTCCGAGCTGCGCAGTTCGGCAATTTCTTCCTCGAGCGTCTTGGCCGGTGCGCCGAGGCTGAGCGCGTCGGCATGGCCTTCGACCATGTCCACGCGGCGCTCGAGCACGTCGAAGCGCGAGAAGGCTTCGTCGACCTTGGCGCCGGCATACATTTCGCGCATGCGGGCGCGGTTGTGGGCGCTCTCGAGGCGGTTGGTGATTGCGTTCTGCCGGGTGCGGGCCTCGCGCAGCTTGTTCTGCAGCTTGAGGATGTCCTCTTCCGAGGCGCGCAGCGCGTCGTCCAGGACCTGGATCTCGGTGCGGAGCTGGTCGGCCATGTCGCCGGCCTTCTGCTTCTCGACCAGGGCGGCTTTGGCGAGATCCTCGCGGTCCTTGCTCAGCGCCAGTTCGGCTTTCTCGGTCCAGCTCTCCTGGAGCTTGTCGAGCTTGGTGATCTGGCGGCGCATTTCCTTCTGGTCCGCGATCGTCCGCGCTGCCGACGCGCGCACTTCGACGAGCGTCTCCTCCATCTCCATGATGATCATGCGGATCATCTTGGCGGGGTCTTCGGCCTTGTCGAGCAGGTCGGCAAAGTTGGCGGCGACGATATCGCGGGTCCGCGAAAAGATACCCATTTTATGAAAGCTCCTGGTTGTTCCGAGCGGTTTCGCCGATCCCTTTTAGCACCGGATCAGGCGTTCGCCCCACCGATATTCTGCTGGGCGACGACCGGGGTGGCGGCGGCCTGGGCCGGGCCGACGGCGGCGCCGACGCAGACGGTGGTGAGGACGAGCGCGCCGACTGCGGCAGTGGCGATGCGCTGGAATTTGTCGATGTTGAACATGGTGTGGCTCCCTGATCCTTGGCCTGGTCCTGATCCGCCTTTGCGGCGGTATGCCCATTCTTCTTCAAGAGCCGTGCCAACTCGCAAAAGCGGCTGATTTCCGCGGGAAATGACGATTTGCGAGGGAAGGGCGGTCATTCTGTTCTTGCCAAGGGGTGGGAAATAGTCCCAAAACTTGGGAATGGAACGCACGACCCAGATGGTAGGCCAGTCCTCCTCCTTCCTCGACGCGGTCGAGCGCGCGAGCCGCGCGGCGCCGCTCGATCGGCCGGTGCTCGTGATCGGCGAGCGCGGCACTGGCAAGGAGCTGGTCGCCGAGCGCCTTCACCACTTGTCCTCGCGCTGGGACGGCCCGTTGGTGGTCATGAACTGCGCGGCTCTGCCCGAGACCCTGATCGAGGCCGAATTGTTCGGCCACGAGGCCGGCTCCTTCACCGGCGCCAACAAGACCCGCATGGGCCGGTTCGAGGAGGCCGACGGCGGCACCCTGTTCCTCGACGAGCTCGCCACCCTGTCGAGCCCGGCGCAGGACCGGCTGCTGCGCGCGGTGGAATATGGCGAGGTGACCCGCATCGGCGCGTCGAAGCCGATCCGGGTCGACGTGCGCATCGTCGCCGCCACCAACGAGCATCTTCCCAAACTGGTCGACGAGGGCCGTTTCCGCGCCGATTTGCTCGACCGGCTGAGCTTCGAGGTCGTCACGCTGCCGCCTTTGCGCCACCGCGTCAGCGACATTCCCGTGCTCGCCGACCATTTCGCGCGGCGCATGGCGATGGAGCTGGAATGGGAGCGCTGGCCGGGCTTCAGCAACGCCGCGACCAACCGGCTGCTGACCTATGACTGGCCGGGCAATGTCCGCGAGCTGCGCAACGTGGTCGAGCGCGCCGTCTATCGCTGGGAGGATCCGGCCAATCCGGTCGACGTCGTGCAATTCGACCCGTTCGAGTCGCCGTGGCGACCGCTGCCGACGTCCCCCAGGATGGAGGTGCTTCCACCGCTCCCCGACGCCGGCCCCGAAACGATGCCGAGCGTTGCCCACCTCTCGGCATTCGATCCCGGCAATTGCGCGGATTTCCGCCTCGCCATCGCCGAATATGAGAAGGCCATCCTCTCGGCCGCGCTCGAAAAATGCCGCTGGAACCAGCGCGCCGCCGCGTCCGCGCTTCAGCTGAGCTACGACCAGCTCCGCCACGCGCTGAAACGCCACCAGCTGATGGCCTGAATCGCCGAAATATGCTATGGGTTCTCGAGAGGAGGACTCGGCTATGTTCGGCAAATTCCTCATTCCGGCGATTGCGGTTCTGGCCGCCGCGCCGTCCGTCGCAGCGGTCACGGTGCTCGGCGCGAGCTCGGCGCGTCTCTGCTTCGAAGCCGCGGAGTCCGCGGCCCTGCCGTCGAACGACAGTCTCGATCGTTGCGACGCCGCGCTCCGCGAGGAAGCGATCAGCGGCCACGACACCGTCGCGACCTACGTGAATCGCGGCATATTGAAGTTGCGACGGGGCGACGTGGCGGCGGCGGTCGCCGATTTCGACGAGGCGATCGCACGTGATCCCAAGGAGCCCGAAGCCTATCTCAACAAGGGCTCGGCGCTGATGCGCAATCCAGCCACGGTGCGCGCCGCTCTGCCTTTGTTCACGACGGCCCTGGAATATCGCACCAGCCGACCGGCCATCGCTTATTACGGACGCGCCTTGGCGCACGAGGAGCTCGGCAACATCCGCGCCGCTTATTTCGATTTCCAGCGCGCCGCGGCCGCCGACCCGAAATGGCGCGAGCCTAAGGCCGAACTGGCGCGTTTCACGGTGCGGAAGAACTGAACGGGGTGCGCGGCACCTCGCTTTGAGCGCGGCACCCCGCTTTTTCCGCTCCGCTCGGCCTGAAGCGGTTCCTTGTACGCGCCCGCTGCGTTATCGGATCGGCGCACCCGGCCGTTCGGCCGACGACCAAGCCCCTAGCAGGAGGATATCCATGGCTTTCACGCTCCCGCAGCTCCCGTACGCCTATGACGCGCTCGAACCGACGATCGACGCCCAGACGATGCAGCTCCACCACAGCAAGCATCACCAGGCCTATGTCGACAAATTGAACGAAGGCGTCTCCGAGGATTCGAGCCTGGAAGGCAAGTCGCTGGAGGAGATCCTCGCCGTCATCTCGACCCAGCCCAAGAAGGTCCGCAACAATGGCGGCGGCCACTGGAACCACAGCTTCTTCTGGGAAACGATGGTCGGCGGCGGCAGCCAGCCGAGCGGCCGTCTCGCCGAGGCGATCGACGCCAAGTTCGGTTCGCTCGACGCGCTCAAGACCAAGTTCAACGAGGCCGGCGTCGGCCAGTTCGGTTCGGGCTGGGCCTGGCTGATCGTCGGCGAGGACGGCGAGCTCGCCAACGTCTCCACGCCGAACCAGGACAATCCGCTGATGGACGACGCGCCGGTGAAGGGCACGCCGATCCTCGGCAACGACGTCTGGGAACATGCTTATTATCTGAAGTACCAGAACCGCCGCCCGGAATATCTCGCGGCGTGGTGGAACGTCGTGAACTGGGAGAAGGTCGCCGAGCGCTTCGAAGCCGCGACCCGCTGACCCGAGGCCTGCCGGCTGGAGACTAGCTCTTCAGCCGGTAGCCGGTCCGGAAGATCCAGGCGACGACGCCCAGGCACACGAGCAGGAATCCGAAGGTCGCCAGCAGGCTGATCTCCACCCGCACGTCGGCGACGCCGAAGAAGGTCCAGCGAAAGCCGTTGATCAGGTAGACGATCGGATTGAACAGAGTGATCGTGCGCCACGGCTCCGCCAGCATGTCGATCGAGTAGAAGGCGCCGCCGAGGAAGGTGAGCGGGGTCACCACCAGCAGCGGAATGACCTGGAGCTGTTCGAAGCCCTTCGCCCAGATGCCGATGATGAAGCCGAACAGGCAGAAGGTCGCGGCGATCAGCAGCAGGAAGGCCAGCATCGCCAGCGGATGCGCGACGTGGACGTCAACGAACAGGTTGGCGGTGGCGAGGATGACCAAAGCCACCACGACGGACTTAGTCGCCGCTGCGCCGACATAGCCGAGCACCGTCTCGAACGCCGAGAGCGGCGCCGACAGCAATTCGTAGATCGTCCCGGTAAAGCGCGGCATGTGGATGCCGAACGAGGCATTGAAGATGCTCTCGGTGAAGAGCGAGAGCATCATCAGCCCGGGCACGATGAAGCTGCCATAAGGGATGCCGTCGATCTCGGTCATGCGCGATCCGATCGCGGCCCCGAACACGACGAAATAGAGCGAGGTCGTGATGACCGGCACGGCCAGGCCGGTCCACAAGGTCCGCATGAAGCGGTGCATCTCGAACCGGTAGATCGACCAGACGCCGCGGGCGTTGAAGGCGGGGGCGCTCATCCGCGCTTCCTTTCCGTAACCAGGCTCACGAAAATCTCCTCGAGCGAGCTTTCGCTCGTGTGGAGGTCCTTGAAGCCGATGCCGAGGTCGCTCATCCGCCGCAGCAGCGAAGGGATTCCGGTGCGGTCGGCCTGGCCGTCGAAGCTGTAGAGCAATTCGTTGCCGCCGTCCTTCAACTCCAGTTGCCATTCGGCCAGCTCGGGCGGAAGCGCTTCCATCGGATCGGTCAGGTTGAGCGTCAGCGCCTTCTTGCCGAGCTTCTTCATCAGCTCGGACTTCTCCTCGACGAGGATCAGCTCGCCCTTGCTGATCACGCCTACCCGATCGGCCATCTCTTCGGCTTCCTCGATATAATGGGTGGTGAGGATGATCGTAACGCCGCTCTCCCGGAGACCGCGGACCAGCTCCCACATGTCGCGCCGCAGCTCGACGTCGACGCCCGCGGTCGGCTCGTCGAGGAACAGGATGTCGGGCGCGTGGCTCAGCGCCTTGGCGATCATCACGCGACGCTTCATGCCGCCGGACAGCTCCTTGATCCGCGCCTTGCGCTTGTCCCAGAGCGACAGGTCCTTGAGCAGTTTTTCGATATAGGCGGGATCGGGCGCCTTGCCGAACAGGCCCCGGCTGAAATTGACCGTCGCCCAAACCGTCTCGAACGCGTCGGTATGGAGTTCCTGCGGCACCAGGCCGATCCGGCTGCGCGTCTCGCGATAGTCGCGCTGGATGTCGTAGCCGTCGACCGTGACGCTGCCGCCGCTGGGCGTGACGATGCCGCAGACGACGCTGATCAGGGTCGTCTTCCCGGCGCCGTTCGGGCCCAGCAAAGCGAATATCTCGCCGCGGCCGATCTCCAGGCTGACGTCCTTCAGCGCCTCATGCCCGGTCGCGTAGCGCTTGCCGAGATGGGAGATGGCAATGACGGGCTTCATTCTCTCTCCCCCCAGGGTCAGGCCGTCGGCGGCACCGGCGGCTCTTCCTTCGCTTTTTCGAGCTGCATGCCGTGTCGCATGAGCATCGGCACATTGGCCAGCGCGAAGATGAAGGTCGCGGGGAGGAAGCCCCAGAGCTTGAAGCCGATCCAGAATTCGGTGCTGGTCGTCCGCCACACCGCCTCGTTGACGAGCGCCATGACGATGAAGAAGACCGCCCAGTTGCGGGTGAGCAGCTGCCAGCCACGCTCCGACAGGCCGGGATAGGCGGTGCCGAGGACGGCCTTGAGGAGGTTGCGCCCGGTATAGAGCCCGAACAGGAGCAACGCGGCGACCGTCGTGTAGTAAATGGTCGGCTTGATCTTGATGAAGGTCTCGTCGTGCAGCCAGATCGTGATGCCGCCGAGTACGAGCACCATCACGCCCGAGAACCACAGCATCGGCGAAATGTGGCGATATTTGATCTTGGAGACGATCATGGCGACCGCGATCGCGACCATGAAGGCGCCGGTCGCGGCGAAGATGCCGCGCCACGCGTTGACGGCGAAGAAGATGATCAGTGGGCCGAGGTCGATGGCCAGCTTCGCCATGGGCGAAGCCCGTTCCTGTTCGTTCACGGTCACGCTTCGATCACTCCTGTAGCGCCCGCGATCGCGCGGGCGGCTTCCTCCGCGTCGAACGGACGCAGGTCGTTCATGCCCTCGCCGACGCCGATGGCGTGGATCGGAAGGCCATATTGCTCGGCGGCGGCCACCAGCACGCCGCCGCGCGCGGTGCCGTCCAGCTTGGTCATGACCAGGCCGGTGACTCCGGCCACTTCCTTGAACACCTCGATCTGGCTCAATGCATTCTGCCCGGTGGTGGCGTCGAGCACGAGCACCACGTCGTGCGGCGCGGCCGGATTGAGGCGACCGAGCACGCGCCGGATCTTGGCGAGCTCGTCCATCAGCCCGGTCTTGTTCTGGAGGCGCCCGGCGGTGTCGACGATCAGCACGTCGATGCCCTCGGCGGTCGCCTTCTTGACGCCGTCGAACACGATCGCGGACGGGTCGCCGCCCTCCGGCCCGGTGATGATCGGCACGCCGATCCGCTCGGCCCAGACCTTGAGCTGCCCGATCGCCGCGGCGCGGAACGTGTCGCCGGCGGCGAGCAGCACGCTGTAATCCTGCTCGAGGAACAGGTTGGCGAGTTTGGCGATGGTGGTGGTCTTGCCGGAACCGTTCACGCCGACGACCAGGATGACCTGCGGGCGCGGGAAGGCGTCGATCTCAAGCGGGTCGGCGACCGGCGTCAGGATCTTGGCCAGCTCCTCGGCGACGATCTCGCGGACGCCGGCTTCGGTGAGGCCGCGCTCGAAGCGCTCGCCCTCCAGCCGTCCGCGCACCTTGGCGGCGGTGGCGGGGCCGAGATCGGAAGCGATCAGGGCCTCCTCGATATCGTCGAGCGTTTCCTCGTCCAGCGCCGACCGCGAGATGAGGCCGGTAAGGTTGTCGCTCAATTTCTCCGATGTCTTCTTGAACCCGCCGCGTAGCCGCTCGAGCCAGGGAGTATCGCTCAAGCCGCCTCTCCGATCAGTATGTCATTGTTCAACGCAATCATCTTCATCGGCACGATCTGGCCAATGTCCTGGCCGGCGGCAACCCGCACCGGAGCGAAATTTTCGGCGTGGCCGATGCCGTTGCGCTCCACCAGCACCCGCTGCGTCGTTCCGACCAGGCTTTGCAACCATGCCGTCTTGCGCCGTGCCGTCGCCGCGCGGAGCCCGCGCGCGCGTTCCTTGACCGCATCGTGCGGGACCTGCGGCATGCGCGCCGCCGGCGTGCCGGCCTTGGCCGAATAAGGGAAGATATGGCCCATCACGATGTCGCACTCGTCGATCAGCTTGAGGCTGTTCTCGGCCATCGCGTCGGTCTCGGTGGGGAAGCCGGCGATGAGGTCGGCGCCGATCGCGATCTCGGGCCGCTTGGCCTTGAGGCGCGCGACGGTCTCGACCGCCTCGGCGCGGCAGTGGCGCCGCTTCATCCGCTTCAGGATCATGTCGTCGCCGGCCTGAAAGCTCATATGCAGATGCGGCATGAAGCGCGGCTCGTGGCAGATGATGTCCTCCAGCCGCTCGTCGATCTCGACGCTGTCGAGCGAGGAGAGGCGCAGGCGCGGCAAGGCGGGCACGTGGCGCAGGATGCGCTCGACGAGCAAACCGAGGCTCGGGCTCCCGGGTAGGTCGGGACCGTAGCTGGTGACGTCGACGCCGGTCAGCACGACCTCGGCATAGCCCTGTTCGACCACCGCCTTGATCCGGTTGACGACCAGGCCGGCCGGGACCGAGCGGCTGTTACCGCGTCCGAACGGGATGATGCAGAAGGTGCAGCGATGGTCGCAGCCATTCTGCACCTCGATGAAGGCGCGGCTATGCTCGGCGAAGGCGGTGACAAGGTGCGGCGCCGTCTCGCGCACCGCCATGATGTCGGAGACGCGGACGTCGGCTTCCTTCGTCAGCTGGAACGAAGCGGCGTCGAATTTCTCGCGATTGCCGATAACCCCGCTCACTTCCGGCATGCGCGCGAACATCTCCGGATCGACCTGCGCCGCGCAGCCGGTGACGACGACGCGGGCTTGCGGCCGTGCACGCTTGGCCTTGCGGATCGCCTGTCGCGCCTGGCGCACCGCCTCGTTGGTAACGGCGCAGCTGTTAACGACGATGAGGTCGTCCTGGTCACCCGCGAGCACGCGCATCGCCTCGCTCTCCGCGGCGTTGAGGCGGCAGCCCATCGTGATGATCTCGGGCCCGCTCATCCCAACGCCGCCAGGTCGATCTCGCCGGTGAAGACGTGGGTGGCCGGCCCGCTCATCCGGATCTGTTCGCCCGGCGCCCAGGCGATCGTGAGGGTCCCGCCGGGCAACCGTACTTCGACCGGGCTCTCAACGAGGCCGCGCCGGATCGCCGCCACTGCAGTGGCGCAGGCGCCGGTGCCGCAGGCTTGCGTCAGCCCGACCCCGCGCTCCCAGACGCGCAGCCGGACCGCGCCGCCCTCGATCGAGGCGACGTTGACGTTGATCTTTTGCGGAAACAGCGGATCGGTCTCGATCAGCGGACCGAGCCGCTCCAGCTCCACCCCTTGCGCATCGTCGACGAAGAAGATGACGTGCGGATTGCCGACATTGACCGCGGCGGGGCCCTGCAATTCCTCCCACCCGACCGGCATCGCGGCCGTGTCCATCGGATAGGCGAGGGGGATCGCATCCCAGTCGAAGCGCGGCTCGCCCATGTCGACGGTCGCGCCCGCGCCGTCGCTGGAGCCGCTGATGATGCCGCCCGCGGTCTCGATCCGGGCTGCGCCGCCGGCGAGCAAGGCGACGCAACGCGAGGCGTTGCCGCAGGATTCGACCTCGCCGCCGTCGGCGTTGAAGATGCGCATCCGCAGATCGGCCACCTGCGACGGCTCGATCACGATCAACTGGTCGCAGCCGACCCCGGTCTTGCGGTCCGCGATGGCGCGTGCGCGCGCGCTGTCCATCTCGACCGGCTCCTCGCGGGCGTCGAAGATCACGAAGTCGTTGCCGAGCCCGTGCATTTTGTGAAAGCGGCGCATCGAGCGCGATCTAAGGCGCAGGCGGCGTCAAGTCCACATGCGTGCGCGCGAGCGATCGTCCGTCGCGGGCCCGGCCCGTTTCGGCCGCTCCGCGCTTGCGTTCGCCGCCCGGCGCCGCTATGCGCCCCTCCACCCTGTTCAAGGAATAGGTACATATCAGCGTCCCTGGACGCACGCTGGCCGGCGAGATTTCGCCCGCCGGCGCTTTTGCGTTTGGGACCTGTGGGAAGGAATGCAAGGATGTTCGACAGTCTGAGCGATCGCCTGAGCGGGGTGTTCGATCGCCTTCGCGGCCGCGGCGCGCTGACCGAGGCGGACGTCCGCGGCGCGATGCGCGAGGTTCGCATCGCCCTGCTCGAGGCCGACGTCGCGCTCCCGGTCGTGCGCGAGTTCGTCGACAAGGTCACCGAGCAGTCCGTCGGCCAGCAGGTGCTGAAGTCGGTCACGCCGGGCCAGCAGGTCGTCAAGATCGTCAACGACGCGATCGTCGAGATGCTCGGCGCCGACGCGTCCGAGCTCGACATCGAGGTGACGCCGCCCGCGGTCGTGATGATGGTCGGCCTGCAGGGCTCGGGCAAGACGACCACCACGGCGAAGATCGCCAAGCGCCTGACCGAAAAGGGCCGCAAGAAGGTGATGATGGCGTCGCTCGACGTCGCCCGCCCGGCCGCGCAGGAGCAGCTCGCAGTGCTCGGCACGCAGGCGAACGTCGCGACTTTGCCGATCGTGCCCGGCCAGCAGCCGGTCGAGATTGCCCGCCGCGCCCTCCAGGCCGCCAAGCTCCAGGGCTTCGACGTCGTCCTGCTCGACACCGCCGGCCGTCTCCACGTCGATCAGGCGCTGATGGACGAGATGAAGGCCGTCGCCGCCGTGGCGAACCCGCAGGAAGTGCTGCTGGTGGTCGACGCGCTGACCGGCCAGGACGCGGTCAACGTCGCCAAGAACTTCACCGACCAGGTCGAGCTGACCGGCGTCGTCCTCACCCGCATGGACGGCGACGCCCGCGGCGGCGCGGCCCTGTCTATGCGCGCCGTCACCGGCAAGCCGATCAAGTTCGCCGGCGTCGGCGAAGGCCTCGATGCGCTCGAGGGCTTCCACCCGAGCCGCGTCGCCGGCCGCATCCTCGGCATGGGCGACGTCGTCAGCCTGGTCCAGCGCGCTGCCGAGACCATCCAGATGGACGAGGCCGAGGCGCTCGCCCAGAAGATGGCGAAGGGCCAGTTCGACCTTAACGACCTCCGCAACCAGCTCCTCCAGATGCAGCGCATGGGCGGCCTCGGCGCGCTCGCCTCGATGCTTCCGGGCATGAAGAAGATGGCGGGCGCGGCCAAGGCGGCGACCGACGACAAGACCCTGCAGCGCCTCGACGCGATCATCACCTCGATGACGCCCAAGGAGCGCGCGAAGCCCGAGCTGATGAACGCGAAGCGCAAGATCCGCGTTGCCAAGGGATCCGGCACGACGGTGCAGGACGTGAACCGGCTGCTCAAGATGCACCAGGAAATGGCCACGGCCATGAAGAAGATCCGGAAGATGGGCGGCCTCGGCAAGCTGGGCGCCCTGTTCGGCGGCGGGGGCGGCGGCGGCCTGGGCGGAATGCTCGGCGGCCTCGGCGGCGGCGCAGGCGCGCCTCCGGCCGGTCTCCCCGGCCTTCCCGGCGGAGCAGGGGGGCAGCCGTTCAATCTGCCGCCCGGCTTCGACAAGTTTATCAAGAAATAAGTATAAGTATCAGAAAGGACTATCAAAATGGCAGTTGCAATTCGTCTCGCCCGTGGCGGCGCCAAGAAGCGCCCTTATTACAAGATCGTCGTGACCGACTCGCGCAACTCGCGCGACGGCAAGTTCATCGAGCGCATCGGCAGCTACAATCCGCTGCTTCCCAAGGACAGCGAAGAGCGCGTGAAGATCGACGCCGATCGCGCCAAGCATTGGCTGTCGGTCGGCGCCCAGCCGTCTGACCGCGTCCTGCGCTTCCTCGACGCCGCCGGCATCGTCGAGCGCACGGCGCGCAACAACCCGAAGAAGGCCGAGCCGGGCGAGAAGGCCAAGGAGCGCGCCGAGGAGCGTGCCACCAAGGAAGCCGAAGCCGCCGAGGCCGCTGCTGCTGCCGCCGCCGCTCCGGCTGAAGAGCCCGCCGCTGAGGAAGCACCGGCTGCCGAGGCTCCGGCCGCTGAAGAGGCGCCCGCTGCTGAGGCTCCCGCTGCTGAAGAAGCACCCGCCGCTGAGGCTCCGGCCGCTGAAGAGACCCCGGCCGCTGAAGCTCCGGCTGCCGAGGAAGCTCCGGCTGCCGAAGCCACCAACGAAGGCGAGTCCGCCTCCGCTCCGGCCGAAGGCGCTGAAGAAGCCGCTCCGGCCGAAGGCGCCGAAAAGGCCGAATAAGCCTTGGACGACGCTCAGGTCACGCTCGCCGCCATCGCAGGTGCCCACGGCATCGGCGGCGAGGTGCGCCTGAAACTGTTCGCCCAAACTGCCGAAAGCCTGGGCCGTCACAAGACGGTCCAGGTCGGCGGCCGCGCCCTGACGCTGAAATCGGTGAAGGGCGCGGGCGGCATGCCGATCGCCCGCTTTGCCGAGATATCGGACCGCAGCGCCGCCGAGGCGTTGCGCGGCCAGCTCCTGACCGTGCCCCGGTCCGCCCTCCCGCCGCTGGAGGAGGGCGAATATTATCACGCCGACATCATCGGCCTGCCATGCGTCGATTCCGAAGGCGCCCCGCTCGGCACGGTCGCTACGATCGAGAATTTCGGCGCAGGCGACATCATCGAGATCGAGAAGCCCGACGGCAAGCGCACCATGGTGCCCTTCCGCGCTGGCGTCGCCGATCTCGCCGACGGCCGGATCGTCGTCGACCCCGTCTTCCTCGCCTAGCGTACCAGCGGCGCGCCCTGCGCGAGATCGTTGCGGATGGTCGTCGCCGCGACGCCGCCTTCGCCCATCGCATGGCTGATCTGGTCGAGCCCGATCACCACGTCGCCCGCCGCATAGAGGCCGGGGACCGAGCTGCGCTGGTGCGAATCCACCAGGATACAGCCGCTCTCGGCGAGGTCCGCACCCACCATTTTCGCCAGATGGGAATGCACATCCGATCCGAGCGCGGGATAGATGCTGTCGAACGTATAATGGCCCTCGGCCGTGTCGACGGTGATGCACTTCCCCTCCGCCGCCACCGCCTGGCACGGGCCGTTCACAGTCTCGATGCCGTAGCGCTCCAGCTTCTCCCAATCCTGCCGCTTGAGGTCGCGCAGCTCGCTGTCCGGCGCGATCAAGGTGACGTCGCTGGTATAGCCGCGCAGGAACACGGCTTCGGCCACGCCATGGCTGTCGTCGCCGATCACGCCGACCCTCTTGTCGGTTACCTCGAAGCCGTCGCAGATCGGGCAATAGCGGATCAGGCCCTGCGCCAGCGCGGCGTCATGCAAATCCTCGTCCATCGGCGGGCGGCGGTTGGCGACGCCCGTCGCGAGCAGAACCGTCTTCGCCCGCACCCAACCGCTGCCCCATTCGGCCTCGAAGCCGCCCTCGATCCGATCGAGCCGGGTAACCCGTCCGGTTTCGATCGAGGCGCCGTATTTCCGCGCCTGTCCGGTCATCCGCGCGATCAGTTCCTGGCCTGAGATCCCATCGGGGAAGCCGGCATGGTTGTGGGTGCAGGGGATCAGGCTCGCCCGGCTCTTCCCGGCGTCGACCACCTTCAGCGAGAGGTGGAAGCGGGTGAGGTAGATCGCCGCGGTCAGCCCTGCGGGCCCGCCGCCGATGACGAGGCAGTCGAAATCATCCATCGGCGGCATAGCGCAGGCGGACGCTGCCGGTTCCCTCGCGTCTCTCGGATCGGCTTATTGCTGCATAGGCCTTGTCGCTGGGGCGGACCTGGCAACGAACAACGAACGGGATTTTCCGCGACGTGCCGGATCGCAAAGTAGAGAATTGGACACAGGCCTGATCCGGCGTACGCTGTTGCCGAACGGAGGGGGACAAGATGCTGAAACTATTCTGCGCCGCTTTGCTGGCATTGGTGGCGCTTCCGGCCGTGGCGCAACCGGTGCCCGATCGCATTGCGGCCGCCGTTCCCGAGATCGACCGCCTCTTCGCCGACTTCCACCAGACGTCGCATGCGCCGGGCCTGGTCTACGGCATCGTCGCCGACGGTCGACTCGTGCATGTGCGGGCCTTCGGCGTTCAGGACTTGAAGGCGAAGCGTCCGGTGACCCAGGACAGCCTGTTCCGCATCGCCTCCATGTCCAAGGCCTTCACGGCGCTGGCCGTGCTGAAGCTGCGCGACGATGGTAAATTGGCGCTCGACGATCTCGCCGAGAAGCATGTCCCGGAGCTGCGAGCATGGCGATACCCGACGGCGGATTCGCCGCGCATCCGTGTCCGCGACCTGCTCAATCACACCGCCGGCTTCGTCACCGACGATCCGTGGGGCGATCGCCAGCAGGTCATGACCGAGGCCGCGTTCACGGCGATGCTGAAGCAGGGCGTGCCGTTCACCCGCGCGCCCGGCACCGCCTTCGAATATTCGAATTTCGGCTACGCCTTGCTGGGGCGCATCGTCACCAACGTCTCGGGCATGCCTTACGACCGCTATATCGCAACGGCGATCCAGCGGCCGCTCGGCACGGCATCGACCGGCTATGAGGTGCGTGACTGGCCGATCGAACGGCGGTCGATCGGCTATCGCTGGGAGAACGAGGCCTGGTCGGAGGAGCCGACCATGCGCCACGGCGTGTTCGGCGCGATGGGCGGCGTCCAGACCAGCGCGAGCGACTATGCCAAGTGGATGGGCTTCCTGCTGTCGGCTTGGCCGGCGCGCGACGGCGCCGAGACCGGGCCGGTGCGCCGCGCCACCGTGCGCGAGATGGCGCAAGGGTCCAACTTCGCCCGTCTGCGCCAGCGCTTCGGCACCACCCCTGTCACGCAGGCGTCGGCTTACGGCATGGGCCTGATCGCGGCACAGGATCCGGACCTCGGCGCAACCCTCAGCCACGGCGGAGGCTATCCGGGCTACGGCTCGCACATGGTGCTGCTGACCGACCACGGGGTCGGCATCTTCGTCTTTTCCAACCGCACCTATAATGGCGGATCGGGGGCGGCCTGGGATGCGGCGATGGTTCTGCACAAAGCCGGAGCGCTCGTCGCGCGGCCGCAGCCGGTCAGCGCCTCGCTGGCGACCGCTTATCGGGCGGCGGGCAAAGCATTCGCCGCCGGCGACATCGCTCCCGCGCGCAAGCTGCTGGCGATGAATTTCCTGATGGACCGCTCGGCCGACAATTGGCGGCGCGAGCTGGCGCGGCTCAAGAAGGAGGTTGGCGAATGCGACACCGCGGCTCCGATCGTCCCCACCGGCGCCTTGTCCGGCACGTTCCAGTGGCGCTGTGCGACCGGGCGGCTCGATGGGACGCTGCTGCTGGCGCCCACAGATCCGGCGGGAATCCAGGCGCTGAGGCTTTCCATCGCTGCGCCTTAGTGTAGGGGGCGGCGCATGACTTTCGCCGCCACCATTCTCACCCTCTATCCGGAGATGTTCCCGGGACCGCTCGGCCAGAGCCTGGCCGGGCGCGCTCTGGCGGAGGGCACCTGGTCGCTGGACACCGTGCAGATCCGCGACTTCGCGACCGACAAGCATCGCTCGGTCGACGACACGCCCGCCGGGGGCGGAGCGGGCATGGTGATGCGGGCGGATGTTCTGGCGCGGGCGGTAGACGATGTGCTCGAGCGGCAGCCGGCGGCGGCGATGCTGGCGATGACGCCGCGCGGCCGGCCGCTGACGCAGGCTCTGGTGCGGTCGCTCGCGGAGGGCCCGGGCGTCTCGATCCTGTGCGGCCGTTTCGAGGGCATAGACGAGCGCCTGTTCGAGGCGCGGCCGATCGTGCCGGTCTCGATCGGGGACTATATATTGTCGGGCGGGGAGACGGCGGCTATCGTCCTTCTCGATGCTTGCGTTCGCCTGCTCCCCGGGGTAATGGGCGCGCCGACGAGCGGTGAGGAGGAGAGCTTCGAAGGAGGCCTGCTCGAATACCCTCATTATACCCGACCTCCAATGTGGGAAGGGCGTGCGATCCCTGAAGTGCTGCGATCGGGGGATCACGCGAAGATCGCTGCTTGGCGTCATGCCAGGGCAGTCGACGATACACGGTCACGGCGGCCGGACCTGATGGAGCGTCATGGGGACGCACCCAGGCAGTCGCCCTCTGGCGCGCGGCGCGAAGACGAAGGCTAGAAGAATGAACATCATCCAGACCCTCGAGGCCGAGGCCATCGAGCAGTTCAAGTCGACCAAGTCGATCCCCGAATTCCGCCCGGGCGACACGCTCCGCGTCGGCGTCCGCGTCGTCGAAGGCGAGCGCACCCGCGTCCAGAATTACGAAGGCGTCTGCATCGCCCGCGCCAACCGCGGCCTCGGCAGCTCCTTCACCGTCCGCAAGATCTCGTTCGGCGAAGGCGTCGAGCGCGTCTTCCCGCTTTACTCGCCGAACATCGATTCGATCGAGGTCGTGCGCCGCGGCGCCGTTCGTCGCGCCAAGCTCTACTATCTGCGTGGCCGCACCGGTAAGGCCGCTCGCATCGCCGAGCGCCGCGATACCCGTGGCGACGTCAAGGCGACCGCCGAAGGCTAAGGCTTTTCGCGCACGCGCTGAAAAGGAAAGGGCGGTCCCGCGGGGCCGCCCTTTTTCTTAGTGTATGTTTCTTAGCGGGGGCCGCAGGTGGGCAACGCCGACCGATCGACCATCCGCGTGTAGAGGTGCCAGGTGGCATAGCCAAGCCAGGGCAGCACGACGGCAAGGCCGATGAACAAGGGGATTGACCCCAGCACCAGCAGCACCGCAATCGTGAAGCCCCAGCGCATCATCAGGCCCTTGTTGGCCTTGAACGCGCGGACCGAGGTCGCGATCGCGGTGTTCGCTTCGACGCCGTCGCAATCGACCAGCATCGGCAGCGACACGACGCTGGTCGCCAGCACCAGCACTGCGAAGCCGAGGCCCACCAAATTGCCGAGGACGATCAGCGCCCAGCCCTCGGGCGTGGTGAACAGGCGGGTGAGGAAGGCGCCGATCGAGGGCGGGGCGTGCATGCCCCAAAGCGCCACGTAGATCACCGCCGCGCTCGCGACCCAGGCGAGGAAGATCGTGACGAGCAGCGCCGCGACCACGCCGATCCCGTCGGCCGACGGCCGCTTGCGCACGTCGAGGAAGTGGGACCAGTCGGACGCATATCCCGCCTCGCGCCGGCGAGCGAGTTCGTAGAACCCGATCGCCACGATCGGCCCTAGCAGCGAGAGGCCGGCCGCGATCGGGAAGAAGAGCGGCAGCATCGTACCGCCGAGCGTCACCGTCGCCGCGACGATGCCGATCAGCGGATAGAGCAGGCCGATGAAGATGAGGTCGCCGCGCATCGACATGAAATCGGCCCAGCCGTCCCGCAACGCGATCCGGAGATCGTCGCGCGTGATCGTGCGGACCGGGATCTGGTCGGCGGTGGAAGCGCTACCGGTAAAGCTTTGAGACACAGCCATCGACATCGTCCTCTCTGCCTGGAGGGGGCGGCGTCCGGCCTCATGGCGCGCCGGGCGCTGCCAGGGCCCAGCTATAGCATGACAGCGTGGGGAGCGACGAGAGGGCTTTTTTTTCCCGGCCGCGGCTAAAGCCGGACCCGCGCCATGCCGATCGTCGAATCCGGCGCATATTGGGGCGCGGAACGGGCCGGTCGTGCGGCCACCAAAGGCGCCGCGGCGTCGGGAAGCCCGCTGCGCAGGCCGATGACCATGGCCTCGACCGGGCCCGGCTGGCCGAGCAGCAAATCGATCCGCAGGCCGTCGCAGCTTCGTCCGTGGCAGCGGACGAAATAGGGGTCCTTGGCGCGGCCGCGCCCCATGGAGCGCTGCGAAGCGCCGGCCCGCACCGCCCGGACCTGCGCCTCGGGCGGGAGGCGCAGCAGCACGGTGTCGGCGCCCTTGGGCCGCAGCCGCAACGAGACCATTCGCCCGCGCTCCGTCCGCGTCTCAGAGAGGCACTCGACTTGCGGCACGCTCGTCTTGCCCTCTGCCGGGCGCCACCAGCGCTCGCGCGCCGACCAGGGCAGCTTGCCGCGTTGCCATCCACCGATGGCCTGGAAGCGCTCGGGCAGTGCCGCGCCGTCATTGACGACCGCCCAGCGCGCGCCGTTCTTGGCGTCCCAGGCATATTCGAGGCCGAAACGCTGGCGGCGCTCGTCCGAATAAGCCGGCAGCAACGCCGCCAACGCCCAGCAGGCCAGCGCCGCCGCCGCAAGTCCCCCGCCAACGATCCGGCGCGGTGCGGCAGCCAGCAACGGCAGCATCTCGATCAGGAAGGGCAGCAGCAGGAGGGCAGTGAGCGGCGCGAAGATCCAGGCTGCGTGATAATCGAGCAGCACTTCCATCAGCGCGAGCAAGGGCGCCAGCGACACGAACAGGAGGATTGCCGCAACAATGCCGCCGATCCGCTCCGCGCCGGGCCAGCGCCGTTCGCCCGCCATGCCCGCCAGCGCCGCCAGCGGAGGGACGAGGAAGAAGATGACGGCGCCCGAAGCGACGAGGCTGGCGCCCGCGCCGAGCAGAAGGAAGATCAGCCAATAAGCCGCTCGCAACCGGTCTGCCGACAGGGCCCGGGCCGCCCACAGCAGCACGCCGCCGGCAGCGAGCAGAGCCGAGGCGGCGACCGCGCTGCTGATGCCGATCGGATAAGCGCGCCAGAACTCGCCCGGGCGCATCAGGCCGACCAGCCACTGCGCGACGAACGTGACGGCGGCGGCGCCGGCAAGCGCGAGCAGAACGGCCGCGGCCGCCGTGCCGAGACCATTCCGCCGCCGCCACCCGGTCCACAAGGTCGCCCCGAGCAGCGCTGCCAGTCCGGCCAGCGCGGCGGGCAGCGGCAACACCAGCAATTGCCGGCCCAGCAGGTCCGCATAGACCGTCTCGCCCTGCGCGCGCTCGACTGGTCCGGCGGCAAGGCTGGCGATCGCCGCCAGCCCCTGATCACCCATATGCTGGACGCTGCGCCGATCGAGCGCCGCGAGCGTGTCGCCGTCGCTGTGATAGCGGCTCTCATTGCCGATGATCGCGAAGTTGAGGATCGTCCAGTCGCGTTCCTTCAGGACCTCGACGTCGGTGGAATTGGGGATCAGCCGCGCGAAATCGGTGGCGAGCGAATTGGCGAACGGCCGCTCCGAGCTGCGCGCGAAATGCGCGATCGCAGCGCCGTTCGGGTGGCTGGTCTCGAACATCATCGCCGGGCCGCTGACGCCGCGCGCCTCGAAATTGACCAGGGCGGCAACGCGATCGGCGAGCGGATTGCGCTCGAGGAAGGCGCGGGCGCCGAGCAGGCCCGCTTCCTCACCCTCGTCGAACAGAAAGGTGACCGGCCGATCGAGCGTCTTCCCGTGCAGCAGGGCCGCGCTTTCGAGCATCACCGCCATGCCGATGCCGTCGTCGGCGGCGCCCGGTCCGGCGGGGCTGGAATCGTAGTGCGATGCCGCCAGGACATGGTCGCCGCGCGCCGGGCCGATCGTCGCCAGCACATTGCGCACGCGCGCGCAGCCGACCGTGCGACTGCGCCCGGAGCCGTTGCAGACCATGTCGTCGGTGACGACCGGATCGAGGCCGATCGCGCGCAGCTCGGCGATCAGCCGGGCATGGACGGCATCGTTGGCCGCGCTGTCGACCGGGTGCGGCCGCTGGTCGCCGAGGATGCGCTGGAGCCGCCCCATCGCACGGCCGGTGTCGAACTGCCCTGCGGCCGGGGACGGGCGCAGCTCCGGCGGGGCGATCAGCACGGGCTTGGCCGTCAGCGCCGCCAGCAACAGGAGCAAAGCGCCGGTTATGAGACTAACGCTCTTTTTCATCTTTCCCCCCGCCACGCGCATAACCATATCGCTTTCGCAGTGCGGGTGCGATAGCGGGCGCTCGAAGCGGAATTTGGAGAGCGAAGATGGGTTATCGTGTCGTCGTCGTCGGTGCGACGGGCAATGTGGGCCGCGAGATACTGAACATCCTCGCCGAGCGGGAATTCCCGCTGGAGGAACTGGCCGTGGTCGCGTCGGGCCGCTCCACGGGCGACGAGGTCGACTTCGGCGACACCGGCAAGACGCTCAAGGTCCGCAATATCGAGCATTTCGACTTCGCCGGCTGGGACATGGCTTTGTTCGCGGCGGGATCGGAAGTCTCGAAGCTCTACGCGCCCAGGGCGGCCGCGGCGGGCTGCACGGTGATCGACAACAGCTCGCTCTACCGGATGGACCCGGACGTGCCGCTGATCGTGCCCGAGGTGAACGCCCACGCCATCGACGGCTACCGCAAGAAGAACATCATCGCGAACCCGAACTGCTCGACCGCGCAGATGGTGGTGGCGCTGAAGCCGCTCCACGACGCGGCCAAAATCAAGCGCGTCGTCGTCGCGACCTACCAGTCGGTCTCCGGCGCCGGCAAGCAGGGCATGGACGAGCTGTTCGAGCAGAGCCGCAACATCTTTGTCGGCGACAGCGCCGAGCCGCACAAGTTCACCAAGCAGATCGCCTTTAATGTCATCCCGCACATCGATAGCTTCCTCGACGACGGCTCGACCAAGGAGGAGTGGAAGATGGTGGTCGAGACCAAGAAGATCCTCGATCCCAAGATCAGGGTGACCGCGACCTGCGTCCGCGTGCCCGTCTTCGTCGGCCACAGCGAGGCGATCAACATCGAGTTCGAGAACGAGATCAGCGCCAAGGAAGCCCAGCGTATCCTGCGCGAGGCGCCCGGCGTCATGCTCGTCGACAAGCGCGAGGACGGCGGATACGTCACCCCGGTCGAATGCGTCGGCGAATATGCCACTTATATCAGCCGCGTCCGCGAGGATTCGACGGTGGAGAACGGCCTCTCGCTCTGGTGCGTCTCGGACAATCTGCGCAAGGGCGCAGCGCTCAACGCCGTCCAGATCGCCGAGCTTCTCGGCCGGAGGCACCTCCAGAAGGCCGCTTGAGGCAGTGATAGCGGAATGATATCATCGGCTCATGCCTGACGCTCTGGTTCGCAACGTCGACGAAGATCTCCTGGCGGACTACCGCGCCGAGGCGCGCGCCAACGGCCGATCCTTGCAGGCGGAGCTCAACGAGGGGCTGAAGCGAGGCCGGCCGCGGCGCCGGTTGTCTAAAAGCGAACTCCTTGACCTTTCGCGAAGCCTCACTGGGAGGGGCCCCGTCACCAGTGACAGCACGGCCGATATCCGTTGGGCTCGGGACACGGACGGCGGAAGGCATCTTGGTGGCGGGCGACCGGATGCCGATCGTCGTTGACGCCAGCGTTGCGTTGAAGCTTGTGACGCCCGAAGCCGGCACCGCCGAAGAGCAGGCATTGCTCGAACGGAGCGAAGAGCGGATCGCGCCGGACTGGATGCTCGTCGAGGCCGCCGGAGGTCTCGCCAACAAGATGCGCCGCAGGAACTGGATCCGGCCCGTGCGCGGGCGGCGCTTGCGGCCTTGCCCTCATTCATCGATCGGTTCGTGCCCGCGGAGACACTGCTCGGTCGCGCCATGTCGCTCGCGGCCGATCTCGATCACCCTCTATACGATTGCCTGTACCTCCTGATCGCGATGGCGGAAGATGGCGTCGTGATTACGGCCGACGACGGTCTGGCCGCAGCAGCGCGTCGTGGCGGCTTCCAGGAACGCGTGGAGAGACTGACATGGCAGATATGACCGGCGGCTGCGCGTGTGGCCGCGTCCGCTACAGCGCGACGATCGAGAATGACGAGGCCTATCTGTGTCATTGCCGGATGTGCCAGCGCGCCACCGGCGGCGTCTCGGTCGCCTTCAAGAATGCGAAGAAGGCCGGCGTGCGTTGGGAGCGGGAGCCGGACTATTACGACTCCTCGCCGATCGCGCGGCGCGGCTATTGCGCGGCCTGCGGGACTTCGCTGACCTTCGAGTACGCCGACGGCGAGAGCGAAAATCTCGATCTCACCGTCGCTTCGTTCGACGATCCGTCGCCGTTCCGGCCGGTCCACCATTTCGGCGTCGAGAGCATGCACCGCGCCTGGCTCGACACGAGCGGCCTGCCCGAATATCGGACCGACCAGCACAAGCCCCTCGTTGACCGCTGGATGAAAACTCTTGGCAAGCTCCCCGACTGATCTTCCCGTCCATCATTTCACTGCGCGCGACGGCACCCGGCTCGCCTGGAAGGAAATGGGGGAGGGGCGTCCGCTGGTCCTGCTCCACGGATATTTCTCCAACGCCGAGGTGAACTGGATCCGCTATGGCCATGCCGGGCGCATCGCCGAGGAAGGCTTCCGCGTGATCATGCCGGACCTGCGCGCCCATGGCGAAAGCGACAAGCCGCACGATCCGGCGCTCTACAAGCCCGACGTGCTGGCCGACGACGGCTTCGACCTGATCGCGCATCTCGGCCTCGCCGATTACGATCTTGCCGGCTATTCGCTGGGCGGCCGCACGTCCGTCCGCATGCTCGCCCGGGGCGCCAGCCCGCGCCGGGCGGTGCTCTGTGGAATGGGCCTGGACGGAATCCTCGATACGCAGGATCGCGGCGGCTATTTCCGCAACGTGCTGACCAATCTCGGCAGCTTCCCGCGCGGCTCGTCCGAATGGATGACCGAGGCCTTCCTTAAGACCACCGGCGGCGATCCCGAGGCTTTGCTCAACATCCTCGCCACGTTCAAGGATACGACGCGCGAGGAGCTGGCTTCGATCGCGCTGCGGGTGCTGGTCGTGACCGGCGAGGATGACGACGACAACGGCTCGGGCGAGGCGCTGGCCGAGGCAATCCCCGGCGCCCGTTTCCAGTCGGTGCCCGGCAACCACATGAGCGCGGTCGTGAAGCCGGAACTGGGCGAGGCGATCGCGCGCTTCCTCGCGCAATGATGCCCCGCATCATCGGCTTCTGGCCCGGCCTCGATGATGCCCCGCATCATCGGCTTCTGGCCCGGCCTCGCGGCTTGACGGCTGCGGCGGCGGGGGTTCAGAAGACGCGCAATCTCATAAAGATGGGGATGTCCTTGATGAAAGCCACCGTTTCTGCGCTCGCCGTCGCGGCTCTCCTTGCCGCCGGCTCCACTGCCATTGCCCAAAGCCAGGCCAAGCCGGCCGCAGCGCCCGCCCAGAAGCCTGCCACTGCCGCCGAGGCCGATGCCTTCGTCGCCCGGGCTGAAAAGGAACTGGCCGATTTCTCGGTGACCAACGCGCGCGCGCAGTGGGTGAACAGCACCTACATTACCGACGATACCGACGCGCTCGCCGCGCATTTCGGCACGATCGGCACCGAGATGTCCGTGCGCTATGCCAACGAGGCGGCGCGGTTCAACAACGTCAAGGGCTTGAGCTACGACACCAAGCGCAAGCTCGAGATCCTTCGCGGCGGTCTCGTCCTGCCGGCGCCGACCACGCCTGGCGCGGCGGCCGAATTGAACGAGATCGCGACCCGCCTGCAGTCGAGCTACGGCAAGGGCAAGGGCACCCTGAAAGGGCAGCCGATCAGCGGCAGCGACATCGAAGCGGCCATGGGGACCAACCGCAACCCCGAAGAGCTGAAGGAAATGTGGGCGAGCTGGCACAACAATGTCGGCGGCCCGATGCGCAACGACTATCAGCGCCTCGTCACGATCGCGAATGAGGGCGCGCGCGAACTGGGCTACAAGGACGTCGGCGCACTCTGGCGCTCAGGCTACGACATGCCCGCCGACGAATTCGCGGCGCTGACCGACAAGCTGTGGGGGCAGGTGAAGCCGCTCTACGACCAGCTCCATTGCTACACGCGCACCAAGCTCAACGAGAAATATGGCGACGCCGTCCAGCCGGCGAAGGGGCCGATCCGCGCCGACCTGCTCGGCAATATGTGGGCCCAGGAATGGGGCAATATCTACGACGTCGTCGCGCCCAAGGGCGCCGGGGACATCGGCTACGACGTCACCGACCTGCTCGTCGCCAAGCAATATGATCCCGTGAAGATCGTGAAGACCGGCGAGGGCTTCTTCAGCTCGCTGGGCTTCGACCCGCTTCCCGAGACCTTCTGGCAGCGCTCGATGATCACCAAGCCGGCCGACCGCGAAGTCGTCTGTCATGCCTCGGCCTGGAACCTCGACAACAAGGACGACCTGCGCATCAAGATGTGCACCAAGGTCAATTCCGACGACTTCGTGACCGTCCATCACGAGCTCGGGCACAATTATTACCAGCGTGCCTACAACCAGCAGCCGTTCCTCTATTTGAACGGCGCCAACGACGGCTTCCACGAGGCGATCGGCGACACCGTGGCGCTCTCGATCACGCCGGAATATCTGACCCAGATCGGTCTGCTCGACAAAGCCCAGGTGCCGTCGGCCGACAAGGATATCGGGCTGCTCCTCCGCCAGGCGATGGACAAGGTCGCGTTCCTGCCCTTCGGCCTGCTCGTCGACAAGTGGCGCTGGGGCGTGTTCAACGGCTCGATCCCGGCCGGTCAGTATAATAAGGGCTGGGACGACCTGCGCCTGCAATATCAGGGCATCGTGCCGCCGGTGGCGCGGACCGAGGCCAATTTCGATCCGGGCGCGAAATTCCACATCCCGGGCAACACGCCCTACACGCGCTATTTCCTCGCGCGCGTCCTCCAGTTTCAGTTCTACAAAGCCGCCTGCGACCAGGCCGGCTGGAAGGGGCCGCTGCACCGCTGCTCCTTCTACGGCAACAAGGAAGTCGGCGCGAAGCTGAACGCGATGCTCGAAATGGGCGCGTCCAAGCCCTGGCCCGACGCGCTGCAGGCGTTCACCGGCAGCCGCGAAATGTCCGGCGCGGCGATGGTCGAATATTTCCGTCCGCTCTCCGCCTGGCTACAGCAGCAGAACAAGGGCAAGCAGTGCGGCTGGTAAAGCCGTGATTAAGGGGGGATAGGGCAGGTCGCTTTATCCCCCTTTTTTGAGGACGTTTCGATGAAAGCGGCTTTGGTCGCCCTTCTGGCTTTCGGTTCCGCCGCGACGGCGGCCGAGGCCACCCTGCCGCGCTTCAATCCGAAGGCGCCCGAAAACAGCCAGGTCCTGCCCAGCTTCAACTATGCCGCAGTCGAGACGGTGCTCAACGGGATCGGCGCCCGCCATCAGCGCGCCGGAACGCCGGGCAAGCCGGCCTTGCTCGTGAGCTTTCCCAACAACCGCAAGGCCGTGCTGATGTTCGGCTCGTGCAATGCCGGCGGCACCAATTGCAAGGCGCTCAGCATCCAGTCCTTCTGGACCCGGATCGCCAATGCGCCGCCCGAGCGCACGGCAGCGGCGATCGAGGCGTTCAACCAGCGTTACTCGTTCGCCAAGGCCTATGTCGCCGCTGACGGCCGGCCGGCGCTGCAGCGCTACCTGACCGCCGATTACGGCTTCATCCGCGGCAATCTCGCCGTGAACCTGCTGGTTTTCTCCAGCCAGGCCGACCAGTTCGCAAGCGAGGTTCTGCACCCGCTCGAGACGCGCAAATAGAGCTAGGCGCGAACCTTCGGCTCGGGCGGCACCGACGGCTCGGACGGCACGTTCGGCTCCCCGCCTTGCTTGTCGACGATGATCTCGGCTGCCGACGGTTCCGGGATCGTGGGGTGCGAGACGTCGCTGGCGGTCATTGCGGTCGCCAGCACCGAATTGACCGGCTTGCCGCTCTTGGCGGCATTGCGCCGCGCCAGCGCCTTGGTGCCGAGATAGGCGCCCGCGCCGGCGACGAGGGCGCCGCCGATCACGGCCGCCGCGGCGAGCGGATGCCACATCGAGCCGACAGCGACCGCTTCGGGCGGCGTCTCGTCGTCGTCCGGTTCGCTGATGTTGCGGCTGTCGGCCATCCCTGTCTCCTGCACACGCTCGACACCTGCATCAATGCAGGGGGCACCGCTTGGTTGCCTCGTCCCCGGTGCGCCGTGGCGGGCGGAGGACGGGGCGCCGCGGCCCCGCCTCCTCATATCACGCGGGTCAGAGCCGTTCGAGCATGTAATCGGCGCTGCTGACGTTGAATGCGCCGGGCTCCTCGACATGGAGCTGCTCGACCACGCCGTCATTGACGATCATGGCGTAACGCTGGCTGCGCTTGCCCATGCCGAACTTGGAACCGTCCATGGTGAGGCCGATCGCGTCGGCGAATTCGCCGTTGCCGTCGGCGAGCATGACGATGCCTTCCGCTTCGGCCTGCTTGGCCCAGGCGCCCATCACGAACGCGTCGTTGACGGCTGTGCAGGCGATCGCGTCCACGCCCTTGGCCTTCAGCTCGTCGGCCTTGTCGACGAAGCCGGGGAGGTGGCGCGCCGAGCAGGTCGGGGTGAACGCGCCCGGTACCGCGAACAAGGCGACGCGGCGGCCCTTGAAGAAGCTGTCGCTGTCGACCGGCTCGGGCGATTCGCCGGCCTTGACGAAGGTCGTGCTGGGCAGGCGGTCGCCGACTTTGATGGTCATGGTTCGGGTCCTCATTCTCTCTGGTTCCCCGGCGCTCTACCAAGCCGGCTTGACCTGCGATAGTGGCTTGGCGGTTGGCGCGGCGGGGGCTGCGCGCCTATATCAGGCCGATGGAAGAACCCAGGTTTCTCACCGGTCAGCTCCTGCTCGCGATGCCGGGCATCGGCGATCCCCGCTTCGAGAAGGCGGTCATCGCGATGTGCGTCCACGACGAGGACGGCGCGCTCGGCATCGGCCTCGGCCGGATCGTGCCGCGTATCGGCTTCCACGAATTGCTGCGCCAGCTCGATATCGAGCCCGGCGCCGCGCCCGACGCGCCGATCCACGTCGGCGGGCCGGTCGAGCCGCAGCGCGGCTTCATTCTCCATTCGCTCGACTGGGGCGGCGAGGGCAGCGTCCAGGTCGCGGACCGCTGGTCGCTCAGCGCCTCGCTCGATATCCTCCGTGCGATTGCGGAGGGCAGGGGGCCGACGCGCTGGGTCGCCGCTCTGGGCTATGCCGGCTGGGGTCCGGACCAGCTCGAACAGGAGATGCGCGGCAACGGCTGGTTCACGACGGCAGGCAGCGACGCCTTGCTCTACGAGTGCGATGTCGACAGCCGTTGGACCGCCGCTTTCGGCAGCGCCGGCGTCGACGCCCGCCTGCTGATCGCGGATTTCGGCACCGCCTGAACGTCCGGTCGCCGCGACGAAAACGACATATAAAGATATCTTTATATTTGCGTTTGGGGTCGGCCGAGTCTAGGGGCGGTCGACACGACCGCCTCCGCATTTGTCCGGCGGTCCTTTCTTTTTCTACAGGAGACCTTCGTGGCGACCCAGGCCCAGACCAAATTCGACGATTATGTCGTTGCCGACATCAACCTTGCCGCTTTCGGCCGCAAGGAAATCGAAATCGCCGAGACCGAGATGCCCGGCCTGATGGCGCTGCGCGAGGAGTTCGGCGCTTCTAAGCCGCTGAAGGACGCGCGCATCACCGGCTCGCTCCACATGACCATCCAGACCGCCGTGCTGATCGAGACGCTGACCGCTCTCGGCGCCGAGGTCCGCTGGGCGTCGTGCAATATCTTCTCGACCCAGGACCACGCCGCCGCCGCGATCGCCGCGACCGGCGTCCCGGTCTTCGCCATCAAGGGCGAGACGCTCGAGGAATATTGGGACTATGTCGTCCGCATCTTCGATTGGGGCCAGGACCAGACCTGCAACATGATCCTCGACGATGGCGGCGACGCCACGATGTTCGCCCTGTGGGGCGCGCGCGTCGAGGCGGGTGAGGAATTGTTCACCCCGACCAACGAGGAAGAAGAGATCTTCGCGGCGACGCTGAAGCGCTTCCTGGCCGAGCGTCCGGGCTACCTCACCAAGACCGTCCAGACGATCAAGGGCGTTTCGGAAGAGACCACCACCGGCGTCCACCGCCTCTATGAGCTGTCCAAGCAGGGCAAGCTTCCGTTCCCGGCGATCAACGTCAACGACTCGGTCACCAAGTCGAAGTTCGACAATCTCTACGGCTGCAAGGAAAGCCTCGTCGACGCGATCCGCCGCGCCACCGACGTGATGCTCGCCGGCAAGGTCGCCGTGGTCGCCGGCTTCGGCGATGTCGGCAAGGGCTCGGCCGCTTCGCTCCGCAACGGCGGCGCCCGCGTTCTCGTCACCGAAGTCGATCCGATCTGCGCGCTGCAGGCCGCGATGGAGGGCTATGAGGTCGTGACGATGGAAGAGGCGACCCAGCGCGCCGACATCTTCGTCACTGCCACCGGCAATGCCGACGTGATCACCGTCGATCACATGCGCGCGATGAAGAACATGGCGATCGTTTGCAATATCGGCCACTTCGACAGCGAGATTCAGATCAACGCGCTGGCCAGTTACAAGTGGACCGAGATCAAGCCGCAGGTCGACGAGGTCGAGTTCCCGGACGGCAAGAAGATCATCGTCCTCTCCAAGGGCCGCCTGGTGAACCTTGGCAACGCCACCGGCCACCCGAGCTTCGTGATGTCCTCGTCCTTCACCAACCAGGTGCTCGCCCAGATCGAGATCTGGACCGGCGGCGACAAGTATAAGAACGACGTCTACGTCCTGCCCAAGCATCTCGACGAGAAGGTCGCCGCGCTCCACCTCGACAAGCTCGGCGTCAAGCTCACCAAGCTGACCGAGAAGCAGGCCGCCTATATCGGCGTCTCGACCGAAGGCCCGTTCAAGCCGGACCATTACCGCTACTGATCGATCCCGATCGGACGATCGAGGCAGCCGGGGCATCCGCTCCGGCTGCCTTTTTATGTTGTGGTGCCCGTGCAGGGCGCGGCTTTCCTTTGCCGAAGCGGAATCTGTCGGCTTTCGCCAGTCTGGACGGTGAAGCCGCCCCTGAACGAAGGCGCTACGACGGGGCCGGAGTGCTCACTCATTTCTTATCCGTAATAAATCCAAGGATAAAATTGCTAATCTATTTTGTTATCATAGATCAGCGACAGGTTGCGGACTGTATAGATTTACAGGCACGCTGATCGAGCATGGCCCACTCGGTATAACGCGAAGTCGAGGTGGTCTGACCGGGGCGACAATACTGGGCAGGCGCGCTGTGGCGAGAAGGTAACACTCGCGATTATTTCGTAAATGCAGTGGGATACGAGCTTGCGAGTCGTGGTTGACTGGCTGTTGTATGGCGTCCTCCCTCATGCAGGAGGCATTTGATGCGCTCTCGGCTCCTCTGCTCGAAGTTCACTTCCGTTTCCGTTCTTGCCTGTGCCCTTGCAGCTTTTCCTGCTGCGGCCGCCGCCCAGACCGAACAGCAACAAGTCGATGCGGCTCAGCAGGCCGAGGCCTGCACCGATCTCACCGGTTCCGAACGCGACGCGTGCCTTGCGCGCATCGGCCCGCCGCCTCCCGGCGACGCGCAGGAGGAGAGCATCGTGGTCACCGGCTCGCGCATTCCGCGCGCCAATTTCGACACGGCGCAACCCGCGGTCGTCCTCGGTGCCGAGCAGATCGAGCAGCGCGGCTATACCAATCTCGGTGAGGCGCTGGACGAGCTGCCGGCTTTCGGTGTCCCGGGCAACAATGCCGTGGGCGGCCAGGCCGGCGCGTTCGGTGCCGGCCAGACCTTCGTCAACTTCTTCGGCTTGGGCGACCAGCGGACCTTGACCGTCGTCAACGGTCGTCGCTTCGTCAGTTCGAATACGGCCTCGATCTTCGGCCCGACCGGCGCCGGGTCGCAGGTCGATTTCAACGTCATCCCGTCGATCATCGCCGATCGCATCGAAACGATCGCGGTGGGCGGCGCCCCGATCTATGGGTCCGATGCGATCGCAGGAACCGTCAACATCATCACCCGCCGCGAATATGACGGGTTCATGATCGACGGCCAGTACGGCATTTCCGAGCGCGGCGACGCAGCGGACTATCGCATCCGCGGCATCGCCGGCACCAAGTTCGGCGGCGATCGCGGCAGCATCGTGGTGGCCGGCGAGTATAACAAGCGGGACGGACTCGCCTACACCGATCGTCGGAACAACCGGCTCAACAGCTTCTTCGTGACGCCGCTCGATCCCGATGCGCCATTCGACAATGCGTTCATCGAGGATCGCCGGCTTCCGATCCTGGCCGAGACCGGCATCCCGCTGGTCTACGACTTCGTTCCTCTTTCACCGGGACAGGCGGCCGATTTTGGCGGCTTCCAGCCGAGCGTTCTGGACGCAAACGGGAATCCGCTGAGGTTTGACGAATTGGGGAACCTCGTTCCGATCGATTTCGGAACGCCGACCGGCGATCTGATCACCGCCAATGGCGGCAATGGCTTCGTCCTGCCGGCGAACCTGCTCACGCCCACCGAGCGCTATCTCGGTACGGCGCTGCTCCAGTATCAGGTGACTGACAATGTGCGCCTGTTCGGCGAGGCTTGGTACGCCCACAGCAAAGGCACCCAGCTTCGGGACCAGCCAGTCTACAATACCTATCTGTTCGGGGCGGCCGGGAGCAGCGACGGCCAGTTCATCATCGATATCGACAACCCGTTCCTGACCGAGGAATCGCGGGCGATCATCCGCACCAATCTCGAGACGAGCCCCTTCGCCGCGAGCCCTGACAGCTTCTTCCTGACCCGCGCCAACACCGATCTGATCACCGGTGCCGGCGCGACCACCGTCGAATTGTTCCGGTTCGTTGCCGGCTTTGACGGCACTTTCGACATGTTCGGCCGGGAACTGACGTTCGAAGCGGTGGGCAATTACGGAAAGTCGACCACGCAGGGTCGCGAACGCGTCCTCGTGCAGCAGAATTTCGAGAATGCCTTGAATGCCGTTCGCGACGCGAGCGGAAACATCGTCTGCGCGCCCGGCTTCACCAATGCGGCAATCGCGACGATCAGCTCGCAATGCGCGCCGATCAACCCCTTTGGCCAGCAGATCAGTCAGGCCGCCCGCGATTATGTGACCACCGAAGCGGACCCCCGCGCCGTCAACGACCAGTGGGTCGGAACCGTGTCCCTCTCCGGAAGCCTGTTCGATGTGTGGGGCGGTCCGGTCGGCTTCGCGATCGGCTATGAACATCGGGAGGAAAGCGCGGACTTCGATCCGGGCCTGTTCTACTTCGGGCAGGTCGATCCGGCCGATCCGACCGGCGACCGGACGCCGTTCGGCCGCTCCGTTCCGATCGACCCCGTCTCGGGCAAGTTCAATACGGACGAAGTATTTGGCGAGCTCACCATTCCGCTGATCGGGCCGGACAACAATATTCCGCTCATTCACAGGCTCGAGCTGAATGGCGCGATCCGCTACATTGATCACTCGCTGGCCGGCGGGGACCCGACCTGGACGGCAGGCGCGAGCTGGCAACCGATCCGCGATCTGACCTTCAGAGGTAATTACACCCGCTCGGTCCGTGCCCCGGCCATCACCGAACTGTTCAATCCGACGAGCCAGATCTTCACCACGGCCGACGACCCCTGCGACGCGCGCTTCCGGGCTTCCGGTCCGAATCCGACCACGCGCCAGGCGAATTGCTCTGCCGACGGGCTTCCCGCCGATTTCAATTCCAACATCGTTCAGTTTACGGCGCGCGGCACGTTGCAAGGCAACACCAATCTCGAAAACGAGAAGGCGAATGCCTGGACCGTTGGCGCGATCGTCCGCCCCAGCTTCCTGCCCGGCTTCACCCTGGCGGTCGATTGGGTCGACATCGAGCTCAAGGGCGCGATCGAGACCCTTGACGCCGAGCAGACCCTGGAAGCCTGCTACGACGATCCGAGCTTCCCCACGGCCATCTGCGACAATTTCGTGCGCGATGCGAACGGCCAGGTCACCTTCATCCAGACGGGATTCGCCAACGCGGCTTCCCGCAAGTTTGAGGGCCTCGTCGCCGAACTGCAGTGGCGCGTTCCTACGCCCTTCCTGGGCGCCGAGAGCAGCTTCAACCTCGGCGTCAATTATCTCTATAATCATGAGCTGGAGACGCGCGTGGGGCAGGGCGATCTGACCACGCTGCGGAGGAGTATCGGCTATTCGAAGCACCAGGCCACCACGAACCTGACCTACAAGAATAAGGGTTTGGCCTGGCAGTGGCAGTTCCAGTATATCGGCAAGGCCAAAAACGATCCGGACGCGCCCCCCACTGCTTATGAATTCCCGGTGGTGGACGACGTTCTGTTCGTGAACACGTCGGTCAATTACGACGTCAACCAGCGTCTCCGGGTGAGCTTCATCGTCGACAACGTGTTCGATACCAAGAACCCGTTCCCGACGACGGCGAACGGCGGCGTCGTCACTTATTTCGACGGTGTCCGCGGACGCTATTTCAAAGTCGGCGCCGGCGTGAAATTCTAGTGCCGGCCTGGTCAGTGGATGGGCGGGAGCATATTCCCGCCCATTCGCATGATCGAGAGCGCGGAGCCGCGTGGTAGACAAAGAGCAACCTTCGCCGCGGCTCTGGGAGCCCGCGCCTTATGATCCTGACGCCGTTCGGCTGACCCATTCGCCCGGCATGGCCGAATGGATGCTCGATCAGCGTGTGTCGCTGGCCTACACCTCTTACCAGACGGGACGCCTCATCGTGGCGGGGGTGGCCCCCGACGGGCGCCTGTTCTTCAACGAACAGAATTACACGCGCGCCATGGGCCTTCATTATGCCGGCGGGCAATTGCACGTCGCTTCCCTGTTTCAGATCTGGCGACTCGGCAACATGCTGGCTCCGGGCGAGTTCGCGAACCGGGCGTTCGATTGCGTCTTGGTTCCGCGCGCCGCCCACGTGACCGGATATGTCGACGCGCACGAACTCGGCGTCGATCGCTCGGGGCGGGTCATCTTCGCCAACAGCCGATTTTCCTGCCTCGCGGCGACGGACCCCGATTACAGTTTCAGGCCGATCTGGAAGCCGCGCTTCATCTCCGCGCTGGCAGCGGAGGATCGGTGCCACCTCAACGGACTGGCGATGAGCGACGGGGTTCCCGCGTTCGTGACCGCCGTGAGCAGCACCGACACGCCCTCGGGCTGGCGGCAGCGTCCCCAGCAAGGCGGCGTCCTGATCGACGTCGCAAGCGGCGAGATCGTGACCGTCAGCCTCTCGATGCCGCATAGTCCGCGCCTCTATCGCGGCGGCGTTCTCGTGCTCGACTCGGGTCGGGGCATGCTGGTCAGCATCGATCCTGCGAGCGGCGCGCGGACCGAGATCCTGTTCCTGCCCGGCTTTCTGCGCGGCATGGCGCTGCATGGCGATTTCGCCCTGATCGCCGCCTCGAAGCCCCGGGGCAGTTCGGTCGGGCTGCCGTTCGAGGAGCGGCTTGCCCGGGAGCGGCGCGCGCCGTGGTGCGGCATCTTTGTGGTCGATTTGGGCAAGGCGGCCGTAGTCGAATTCATTCGCTACGAAGCGGAATTGGTCGAATTGTTCGATATTGCCGTTTTGCCCCACCGCAACCCCATGACCGTGGGACCGGCCACGGAGGAGCTGCTGACCGCTATCCGTTTCGACCCGACAATCTCCCTATAGGCGAGACTTCCGCTCGCCCGCGGCTGCCGCTAGACACGGCCTATGCACATTGCCCGCCATCCCCGTCTGCGTTCGCGTTGAGCCCGGCGGTATGATCGCGCTTTCCCGCACATCGCTGGCGTTGATCGCCCTGTTCTGCGGGTTGTGGCTGGCCGTGGCGCTCTGGGCGACATTGCGCGGCCTCGTGCGCAGCGGCGCGGCTTCTGCGCGGACCGGCTCGGCCGACCGCGGCGAGGCGCTGCTGGCGGCGAGCCCGGCCGTGCCGCTGATCGTCTTCCCCGACGGCCGCCTCGACGCATCCGCGCGCGTGGCTGGGCTGATCGGCCTGACATCCGTGCCTGGGCGGCTTGGCGACCTCGCCGACACCGACGCAGGCCTGTCGGCCGAAGATGCGGCGGTGCTGGCCGACCGCGTGGAGCAATCGTCGGCCTCGGGCGCGGCCTTCAGCCTGCCGATGCGCCCGCAGGGCTCGTCGCGGGTCCTGCTCGTCCGCGGCGCGCCCGCGCCGGCGCCCTATCCGGTCGGCAGCGTGCTTTTGTGGTTCTTCGACGCCACCGAGAGCGAGGAGCAGATGACCGCGCTGCGCAGCGAAGTGGTGCGCCTCACCACCGCGCTCGACGCCATCTCGGCTCTGCTCGAAGCCGCGCCGTTCCCGATGTGGCACCGCGGCCCGAACCTCCACCTCGCGATGGTCAACCGCGCTTATGTCGAGGCCGTCGAGGCGGACGATTCGATGGCCGTGATCAAGTCGGGCATCGAGCTGGTCGACGAGAGCGATGGCAAGAGCCAGATCGCGCATGCGGCGGCGGTGCGCGAGAGCGGCGAGCCGAGTGCCCGCACCGTGCCGGCCACGATCGCCGGCGAGCGGCGGATGATGCGCGTGGTCGAGGTCCCTCTCGGCGCGACCGGGGTCGCGGGCTATGCGATCGACGTCGAGGATCGCGAGCAGGCGCGCGCTGACCTCGCCCGCTTCGTCCGCGCCCAGCGCGACATGCTCGATCGGCTGTCGGCCGGCGTCGCCCAGTTCGGCCGCGATCGCAGCCTGACCTTCTCCAACCAGCCCTTCTGCCGCTTGTTCTCGCTGGCAGCCGATTTCGTCGCCGATCGCCCCGAATTCGACCGCGTGCTCGATGCGATGCGCGAGAGCGGCAACCTGCCCGAGGTCCGCGATTTTCCCGACTGGAAGGAGACGCATCGCGGCTGGTTCACCGCCGGCCTGGCCGCGGACGAGGAAGATTGGCTGCTGCCGGGCGGCAAGCACCTTCGCGTCGTCGCGCAGCCGCTGCCGGACGGCGGCCTGCTCGTCATCTTCGAGGACCGCACCGAGCAGATCCAGCTCGCCAGCGCGCGCGATACCTTGCTGCGCGTCCGCACCGCCACCTTCGACAATCTGTTCGAGGCGGTCGGCGTCTTCGCCTCGGACGGCCGCCTCCATTTGTGGAACAACCGCTTCCGCGAGATCTGGGAATATGACGAGGAGCAGCTCGCCGCCCATCCGCGCGTCGACGCGATGACGCCCCATCTCGCGCGCAAGCTCAAGAACCCCAACCATGCCGGGCTGGTGCGCGAACTGGTGCGCAGCGCGACCGTCGAGCGCAAGCAGAGGAGCGGCCGCGTGTCGCTGACCGACGGCCGCGATTTCGAGTTCGCCGCGGTGCCGCTGCCCGACGGCAACGCCCTCTTTACCATGCTGGACATCACCGACAGCCGCATGATCGAGGCGGCGCTGCGCGAGCGCAATGAAGCGCTGGAGGAGGCGGATCGGCTGAAGACCGCGTTCGTCTCCAACATGAGCTACGAGCTTAGGACACCGCTCACCTCGATCTCGGGCTTCGCCGAAATGCTCGCCAACGGCTATGCCGGCGATCTCGCGCCGACCGCGACCGAATATGTGTTCGCGATCATCGAGTCGGTCGGGCGCCTCGGCGCGTTGATCGACAATGTCCTCGACCTCACCCAGAGCGACACCGGCAGCCTCCTCCTCGCCGAGGACGAGGTCGATCTCTACGCCTTGTGCGCCGAGGCGGCGGAGCAGGCTCGGGCGGCGGCGGACAAGAAGGGCATCGCCTTCACCGTCGAACTCGAGCCGTCGGTCGGCACCCTGACCGGCGATCCGCGCCGGCTGCGCCAGGCGCTCGACAATATCCTGACCAACGCCGTCGCCTATACCGCGCCGGGCGGGCGCGTCCTGGTCCACGCGGCGGGCGATGCGGTCGAGGCCGAGGTGACCGTGTCCGACAACGGCCGCGGAATCGCCCATGCCGCCCAGGCCCGCGTATTCGATCGCTTCCACCGCACCACCGCGCCCCGCACTGGCGAGGAGGCTGCGCTCGGCCTCGGGCTGCCCCTCACCAAGCAGTTCGTCGAGGCGCATGGCGGAACGGTCAGCCTCCAGTCGGAGGAGGGGAAGGGCACGACCGTTACTTTGCGTCTCCCGCGCGCCGGCTGATGCGGCTCGAAGGCCCCGAGGCGACCGAGGCGTTGGGCGAGCGCCTGGCCGGCGTGATCCGCGTCGGCGACGTCATCGCTCTGTTCGGCGATCTCGGCGCCGGCAAGACCACGCTCAGCCGCGGGGTGCTGCATGGCCTCGGCCTCAAGGGCGACGTCGCAAGCCCGACCTTCCCGATCGTGCAGACCTATGACCCGCCCGATCTGCGAATCCCGCTGTGGCATGTCGATCTCTACCGGATTGAGCATGAAGCGGAATTGGAGGAATTGGCGCTCGACGAGGCGCGTCAATTCGCCGCTTTGCTGGTCGAATGGCCGGAGCGGCTCGGCGCATCGCTGTGGCAGGATAGCCTGCAACTGCATCTTACCTTCGGGGAGAGGGGCGACCGCGCCTTGACAGCCAAGGTCCCTCCCGCTTGGGAGACTCGATGGCCTCCCAGATGATTCCACCCGCCGCTGCGCCCGCTTTCCTTGCCGCCCACGGCTGGGAGGGAGCCGAGATACGTCCGCTGGCCGGCGATGCGAGCTTCCGCCGCTATTTCCGCGTGATCGACGGCGAGCGCCGCGCCGTGCTGATGGACGCGCCGCCGCCGCACGAAGACCCACGGCCGTTCATCGAGGCGGCGGAGTGGCTCGTCCAGGCTGGCCTCTCCGCGCCCCGCGTCCTTGCCCGGGATTTGGAGCAAGGCCTGCTGCTGATCGACGACTTTGGTGACCGGCGACTGCGCGAGACGCTCGACGTCACGCCGGAGCGGGAGACCGAGCTCTACACCCTCGCCGTGGACCTCCTCGTCCATCTCCACCGCCAGCCCTGTATGGCGGGGCTGCGGCCGCACGGCATTGATCGATGGATGGAGGAGCTCCAGCTCTTCCCCGAATGGTATTGCCCTGCGCTGGGCCTCGATGTCGATGTCGCGGGCTATGAGCGCGCCTGGCAGGAGGTGCTCGCGAAAGTGTCCGACGACGGCCTTGGGCCGGTCACGGTGCTCCGGGACTTCCACGCCGAAAACATCATGCTGGTCGACGGTCACCAGGACATCAGGCAGTTCGGGCTGCTCGATTTCCAGGACGCGGTCGCCGGCCACCCCGCCTACGATCTCGCGTCGGTGCTGGAAGACGCCCGCCGCGACGTCACCCCGGCGGTCGAACGGGCGATGCTCGACCGCTATCGGACCGCGACGGACTGCGGCGATGCGTTCGAAGACGCTTATTGGGCGCTCGCTGCACAGCGCAATACCCGGATCCTCGGCGTGTTCACTCGCCTCTGGAAGCGCGACAACAAGCCCCATTACACCAGCTTCCAGCCGCGCATGTGGGGTTTGCTGGAACGCGACCTTGCCCATCCGGCGCTGGCTCCGGTTAAAGACTGGTTCGACCGCAACGTGCCCGAGGCGAAGCGCGCCGCGGCCTGGACGGAAGGCCAGGCGGCGTGACGGCATTCCGGCGCCCGCTCGCGCTTCGTCCCGATCCCGCCACCGAAGTACCGGCCACCGCCATGGTCATGGCCGCGGGCATCGGCAAGCGGATGCGTCCGCTCACCGCGACGCGGCCCAAGCCGCTGGTCGAGGTGGCCGGCAAGACGTTGCTCGACCATACGCTCGACCATCTGCGCGCCGCCGGCGTCAAAAAGGCGGTGGTCAACGTCCACTATCTGCCGGACGCGCTCGAGGCGCATCTGCGCAACCGCGTGACCGGCATCGAGATCGCCATTTCCGACGAGCGCGCCCAGTTGCTCGAAACCGGCGGCGGCCTCGTAAAGGCGCTGCCGCTGATCGACGCCGATCCGTTCCTGGCGGTCAATGCCGACAATTATTGGGTCGACGGCCCGGTCGATTCGCTCCGCCTGCTGGCCTCGGCCTGGGACGACGCGCGGATGGACGCCTTGCTCCTGCTCGTCCCCTTCGCCCGCGCCAATTGCCATCCGGGCCAGGGCGACTTCCACATGAGCGCGACGGGCGAGCTCCGGCGGAAGAAGCGGGGCACAGTCGCTCCGTTCGTGTACACCGGCATCCAGATCGTATCGAAGCGGCTGTTCGCAGGCGAGATGCCGGAAGGCCCTTTCTCGACAAACCTGCTCTGGAACCGGGCGATGGAGACCGGAAGATGCTTCGGCACCGTCCATCAGGGGCTTTGGTTCGACGTCGGTGCTCCGGGCAACATCACCAAGACGGAAGCGGCGCTTGGCTTCGGCTGAGCGCGCGCACCGGGCTCTCGACACACAAAGCGCACCGCGCCTAAGCAGGTATATGCACAGGCTGTTGCTTGCGGCGCTGCCGCTCCTCGTCGCTCTACCTGCGGAAGCCCGCGCCGATCCGGTCACCCCGGACCAGTTGCGCCGCCATATCGAAGTGCTCGCCAGCGATACGTTCGAAGGGCGCCAGCCGGGCACGGCGGGCGAATCCAAGACGCTGGTCTATATCGCGACCCAGTTGCGGGCGCTCGGACTGGAGCCGGCGACCGGCAACGGCGACTGGTACCAGCCGGTGCCTCTGGTCGAGCGGGCGCCCTTCGCCCACCGGGCGCTCTGGAACGCCGCCGGCGTCCCTGTCGCGCTGGACCAGGAGGATCTGGTTCTTGTCGGGAGTGGTCCGCAGGAAGCCTTGCTCGATGCGCCGGTTCATTTCGTCGGGCATGGCCTCGCCAGCCAGACCGCCGGGATCGACCTGCGCGGCGGAATCGCCCTGCTGCTCCAGGCCCAGCCGCTCAGCGCCCAGGCGCCGAACTACGGGGAGCGCGCCAGAGCGCTGGTCGAGGCTGGGGCGGCGGCGGTGATCGCCGTCTATGCGGACGATGTGCCCTGGTCCGCCGTCACCGATCAATTTGCGCACGGCGGCACCAGGCTGCAGAGCGAGACGGTACCGCGCATTGCCGGCGCGATGCCGGCGGCGGCAGCGCAGCGGCTCGTCGAGACCGCGGGGCGCGCGTTCGATCCCGTCCGGGCGGAGCCCGCGGTGGCGCGCGCGTCGATCGAGGTCTCGTCGCGGGTGCGGGCCTATGAGTCCCACAATCTCGTGGCGCGGCTGGCCGGGTCCGGAAAGTCCCGCGAGAGCGTGTTGATCCTCGCCCATTGGGACCATCTCGGCCTCTGCGGCCCCGCGGGCGCGGTCGACCGGATTTGCAATGGGGCGGTCGACAATGCCAGCGGGATCGCGATGCTGATCGAAGCTGCACGCGGCCTTGCGCGTGGCGACCGGCCCAAGCGCGACATTCTGTTCCTGGCGACGACGGCCGAGGAACTGGGTCTGCTCGGCGCTGCCCATTTCGCCGCCGAGCCGACCGTCCCGCTTGGATCGATCGTCGCGGCGATCAACCTCGACACCGTCGCCATCGCCCCCAAGGGCGAGCCGGTGGCGGTCATCGGCCGGGGCAATGCGCCGCTCGACGCCGCGATCGCCAAGAGCGTGGAAAATGCGGGCCGCCGCCACGACACGGACGGTGAGGCCGACATCATGGTTCGGCGCCAGGACGGATGGGCGCTCGCGAAGCAGGGGGTCCCTACGGTGATGGTCGGCGGCTCCTTTTCGGACATGGAGCGGCTTACGGCATTCCTGCGCGGACCCTATCATGCTCCTGACGACGATCTTGCCCGCGAGATTGTGCTGGATGGCGCCGCCGAAGACACCGATCTGTTGATCGGCCTGGCGCGCAGGCTGGCCGATCCCAAACGGTACAAACCCTCACAACGCTAGCGCTTTGGCCGCTCGGCTCTTATGTAGCGGCACCGAATCCCGACCAAAGAGTAGAGAAATATGGAAATCAGCCTGGGGCTCACCTTCGACGACGTGCTCCTTCGGCCTGCCGAGTCGAGCGTGTTGCCGAGCCAGGCCGATACGCGGACGCAGGTCACCAGGGAGATCGGCCTCAACATTCCGATTCTGTCCTCGGCGATGGACACGGTGACCGAGGCCGACATGGCGATCGTCATGGCACAGCTCGGCGGTCTGGGCGTTCTCCACCGCAATCTCGAGATCGACGAACAGGCCGCGGCCGTCCGCGCCGTGAAGCGCTACGAGAGCGGCATGGTCGTCAATCCAATCACCATGGCCCGCAACCAGACGCTCGCCGATGCGCTCCAGCTAATGGCGCGCCACCGCATTTCGGGCATTCCCATCACCGACGAGGGCGGCAAGCTGGTCGGCATCCTCACCAACCGCGACGTCCGCTTCGCCGAGAACCCCAAGCAGCCCGTCTCGGAGCTGATGACCAGCGAGAATCTCGTCACCGTCGGCCCCGGCGTTACCCAGGAGGAGGCGCGCCGCCAGCTCCACCAGCGCCGCATCGAGAAATTGCTCGTCGTCGACGAGGCACAGCGCGTGATTGGCCTGATCACGGTCAAGGACATCGAGAAGGCGGTCAATTATCCCTCGGCCACCAAGGATGGTTCGGGGCGCCTGCGCGTCGCTGCCGCGACCACGGTCGGCGACAAGGGCTTCGACCGCAGCCAGGCGCTGATCGACGCCGAATGCGACCTGATCGTCATCGACACCGCGCACGGCCACAACAAGGACGTCGCGATTGCGGTCGAGCGGATCAAGAAGATCAGCAATTCCGTCCAGGTGGTCGCCGGCAACGTCGCCACCGCCGAGGCCACCAAGGCGCTGATCGGCGCCGGCGCGGACGGCGTGAAGGTCGGCATCGGTCCGGGCTCGATCTGCACGACCCGCGTGGTCGCCGGCGTCGGCGTGCCCCAGCTCACCGCGATCATGGAGGCGGCCAGCGAGGCGGCGAAATCGGGTATCCCAATCATTGCCGACGGCGGCCTGCGCACCAGCGGCGACATGGCCAAGGCGCTTGCCGCCGGCGCCGCGACCGTGATGGTCGGATCGCTGCTAGCCGGCACGGAAGAGGCGCCCGGCGAGACCTTCCTCTACCAGGGCCGTTCCTACAAATCCTATCGGGGCATGGGCTCGGTCGGCGCGATGGCGCGGGGTTCGGCCGACCGCTATTTCCAGCAGGACATCAAGGACCAGATGAAGCTCGTGCCCGAGGGCATCGAGGGCCAGGTCCCCTATAAGGGCCATGCCAAGGACGTGATCCACCAGCTGGTCGGCGGCGTGAAGGCGGCGATGGGCTATACCGGCTCGGCCACCATCCCGGACCTGCAGAAGCGCGCCCACTTCGTCCGCATCACGAACGCGGGCCTGCGCGAAAGCCATGTCCACGACGTGGCGATCACCCGCGAGGCGCCCAATTACCCCTCGCGCGGGTGACCCCCGCCGCACGCGTCCAGGCGGCGATCGAGCTGCTCGACGAGATCGTCGTCGCTGCGCGTGAAGGCGGGGCTGCGGCCGATACGGTCGTCGCCCGCTACTTCAAGACGCGACGCTACGCGGGATCGAAGGACCGGCGGGCGGTGCGCGACCTCGTCTATCGCGCGATCCGGAGGGCAGGGGAGCGCCCCGAGTCCGGGCGCGCGGCCGTGCTCGGCCTCGCTGAAGACGATCCAGATCTGCTCCCTTTGTTCGACGGCTCGGCGCACGGACCCGCCGCAATCCAGGGGGGCGAGCCGATCGCGCCAGCCGGGGCTGCGCCGCTGTGGCTGCGCGACCGCTTCGATCCGCTGATCGACGAACGGGAGCTCGACGCCCTCCTCGAACGCGCGCCGCTGGACGTCCGCGCCAACCGCCTCAAGGGCGGTCTCGAAGAGGCGCGGAGCGCCTTGTCCGACGCGACCCCGACGCCGCTGTCGCCGATCGGCCTGCGTCTTCCCGAGGGGACCGCAGTCGAGGAGACGGCCGCCTGGAAGGCGGGCCTCGTCGAAATACAGGACGAAGGCAGCCAGTTGCTGGCGCTTGCCTGCGCGGCGACGCCCGGCATGACCGTCGTCGACCTGTGCGCCGGCGCAGGCGGCAAGACGCTCGCGCTCGCCGCCGAAATGGCGAATCGGGGCCGGATCGTCGCCGCCGACACCGATCGCACCCGCCTGTCGCGGATGACGCCGCGCCTCGAGCGCGCCGGCGTCTCGATCGTCGAGCCGTTCCTGCTCAACCCGGGTCGCGAATCCGAAGCACTGGCGGCGTTGCGGGGCCAGGCGGAAATCGTCCTCGTCGATGCGCCCTGCTCGGGCACCGGCACGTGGCGGCGCAATCCCGAAACGCGCTGGCGCCTCACCCCGGACCGGCTCGATCGGCTTGTGAAGCTGCAGGCGCATCTGATTGACGTGGCTGCGGAACTGGTGCGGCCGGGCGGGCATTTGGTCTATGCCGTCTGCTCGTTGCTGGCGGAGGAGGGACGCGGCCAGGCGGAAGCCTTCCTGACCCGCCGTTCAGGCTTCGTTTCGCAAGAGATCGGCATCAAGGGCGGTCGCAGCGCGGGCGCAGGCCATCTGCTCACGCCCGCAAGCGACGGTACGGACGGCTTTTTCGTCGCGCGGTGGCAGGCCCCATGCTAGATTGCCGCTCGACAGATCATGGAGACTTTGATGCGCCTCACGCCCATTGCCCTTTCGGTGGCCATCGCGCTGGCGACCATGGCGAGCGCGGGCCACAGCCAGCGCCCTGACGACCAGATCGACGCGCGCTCCGTGGCTTTGCTCCAGCAGGGCCAAGCGCAGACCGCTTCCGGCCAATATGACGCCGCGATCGACTCGCTGGAGAGCTCGCTCGCGGTCGACCCGCGCAACCGCGGCGCTTATGTCGCTCTCGCGCGGGTGGCGCAGGCGCAGAAGCTGCCGGGCAAGGCGATCAAGCTCTACGGCGAAGCGCTCGTGGTCGAGCCCAACGATGTCACCGCTCTCGCCGGTCAGGGCGAGGCCTTGATGCAGCGCGGCGCGGTCGAGCGCGCCAAGCGCAACCTCGAAAAGATAAAGACGGTCTGCAAGAACCCGTGCCCGCAAGCCACCACCCTCGCCGCCGTGATCGCGAAGGGTCCGCCGGCCGAGGCGATTGCCGCGCGCACGCAGGAAACGCCGCCGACGCCTGCGAAGAACTAAGCGTCCATCGTCCGCGCGATCGCGACGAACTCGTCGACGGCGAGGGTCTCGGCGCGGCGCTGCGGATCGATGCCGAGCGCCTCCAGCGCCTCGAGCGCCCCGGGCAACCCCTTGAGGCTCTGGCGCAGCATCTTGCGGCGCTGGCCGAACGCGGCTCCAGTCACCTTCTCGATCGTCGCGGCGCGCACGCCTGCGGGCGCCTCGTGCGGGACGATGTGGACCACGGCCGACATGACCTTGGGCGGCGGCACGAAGGCCGAGCGGTGGACTTTCATCGCCAGCTTGGCCGTGCTGCGCCACTGCGCGAGCACCGCAAGGCGGCCGTAAGCCGATCCGCCGGGCTTCGCCGCGATCCGTTCGGCGACTTCCTGCTGGAACATGAGGGTGAGCGATCGCCAGAAAGGCGGCCATTCCTCGCCGCCGAGCCAGCGCACCAGCAAGGCCGTGCCGACATTGTAGGGGAGATTGGCGACGATATGGGCGCCGACGCCGACCGTGGCGGCTTCGGCGATGGCGAGCGCATCCCCCTCGATCACGTGCAACCGGCCGTCCGACGCCTCGTTCAGTTCCGCCAGGGCAGGCAGGCAGCGGCGGTCGCGCTCGACGGCGGTGACCTCGGCCCCCGCGCCCAGCAGTGCGCGGGTCAGGCCGCCCGGGCCCGGCCCGACCTCGTAAACGCGCTCCCCCGCCAGATCGCCCGGGATGCGGGCAATGCGGTCGAGCAACTGCCCATCGAGCAGGAAATTCTGGCCGAGCGCCTTGGACGCGCTGAGGCCGTGGCGCGCAATTACCTCGCGCAGCGGGGGGAGGGGCTTCACGCCTGGCCGATGCGCTGGGCGGAAACGAAGGCGGTCTTGAGCGCAGCGATCATCGCCCCGGGCCGGGCTTGGTCGCGTCCTGCAATGCCGAAGGCGGTGCCGTGGTCGGGTGACGTCCGCACGATCGGCAGGCCAAGCGTCATGTTGACGCCCTCGTCGAAATGGAGGGTCTTCAAAGGCACCAGGGCCTGATCGTGATACATGCAGAGCGCCACGTCGTAATCGGCGCGAGCCCGGGCGTGAAACATCGTGTCGGCCGCAAGCGGGCCGATGACGTCGAAGCCTTCCTCGCGCAGCCGTTCGATCGCAGGGATGATCACGTCGATCTCCTCGCGGCCGAGCGCGCCGTCCTCGCCGGCATGGGGGTTGAGCCCCGCCACCGCGAGGCGCGGCTGCTCGATCCCGAACTGGCGCTGGAGCCCGCGCACCGTCGCGCGTCCCTTGGCGACGATGCGATCGATCGTGAGCGCCTCGGGCACGTCCCTATAGGGGATGTGCACGGTGACCGGGACGGTCTTGAGCGACGGCCCGACCAGCATCATCGCGACGAGCTCGCTGGAGACGCCGCAGCGCTCGGCGACGAATTCGGTCTGCCCGGCATGGACGAAGCCAACCGCATAGAGCTGGGCTTTCGACACGGGACCCGTCACGAGCCCCGAGGCCGCGCCAGAGCGGGTCAAGCCGACGGCGAGCTCGAGCGCGTCGAGGGCGCTACGCGCACCTTCGAGTTCTGGTGAGCCCGGGCGGATGTCGCCCATGCCACCGCCGACTCGAATGACCGGCAGCGCCTCGCCAAAGCAGGCGTGCGCTTCTTCGGGACTGGCAATGGCTTCGACCCGACCGCTCCAGACGGCGCGGATCGCCTCGCAATCGCCGACCGCAAAGAAGGGCGGCACGCCGGCGGCGTGCCGCTGTTCCCACGACTTGGCGATAATCTCAGGCCCGATCCCGGCCGGATCACCCAGCGCTACGGCGAGGGGCATCGGCAAGGCGCTGTCTCCTCAGCGATAATCGACCACCGCATCGCGGCGCAGGTCGCGGAGATAGCGCTGGGCGCGGCGGTTGACGCGCTGCTCGGAGAGCTGGGCGAAGACCTGATCGCGCGACGGGCCTGAGGACGTGTCGGGATCGTCACGGCCGCACAGGACGAGCACGCGCACGCCGTCTTCGACCGAACCGAACGGCGTGGTCGCCTGGCCGATGCTCAGCGCGAGCAGCATGTCCTGCAAAGGCTTGGGGAGATCGCGGACGCGAACCTGGTCGCTGGACACGACTTCGGCCCCGATCTTGGCGGCCGCTGCGTCGGCGCCGCCGCAACCGCCCATCGTCCGGGCGGTCTGCGCGAGCCGCTCGACGAGCGGCGACGCGCTCTGCTGCGTCGAGCCCGCCGGGAAGCTGATCGACACCTGCTTGAGGCTGAGCGTCGCGTCGCGCGGATCGGCGGTCAGGATCTGGCGCGTATCCTGGACGGCGATGATCGAGAAGCCGCCGGGAACCGCGATCGGATTGCTGACCTGCCCGACCGGAAGCACACGTGCGGCTTCGGCAAGCGATTCGGGCAATTGCTCGGCACGGACCCAGCCGAGGTCGCCGCCGACCGCAGCGGTCGAGGCTTCCGAGAACTGGCGTGCATAAGCGAGGAACGATGCGCCGCCGCGGATCTGCTCGACGATCCGCATGGCGTTGGCCTGCGTCTCGGCCGCCGTTTCCGGGGTAGAGGACAGGAAGATTTCGCCGATGCGGAATTCCTGGGCGCCCTTGGACGCCTGCAGTCGCTCGATGATCTGCGTCACTTCCTCTTCGGCGACGTTGACGAACGGCTCGATCTGGCGGCGCTGGAGGCGCGTCCAGGCGATTTCGCCGTGGATCTGGCGCTTGATCGACCGGTCGGACGATCCATTGGCGCGCAGGAAGGTCTCGAACTCCTTCGGCGAGCGCCGCAAATTCTGGGCATATTGCGTGTAATAAGCCTCGATCTCGCGCGGCTCGACCTTGATGTCGGCAGCCTCGGCGGCCTGGATCTGGAGCGTCTCGTCGACGAGGTTGCGCAGGACCTGCGCGCGCAGGCGCTGCATTTCCTCCGGCGGAATCTTGGTCCCGCCATTGGCGATGATGATCAGCGCGAGGCGGTGGTCGACGTCGGTGCCGGTGATGACCGAGCCGTTGACGATTGCGGTCGCCTTGCGGATCGACGGATCGTCATTGCCGAAGAATTGCGGATTGGTCGGAATATTGAGGGCCGTCGAGGGCGGGGGCGCATCGTCGCCAACCGTCTGCGCCACGGCCGCCGCGGCCGCAACAGACCCGGCAAGCATCAACGCCGCCCTACCGAAAGTGCCGAGCTTCATCATTCCTCCAATAAAAGCAGGCATCTCATATGCCGCAATTTGCATGAACCGCAGCTTAGCGGCCCAAATTCTTGAGCGCCACCCGGAACAGGAAGGTGTTCCCCCTCCGGAAGTCGCCGGTCGTGTCATAGTCGCGGCGCCACGTAACGCCGATCTCGATGCAGTCGTCGTCATAGGCGACGCCGAGCCTGTGGCGCACCGGCTCATAGCCGTCGGCGACCAGGAACGGATCCTCTTCCTTGTCGCTCAAGTCGACCACGGTCGATCCGAACACCGACCAGTAATCGGCGAACTTCACGCGCGCGCCGAACCTCAGTTCCTCGCGGTCGCGCAGATCCTCGATCGTCGGATCGATGTTGCGGTTGAGGCGCAGGTAGCTGATCGTCGCATAGGTCTCGCGGCCGCCGAACACCGTGTCGATCTCGTTGCGGCGGACGGCGAGGCTGTCCTTGTCGAGCCGGAACCGGTGGGTGAGGCTGAGCTTGCGGCCGACCTTGACCGTCGTGCGGCCGACGAAATCGGAGAAGCGGTCGGAGAGGCCGGTGCCGGCCGGGAGGATGATCGGCTTGTGGTCGAGCCGGTAGCTCTGGCCGATCGTGGTGCGCACCGCGATCCCGGGCAGGTCGAACGCCCAGTCGGCGCCGTAGGTGATGCGGGCGCCATCCTCCCACCGGTCGTAACCGGGGAAGCGGTTCAATGCGAAGAGATTGGAATCCTCGAGATCGACCGAGCGCGCATCCTCGTTGGGGATGCTGAGGTTCTTGGTCTCCGGCGAGAGCACCAGCTGGACCCGCGGCGTGAGGCGCTGGGTCCCACCCATGAAGGTGCCGACGAACGGCCAGCGGACGTCCGCCGCCAGCGCCGCAATGCCGCGCGCGTTCCAGCCTTCGTCGCCGCGATACATGATCGTCGAGGTGAGCTCGGTATCGCCGGTATGGTAGACGTCGCCGCGCACATAGGCAGTCAGCGTGAGTTCCTGCCCCATGCCGGTGATGCTGCGGCGGTCCCAGCGCGCGCTGGCGAAGGCGCGTTGCGTGTCCTGTCCCTCGGTGCGGAGGATGGCGAGGCTGTTTGCCTGCAGCTCGATCTTGCCGGCCCAGACCGGATCGTCGAAGCGGAACCGCGCATCGATCGCCGGCAGCGCGATCGGCTGCTGCCCGGCAATGTCGGTGGTGCGCAGGCCCTGGAACCCCCAGCCCGCGATCGAGATGTAGGAATCGTCGCTGATCCGCTCGGCATTGATGAAGCTGCGCAGGCGGTCGTCGCGCGAGATATCGTAGCGGCGCAGGAACGTGCGGTCGGTCACGTAGCGGCCCGACGCGGTGATGCTCCATAAAGGATCGAGCTGGAACTTGCCATTGCCCTCGAGATAGGCGCGGATGCCGCGGCTGCTCTCGTCGCTGATCGAGTTGATGGGCACTCGCCGGCCTTCGGTGATGAAGCCCCCGACCTGGAACGCGCCGAGTTCGGTCAGTTGCCGGTAACGGCCCTCCAGCATCGGCAGCACGTCGGTAAAGACGTGCGGCGTCAGCGTGAGGTCCCTGTTGGGCGCGAGCTTGAAATAATAAGGAAGGCTGAGCTCGAGGCCGTTGCTGCGGCTGATCCGGATATCCGGCACCAACAGGCCGCTGCCGCCGCCCTCGCTGCCGTCGGGATGGGACAGGCCGGGCAAAGCGACGATCGGCACCCCGAACAGGTTGAGGCTCGCGCCTTCGTAGCGGATGCGATTCTTGACCGGGTCGTGCACGACCTTGACCGCATTGATCTGCCAGGTCGGGTTCTTGGGACAGCCGTCCTCGGTGACCACGGCGCAAGGGGAGTAAGCGGCGCGGTAGAGGGTGGTGATGCCCTCGCGGCGCTCGCCGCGGTCAGCAGCGAGGCGCCCGCCATCCTCGAGCACGACCAGCAGATTCGCGACGACGCCGTCGCGCAAAGTATCCGTCAGCATCACGCTGTCGCCATAAGCGGCGTCGCCCTGCGGGTTGACGATGCGGACGTTGCCCTCGGCGCGGACTTCGCCGCTCTGCCGGTTCCAGCTCACCTTGTCGGCGCGAAGCGCATTGCCTTCGGTCGTCATGCGGACGTTGCCCGACGCAGTCACGATATCGCTATTGTTGTCGTAGGTCAGCGTGTCGGAGCTGAATGCGACCTCGCGTTCGTCGGCCGCCGCAGGGGCTGGCTGCGCGTCCTGCGCAAGCGCCACCGTGGGCGCGCACAGCAAAAGAGGGAGAGCCGTACGGCAGAGGAGAGTTAGTTTCTTCACGATTTCCGCAACATTGGCCCCGTACGCGAAGCTGGGAGCCTATCGCACCACAAGTCGTTCCCTGCAATGGCGGAAGCGCGCCGGGGCCATGGCTTCGTGACTGCTACCCCTTTGCCAGCGGCGGTCCGTGCGCCTATCAGGGCGGCCATATGCTCGTTCGAGCCAGGAGGTTTCCAAGTCCATGAAAGTCAGTTTCGCCGCCCAGCGCCCCGCAGGCTCCTTCGCGCTGGCCATTCCCGTCTGGGGCGAGGACATGCTCGCCGGCCGGCTCGGCAGCCTCGATGAGGCCGGACGCCAGCTCGCCGCCCGCGCCGCCGAGGCGCAGCGCTTCGAGCGCGAGGCCGCCAGCATCGCCGAGACCTTCGTCAGCGAAGGCGACGCGGCCCGCCGCCTGCTGCTCATCGGCCTCGGCGGCAAGCGCGACGACGATGCCCTGTACGAGCGCGTCGGCGGCGCCCTGACGGCCAAATTGCTGACATCGGGCGAGACCCGGCTCGTCGTCGATCTCGGCGGGCTGAACCTCGACGCCGACGCCGCCGCCAAGATCGGCTTCGGCGCCGCGGCGCGGGCATGGCGCTACGACAAATATCGTACCAAGCTCAATCACAAGGCCAAGCCGACCCTGACCGAGATCGTCATCGTCGGCGCGGGCGAGGGTGCCGACCAGGCCTGGGCCGACAAGGCGGCGCTGCTCGAAGGCATCGCGCTCACCCGCGAGCTGGTCACCGAGCCCGCCAACATCATCTACCCCGAAAGCTTCGTCGAGCGCGTCCGCGCCGATCTGGAAGGCACCGGCGTGGAAATCGAAGTGCTCGACGAGGCCAAGATGGCCGAGCTCGGCATGGGCTCCTTGCTCGGCGTCTCGCTCGGCTCGGCGCGCCCGCCGCGCTTGCTCGCGATGCGCTGGAACGGCGCCGGGGATGCGTCCAAGAAGCCGGTCGTGTTCATCGGCAAGGGCGTGACGTTCGATACGGGCGGCATCTCGATCAAGCCGGCCGCCGGCATGGAATCGATGAAGTGGGACATGGGCGGCGCTGGCGCCGTCGCGGGCGCGATCAAGGCGATCGCCACGCGCAAGGCCAGGGCGAACGTGGTCGGCATCTGCGGCCTCGTCGAGAATATGCCCGACGGCAAGGCGCAGCGCCCGGGCGACGTCGTCACCTCCATGTCCGGCCAGACGATCGAGGTGATCAACACCGACGCCGAGGGCCGCCTGGTGCTGTGCGATGCGATGACCTGGGCCCAGCGCACCTACAAGCCGGAATATATGGTCGATCTCGCCACGCTCACCGGCGCGATGATCATCTCGCTCGGCTATGAATATGGCGGGATGTTCTCGAACGACGACGGCCTGGCCGGGAAGCTCGCCGATGCCGGCTACAAGACCGGCGACAAATTGTGGCGCTTTCCGCTTGGCGAGGCCTACGACAAGATGATGGACTCGCCGATCGCCGACATGAAGAACAGCGGCGCGCGCGAGGCCGGATCGATCACCGCGGCGACCTTCCTGCAGCGCTTCGTCGAGAACGGCACCAAATGGGCCCATCTCGACATTGCTGGCATGGTCTGGGCCAACAAGCCGGGTCCGCTCTGGGACAAGGGTGCGACCGGCTACGGCGTCGCCTTGCTGGACCGCTTCGTCGCCGACAATTTCGAGGACTGAGCGAACGGGCCCATGCTCGTCGATTTCTATCATTTGGCCGCCTCGCCGCTGGAGAGGGTGCTGCCGCGCATCTGCGAACGGCTCCTCGACGGCGGGGAGCGGCTGCTGATCGTCGCCGACGCGGAGCGGCTCGACGCGCTCGACGCCTTGCTGTGGAGCTACGCCCGCGAATCCTTCCTGCCCCACGGACGCAGCGGCCAGACCGGCGCGGACGAGCAGCCGATTTTGATTTCCGCCACTCCAGGGGCAGCCAACGGCGCCGAGAATATCGCGCTTGCCGACGGGCAATGGCGCGACGAGGCGCTCGCCTTCAAGCGCGCCTTCTACTTTTTCGACCATGGCCATCTGGACGCCGCCCGTGCCAGTTGGCGGGAGCTGAAGGACAGGCCCGAGGTCGAGCGCCGCTACTGGAAGCAGGACGAGGCCGGAAAGTGGGTGCAGGGACCGTAACGCCGCTGCCTGCCGCGCTTGCGGTTTGGCGCAGCCCCGCCTAGAGAGCGCGCCAATTCAACCCCATCATTGGAGCTTTTCCGGCCATGGCGACCGAACGCACTTTCTCGATCATCAAACCCGATGCCACCCGCCGCAACCTCACCGGTGCGGTCACCAAGATGCTCGAGGATGCCGGCCTGCGCGTCGTCGCCTCGAAGCGCATCCACATGACCAAGGAGCAGGCCGAGGGCTTCTACGCGGTTCACAAGGAGCGCCCCTTCTTCAACGATCTCGTCTCGTTCATGATCTCCGGCCCGGTCGTCGTCCAGGTTCTCGAAGGCGAGAACGCCGTCGCCAAGAACCGCGAAGTGATGGGCGCCACCAACCCGGAGAATGCCGACGAGGGCACGATCCGCAAGGTCCACGCCGAGTCGATCGAAGCCAATTCGGTTCACGGTTCGGACAGCGCCGAGAACGCCAAGATCGAGATCGATTACTTCTTCAAGCCGGAAGAGATCGTCGGCTGATCAATCCTTCCCCGGTTTGGCCGGGGGAGACGGATTGCGCGATTTCCAGATCGCGTCGAGACGGGCCTGGGCGCTGGACGCCCGGGCCCGTTCTATTTGGGAAAGTCCGCGCAGAACGACGTCGCTGTCGAGCAGGCCGCGGTCGATCCGGTAGCCGACGTCGTAAAGCGCGACGTCCTCGTAGGTCGTGCCGTCGACCACGAACCGCGTGGCGATCGCGATCGGCAGGCGGAGGTCGCCGGACGTGGATGCGGGCGAACCGACCTTCCTCACCGCATCCTCGATCCATCCGGCCTCGATGCGCGGCTCGATCACGGCGTCGATCGGGCGCGCCTCGATCGCGGTCGGGAAGCGGATTGTCAGGCCCTGGATCACCTGGTCGCCGTCGGCGGGCGCCAATAGCAATTGCTTCCCGTCGCGGCTCGCCGTCGCCTTAAGGAGCACGGTCTGGGCGCGCGCGGCCTTGTCCTGCTTCTCCGCCTGGCGCTCGGCCTCGGCCGCGGTTCGCTCGCGATAGCTGTTCCAGAAGGTAAGGCCGGAAATCACCACCGCCACGACGGCCAGCACTTCGCCCAGGGTGATCCAGCGGCGCCGGATCGCGGCGGCTTCGGCAGCCTGTTGCGGGGTCTCCTTTTCGGACATGCCTTGCTCCGCCTCCTGCGCCGGGTGGTTTAGATCAACTCCGCCAGCTTGCGCGGCGCGGCAAGCCGCCAGCTCTTCAGCAGCCACTGGTCGACATGGTCCCAGTCGGTCTCGCCCGTGTCCAGCCGCAAGCCGATCCAGCCGGAAGGCCCGAGATACGCCGGCCGGTAATAAAGGTCGGGTTCCGCCTCGATCAGCATCGCCTGCTCTTCCTCGCCGCTGGTCTTGACGAGGATCGCGGTGATGCCGTCGCCATGATGGTCGCGGGTGAAATAGCAGAACATCTTGCCGCCCGTGACGGTGAAGCTCGGCATGCCATGCGAGGTCTTTTCCTCGGCCGCGGGCAGAGCGAGGGCGAGGCTGCGCACCTTGTCGAGCAGCCCTTCGGGGCTGGTTTCGCGGGTGACGAGATCGGCGAGAATGCGCGGATACAGCTGGTGCTCGGCGATCAGGACGCGCGCTGCGAGGCTGGCCGGCGTGTCGCCGTCGAGCACGGCCACTTCGGTGCGGCCCAGCACCGGGCCGTCATCCAGTTCGGCGGTGACGAGATGGACCGAGCATCCCGCCACACGGTCTCCGGCGGCAATGGCGCGGGCATGGGTGTCGAGCCCCTTATAAGCGGGCAGGAGAGAAGGGTGGATGTTGATCATCCGGCCTTCCCAGCGCGCAACGAATTCTTCCGACAGGATCCGCATATGCCCGGCGAGCGCGACATAGGTCACGCCCGCCTTGCGTAATTGTTCGTCGAGGATCGTGTCGTAATCGGCGCGCTTCATGCCCTTGTGGCTGAGCCCGAATGTCGCGACCCCTTCCGCCGCCGCGACCTTCAGGCCGGGCGCGTCGGGATCGTTGGCCGCGACCAATACGATCTCGTAAGGGCAGTCGGGCTGGCGGGCGGCGTAGAGAAGGGCGGCCATGTTCGAGCCGCGCCCTGAAATGAGGACCCCGACCCGGGCCTTCTCAGCCATGATGCGTTGCGGTCCAGGGCGCCTTGGCACTCCAGCTCTCGCCCGAACCGACCACGGTGCAGCCCTTCTCGCCCTCGGCGATGCGGCCGATTGTGAACACGGTTTCGCCTACGGCCTCGAGATCGGCGGTGACCGCGTCGGCCTGCGCAGCGGGGACGACCACCGCCATGCCGATACCGCAGTTGAAGGTGCGCGCCATCTCGCCGGGCTCGATATGACCCTGCGCCTGGAGGAAGGCCATCAGTCGCGGCTGCGGCCAGGCGTCGGCATCGACGAAGGCGTGCAGGCCGTCGGGCAGGACGCGCGGGATATTCTCGAGCAGCCCGCCGCCGGTGATGTGGGCGAGGGCGCTGACGCGACCGCTGCGCACGATTGGAAGCAAGGATTTCACGTAGATGCGAGTCGGCTCGAGGAGGGCCTCGATCAGCAGCTTGTCCTGATCGAACAGAGCCGGGCGGTCGAGCTTCCACTCCTTGTCGGCGGCGAGGCGGCGGACCAGCGAGAAACCGTTGGAATGAATGCCCGAGGAGGCCAGGCCGAGGATGACGTCTCCCGCGGCGACCCTGGTGCCAGTCAGCGCGGCGTCGCGCTCGACGGCGCCGACACAGAAGCCCGCGAGGTCGTAATCGCCTTCGGCATACATGCCCGGCATCTCGGCGGTCTCGCCGCCGATCAGCGCGCAGCCTGCAATCTTGCAGCCTTCGGCGATGCCGGCGATGACCCGCTCGGCGACGCCATTCTCGAGCCGGCCGGTCGCGAAATAATCTAGAAAGAAGAGCGGCTCGGCGCCCTGGACGATCAGATCGTTGACGCACATCGCGACGAGATCGATGCCGACGCCGTCGTGACGGCCCGAGTCGATCGCGAGCTTCAATTTGGTGCCGACGCCGTCGTTGGCCGCGACCAGCAGCGGATCCCGATAGCCGGCCGCCTTCAAATCGAAGAATCCGCCGAATCCCCCGAGCGACGCATCGGCGCCGGGGCGGGCCGTGGATTTGGCCAGCGGCCCGATGGCTTTTACCAGCGCATTGCCGGCCGCGATCGACACACCCGCCTTGGCGTAGGTGTAGGATTCTTGCTGTTCGTTCTCGCTCATGCGGGCCGACTACCCACATCGCGCTTGGATTTCCACGTTTCTGTCGCCAAAAGGCGTCTCGTGAAGCTTTTCAGTCGTCCTTTCCCCACCGCATTGCTGGCTGTCGCCCTCGTTTCGGCGGGAGGCGTGCTCTACGCGCAGCTCGAAGGCGCCGATCGCGGCGTCCCGCCGATCGACAGTGCCAGCACTCTCGAAGTGACCGGCGTGCAGGTCGATGTGTCCGCCAAGACCGGCGAGGAAGCGCGCTACGAGGGCTGGCGCCAGGCGCAGGGCCTCGGCTGGAAGGCCTTGTGGGCCAAGACCACGGGCCGTCCGCGCAGCGAGGCGCCGAACCTGCCCGATTCGGTGCTGAACTCGATCGTCTCGGGAATCATCATCGAGGAAGAGCAGATCGGGCCGAAGCGCTACATCGCGCGGCTCGGCCTGCTGTTCGACCGTGCCCGCACCGGCCAGATGCTTGGCGGCGGGCAGGGGATCGCGCGCCGCTCGGCGCCGATGCTGGTCATCCCGGTCCTGCAGAGCGGCTCTAGCCTCTACAGCTTCGAATTCCGCAACGAATGGCAGAAAGCCTGGGCGCGCTTCCGCACCGGGGGCAGCGCCATCGACTATGTCCGCCCGGTCGGGTCGGGGATCGATCCCCTGCTGCTCAACGTCGCGCAGGCCAGGCGGCCCGGCCGCGGCTGGTGGCGGCTGCTGCTCGACCAGTATGGCGCGGCCGACGTGGTCGTTCCCGAGGTCCATCTGAAGCGCCTCTATCCCGGCGGCCCGGTGATCGGCACCTTCTCCGCGCGCTTTGGCCCGGACGACCGCCTGCTCGACCGCTTCACTCTGCGCGTCGAGAATAGCGCCTCGCTGCCGCGCCTGCTCGACGAGGGCGTGCGCCGGCTCGATCTGGCCTATACGGAGGCGCTCAACGCCGGCCTGCTCCGGCCCGATCCCTCGCTCGTGATCGAGGAGCCGGCATTGGTCGAGGAGATCGCCGACCAGATCGAGGCGGCGACCACGGCCACCAACGCACCGGCGCCTTCGGGACCCGTGCCGGTCGGCGCGGCGGCCATGTTCAGCATCCAGGTCGACACGCCGAACGCCGGCGCCGTCAGCCAGGCAGAACTGTCGGTGAGCCGCATTCCGGGCGTCACCTCGGCCCTTACCACCAGCCTCGCGCTCGGCGGGACGTCGGTGATGCGCGTAACCTTCGTCGGCGACAGCGCCGCGCTCGCGACGGCGCTGCAAGGGCAGGGCTGGACGGTCACGGGCTCGGGCAACACGCTGCGCATATCGAGGCCAGGCGCCTCCCCCCCGAGTGGCGAATAGGCAGGCCGTGAACCAGATCGCGCTGCCGCTGGACTGGCCGGTGGCAGACACGGACGACGATTTCCTCGTCTCCGGCGCCAATCAGGCCGCTTTCGAGCATTTCAAGCACTGGTCACTGTGGCCGGTGATGGCGACCATTTTGACCGGGCCGCGCAAGTCGGGCCGCAGCCTGCTCGGCCGGATATTTGTCCGCAAGACCGGTGGCCGCCTGTTCGACAATGCCGAGAGCCATGACGAGGAAGCCCTGTTCCACGCCTGGAACCAGGCCCAGGAGACGCGCAGGCCGTTGCTGATCATCGCCGACGCACCGCCGCCGCAATGGCAGATCGCGCTGCCGGACCTGCGCTCGCGCATGACCGCGACTCCGCATGTGGCGATCGACCAGCCCGACGACGCGCTGCTGGGCGATCTGATCGTGAAGCTGCTCGGCGACCGCGGCGTCGCGGCTCCCCCGGAGCTGGCCGAATATCTGGTCCCCAGGATCGAACGATCTTATCTGACCGTTCAGAGGATCGTCGATATACTGGACCGGGAGATGCTGCTGCAGCATCGCCGGATGACCGTACCCATGGCGCGCCGCGCGCTGACGGAGGCGGGCCTTATCAAGCGAGCGAGGTATCGGGATTGACGATGGATAGTGCCGCGGCCTCCTCTCCGGCCAACGACCAAGGCCCGCAGCGGGGCGCGAAGGAAACGCACGACCGCTATTTCAACCGCGAGCTTTCCTGGCTCGCGTTCAACCGGCGCGTGCTGGAGGAAGCGTGCAATCCGGTCCATCCGCTGATCGAGCGGCTGCGCTTCCTGTCGATCTCGGGCAACAATCTCGACGAATTCTTCATGGTCCGCGTCGCCGGCCTTAAGGGCCAGCAATTGCTCAACGTCGAGGAGCGTTCGGCCGACGGGCTGACGCCGGCCCAGCAGCTCGTCCGGATCGGCGACGAGGCCGACCGGCTGACCTCCTCGCAGCAGCAGGTGTGGCGAGAACTGCGGCTCGCTTTGTACGAGGCCGGTGTCGAGGTGATCAGCAGCCGCGCCGAGCTCGACGACGATGCGGCGGTGTGGCTCGACCGCTATTTCCAGGAGCAGATCTTCCCGGTCCTTACGCCGCAGGCGATCGACCCGGCCCATCCGTTCCCGTTCATCCCGAACAAGGGCTTCTCGCTGATCTTCGACCTGAAGCGCCTTTCGGACGGCGAGCCGATCCGCGAGCTGCTGATGGTCCCGACCACCTTGCCGCGCTTCGTCCGCGTGCCCGGCGAATCGGCGCGCTACATTGCGATCGAGTCGTTGATCCGCCGCCACATCTCGACGCTTTTCCCGGGCTACGAGAAGCTCGGCGGCGGCGCCTTCCGCATCATCCGCGACAGCGACATCGAGGTCGAGGAGGAAGCCGAGGACCTCGTCCACTTCTTCCGCAGCGCGATCAAGCGCCGCCGCCGCGGCCGCGTGATCCGGCTCGAGCTGGAAGAGGGCATTCCGGATCTACTCGAGGCGATGGTGCGCACCGGCCTCAACGCGACCGACGCGCTCGTGTTCGAGTCGACCGGCTTCCTCGGCATCGCCGACTTGGCCGCCATGGTCGAGGAAGACCGGCCAGACCTCAAATTCCCGCCTTTCACGCCGCGCTTCCCAGAGCGGATCCGCGAGCATGGCGGCGATTGCTTCGCGGCGATCCGCGACAAGGACATCGTCGTCCACCATCCTTATGAGAGCTTCGACGTCGTCATCGCCTTCCTGCGCCAGGCGGCCGAGGACCCGGAAGTGGTGGCGATCAAGCAGACGCTCTACCGCGCCGGCAAGCAGTCGGCGATCATCCGCGCCCTGATCGACGCCGCGGAGGCGGGCAAGTCCGTAACCGCTGTCGTCGAGCTCAAGGCGCGGTTCGACGAGGAGCAGAATCTGCTCTGGGCCAATGCGCTCGAGCGGGCCGGCGTCCAGGTCGTCTACGGCTTCATCGACTGGAAGACCCACGCCAAGGTCTCGATGGTCGTCCGCCGCGAGGAAAAGGGCTACCGGACCTACTGCCACTTCGGCACCGGCAACTACCATCCGGTCACGGCGCGCATCTACACCGACGTGAGCTTCTTCACCGCCGACCCGCGGATCGGCCGCGATGCGGCGCAATTGTTCAACTACATCACCGGCTATGTCGAGCCGCGCGAGCTCGAGCTGCTGACCATGTCGCCGCACGGCCTGCGTGACGAACTGGTCGGGCTAATCGAGCAGGAGATCGTCAACGTCCGCGAGGGCCGCCCGGGGGAGGTTTGGGCCAAGATGAACTCGCTGGTCGATCCGGCGATCATCGACAAGCTCTACGAGGCGAGCCAGGCGGGCGTGGAGGTCGACCTGATCGTACGCGGCATCTGCTGCCTGCGGCCTGGCGTGCCGGGACTGTCGGACAATATCCGGGTCAAGTCGATCGTCGGCCGCTTCTTGGAACACAGCCGCATCTGGGCGTTCGGCAACGGCGAGGAGCTGCCCAATCGGGGCGCGCTCGTCTATGTCAGCTCGGCCGACTGGATGCCGCGCAACTTCGATCGCCGCGTCGAATATATGCTGAAGATCGAGAACCCGACCGTCCATGCCCAGATCCTCGACCAGGTGATGGTCGCCAATCTGATCGACAATGAGCAAAGCTGGCGCCTGGGCCCGGATGGAAGCTACGAACGGCTCTCACCGGATGGCGACAAGCCATTCAACCTTCACCGCTATTTCATGACCAATCCATCGCTTTCCGGCCGCGGCGCGGCGTTGCGCAGCAGCGGCGCGGTGCCCAAGCTCCGTCTCCGCCGTCACTGATCCTCGATGTCCCCGACCAACCAGGATAGCGTTGCGATCGTCGACATCGGGTCGAACTCGGTGCGCCTCGTCGTCTATTCGGGGCCGACCCGCATTCCCGCCATCGTCTTCAACGAAAAGGTCATGGCCGGCCTCGGCAAGGGGGTCGGGCCGGGCGAGCCCTTGATAGCCGAGGCGCAGGACCGCGCGCTGGCGGCACTCGAGCGCTTCTACTTGCTGACCCGCCAGATGGGCGTCTCCCGCACCCGCGTCGTCGCGACGGCGGCGGTGCGCGACGCCTCCAATGGCGCCGAGTTCCTGGCCCGCGTCCGCGCCATCGGCTTCAAGCCTGAGCTGCTGACCGGCAAGCAGGAGGGGCTACTGGCCGGGCAGGGCGTGCTGTCCGCCATTCCGGAGGCGGACGGCATCGTCGGCGACCTTGGCGGCGGCAGCCTCGAACTGGTCGACGTCAAGGAGGGCAAGGTGCGGCGTAGCGCGTCGCTGCCTCTCGGGGTCCTGCGCATCGCACCGCTCCTGAAGAAGGGGGACGGCGCGCTTGCCCGCAAGGTCGCGCGGGCGGTCGAAGATGCGGGCTTTGCCGAGCTCGGCCGCAAGCGCCCCTTCTACATGGTCGGCGGCTCGTGGCGCGCGCTCGCCCGCCTCGACATGCTGCTCACCCATTATCCGCTGCCGATCACACATCATTACAGCCTCGCGCCGCGCCGGCTCCCGGAGCTCGAGCGGACGATCGAGGAGGTCGGCAAGGCCGATCTGAAGACTTTGCCCTCGATGTCGGTGTCGCGCGTGCCCGCGCTGCCGGCCGCGACCGCATTGCTGGGCGACCTCTTCGAGACGATCCGGCCGAGCGCCCTGCTCGCGTCGAGCTTCGGCATCCGCGAGGGCCTTCTCTACGATGCGCTGTCGCCGGCGGTGCGGAAGGTTGACCCGCTGATTGCGGCGGCGCGCCAGATCGGTGCCGAACTCGGCCGCTTTCCCGAACATGGCGACGTGCTCGATCGCTGGATCGGTCCCGTCTTTGACGACGATCCGCCGGCGATGGCGCGGTTGCGGCTCGCTGCGTCCTTGCTGTCCGACATCGCCTGGCAGACCAACCCCGATTTCCGCGCCGAGCGCGGCGTCGAGATCGCCCTCCACGGCAATTGGGTGGGGATAGACGGGCCGGGCCGGGTCATCATGGCCCAGGCGCTGTTCTCCAATTTCGGCGGCGGGCGGAGCTTCGGCACGACACCGGTGGCGAAATTGTGCACGCCGGACCAGCTCACCCGTGCCTCGCAATGGGGCCTCGCAATGCGGCTCGCCCAGCGTCTGAGCGGCGGCCTTGTCACCAGCCTCGAGCGCAGCCGCCTCGTCCGCAAGGGCGACATGCTGCGGCTCGAGCTGCGCCGCGAGGACGAAGCGCTTTACGGCGAGACGGTGGAACGACGGCACAAGACGCTTGCGGCCGCCCTCGGCCTGTCGCCGGTCGCCGTGATGGTCTAGCCGCAGCGGATCGCGATGACCCGGTTCCGCTCGTCGAGCTGGATGTTGAGGCGGTCCTCGCGATATTCCATCGTCACCATCTGGCCGGGCCGCAGCCAGCGCACCATTCCCGCACCGGAGAGGCGCTGAGCCTCGGCAGCGAGGGCGGCGGTCGCAGCTTGGCCGACCAGCTTTTGCGCCGCCACCGCATCGCAGCTCCCGGCGCCATGGACCGGCAGCACCGACTCGCTCTCGGCAGGAACCGTCGCACAGCCCGTGGCCGCAAGCGCCACGGCACCCATCAGCATCCGCATCATTCGCTCTCCGTCCGAGTCATCGCCAGCTTGCCGTTCTTGATCGCGAAGGCGAGCCGCCCCTCGACCAGGTCCAAAGCATCGCGCCCGAATTCCTCGAAGCGCCAGCCCTCGAGAATCGACAGGCCTTCGCGGCGCCCGGCCGCCAGCAGCTCCAGTTCCTCCGAACGGGCGACGAGCTTGGCGGCGACGTTGCTCTCGCGTGCCCGGATCTTGAGCAGCAATTTGAGCAAATCGGCGACGAGCGCGCCTTCCTTGCCGAGGCCCGGCTGGCGGTCCTCCCGCACCGGCATTTCCGAGGCGGGGAGGGGGTGGGCGGAGGCGAGCGCGTCCATCATGCGCGCGCCGATATCGTTGTTGCGCCAGCCAGCGGAGAGCCCGCGCACACGCGCCAGCGCTTCCTGGTCGGCCGGCGGATGGGCGGCCACGTCGGCGAGCGTCTCGTCCTTCATGATCCGGCCGCGCGGCAGATTCTTGGAGCGCGCTTCGAGCTCGCGCCAGGCGGCGAGCGCCTTCAGCCGGCCCAGCACTTCGGGCTTGCGGCTCGCAACGCGCACGCGCTTCCAGGCCTGGGCCGGGTCGTTCGCATAATTGGCGGCGTCGCCGAGCCGCTCCATTTCCTGGTCGAGCCAGGCGCCGCGCCCCGTCTTGCGGAGCTTCTGCAGCATCTTCGGGAAAAGCGTGGCGAGATAGGTCACGTCGCCGATCGCATAGTCGATCTGGCGCTTGTCGAGCGGCCGCCGGCCCCAGTCGGTGAAGCGCGCACCCTTGTCGAGGCTTTTGCCGAGCAGGCTTTCGACCAGGTTCGAATAGCCGATCTGCTCGCCGAGCCCGAGCGCCATCGCCGCCACCTGGGTGTCGAACATCGGGTGCGGCGTGCCGCCGGTGAGATTGTAGATGATCTCCAGATCCTGCCCGCCGGCATGGAAGACCTTGAGCACGTCCTCATTGTTGACCAGCAGGTTGAGCAGAGGCGTCAGGTCGATGCCTTCCGCCTTGGGGTCGATGGCGGCCGCTTCCTCCGTATTGCCGATCTGCACGAGGCAGAGATCGGGCCAGAAGGTGTTTTCGCGCATGAACTCGGTGTCGACCGCGACGAAGTCCGATTTGGCGAGGCGCTCGCAGAGCTGGAGCAGCGATTCGCTGTCGGTGATAAGGGGATGTATGTGCATTGCCGGCCCTCATAGCGGCGGGCTCGGCGCTTGACAAAGAGGCGCTCGCCAAGCGAAGCGCTCCCATCCTTTTTTAGCAAATCGCTTAATTCCGAAAGCCAGCCCCCATGCACGCCTATCGCACTCACAATTGCGCCGCGCTCCGCGCTTCTAACGTCGGTGAGCGCGTCAAGCTGTCGGGCTGGATCCACCGCAAGCGCGACCATGGCGGCGTGCTGTTCGTCGATCTGCGCGATCATTTCGGGATCACCCAGATCGTCGGCAAGGCCGGTACCGAGGCGCTGAAGACGCTCGATCACCTCCGCGCCGAATCGGTCGTGACGATCGAGGGCGAAGTCGTCGCTCGCGGCGCCGAGGCGACCAACGCCAACCTTCCCACCGGCGAGATCGAGATCGCCGCCGATATCGTCATCGTCCAGTCGGCGGCCGAGGAACTGCCGCTGCCGGTTGCCGGCGAGGCCGAATATCCCGAGGATATCCGCCTGCGCTACCGCTATCTCGATCTCCGCCGCGAGCGCATCCACAACAATATCGTGCTGCGCAGCCAGGTGATCAGCTCCCTCCGCCGCCGCATGATCGACCAGGGCTTCACCGAGTTCCAGACGCCGATCCTGACCGCGTCGAGCCCCGAGGGTGCGCGCGACTACCTCGTTCCCAGCCGCGTCCACCCGGGCAAATTCTATGCGCTCCCGCAGGCGCCGCAGATGTTCAAGCAATTGATCATGGTCGCCGGCTTCGACCGCTATTTCCAGATCGCGCCCTGCTTCCGCGACGAAGATGCCCGCGCCGACCGGTCCCCGGGCGAATTCTACCAGCTCGACCTCGAGATGAGCTTCGTCACCCAGGACGACGTGTTCAACGCGCTCGAGCCGGTGCTCGGCGGCGTGTTCGAGGAGTTCGCCAACGGCAAGAAGGTGACCCCGGCGCCGTTCCCGCGCATCCCGTTTCGGGAATCGATGCTTAAATACGGCTCGGACAAGCCGGACCTGCGCAACCCGATCGTCATTTCGGACGTGTCCGACCATTTCCGGGGCTCGGGCTTCGGCCTGTTCGCCCGGATCGTCGAGGGCGGCGGCGTGGTCCGGGCGATCCCGGCCCCGAACACCGCCGAGAAGAGCCGCAAATTCTTCGACGAGATGAACGATTGGGCGCGCTCGGAAGGCCATGCGGGCCTCGGCTACATCACCCAGAAGGGCGGCGAGCTCGGTGGACCGATCGCCAAGAACCATGGCGAGGAAGCGACCCGCAAGCTGATCGCCGATCTCGGCCTGGGCCCGGACGACGGCATCTTCTTCGCCGCCGGCAAGGAGAGCCAGGCCGCCAAGCTGGCCGGCGCAGCGCGCACGCGCACCGGCGAGCAGCTCGGCCTGATCGACGACAACGAGTTCAAATTCTGCTGGATCGTCGACTTCCCGATGTTCGAATATGACGAGGACGCCAAGAAGGTCGACTTCAGTCACAACCCGTTCTCGATGCCGCAGGGCGAGCTGGAGGCGCTGGAGACCAAGGATCCGCTCGATATCCTGGCTTACCAGTACGACATCGTCTGCAACGGCGTGGAGCTGTCGTCGGGCGCGATCCGGAACCACAAGCCCGAGATCATGTACAAGGCGTTCGAGATCGCCGGCTATTCCAAGGAAGATGTCGACACCAATTTCTCGGGCATGATCAACGCCTTCAAATTCGGCGCGCCGCCGCACGGCGGCTCGGCCCCGGGCATCGACCGGATGGTCATGCTGCTCGCCGGCGAGCCCAATATTCGCGAGGTCGTGCTCTTCCCGATGAACCAAAAGGCCGAGGATTTGATGATGGGCGCGCCTTCGCAAGTGTCGATGAAGCAGCTGCGCGAGCTCAACATCCGGATCGTCGAGCCGGCCGGTACGGCGAAGAAGGATCCCGCCAAGGTCGTGGCGCCGGAATAAGGCATGTGGAACGGAGGGCGTCGCGCCCTCCGTTCGGGCTGAGCTTGTCGAAGCCCATCCCTTTCCTCTACCGCGGTGACGAGAAGGAACGGCCTTCGACAAGCTCAGGCCGAACGGGGGTGCTGTGATCGATCTCTCCGCTTTCGAAGCCGGCGAAAAATATCCGGGCGATTACGAGCAGGATCTGGCGGAGGTGCAGGAACGCCTGTCGCGCATCCTGGTCGCCCATATCGTCCACAGGAAAGCCGCGATCATCGTCGTCGAGGGCTGGGACGCGGCGGGGAAGGGCGGAGCGATCCAGCGGCTGACCGCGAAATGGGATCCGCGCGCCTTCCAGGTGTGGCCGATCGCGGCGCCTAGCGACGAGGAAAGGGCGCGCCACTTCCTCTGGCGCTTCTGGACCAAGCTCCCGGCCAAGGGTGAGATCGCCGTGTTCGACCGCAGCTGGTACGGCCGCGTGCTGGTCGAGCGCGTCGAGGCCTTCGCCACCGAGCAGGAATGGCGCCGTGGCTTTGACGAGATCAACGAGTTCGAATGCCAGCAGGCGCAGGACGGCGTCACGATCGTCAAGCTCTTCTTCCACGTCACCCAGAAGGTGCAGGACAAGAGGCTGAAGGCGCGCCTCGACCATCCCTGGAAGCGCTGGAAGGTGAGCGCCGAGGATTTCCGCAACCGCGCCCGGCGGTCGGACTATTTCGACGCGGTCAAGGACATGTTCGCCCATACCGACACGCGCTGGGCGCCGTGGCAGGTGATCGACGGCAACAACAAGAAGGCCGCGCGGATCGCCGCCCTGACCAATATCGCCAACATGCTGGAGAAGGGCGTGTCGATGAAGCCGCCGCCGGCCGTGCCCGAAACGAAGGAGCTGGCACGCAAGGCATTCGGAGAAGATGGTTAACGCGCCGTAACGGAGCAACCTTTCCCGCCAATCATGGTTAAACCCGCGTCAACCAAATGCGGGAGATTGGCGATGCGGAGGACCACGCGCGCGCTCACGACCCTGCTGACGGCCGCCGCGGCCCTCGGCCTGTCCGCTTGCACCAGCTACGGCGATTATGGGTACGGGCCGGATTATGGGCCCGGGTCGGGATATGGCGCCGATTATGGTTACGGCCCTGATCAGGGCGACAGTATGGAACGCCGCTACGGCGGCTATGCTTATTATGGCGACGATTATGACCGCGAGGACTGGCGGGACGATTACGGCCGCTGGGACGAGGAGGACCGCGATTATTTCCGCTTCCCCGTCGCCGATCGCCTCGACCCGTGGCTCATCCATACCGAAGAGGGGAGGCGGATCGTCCGGCTTGGCTTCGACAGCGATGACGACGGGCGCCTGCGCGAGGACACGACCTTCCGCGCCAATGCTTGGTTCCGGCGCTATGCCGACACCAATCGGGACATGCGCCTGACCGACGAGGAAATCCGCCTCGGTCTCGTCCAGGCGTCGCGCGACCATGTTCGGCGCGGCTGATCAGCGGTAGTCGCCGGCCTCCGGATAGGCGATGGCGACGATCTCGAGCTCCTTGTCGCCGACGGGAAGCTGGACGCGGCGGAGGTCTCCGATGCGTGCGCCACGGACGGCGCGCGCGATCGGCGAGTTCCAGCTGATCCTGCCCGCGCTTGCATCGGCCTCGTCGTCGCCGACGAGGGTCACGACGCGCTCATTGTCGTCCTCATCGGCGAGGGTGACGGTGGCGCCGAAGAAGACGCGTTCGCGGTCGGGCTGGCTGGCCGGGTTGACCACGGTCGCCTTCGCCATCCGCTTGGAGAGCCAGCCGATGCGGCGATCGATCTCGCGCAATTTCTTGCGGCCGTAAATGTAGTCGCCATTCTCGGAGCGGTCGCCGTTGCCGGCCGCCCAGCTGATCGTCTCGACCAGCTTGGGCCGTTCGACCCCGAACAATTGCTCATATTCCTCGCGCAGCTTCCGGAAGCCGCTCGGCGTGATGTAATTGGGCTTGTCGCTCACGCGCCGTCCGCCCTCATTGCGCCGCGACCGGCGCCTTGCCGATCTCCTCCGGCGCGTTCGCCACGATCGACAGCATCGCCGTCCAAGCCGCGACATTCTGCCGAAGCTGCTCGGGATCGACCTTGTCGAGCGTGTCGTCCGGCGTGTGGTGATAGTCGAAATAGCGGGTGCCGTCCTGGTTGAGGTCGATCACCGCGATCCCGGCCGCCGCGAACTTGCTGACGTCGGCGCCGCCGCTGGCCTTGCCGGTGCCGCGGGCGATGCCGAGCGGGGCGAGCGCCGCCGCGACCCGATCGACCAGCGCGGCGTTGGCCGGAGCGACATTGCTCTGCATCCTCCAGATGCGGTCGGCGCCGAAATCGGATTCGGACACGAAGACGATATTCTCGTCCTTATGCGCGTCGAAATAAGCGGTGCCGCCGAACACGCCGACTTCCTCGGCGCCGGTCCAGATCACGCGGATCGTCCGGCGCGGCTTCCCCGCATCCATGATGCGCTTGGCCGCCGCGGCGGTGATCGCGACGCCCGCGGCATTGTCGATCGCGCCAGTGCCCAGATCCCAGCTGTCGAGGTGGCCGCCGATCACGATCACGCCTGCCTTGGGGTCGCTGCCCGGGACTTCGGCGACGACGTTGCCGGATTGGCGATTGCCGACCCAGCGCGGGGTCAGCACCAGTTTCATCGTCACCTCCTTGCCGCGCTTGAGCACGCGTTCGAGCTGCTCGCCGTCATTGACCGAGAGCGCGCCGGCGGGGATCGCCTGTACGCCCTCGGGCCAGCTCGTCATGCCGGTATGGGGATGCCGGTGATGATCGGTGCCGACCGATTTGATCACGACCGCTGCCGCGCCCTTGCTGGCCGCGATGCCGGGCCCGGAGAAGCGGGCCGGCCCGAAATAGCCATAGCCCGAGCCGTCCTGGGTCGGGCGCATGTCGTGGGTGATGTAGACGATCTTGCCCTTCACCTTGGCCGGGTCGGCGGCGCGGAGGTCGGCGAGGCTGGCGAAGGCGACGATCTCGGCGGTGACGCCGGCGGCCGGCGTCGCGCCGCTGCGGCCGAGCGCTGCGACCTTCAGCGGCTGCGGGAAGGGGGCAAGGATCTCGGCGCTTTCGTCGCCGCGCGTCCAGACTGGCATCTCATAGTGCTCGATGCGGACGTTGCTGAAGCCGAGCGCCTTCAGTCTCGCGACCGCCCATTGCCGCGCCCGAGCCTCGGCTTCGGTGCCGGCGAGGCGCGGGCCGATCTCGGTCGTCAGCCCCTCGACGATGTCCCAGGCGAGGTCGTCCTTAAGCGCGGCGTCGCGCAGGCGCTCGACCGAGGCGGCGCCCTTCTGCGCAGGAGCGGCCGCGGGGACTGCTAGAAGGAGAGGGAGGGCGGCGGCGGCGAGGAGGCGCTTGTTCATGGCGGAGGGCTTAAGGATCGATCCGTCGTTTGCCAATCCCGCCGCCGCACACTAGGTAGGCGCCCAAGCACCCCTTTTCAAAACAGCATTAATCCGGAGACCCGCGCCACATGGCTGCCCAGTACGCCTTTGTCATGAAGGACATGACCAAAACCTTCCCCGGTGCCCCGAAACCGGTGCTGAGCAACATCAACCTGCAATTCTATTTCGGCGCCAAGATCGGCATCGTCGGCCCGAACGGCGCCGGCAAGTCGACCTTGATGAAGATCATGGCTGGCATCGACACGGAGTTCACCGGCGAGGCCTGGCCGGGCGAGAACATCACCGTCGGCTATCTGCCGCAGGAGCCCCAGCTCGATCCCGCCAAGACGGTGCTGGAGAACGTCCGCGAGGGCGCGAAGGAAGTCGCCGACATGGTCGACCGCTTCAACGCCATCTCGGCAGAGATGGGCGAGCCAACGGACGAAACCGATTTCGACGCTTTGATGGAGGAAATGGGCGATCTCCAGGCCAAGATCGACGCGGTCGACGGCTGGTCGCTCGACAGCCAGCTCGAAGTGGCGATGGAGGCTTTGCGCTGCCCCCCGTCCGATGCCTCGGTCGACAACCTCTCGGGCGGTGAAAAGCGCCGCGTCGCGCTCACCCGCCTGCTCATCCAGAAGCCGTCGATCCTGCTGCTCGACGAGCCGACCAACCATCTCGATGCGGAGAGCGTCGAATGGCTGGAGAACCATCTCAAGGAATATGCCGGCGCGGTGCTGATGATCACCCACGATCGCTATTTCCTCGATAACGTGGTCGGCTGGATCCTCGAGCTCGATCGCGGGAAATACTTCCCGTACGAGGGCAATTACTCGACCTACCTGGAGAAGAAGTCCAAGCGCCTCGAGCAGGAGGAGCGCGAGGAATCCGGCCGTCAGAAGGCGATCAAGGACGAGCTCGAGTGGATCCGGCAGGGTGCCAAGGCCCGCCAGACCAAATCGAAGGCGCGCATCGCCAAGTTCGACCAACTCGTCGAGGCGCAGCAGAACCGCACGCCGGGCAAGGCGCAGATCGTCATCCAGGTGCCCGAGCGCCTCGGTGGCAAGGTCATCGAGGTCAACAACGTCTCCAAGGCCTATGGCGACAAATTGCTGTTCGAGGACCTGAGTTTCTCCCTCCCGCCCGGCGGAATCGTCGGCGTGATCGGTCCCAACGGCGCCGGCAAGTCGACGCTGTTCAAGATCATCACCGGAGCCGAGCAGCCGGACAGCGGCAGCATCGACATCGGCCCGACCGTCCACCTCGGCTATGTCGACCAGAGCCGTGACCATCTCGACGGCAAGAACAACGTCTGGCAGGAAATTTCCGACGGGGCCGATTATGTGAAGGTCAACGGCCACGACATGTCGACCCGCGCCTATGTCGGCGCCTTCAACTTCAAGGGCGCGGACCAGCAGAAGAACGTCGGCAAGCTGTCCGGCGGCGAACGCAACCGCGTTCACATGGCCAAGATGCTGAAGCGCGGCGGCAATGTCCTCCTGCTCGACGAGCCGACCAACGATCTCGACGTCGAGACGCTGGGCGCCCTCGAGGAGGCGATCGAGAATTTCGCCGGCTGCGCCGTGGTCATCAGCCACGACCGCTTCTTCCTCGATCGTCTCGCGACCCACATCCTGGCCTTCGAAGGCGACAGCCACGTCGAATGGTTCGAGGGCAATTTCGAGGCCTATGAGGAAGACAAGCGTCGCCGCCTGGGCGATGCCGCCGATCGCCCCCACCGGATGAGCTACAAGAAGCTTACCCGCTAGGGGATCGGGATCGCTCCTGCTTCACGTCGGTTTAACAGCCGAAGTTGGAGCAGGAGCAGCCGATGATCGCCGCCAATTCGCAGATCTTGCGCACTCTCTTCGTCACCGGTCTGCAGAACGCCCACGCCGTCGAGCACCAGGCGCTGGCGCTGATCGACCGTCAGCTCGATCGGCTGGTCCACTATCCCGAGGTGGCCGAGCGGCTGCGGTTGCACCGCGGCGAAACCCAGCACCAGATCGAGCGGCTCGACTCGATCCTCCATTCGCTCGGCGCCGGCCATTCCAGCTTCAAGGACGCTGCCATGAACCTGATCGGGAACATGGCGGCGATGGGCAATGTCTTCGCGGCCGACGAAGTGCTGAAGGACGCCCTTGCCAACTTCGCGTTCGAAAATTTCGAGATCGCCAGCTATCGCGCGCTGATCGCGCTGGCGGAGGCGGGCGCCTTCCCGACGGCGGTCGCAGCGCTCCAGACCAGCCTCGACGAGGAGCGAGCGATGGCCGCTTGGCTCGAGGAGTCGCTGCCCGCTTTGACGCTCAAATATGCCGGGCTGCGCGCCGACGGGAAACCCGCCAGCCACTGACCCGTGGACGGTCACGCCGCGGCGCGCCTCGACGATGCGAGCGCTCCATTGGCGAGCCACCCGGCGCAGGCCTCGCCGAGTTCGCGCGGGCCTTACGGGCCTTATCGGACCCGCTTGACCCAGACCGAGCCGCCTTCGCGCTTCTCGGCCGCGAATTCGGGGAGGGACTGGATGAGATCCGAGAGCCGGTTGAAGCCGTAATTGCGTACGTCGAACGAGGAGCGGTTGCCGGCGAGTTGGCCGACTTCGGCGAGCCGGGCGAAGCCGCGCTCGTCGCGCCGCGCCGCCTTATAGGCCGCGCCGAGCAGCTCGATCAGCTGCGGCTCGACCTCCGGCTTGTCCGCGGCCGGGGCGTCGGCCTCGGTGTCGGCCAGCGCGCCGGTATCGATGAAGCGGGTGCAGGCCTGGCGGAACGATTCGGGAGTCCTGGCAGTGCCGAAGCCGTAGACGGGCAGCCCTTCCTGGCGGATGCGCATCGCCAGCGGCATGAAGTCGCTGTCGCTCGACATGATGCCGAAGCCGCCGACATGGCCGCGATAGAGCAGGTCCATCGCGTCGATCGTCATCTTCATGTCGGTGGCGCTCTTGCCCTTGGTCACGTCGAACTGCTGCTGCGGCCCGATCGCGTGGAGGTGGGTCATCGCCGCCCAGCCTTTGAGTGCGGGCTTCTGCCAATTGCCGTAGGCGCGGCGGATATTCACCGTGCCGAGTTCGGCGAGCACCGTCAGCACCGCGTCGAGCGAAGCGGGCGAGGCGTTGTCCGCGTCGATCAGCAGTGCGATATTGGCGACGGCGGGCGTGTGGCGAACGGCCATCGGGGCTCCTTTTAGGGGTCAGGCTGGGGCGAATTCCCCGGTTTCACTATCGAGCACGTGGAGAATCCCGTCGGCGATCGCGAAATAGGCGCCGTGGATCTTGAGCTTGCCCGCCGCCTCGCGCTCGGGGATGAATGGGAAGGTGCGCAGATTGGCGATGCTGACCTTGACCGTCTCGAGTTCGAGCGCGCGCACCGCCTCCGGGCCCTCGCCGTGGCGGGCGATGATGCGGTCGCGCGCCTCGTTGAGCAGGTCGATCCAGTGGGCGATGAAGCCGCCGGCGCCGGGCTCGGCCTTCTCGAACCGGCGCGACAGAGCGGCATGGACGCCGCCGCACGAACCATGACCCATGACGACGATCTCGGGCACTTCGAGCTGGGTCACCGCGAATTCGAGCGCCGCCGAGACGCCGTGGCGGCCGCCGCCCTGCTCGAAGGGCGGGACGAGGTTGGCGACGTTGCGGACCGTGAAGATCTCGCCGGGCGCGGTGTCGAACACGGTCGCCGGATCGGTACGGCTGTCGGAGCAGGCAATCACCATCACGCGAGGCGACTGTCCCTCGGCGAGCTGGGTCCAGCGCTGGCGTTCCTGGCACCACCCGTTCTCGCGAAAGCGGTGGTAGCCGGTGAGGAGGGCGTTGAAATCGGACAAGGCTTGTCTCCGCGCAGTGCAATCGGCTGCGGCCTAAACGCAAGCGGGCAGGGGTGGCAAGAGCGGCCCGACATCGCTATCTGGCCGACATGACCGACGCACGCCCGATCACCACCTCGCTCGTCCGCGCCCGGGCGGAAGCCGCCGCCGCAGCTACCGCCGGGTCCGCCGCTCCGATCGTCCAGCCCAAACAGCGCAAGCCCGAGTGGATCCGCGTCAAGGCGCCGACCAGCACCGGCTTCGCCGAAACCAGGAAATTGATGCGGCGCCTGAACCTTGCCACCGTGTGCGAGGAAGCGGCCTGCCCGAACATCGGCGAGTGCTGGACCAAGAAGCACGCAACCGTGATGATCCTCGGCGACACGTGCACGCGGGCCTGCGCCTTCTGCAACGTCAAGACCGGCATGCCGCGCGCGGTCGACCCGCTCGAGCCGCAGCACACCGCCGACGCGGCGGCCGAGCTGGGCCTCGAGCATATCGTCATCACATCGGTCGATCGCGACGATCTTCCCGACGGCGGCGCGAGCCAGTTCGTCAAGGTGATCGAGGCCCTGCGCCGCACCACGCCGTCCACCACGATCGAGATCCTGACCCCCGATTTCCGCAACAAGGCGCAGGCCGCGGTCGAGGCGATCATCGAGGCGGGCCCCGATGTCTACAACCACAATCTGGAGACGGTGCCGCGGCTCTATCCGACGATCCGGCCCGGCGCACGTTATTACGCGTCGCTGAGGCTGCTCGAATCGGTGAAGCGCCACGATCCGAAAATCTTCACCAAGTCCGGCGTGATGGTCGGGCTGGGCGAGGAGCGGCTCGAGGTTCACCAAGTCATGGACGATATGCGCTCGGCCGACATCGATTTCCTGACCATGGGCCAGTATCTGCAGCCGACGCCGCGCCACGCCAAGGTGATGGAGTTCGTCACGCCGCAGACGTTCAACGCTTATGCCGCGATCGCCCGCGCCAAGGGCTTCCTGCTGGTCGCGGCCTCGCCGCTCACCCGTTCCAGCTATCATGCCGGCGACGATTTCCTGAAGATGCGCGCCGCGCGCGAAGCCCAATTGGCCGTAACGCGTTAAGCTTACTATGCCGAGACACACCGAACAGCGGAACCTGCCCTACACGCCCGACCAGATGTTCGATCTGGTCGCCGACGTGAAACGCTACCAGGAATTCCTGCCGTGGGTGGCGGCGACGCGGGTCCGGTCCGACAGCGAGACCGAGACGATCGCCGACCTTGTCGTCGGCTTCAAGGCGCTCAAGGAGACCTTCACGTCACGGGTGGTGAAGCACCGGCCGAGCGAGGTGATCGTCGATTATATCGAGGGCCCGCTCAAATATCTCCACAACAGCTGGACGTTCGCGCCCGACGGCAAGGGCGGCACCGACATCGATTTCTGCGTCGATTTCGCGTTCAAGTCGCGCATCTTCGAAGCGCTCGCCGGTCAGATGTTCGATCGTGCCCTACGCCGGATGATCGCCGCGTTCGAGGGGCGTGCGCACGATCTTTACGGCGATTCCTCGACCGGCTCGGCTGCGCCGGCCTCGGCCGGCATCAACAATTCGAGCGCGCAAAGCGCCGCCTGAAGGCGGATCCCGCCACGGCCGAGATTGCCGAACTCCTTCATGTCGGCGACGATTTCGTTGGGATCGGCGCCGCGCCGCGCCCTGGCGAACACCACGGTGCCGACCGGCTTCTTGTCGCTGCCGCCCTCCGGCCCGGCGATGCCGGTGATCGACACCGCCACATCGGCTTCGGACTTGTTGAGCACGCCCTGCGCCATGCCCCAGGCGACGGCGATCGAGACCGCGCCGAACGTCTCCAGCACGTCTAGGCTGACGCCGAGCATGCCGAGCTTCGCTTCGTTCGAATAAGTGACGAAGCCGGAATCGAACACGTCGGAAGAGCCGGGAATCTCGGTCAGCGCCGCCGAAATGAGCCCCCCCGTGCAGCTCTCCGCCACGGCGATCCTCTTCCCCAGAGCGCGATTCGCCTCGATGACCTTTCGGGCCGCCTCGATCAGCTCGGACGGCAACGTATATTCTCTGATGTCGTTCATAAGTCCTCGGGAATCCGGACGGTCGCGATCGCCTGCGCCGCTATGCCTTCGCCGCGGCCGGCAAAGCCCAGCCGCTCGGTCGTGGTCGCCTTGATGCTAACCCTGCCGGGAGGCAGCCGCAACAAGGCCGCGACCTTGGCGCGCATCGCCTCGCGGTGCGGGCCAACCTTGGGCGCTTCGCAAATGATGGTGACATCGACATGATCGATGCGGCCGCCGCGGGCAGCGATCAGCCCCACGGCATGCTCGACGAATCGCGAGGAAGCCGCGCCGCGCCATTGCGGGTCGCTCGGCGGGAAATGCTGGCCGATGTCGCCATCGCCGATCGCGCCCAGGAGGGCGTCGGTGAGAGCGTGGAGGACGACGTCGGCATCGCTATGGCCGGACAGGCCCTTGCTGTGCGGGATGAGTATGCCGCCCATCCACAATTGCTTGCCCTCGGCGAAGGCATGGACATCGAAGCCCAGGCCGGTGCGCGACGTCATCGCGGCGGACAGGCGCTGTTCGGCACGCGCGAGATCCTCGGCGTAGGTTATCTTGTCGAGCATTGCGTCGCCGGGGACGGTCGCGACCGCAAGTCCGGCGGCGCGGGCGACCTGGGCGTCGTCGGTGGCCTCGGCCGCGCCGTCCCATTGCCTGTGCGCCGCCAGGATCGAATCGAAGTGGAAGGCCTGCGGGGTCTGCACCCGCAACAGCCCGTATCGAGAAACGGGAGCGCCGAGCCGGTCGTCGCCGCGCGCGAGGCTGTCGACGATGGGAAGCACCGGCACCGCGCCTTGTGCTGTTTCGAGTGCGCCAACGAGTGCGGACAGGACGTGGTGCGGCAGGAAGGGGCGGGCGGCGTCGTGGATGAGCACCAGGTCGGCGCCCCCGTCTGCGGCGATCGCCTCCAGCCCGTTGCGCACCGATTGCCGGCGCGTCTCGCCGCCGATCACCGCGGCGGGGAGGGGGCGGTCGCCCAGCGCCTCGGCCAGCATGTCCTCCTGGCCGGGGCCGATCACCACGCGCACTTCGTCCACCGGCGCTCGGCCGAGGCGCTCGAGCGCATGCGCGATCAGCGCCTTGCCGCCGACATTCGCATATTGTTTCGGCGCGCCGCCGGCACGGCTGCCGCTGCCCGCGGCCACGATCAAGCTGACGATCTTGCCCTTGTTCCCCATGGCACCGCCCCCTAGCCGAGCCGAGCCTTGCCGGCCAGCGCCTTTAAGTTTAAGGGCTTCAGCCGCTTATGGCCCGCCTTTCCCCCATCTCCGTCGGACCCGTCCGCATCGCCAACCCGGTCATCCTGGCGCCGATGACGGGCGTCACCGATCGTCCGTTCCGCAAGATCGTCAAGCGCTACGGCGCCGGCCTCACCGTGACCGAGATGATCGCCAGCCAGGCGATGATCCGCGAGACCCGCCAGTCGCTGCAGAAAGCGGCGTGGGATCCGATCGAGGATCCTGTGTCGATGCAGCTTGCCGGCTGCGCCCCGACCGAAATGGCCGAGGCCGCCAAATTGAACGAGGACCGCGGCGCCGCGATCATCGACATCAATATGGGCTGCCCGGTGAAGAAGGTCGTCAACGGCGATGCCGGCTCGGCGTTGATGCGCGACCTGCCGCTCGCCGCCGCGATCGTCGAGGCGACCGTCAAGGCGGTGAAAGTCCCGGTGACGCTGAAGATGCGCATGGGCTGGGATCATTCCAGCCTCAACGCGCCTGAGCTCGCCCGCATCGCCGAGGACCTGGGCGTGCAGATGATCACGGTCCACGGCCGCACCCGCAACCAGATGTACAAGGGCGAGGCCGACTGGCGCTTCATCCGCAAGGTCAAGGACGCGGTCTCGCTGCCGGTGATCGCCAATGGCGACATCAACTCGATCGACGACGCCGCCACCGCGCTCGAACATAGCGGCGCCGACGGGCTGATGATCGGCCGCGGCGCCTATGGCAAGCCGTGGCTGCTGGGGCAGGTCATGCATTGGCTCGAGACGGGTGAGCGCCGGCCGGACCCGAGCATGGACGAGCAATATTGCCTCATCATGGCGCAATATGACGAGATGCTCGACCATTATGGCGCGCAGGTCGCCGTCGGCGTCGCCCGCAAGCATATCGGCTGGTACACGCGCGGGCTCCACGGCTCCGCCGAATTCCGCAATGCCTTCAACAAGGAAGGCGACCCGGCAACGGCCAAGGCCATGCTCCGCGAATTCTACGCGCCCTGGCTGTCCAAAGCGGCGGCTTGAGCCGGACGCACCGGGGCGTGCGATCAGCGGAGAGGGCACGCGAAATAGCTGTGTTCTTTTTGCCACTATCTTGTGGTAGGCCTGCAACGTGAGTTCAGGACCAACGAGCGTGAGACAAGCCAAACCGCGCTGGCTACGGCGGCTTTCCGTCATGGCCCGCCGCAGCCGGCTGATCCCGCTGCTCGAATTGCTGTCGGTCGTCGCGCTGATCGCGATGGTGTCGATCAGCTACTTCATCATAACCGAGCAGGGCACGCCGCAATCGCTGCTGACGCCGCCGATGGTGGCGATGCTGCTGGTCGCCAATCTCGTGCCGGCGATGGCGCTGATGGTGCTGGCCGCGCGCCGCGTCGCGGTGGGACGTGCCGCGCGCTCCCAGATCGGCGGCAAGGGCCGCCTCCACGTCCGCCTGGTCGCCTTGTTCTCGGTCATCGCCAGCGTGCCGACCTTGCTGGTCGTCATCTTCGCCTCCTTGCTGTTCCAGAGCGGCACCCAATTCTGGTTTTCGGACCGGGCCCGGACCGTGCTCGAAAATGCGGATCGCGTCGCCCAGGTCTACGCGCAGGAGAATAAGGAGCGAATCCAGCGCGACATCGAGGCGATGGGCGGAGACGTCATCGGTTATGTGAACGAATATGGCGTGGACAGCCCGCTCTTTGCCGAGGGGCTGTTCTTCCAGGTCCTCAACCGCGACCTCACCGAAGCGGCCGTGATCAATGTCGGGACGCGGGGCGAGCTCAATCGCATCGCGGTGGTCAATCTCGATGATCGTCCGCTCGAGGAGCGCTTCCCGTCAGAAGTGCTGAGCGACCTGCGCAGCGGCGACACGCGCGTCGTCACCGACGCCGGCGACCGCGTCGAGGCCGTCGTCCGGCTCGACCCGAAGGCGGAAGTCTATCTCTACGCGTCGCGCAAGGTGAACCCCGCCGCGCTGCAGCAGATCGAGGAGGCCCGAAGCGCCGCCAGCGACTATCAGAAGACGCTGCAGACCAGCCGCACCTTGCAGTTCCGCTTCAACGCGGTGCTGCTGGCGGTGTCGTTGCTGATCGTCGCCATCTCGATCTGGATCGCGTTGACGCTTGCCGACCGGGTGGTGCGCCCAATGGGCAACCTCATCGACGCCGCCCGGCGGGTCACCGCCGGCGATCTTTCCGCACGCGTGCCGCGCTCCAAGGTCCAAGACGAGGTCGGCATCCTCGCCAACGCCTTCAACCGCATGACCCGCAATCTCGAGGAGCAGACTGGCGCGCTGGTTTCGGCGAACAGCCAGCTCGACAGCCGCCGTGCCTTCATCGAGGCCGTCCTTTCGGGCGTGACCGCGGGCATCATCTCGGTCGACCGCGACCGGCGCGTGCGCCTGATCAACAGCTCGGCCGAGGCCTTGCTCAACACCGGCAAGGAACCGGCGGTCGGCCAGGCGCTGGCGGTGCTCGCTCCCGAGTTCGACAAGCAGCTCGACGCGGAGGAACGCGAGGACATCATCCAATTCTCCTCGGGCGGCGAGCCGCGCACGCTCGCCTTCAAGCGGGTGAAGGTGGAAGGCGGCTGGGTCTTGACCTTCGACGACATCACCGAGCAGCTGCTCGACCAGCGCCGCGCCGCCTGGTCCGACGTCGCGCGCCGCATTGCCCACGAGATCAAGAACCCGCTGACGCCGATCCAGCTCGCCGCCGAACGCCTCCAGCGCCGCTACGGGCGCGAGATCGCGTCCGATCCGGCGACCTTCGAGCGGTTGACCGGGACGATCGTCCGCCAGGTCGGCGATCTTCGCCGCATGGTCGACGAATTCTCGTCCTTCGCTCGGATGCCCAAGCCGATCTTCCGCGAGGAGGACATCGTCGAGCTGGCCCGCCACGCCGTCTTCCTGCACGAGGTCGCGCATCCCGAGATCAATTTCGTGCTGGACGCGGCCGAGCCGTCGCTGCCGCTGGTCTGCGATCGACGCCAGCTCGGCCAGGCGCTGACCAACATCGTCAAGAACGGCGTCGAGGCGATCCAGCAAAGGCGCGAGGAGCAGGGCGAGGGGGGCGAGGACCGGATCGTGGTCTCGATCGCCGCCTGCCCGGAGAGCCAGCTCTGCATCGAGATCAGCGACAGCGGCGTCGGCCTGCCCAGCGAGCGGGCGCGGCTGACCGAGCCCTATATGACGACGCGCGTGAAGGGCACCGGCCTCGGCCTCGCGATCGTCAAGAAGATCGTCGAGGAACATTTCGGCAGCATCGAGTTTGACGATGCACCGGGCGGGGGCACCCTGGTGCGCCTGGTCTTCGATGCCGAAACGCTCGCTCGGCTTGCCGCCGACGATCGCTCCTATTCCCAAGACTCTGTCGTGAACGGTTAGAAAAATGGCACTGGATATTCTCGTAGTCGACGACGAACAGGACATCAGGGAGCTGGTTGCAGGGGTGCTCGAGGACGAGGGCTATTCCGCCCGCAGCGCCGCCAGCAGCACCGAAGCGCTTGCCGCGCTCGCCGAACGCCGCCCCTCGCTGATCCTGCTCGACGTCTGGCTGCAGGGCTCCAAGCTCGACGGGTTGCAACTGCTCGAGGAGATCAAGCGCCGCGACCCGACGCTGCCGGTGCTGATGATCTCCGGACATGGCAATCTCGACACCGCCGTCGCCGCGATCCGCCAGGGCGCAGTCGATTTCATCGAAAAGCCATTCGAGGCCAGCCATCTCCTCCACCTCGTCGCCCGCGCCACCGAGACCGACCGGTTGCGGCGCGAGAATGAGACGCTGAAGGCGCAGATCGGCCAGGAAACCGAACTGACCGGCTCCAGCGTGGCGATCAACAACGTCCGCGCGACGCTGAAGCGCGTCGCCGCGACCGGCAGCCGTGTCCTGATCAGCGGCCCCGCCGGGGTCGGCAAGGAAGTGGCGGCGCGCCTGCTGCACGACTGGAGCCCGCGGGCCAAGGCGCCCTTCATCGTCGTCAGCGCGGCGCGGATGACGCCGGAGCGCGTCGAGGAGGAATTGTTCGGCGTGGAGGAGGGGGGCGAACTCGCCCGTCCCGGCCTGCTCGAACAGGCCCATGGCGGTACCTTGTTCCTCGACGAGATCGCCGACATGCCGATGCCGGCCCAGGCCAAGATCCTGCGCGTTCTGACCGACCAGAGCTTCACCCGCGTCGGCGGGCAGCGCGTGGTCAAGGTCGACATGCGGGTTGTTTCCTCCACCGCGCGCCAGCTTGCCGAGGAGATCGCCGAGGGGCGTTTCCGCGAGGACCTGTTCTACCGCCTCAACGTCGTGCCGGTGCACCTGCCGGCGCTGGCCGAGCGGCGCGAGGACGTGCCCGAGCTCGTCACCCATTTCACGGCGCGCTACGCCGCCGAGCAGCGCCTCCCGACCCCGGAAGTCTCGCCCGACGCGGTCGCCGCGCTCCAGGCCTATGACTGGCCGGGCAACGTCCGCCAGCTGCGCAACGTCATCGAACGCACGATCATCCTCGCGCCGAGTTCGCGCGTGAAGTGCATCGAGATCGACATGCTTCCGCCCGAAATCCTGTCCGAGCAGGCGCAATTGAGCCCGGGCGAGGCGGTGAAGGCGATCATGGGAACGCCGCTCCGCGAAGCGCGCGAAACGTTCGAGCGGGAATATCTGCGCGTCCAGATCCGTCGCTTCTCGGGCAATATCTCGCGCACGGCGACTTTCATCGGCATGGAGCGCTCGGCGCTGCACCGCAAGCTGAAGGCGCTCGGCATCGGCGACTCCAAAACCGACGAAGCCGAATAGGGGCTGCATGGCGCGCCTGCGCCACTCATGTTATTGAATGTGGCGGCGGCGACCCTAACTAGGCGCCACACGCCACGCATGCGCGCATGCCAATAAGGAGAGCGGGAGATGGCCGAGAAGGTCAACAACCTCCAGGACATGTTTCTGAACAGCCTGCGCCGGTCGAAGACGCCGGTCACCATGTTCCTCGTGAAGGGCGTGAAGCTCCAGGGCATCATCACCTGGTTCGACAATTTCTCGGTGCTGCTCCGCCGCGACGGCCACGCCCAGCTCATCTACAAGCACGCCATCTCGACGATCATGCCTTCGCAGCGCCTCGACCTCGGCGACATCGAGAAGGCGTTTGCCGAGAGCATGGAGAAGAAGAAGCCGACCCTGCTGCAGGAGGTGTTTCTCGGCGCCGTCCGCCGCTCGGGCGAGCCCGTCACCATGTTCCTCGTCAACGGCGTCATGCTCCAGGGCGAGATCGCCGCCTTCGACCTGTTCTGCATGCTGCTCCACCGCGAGGGCATGTCGCAGCTCGTCTACAAGCATGCGATCTCTACGGTGCAACCCGAGAACCCCGTGAGCTTTATCGAAGCTGACGATGAGGAGTCCGGCAGCTGAGTGTTTTCAATCGTAGCGACGACGACGTAGCGCGCGGCGCCCGCGCCATCGTCGCCCTCCCGGAAATGGGCGGCGACCGGCTGCGCGATACCGAAGCGCGCCTCGACGAAGCCGCCGGCCTCGCCGAGGCGATCGGCGTCGTCGTGGCCGAAAAGCTCTCGTTCAAGGTGCGTTCGCCCAAGTCGGCGACCTTGTTCGGATCGGGCCAGGTCGAGCAGATCGCCACCGCCGCGGTCCAGGCCGAGGCCGAGCTGATCATCGTCGACGCGGCGATCACGCCGATCCAGCAGAAGAATCTGGAGAGCGCGACCAAGGCGAAAGTGATCGACCGCACCGGCCTGATCCTCGAGATTTTCGGCGAACGCGCGGCGACCGCCGAGGGCCGGCTTCAGGTCGAGCTCGCGCATCTCGATTACCAGGCAGGCAGGCTGGTCCGCTCCTGGACCCACCTCGAGCGCCAGCGCGGCGGCTTCGGCTTCCTCGGCGGCCCAGGCGAAACCCAGATCGAGGCCGACCGGCGCATGATCCGCGACCGCATGGCCAAGCTGCGCCGCGAGCTCGAGCAGGTCACCCGCACCCGCACGCTTCACCGCGCCCGCCGCCAGCGCGCGCCCTGGCCGGTGATCGCGCTGGTCGGCTACACCAATGCCGGCAAATCGACGCTCTTCAACCGCCTGACCAAATCTGACGTCATGGCGGAGAATCTGCTGTTCGCCACGCTCGACCCGACCATGCGCGAGATCGCGATGCCGGGCATCGAAAAGGCCATCCTCTCGGACACGGTCGGCTTCATCTCCGACCTCCCGACCCAGCTCGTCGCCGCGTTTCGCGCGACGCTCGAAGAGGTCATTTCCGCCGATCTCATCGTTCACGTGCGCGACATCTCGCACCCGGACAGCGATGCCCAGCGCCTCGACGTCGAGCAGGTGCTCGAGGAGATCGGGGCGAGGGGGGAGGGAGGTGCTCCCCTGATCGAGGCCTGGAACAAGATCGACGCGCTAGCACCGGACGAGGCGGAGCGAATTCGCGCCGAGGCCGCGCGCAAGGAAGACGTCGTCACGCTGTCGGCGCTGACCGGGCAGGGCGTGGACGATCTCATCCGCGCCGCCGCCGATTGCCTCAGCAAGGGCAACCGGCTGCGCACGGTGACGCTGCCTGCCTCGGCCGGCGAGGCGCTCGCCTGGCTGCACGCCAACGGCGAAGTGGTCGAGCAGCGCCACGACGGTCTTGAGACCGAATTGGAAGTGCGCATTTCGGACGCCGACTGGGCGCGGTTCGAGCGGTACCACGGCGCCATCGTCCACTGAGCTGGATGCTCCCCGGCGAACGCCGGGGTCCATTCCACCTAGCCTTGGGCCCCGGCTTGCGCCGGGGAACAGGAGCTTAACGATTGGCCGAAAGTGCCTTCTTAGCCCGTTGCCACAGCGTTTCGAGTGCGTCTATATCCATGTCGTTCAATGGCTTGTCGGCGATCTCTTCGACCGTGCGGAAGCGCTGCTCGAAGCGCGCGGCGGACCCGCGCAGGGCGGCTTCCGGGTCAACGCCGAGGTGCCGCGCGTAATTGACGACCGAGAAGAGCAGGTCGCCCAGCTCGGCGGCGCGCTCTGCGTCGCTGGTCGCGGCGTCGATCTCGGCGAGTTCCTCCTCGATCTTGGCGAGCGGTCCGCTTGCGTCCGGCCAGTCGAAGCCGACGCGGGCGGCGCGCTTCTGCAATTTTTCGGCGCGCTTCAGCGCCGGCAGCGCCTTGGCGACATGGGCGAGGGCGCTCTGGTCCTCGCTGTGGCCGCGCTCGGCCGCCTTGAGCGCTTCCCAGCCGGGGCTTTCGGCCTGGTCGCCGAAGATATGCGGGTGGCGGCGGACCATCTTCGCGCAGACCGACGCCATGACGTCATCGATCGTGAAGGCGCCGGCTTCCTCGGCGATGCGCGCATGATAGACGACCTGGAGCTGGAGATCGCCGAGCTCGTCCTTGAGGTCGTGCATGGCGCCGCGCTCGATCGCGTCGGCCACTTCATAGGCTTCCTCGATCGTGTACGGCGCGATCGTCTCGAACGTCTGGACCCGGTCCCACGAGCAGCCGCTCACCGGATCGCGCAGCCGGCGCATGATCGCGACGAGATCCGCGAGGGTGGCCTGAGGGGGGTTTCTAGAGTCCATCTGCAAGTCCGATAATATACATTATGTAAAGTCCAGATACACACTAAGCCCCTCAGGACTTGAGGATCAGCCGATTGCGCTCGACGCCCCATCCGCTCAGCGACGACAGGAAGTTCATGCCGAGCACGTTCACTTCGCCGAAGCCTTCGGAAATGTGGACGGCCACATTCTCGCGTTCGATATGGCCGATCCGAAGCCGCTCGGCGCGGCCGCGCTCGACCGTGATGGTGCCGTTCGCGGTGCGCACGATCGCCGGCAGACCGCCGCGCGGTTCGATGCCCGCGCGCCGTGCCGTATCGGCCGAGATGCTGGTCGTGGTGGCGCCGCTGTCGACCAGGAAGCGTACTTTCTGGCCGTTGATCGTCCCATCGACCCAGAAATGGCCGTCGAGCGCCTGCTTGATCTCCAGCGCCTCGCCGACCTGGACGCCGCTACTCTCGGCGCGCCGCTCGTCGATCACCTGCTGCGCGAACTCGACGATGTCGTCCTTCAGCGAGAATGCCACGAACGCGGCGAGAAAGATCAGGACCCAGCCTGCGAACATCTTGAGGCCCTGGCCGATCGGGATCTTGCGCACCATCAGCGCGCTGACCACGAGCACGAGGATGGCGATCAGATAAATGAATTCAGCGGTCTGGTCGGCACCGTTCACAGCACGACCTCAAGCCCGTCATAGGCCGGCTCGACGTCTTCGGGCAGGCTGGCACGCAGCACAGCATAATCCATCGAATTGTCCATATGCGTCAGCAACGCACGGCCCGGCTTCACAGTCTCGATCCACTCCAGCGCTTGAGAGAGATGCGGATGCGTCGGGTGCGGCCGATGCCGCAAGGCGTCGATCACCCACACATCCACGCCTTCGAACAGATCTATCATGTCGCCTGTTAAGATATTGACATCGGTCGAATATCCAATGGATGTTCCGTCGACGTCGAAGCGAATGCCGGCCGAGACGATATCGCCATGGGGCTGGTCGGTGATGCGGACGTCGATCGGACCGACGGTGAACGCATCGGGCAGTAGGCGTCCGTCCACGACCGGCGGATAGCCGCCCTTCCCTTCAAATGCGTAGGCGAAGCGAGCGCGCAGGCTGTCGAGCGTCTCCCCGCGGGCATAGCCGACGATCGGCGCGCCCCGGGCGTGGAAGAGCTGACGGAGGTCGTCGATGCCGTGGCAATGGTCAGCATGATCGTGCGTCCAGATCACCACGTCGACGTCGGCGACGTCGGCGTCCAGCAACTGCTCGCGCAGATCGGGGCTGGTGTCGACCAGGATGCGTGTATCCTGATGCTCGACCAGGATGGAGACCCGCCGCCGCCGATTGCGCGGCTCGGTCGGATCGCAGGCGCCCCAATCGTTGCCGATCCGCGGCACGCCGGACGATGTCCCGCAGCCAAGGATCGTCAGCTTCACTCAGGCCGCCTTGGTGAAGAGCGCCCGGAAATTGGCGCTGGTCGTCTCGGCGAGTTGTTCGAGCGGCTCGCCGCGCAGCTCAGCCAGGAAACGGGCGGTGTCGGCGACGAAGGCCGGCTCGCAGGGTCTTCCCCGATGCGGCACCGGCGCCAGGAACGGCGAATCCGTCTCGATCAGCAAGCGCTCGGCCGGGATCTCCCTGGCTGCTTCCTGCAGGTCGCGCGCGTTCTTGAACGTCACGATCCCGGAGATCGAGATATAGAGGCCGAGGTCGAGCGCCTTGCGCCCGAAGTCCGCGCTGGCGGTGAAGCAGTGGATCACGCCGGTAAAGGCGCCCTTCTCCATCTCCTCGGCCAGGATCTGGTGGGTGTCGTCCTCCGCGTCGCGGGTGTGGACGATGATCGGCAGCCCGGTCTCGCGCGCGGCGGCGATATGCGCGCGGAAGCTGGCGCGCTGCCGGTCACGGTCCGATTTGTCGTAATAGAAATCGAGCCCGCTCTCGCCGATGCCGACGACGCGCGGATGCCCTGCCCGGTCGACCAGCGTCGCGGTCTCGACGTCGGGATGCACGTCGGCTTCGTGCGGATGGATGCCGACCGAGGCCCAGACGTCGCTCTCGCGCTCGGCGAGGCCGATCACCTCGTCCCACTCATCGGCCCGGGTCGAGATGTTGAGCATCGCCGAGACGCCGGCTGCGCGGGCGCGGGTGAGCACAGCCCCCTGCTCCTCGACCAGGCCTTTGTAGTTCAGGTGGCAGTGGCTATCGATGTACATCAGGCCTCCGCAGGCATGTCCAGCCTCGGGAAAATCGGCTTGGGCATCTCGAGCGTGAAGGTGCCGGCGAGCCGCTCGTAGCTGCCCTCGTCGGCCAGCGCCGCGAAGCTGCGCTCGCCGGCCGGAACCCCCATCTGGTCGAGCAAATCGGCCGCAGCCGTCGGAATGACGGGCTGGATCGCGATGGCGAGGTCGCGGATAGCCCGATAGAGCGTGCCAAGCACCGCCGTCATCCGCTCGGGATCGGTCTTGCGCAACGTCCAGGGCGCCTGCGCGTCGATATATTGGTTGCAGGCGAACACCGCCTTCAGCCACGCCTCGATGCCGTAGGACAGAGCGAGGTCCTCGAACTGGCGCGGCATCTCCTTGCGCACCGCCTCGGCGACGGTCGCGAGCAGATCGTCATCGACCGACTCGCTCTTGCCACCGATCGGGAGAATGCCGGCGCAATTCTTTGCGATGAAAGACAAAGTCCGCTGCGCGAGATTGCCGAAACTGTTCGCCAGATCGGCGTTGACGCGGTTGACGATCGCCTCGACGCTGTAGCTGCCGTCCTGGCCGAAATGGACCTCGCGCAGCAGGAAGTAGCGCAATTGATCCACACCGAACGCTTCGGCGAGGGCCAGCGGATCGACGACGTTACCGACCGACTTCGACATCTTCTCGCCGCGGTTCAAAAGGAAGCCGTGGCCGAATACCTGGCGGGGCAGCGGCAGCTTGGCCGACATCAGGAAGGCCGGCCAGTAGACGGCGTGGAAGCGGACGATGTCCTTGCCGATGATGTGGAGGTCCGCCGGCCAGTATTTGCGGTAGCTCTCCGTATCCTCGGGATAGCCGACCCCGGTCAGATAGTTGGTCAGCGCGTCGACCCAGACATACATGACGTGGCGGTCGTCGCCCGGCACCTTCACCCCCCAGTCGAAGCTGGAGCGCGAGATCGACAAGTCGGAAAGTCCGCCCTCGACGAAGCGCATCACCTCGTTGCGGCGCGCCTCCGGGCGGATGAAGTCCGGATTGTCGCGATAATGGTCGAGCAAGGGCTGCTGATATCGGGAAAGGCGGAAGAACCAGCTCTCCTCGACCGTCCACTCGACGAGCGTGCCCTGGGGCGACAATTTCTCGCCGCTGTCGGCCGTCACCAGCTCCTTCTCGTCGTAATAAGCCTCGTCGCGGACCGAGTACCAGCCCTCGTAGCGGCCGAGATAGATGTCTCCGGAATCGACCATCGCTTGCCAGATCGCCTGGCTGGCGCTGTGGTGATCGGGCTCGGTGGTGCGGATGAAACGATCGAACGAAATGTTAAGCCGCTCGTCCATGTCACGGAAATGACCTGACATTTCCTGCGCGAGCTCGGCCGGCGTAACGCCGCGGTCGCGCGCCGTCTGCGCCATCTTCAATCCATGCTCGTCGGTGCCGGTCATGAAGAAGACGTCGCGGCCCATCTGCCGCTGAAAGCGGGCGATGGCGTCGGTCGCGATCGCCTCATAGGCATGGCCGATATGGGGCCGGCCGTTGGGATAGGAAATGGCGGTGGTAATGTAGAATGGCTTGGTCATCGCCGGGCGATGTAGAGCGCTTTTGGCGTTAGGAGAAGGCCGGGCGCCGAATTCTAGCGGCGCGGCGCCAGCGCGGCCAGCATTCCGCCCAGCTCGAACACCACGCTCTGCGGCTCGAGCGACAGGCGGGTGGCGCTGCCGGCGAGGTCCGACGCCCGCTCCCACAGCTTCAGCGCCTCGGCCAATGCAGCCCCGCTTCGCTGCTTGGCGATCTGCGCGATCAGCGACGGCGCGCGGCCGAGGAACGCCTCGTAGCGCGGCTGCGCCGCCTTCAGCGACAGGCTCTGGGCGAGCTGGGCGCGGCGTGTGTTGGTCGGGTCGCCTTCGGTCGCCAATTCGCGCATGGCCCGGTCGAGCGCATCGATCTCGAGGCCGCGAAAGGCGATCGCGCGGCCGGGCGAACCCTCCCCCACCTCCGCCAGCGTGGCGATCTCGGCCGCATCGGCGTCGGGCAAAGCGGCGCGCAGAGCTGACGTCATGGCGTCACGATCGAGCGGCGCGAGGCGGATCTGGTGGCAGCGCGACCGGATCGTCGGCAGCAGCCGCTCGGGCGCGTGGCTGACGAGCAGGAACAGACAATGGGCCGGCGGCTCCTCCAGATTCTTGAGCAGGGCGTTGGCGCCGGAGCGCTCGAGATCGTCGATCGAGTCGATGACCACGACCCGCCACGGCGACAGCGAAGCGGTGGTCGCGAACAGCCGCTGCAGCCCGCGCACCTGATCGACCGTAATGCTGCGCGCCAGATCGCCGCCGCTGTCTTTCGGCAGTCGCTCCAGTCGCATCAGATCGGGATGGCTGCCCGCCTCGACCAGCCGGGCGATGCGATGGTCGTCGGGAACGTCGAGGCCCAGGCCGGACAATTTGGGGCCGGCGGCGTCGGCGAGCAGGCGCAGGGCCGCCTTGTCGGCGAACAGGGCCTTGCCCACGCCCTGCGAGCCGCTGATCAGCCAGGCGTGGTGGAGGCGCCCGCTTTCCATGCCCGCCCGAAAGGCGGCGACGGCGGCGTCATGGCCGAACAAAGGCGTCACAACAGGTCGTCCAGGATGGCGAGGATCCGGGCGGTGACGGCGTCGGCGCTGCCGCTGGCGTCGATCCGGCGGAAACGGGCGGGCTCGGCGGCGGCCATCGCGTCGAAGGCGGAGGCGACCTGTGCATGATAAGCGGCGTCGCGGCCGCCGATGCGATCGCCTTCATGGCCGTCGCGGTCGCGGGCACGGCCCGCGGCGGCATCGCCGGGCAGCTGGAGCAGCAAGGTCCGGTCGGGCAGCAGTCCGTCGCTGCCGATCGCGTGCAGCGTTTGGATCGCCTCGGCCCCGACTGCCGGACCCTGGTAGGCGAGCGAGCTGTCGAGGAAGCGGTCGCTCAGCACCCAGGCGCCGCGATCGAGCGCCGGGCGGATCGTGCGCGCGACATGGTCGGCGCGCGCGGCGGCGAACAACAAGGCCTCGGCCGCGGGTGTCCAGCGTTCGGCTTCGCCCTCGAGCAGCAGAGCGCGGATCGCCTCGGCGCCCGCGCTGCCGCCCGGCTCGCGCGTCTCGACGACGTCACGGCCGCGCGCGCGCAGCGCCTCGGCGAGGCGCCTGAGCTGGGTCGACTTGCCGACCCCCTCCCCGCCCTCAAGGCTGATGAAGCGGCCGCGCACCTTTTAGCCGAAGAGCGACATCAGGCTCGCCCACAGGCGGCCGAAGAAGCCGGCCTCGCCGACATCCTTCTCGGCGATCAGCGGCATCGTCTGCGGCGGGGTGTCGCCGGTCTGGACGACGAGGTCGGCGATATGCTGGCCAGCCTTGATCGGCGCCTTGACCGGGCCGTTATAGACCACCTTCACCTTCACATTGTCCTTGGAAACGCCGGCCGGAAGCGTGACGGCAAGATTGCGCGGCGCGACCGCGCCGACTGTATCATCCGAACCGAGCTGGACCTGGACGTCGGTGACCTTCTTGCCCTTGGCGTAGAGCGGTTGGGCCTTCCACGCGCCGAAGCCCCAGTTCATGAACTTCACGCTCTCGTCGGCACGCTGGTTGTAGCCGGTGAGGCCGGCGACGACCATGACGAGGCGGCGGCCGTTCTGCTCGGCCGAACCGGTGAAGCCGAAACCCGCTTCCTGCGTATGGCCGGTCTTGAGGCCGTCGGCGCCCTTGACTCGGCCGAGCAAGGGATTGCGGTTGCCCTGGGTGATGGGCTGGCCGCCGCCCATCGTCTTGCCCCAGGTGAAGCTCTCCTGCTGGTAGAATTCCTTGTAGAGGTCGGGCGTCTCCTCAAGCGTGGCCTGGGCGAGCGCGGCGAGGTCGCGCGCGGTCGTGTAGGTCACGCCCTCGTCCGGCCAGCCGTTCGAATTGCCGAAATTGCTGTTCGTCATGCCGAGGCGCTTGGCTTCCTGGTTCATCAGGGCGGCGAAGGCGGGCTCGGTGCCGGCGATACACTCGGCGAGCACGACGCTGGCGTCGTTGCCGGAGAGCGTGACGATGCCGTGCAGCAGGTTGCGGATGCTGACCTGCTCGCCCGGCGACAGGAACATCGTCGATCCGGCCTGCGGGCCATGCCATTGCTGCCAGGTCTCGGGTCGGACGGTGCACATCTCGTCGAGCTTCTTCTCGCCCTTGCGGACGAGCGTGAAGGCGACGTGCGTGGTCATCATCTTGGCCATCGACGCCGGCGGCATTCGGCGGTCGGCATCCTTCGCATAGAGGATCGCGCCCGACGACAGGTCCTTCATGAAGGCGACCGGGGCGACGGTGTCGAAAGGCGGAGCGGCGGCGCTGGCCGGAAGTGTGAGGGCTGTAGTAAAAAGACCGATAACCAGCGCGTTACGCTTCATAGTTCAAAACCATTCCTGCAGTTGAGCCGCCCCGTCGCGGGATGTCCCGCAATCTTTAACCAGAATGCCCGACCATCGCCAGCGCCTTCAACGCGAAACCGCGTCGGCCAGTAATCCTACCGACAAGGCGTAGAAGTTCGAGCAATTGTAATCGAGGATCGTGCGGTAATTGGTGGTGAGCAGATAGGCGGTCTTGCCCGGGCCGTCCGGCTCGAGCAGGCTGGCGAGCTCGTTGCCGTTGGGCCAGCGGCCGGTCTGCGAGACCACACCCATCCGCCGCCACTCGTCGATCGTCTTCCACTGGGTGTGGCGCTCGTGGACGCGCGGGCAGCGCGGCGAGACGAGCCGCGTGACGAGCCCGCCGCGGTTGAAGCTGGCCGGCACGTTGACGGCGACGCCCCACGGCACGTTGGGCTTCCACCCGGCATTGCTGAGATAATTGGCGATCGAGGCGAGCGCATCGGCCTGGTTGCCCCAGATGTCGGCGCGGCCGTCGCCGTCGCCGTCGGCGGCAACGCGCAGATAGACCGAGGGCAGGAATTGCGGATAACCAGTCGCGCCGGCCCAGCTGCCCTTCAAGCGGCTGCGCGGATAGCCCTTCTCGTACATCTTGAGCGTGGCGATGAATTCGTCGGTGAAGAGCTGCCGCCGGCGGCCTTCATAGGCGAGGCTGGCGAGCGAGTTCATCAGGTCGAAGTCGCCGGTGACGGCGCCGTAGCTCGTCTCGTGGCCCCAGATCGCGATCAGCACCGACGGCGTGACGCCATAGCGTCGCCCGATCGCGTTCAGCTGGCCGATATTGGCCGAATAACGGTCGCGGCCGCGATTGATCAAAGCCTGGTTGACGTGGCGCTCGCGATAGGGCGCGAAAGCGGGGATGGCATTGCTGTTGGCGACGCCGCCGGGCTGGGCCTGGTCGAGTTCGATCGTGCGCCGGCTGAACTGGAGCGTCGGAAAAACCTCGTTGATGGTCGATTGGCGCACGCCGCGGCGCAATGCCTCGGCGCGCAGCTGCGGCAGATAGGCCTCGAAGCCGGCCTGGCTCAGTCCCGCGGTCTGGGCAATTGCAGCCCCGCTGCCGGCAAGATAGCTTGGCGGCATGATGGTCGCCACGACGGCAACGGCCACCTGTGTCAGCAAACGCATACTTACTCCCTTCACTGGGCTCTTCTGCCATAAGCGCGCCGGCTTCAATACCAGTTCCGTCGCGCGGCTTGCACGGAAGGACGAATGCGCTTTAAGGCGGCGCTCACGGAAGAGTGGCCGAGTGGTTTAAGGCAGCGGTCTTGAAAACCGCCGTGGGTGCAAGCTCACCGTGGGTTCGAATCCCACCTCTTCCGCCAGCTTTTCATTTCAGCGTGGCGAGATAGTCCACGATCTCCGCGCGCTTGGCGGCGTCCCTCATGCCGGGATAGGCCATACGCGTGCCGCGCACGACGTCATGGGGCGCGGCGATGAAGCGGTCGAGCGTGGCGGAGTCCCAGACGACGGCGCTGTTCTTCATCGCCGGCGAATAAGTGTAATTCGCGACCGCGCCCGCAGGTCGGCCGATGATGCCGTGCAGCGTCGGGCCGACGCCGTTGCGCCCGGCCTGGGTCGAATGGCAGACCGAGCAGGCGCCGAAGCTGGCGGGGCGGTTTTCCGCCGCGGCCGTTTCCTTCGCGCTTTGCCCGGACTGGGGCTGCGGCCCGCATGCGGCGAGCGGCAATAGCGCGAGACTGAGGATCATGGCTTTGGTCATGGCGCGTGCATCGCGTGGCCCGAAGCGGGCGTCAACTCGCGCCTCCCTTTTCATGCGGCGAAGGAACGGCTAGGCCCTCCCCCCATCCACTAGAAGAGGGTTTCATGAGCGAAGCGACCATCGTTCCTTTTGACTGGGCTGACCCGTTCGACCTGTCCGACCAGCTTTCGGAAGAGGAAAGGATGGTCCGCGACACCGCGGAGGCCTACGCGCAGGAGAAATTGCTGCCGCGCGTGATGGACGCCTATCTCGCCGAGAGCTTCGACCGCGACATCATGTCGGAAATGGGCGCACTCGGCCTGCTCGGCGCGACGATCGATCCGCGCTACGGGGGCGCCGGCCTCAATTACGTCAGCTACGGCCTGATCGGCCGCGCCGTCGAGCGCGTCGACAGCGGCTACCGCTCGGCCATGTCGGTCCAGTCGTCGCTCGTCATGCACCCGATCAACGCCTACGGCACCGAAGAGCAGCGGATGAAATATCTGCCCAAGCTCGCCAGCGGCGAATGGGTCGGCTGCTTCGGCCTTACCGAGCCCGACGCCGGCTCGGATCCGGGCTCGATGCGCACTCGCGCCGAAAAGATCGACGGCGGATACCGCCTGACCGGCACCAAGATGTGGATCACCAATTCGCCGATCGCCGACGTCTTCGTCGTCTGGGCGAAATCGGACGCGCATGGCGGCAAGATCAAGGGCTTCGTGCTCGAAAAGGGCATGAAGGGCCTGTCCGCGCCCAAGATCCACGGCAAGCTCAGCCTGCGCGCCTCGATCACCGGCGAGATCGTGATGGACGGCGTCGAAATTCCCGAGGCGAATCACCTGCCCAATGTCGAGGGGCTCAAAGGTCCGTTCGGCTGCCTCAACCGCGCCCGCTACGGCATCGCCTGGGGCTCGATGGGCGCTGCCGAGGCCTGCTACCATGCGGCGCGCAGCTACACGCTCGACCGCAAGCAGTTCGGCCGCCCGCTCGCCGCGACCCAGCTCGTCCAGCTCAAGCTTGCCAACATGGTGAGCGACATCGCGCTCGGCCTGCAGGCGGCTTTGCGCGTCGGCCGCCGGCTCGACGAGGGCGTGTTGGTTCCCGAGACGATCTCGATGATCAAGCGCAACAATTGCGGCAAGGCGCTCGATATCGCCCGCATCGCGCGCGACATGCACGGCGGCAACGGCATCAGCGCCGAATTCCACGTCATCCGCCACGCCGCCAACCTCGAGACGGTCAACACCTATGAAGGCACGCACGACGTCCACGGCCTGATCCTCGGCCGTGCGATCACCGGCATCGCGGCGTTTTGACGGCGGCGCACCGGGCATGGACAAGCCGCTCTCGGGACTGAAGGTTGTCGAACTCGCCCGCATCCTGGCGGGGCCGTGGGCGGGGCAATTGCTTGCCGATCTCGGCGCCGACGTGGTGAAGGTCGAGCGCCCGGGCGCGGGCGACGACACACGCGCCTGGGGCCCGCCGTTTGTGGAGCAGGACGGCAGCGCGGCCTATTTCCACGCCACCAACCGCGGCAAAAGCTCGGTCGCAATCGACTTCACCACGGCCGAGGGCCAGGACCAGGTGCGCGCCCTGATCCGCGACGCGGATGTCGTGATCGAGAATTTCAAGGTCGGCGGGCTCGCCAAGTTCGGGCTCGATTATGCCAGCCTGTCCGCGCTCAACCCGCGGCTGATCTACTGCTCGATCACCGGTTTCGGCCAGGACGGCCCCTATGCGCCGCGTGCGGGCTACGATTTCATGATCCAGGGCATGGGCGGGATCATGGACCTCACCGGCGACCCCGAGGGCGAGCCGCAGAAGATCGGCGTCGCCTTCGCCGACATCTTCACCGGCGTCTATGCCTCGACCGCGATCCTGGCCGCGCTGCGCGGCCGCGACGCGACCGGGCGCGGCGCCCATATCGACATGGCCTTGCTCGACGTCCAGGTTTCGGTGCTCGCCAACCAGGCGATGAACTACCTGGTCTCGGGCCAGCCGCCGCGCCGGCTCGGCAATGCGCATCCCAATATCGCGCCCTACCAGACCTTCGCAGTCGCCGACGGCCACGTCATCGTCGCGGTCGGCAATGACGGGCAGTTCCGCAAATTGTGCGGCCTCATCGGGGTGCCGGCGCTGGCCGACGATCCGCGCTTCGGCAGCAATGCCGACCGGGTGGGCCACCGCGACGCGCTTACCGCCGCCCTCGCCCCTGCCCTCGCCCAGCGCCATCGCGACGAATTGCTGCAGGCGCTCGCCGCCGCGCACGTCCCGGCCGGGCCGATCAACAACGTCGCCGACGTGTTCGCCGACCCGCAGGTGATGGCTCGCGGCATGCGGCTGGATCTGGATGGCATTCCGGGGGTCGCTTCGCCGATCGTGATCGACGGCAAGAGACAGGTGGCGGACGGCGCGAGCCCGAAGCTCGGCTCGGCCTAGCTCGCCCGGCGCTCGCGGACGCGCAGGACCACGCCGGCCGTCGCGAGCAGGATTGCGACCACGGTCAGGACCTTCATCATCGGATCGGCCATGGCTTCGACGTGGGTGGCGAGTTCCGCCGCGCGCGCCATGCCGCCGCTTCCCAGCAGCACCATCGCGAGCAGCAGGCCGGTTGCGCTTTTCACCAGTGATTGCACGGCGGTCGTCATGGTCGTTCCCCACTTCGAGGGTGCTTTTGATCCGATCCGGCGCGTTTCTCCACGAGAAAGACCCGCAACATCCGTCCACCGGGGCAGACGTCAGGATATTTTGTGCGGGCCGGTGACGGAATGTGCGGAAATGTGCGGACTTTCGCCCGCCTTATGGTAATAATACGGTATGCAGGGCGACCTCGACACCCAGTCCAGCGAGTCGGTAGCCGCGGTGGTGCGCGAGGCCTTGGCGCGGCGCCGGCAATCCCGCCAGTGGCTTGCCGACGAAGCCAAGATCAGTCTCTCGACACTTGAAAAAGCGCTCGCCGGGCGGCGCCCGTTCACGCTGGCGACCGTCGTCCGTCTGGAGGAGGCGCTGGGCCTTCACCTGCGCGCCACTATGGCCCCCGCTCCTTCAGCGCATGACGCGCCGCATCTGGCTCCGGTCGAATTGGGCGCCTACTCGCGCGCCGGCGTCAGCTGGCTCGAGGGCGATTATCTGACGCTGCGGCCCTCGTTCAACAATCCGGGCGCGGTCTATGCGTATCGCGTGCTGATCGCCTGGAACGAGGCGTGTCACTGCCTCACCTTCCAGGAATCCGCCCGCCTCGACGCCGCCTTCACCCAGGCCGGGCACGTGTCGTTCCCGCATCTGTCGGGCCACATCTATCTGGTGACTCAGGAATCGGGCCAGTATCGCATCGCGATCCTCGGCCGTCCCTCGATCAGCGGCGAGCTCAACGGGATCTTGACCACCCTCATCGTCGGCGAGGGCTCGCAATTGCTCCCCGCGGCAACGCCGCTCGCCCTGATCCCGTGTCGGGCGGGCACCGAGCCGGTGTTCGGGCTGATCAGCGCCGGCGATCCCTGTTACGAGGAATATCGCGCCCGGCTCGACCGGATCGGCAGCGGCGGCTTCGCGCGGCTGATCCCCTAGCGGCCGCGCCTCAGGCGGGGCGGCGGAAGACCAGGATCGGCGCGTCCTTGTAAATCGTTTCCGCGACCTGCGCGAAGCCGGCCTTGGCCGCGACATTCCGCGAGGGCGCATTGGCGGGATCGATGATGCAGCTGAATTCGGCAACGTCGAGGCTCGCCGAGCCCCAGCGCAAAGCGGCGCTCACCGCCTCGCTGGCATAGCCGCGGCCGTGGCACCAGGGATCGAGCACCCAGCCCATCTCGGGAACGCCCTCGATCGAAGGCTCGAATGCGCGATGGAAATCGGCGAAGCCGACGTCGCCGACGAAGCGGCCCGCGGCCTTGTCGTAGACCGCCCAATAGCCGTAGCCGAGCATCGACCACAGGCCGAGCCCGCGCAGGATGCGTCCCCACACGTCCTCGCGCGTGAAAGGCTTGCCGCCGATATGACGAACGACCTCGGGGTTGCTCCACATTTCCGTGGAGGCCGCGAGGTCGTCAGCCGATGGCGCGCGCAGGAGAAGGCGATCGGTCTCGAGGACCGGGATGCCGCCCCCCGCGTGCAATGCTTATTTCTTGCCGAGCGTAAGGCCGCCAAAGCGCTTGTTGAAGCGCGCGACCTGGCCGCCCGTGTCGAGCATCTTGCCGGTGCCGCCGGTCCAGGCCGGGTGCGCGGTCGGATCGATGTCGAGCTGCAGCGTGTCGCCTTCCTTGCCCCAGGTCGAGCGCGTCTCGAACACTGTGCCGTCGGTCATCTGGACCTTGATCATGTGATAATCGGGATGGATATCGGTCTTCATCTGAATTTCCTGGGTTTCGGCTGGTTCCGACCAGCCTCGTGAAAGCGAGCCGCGCCCTTACAAGCTGCCAGCGAGATTGACAAGCCGGGGCCCGCGGGCCTAGCCCGCTCCGCAGCGAAGGTGCCGCCCGTAAAACGGCGGTGAAAAGGGAAGCCGGTTCAATTCCGGCGCTGTGCCCGCAACTGTAGGCGGCGAGCCCCCTCTCCACAACGGAGAGACCGGGCGATGACCCGCATAGCCAGGAGACCTGCCTTCGCTGTCGTCCACGCCCGGCCGGGTCCAGCCGTCAGCGTGTGGCATCGCCTGGGCCTGTCCAGACGGTTCCTCCGAGACGACATCAACGTCGTCTTTGGGGGTTTTCATGAATACTTTTGTCCTTTTCCTCGCCGCCACCGGTCCCGCTAACGCCGATCCGTCGGGCGCGATCATCGTCACCGGAGCGCGCGAGCCGGTCGCGATCGGCGAGGCCGCAATCTCGGCCAGCCTCTTCGACCGGGCCACGCTCGACTCGCTCGCTCTGCCTGCGACCAGCGACGTGCTGCGGCTTGCGCCCGGCGTCTCGGTCGCGACGACCGGGCCGCGCGGCACGCAGACGCAGGTCCGCATTCGCGGCGCCGAAGCAAGCCACACCCTGCTGTTCGTCGACGGCATCCGCTTCAACGATCCGGCGGCGGGCAACGAGGCGCGGTTTGAACTCCTCTCCAACGACGCGTTGTCGCGGATCGAACTGGTACGCGGCCCGCAATCGGCCCTGTGGGGGTCGGAGGCGCTCGGCGGCGTCATAGCGCTGGAGGCGGCCGATCCGCTCCACGCCCAAGGCGTCACCTCGCTCGCCGAATATGGCAGCCTCGACAGCGCCCGCGTTTCGGGCGGCGTCGCGGCGCGGGTCGGCGACGTCGGGCTGAGCGGCGCGGCGGGCTGGCTCCGTAGCGACGGCATCGATAGTTTCGGCGCCGGCGGAGAACGCGACGGCTTCGAGACCAAGACGGCGAGCCTCAAGGCCGTGTTCAGCCCGGTCGCGGATAGCGAGATCGGGGTGGTGGGCCATTATATCGAGGGCGTCAGCGACTATGACGGCAGCGATCCGGTCACCTTCCGCCGCGCCGACACGCTCGATTCGACCGCCAACCGGGTCCGCGCCGTGCGTGGCTGGGCGCGGACGACGCAGGGCGGCTGGACGCTGGCATTCGACGGCTCCTGGCTCGACAGCGCCAACCGCAACCGGCTCGCGGGCGAACCGCTCAACAGCACGTTCGGCGAACGCTTCACCGCCGGCGGCCAAGTGACCCGCGCCTTCGCCGGGCACCGCCTGACCGTCGCGGCCGAGCATGAGAGCGAGACGTTCCGCGCCCGCGACCAGGTCTATTTCGGCGCCACCGACCAGCGGCGCTCGCGTGCGCTCACCGCAATGGTCGGCCAGTGGCGGACCGAATGGAACGACCGCCTCGTCACCGACATCGCCGTCCGCCACGACGCTTTCAGCGCCTTTGCCGACGAAACCACGCTGCGCGGCTCCGTCCTGTTCAGGCCCGCCGCCGGATGGACGGTCCACGCCGGCTATGGCGAAGGCATCGCCCAGCCGAGCTTCTACGATCTTCACGGCTTCTTCCCGGGCTCGTTCGTCGGCAATCCGGCGCTGCGGCCGGAGCGCTCCAAGGGCTATGAAGCGGGCGCTCGCTGGCAGGGCGGCCGCGCCGCCCTTGGCGTCACCGCATTTTCCAACCGGCTCGAGAATGAGATCGTCGACACGTTCGATCCGGTCACCTTCCTGTCCGGCACCGCCAATGTCGACGGCAAGAGCCGCCGCCGCGGCGTCGAGCTGGAAGGCGAGTATCGGGTCGCCAGCCTGCGCCTCCACGCCAATTACACCTATCTCGACGCCGGCGAGCAGCGGCTGGCCGGCACGTCGCAGGTGCGGGAAGTCCGTCGGCCACGCCATGCCGCCAATCTCATGCTCGACGGCAGCCTCGGCGCCTTCGATCTCGGCGCCGGCGTCTCCTATGTCGGCAAGCGCGTCGACAGTGATTTCGACCTGTTCCCGGCGCAGCGCGTGACGCTCGGCGATTACGCCCTCGCCTCGCTCAAGCTCGGCTACCGGATCACCTCGGCGATCGAGGCCTACGCCCGGCTCGAAAATGCGCTCGATGCCGATTATCAGGACGTGGTCGGCTATGCCACGCCCGGAAGGACGGTCTATGCGGGCCTTCGCCTGCATCTTGGCCGCTAGCCTGGCGCTCTCCGGCGCGGCGGAGGCGGCCCCCACGCGGGTCGCCTCGCTGAACCTGTGCACCGACGAACTGCTGCTCGCGCTCGCCGCGCCCGGCCAGATCGCCTCGGTGACGCACCTCTCAAGCCAAGAGGCGGAGACGCCTCTGTGGCGGCAGGCGCGGCGCTACCAACGCAATGACGGCAGCCTGCTCTCGGTCGCCGGCTTCCGCCCCGATCTCGTCCTGACCATGGGCGGCGGCGCGCGCGACCGCACGCGCATCGCCCGGCGGCTCGGCATCCGCGTGCTCGATCTGCCCTTCCCCGCCAGCATCGCCGACACCGAGCAGGCGATCATGACCGTCGCCGCGGCGCTGGGCCGCGAGGCGGAGGGACGCCGCATGCTCACGCGGATCTCGGCGCTGAAACGGAGCCAGCCCGCGTCCGCCGCCGACACGATCTGGCTCGGCGGCGGCGGCCGCAGCGTCGGCGCCAACAGCCTCGCCGCGCAGTGGATGCGCCTCGCCGGCTTCCGCCAGCGCCCGCTGCGCGGCGACCGCGTGTCGCTCGAGCAATTGCTTGTCCGCCCGCCCGCCATCTTGCTGCGCAGCGACTATCGCAGCGGCCAATATTCGGGCGAGCAAAGGTGGCTCGCCCATCCGCTCGCGCGGGGAACGCGCCGTTCGCGCGCCATCCCCACCGACGGCCGTCGCTGGACCTGCATGGGCCCGCTGATGATCGACGAAGTTCAACGCCTCCGGAAAATGGCGCCATGACTCCGCGCTGGCTCCTGCTCGGCGGCGCGCTGGCCCTCGCCTTCCTGCTGTCGCTGCTGACGCCATGGCCCCCGCTTGCAGAATTGCTCGGCCGGGACCGGGACCTTGCTCTCGCCGTCCTCGCCGAACTCCGCCTGCCGCGGGCGTTGCTCGCCTTGCTCTATGGGGCGGTGCTGGGAGCCTCCGGCGCGGCGATCCAGGCGCTGTTCGCCAATCCGCTCGCCTCGCCCGATCTGACCGGTACGACCAGCGGCGCAGCGCTCGGCGCGGTCGTCACGGCTTACTGGTTCGGCTTTGCCGCGCCGCTGGCGCTGTCGGTCGGCTCTGTCGCGGGCGCGCTCGGGGCCCTGCTGCTGCTGATCGCGCTGGCCGGTCCGCGCGCGGAGACGGCGACCCTGCTCCTGTCCGGCCTCGCGATCAGCGCGCTCGCCGGCGCGCTCACCACGCTCGCCCTGGCGCTCGCCCCCTCCCCCTTCGCCTTCTACGACGCCTATGACTGGCTGATGGGCTCGCTGGTCGATCGCAGCCTCGACCAGGCCGCCTTCGCCGCCGTTCCGGGGCTGATCGCGATCGGCTTGCTGTGGCGGATGCGGGGGGGACTGGATGCGCTGAGCCTTGGGGAAGAGGTCGCCCAATCTTTGGGCCATGACGTCAGCGGCATGCGGCTCCGCATCGTTTGCCTGACCGCGATCGGCGTCGGCGCCTGCGTCGCCATCTGCGGAGCGATCGGTTTCGTCGGGCTGGTCGCTCCGATCTTCGCGCGCCGGCTTACCGCCGGCCATCCCGGCCGGGCGATCCTGCCCGCCGCGCTGATCGGCGGCCTGCTCCTGCTCGCCGCCGACCTCGTCGTCCGCGCCGCGCCGCTCGGACGGACCTTACCCATTGGCGTCGTGACCGCCCTGCTCGGCGCGCCCTTCTTCCTGTGGCTGGTCGCCCACATGCGCTGGAGGCTGGAGCGATGAGCCTGCTCGTCGCCGAGGGCCTCAGCCGGCCTGGCCGCCTTGCCGAGACCCGGCTGGCGCTCGAGCCGGGCACCCTCACCTGCCTGATTGGCCCCAATGGCAGCGGCAAGACCAGCCTGCTTCACGCTCTGGCCGGGATCGGCCCGAGGACGGGACGCGTCGAGATCGACGGCGTCGATCCGCGCAGCCTCGGCCCCGGCGAACGCCAGCGCCTGCTCGGCTTCCTGCCCGCCTCGCGCGACGTCAAATGGCCGCTCGCCGCGCGCGACGTGATCGCGCTGGGCGGCGGCGATCCGGCCTCGATCGATCTGGCTGTGAAGGCGCTGGACCTGGGGGCGCTGGCCGATCGCCGCGTCGACCGACTGTCGACTGGGGAGCGCAGCCGCGTGCTGATCGCCCGCGTGCTGGCCGCGCGTCCGCGGGTCGCCCTGCTCGACGAACCGGTCGCGAACCTCGATCCCTTATGGCAGCTGAAACTGCTCGATCTGCTGCATGACGGCATGCGCGGGGCCGATCGCGCTTTGCTGCTGGCGATCCACGACCTCGATCTCGCCGGCACCTATGCCGACCGCCTGATCATTCTCGACAAAGGGCGAATAGTGGCGGACGGCGAGCCGGGTGAGTTGCTACGCGGGCCGCGCATTCCGGAGGTATTCGGGGTGACGAAAGAAGGCGGGACATGGCGCCCCGCCTTCTGATCGGTCGGTAATCAGGCCGCGGGCGGATCCGCGATCATCGCCGTGAAATTGGCTTCGGCCGCGACCTTGCCGTCGACCAAGGCCTTGCCGGCGAACTTGCACACCGAGGCGCGCTTCTGGACGAATTCGACCTCGAGCCGGAGCAAACAGCCCGGCTCGACCGGGGTGCGAAACTTCGCGCCCTCGATCGCCATGAAATAGACCAGCTTGCCCGAATTCGCGAGGCCGAGGGATTCCACCGCCAGCACGCCGGCAGCCTGCGCCAGCGCCTCGACGATCAGCACGCCCGGCATGATCGGACGGCCCGGGAAATGGCCGTTGAAGAAGTCCTCGTTGATCGTCACAGCCTTGATGGCGGTAATCGACTTGTCGGGGACGATCTCCTCGACGCGATCGACGAGGAGCATCGGGTAACGGTGCGGCAGGGCCGCCATCACCCGCTTGACGTCAAGCGGTCCGATGGCGGCCTGAGTTTCGGCGCTCACCGGCCCTGGGGCTGCTGCTGTTGCTGCGGCGCGGCCGGAGCGGTCGTGACCACGCTCGGCAGCTGCTGGTTGAGGGCGGCGAGGACGTCGTTGGTGACGTCGAGCGCCGGCGAGCGCGCCAAAGTCGCCTGGGTGTCGAGCGCGACGTTGGCGCCGCGGGTCGTCATCACCTGCTGGATGATCGGGTTGAGGCGGGTCTGGATCTGCTGGGCGACATAGGCGCGGTTACGATTGAACGTCGCCTCGCTGCGCTGGATTTCCTGCGCGGCCGTGCTCTGGCGGGTCTGCAGGTCCTGGATGCGCTTCTGAAGCGCGGCGTCGGGCGCCTTGCCGCCGGCCGCGGTGCGGATCGAAGCGGCCTCGGTCTCGAGCGGCTGGCCGAGCTGCTGGGCGCGCTGCTGGAGCTGCTGAAGCTGGGTCTGAAGCTGGGTCTGCGCGGCCTTGCAGGCGTTGCAATCGCGGAACACGCGTTCGGAGTCGACGACGACGATCACGGCCGAGCCGACCTTCTGCGCCGGCGCGGCGGCGGGAATGGCGAGCGCAACGGCGGCGAGCGCCGTGCTGATAGCAAATTTGTTCATTAGAATGCGGTCCCTACGTTGAATGTGAAGAGCTTGGTATCGTCACCTTCGGCCTTTGTAAGGGCCTTGGCTATATCGATCCTGAACGGTCCGAAAGGCGAGTTCCAGTTGACGCCGAAGCCCACCGAGACGCGCGGCTTGGGCGAGTCGCCCAGGAATTGCTCGTCGAAGGGCGTGACGCCTGCGCGGAAATTGGTGCCGGGCAGGCAGGATCCGGTGGTCGGCACCGGGGTACTTCCGCCCTGGGCGTCGATGCAGCGGTTCTGGGCACGCGGGTCGTTTGGCGTGATCGACTGGGTGATCGGGTCCTTGAGCCCGAACAGGGCGCCGACGTCGACGAACACCGACGGGCGCAGGCCAAGCTCGCGGCCCTTCGATCCGAGCGGAATCTCGAGCTCGGCGCGGCCCAGATAATAAGCCCGGCCGCCGAGGGCGTCCTCGGCGAAGATGCCGTCCTTGCCCGGGATCACGTTGCCGTCCTCGTCGAAGCGGCGGCGGACGATGCGCGGACCGACGCCGCGAATGTCGAAGCCGCGCATCTGCGGTTCGCCGAGGAAGAAGCGGTCGGTCAGGCGGACCTTGTCGATCTCGTTGCCGTCCACGTCGAAACGCTGGTTTTCGAAGCTGTGGATGTAGCCGCCTTCGATGCTCGTCGAGAAAATGAAGCCGCTATTGCCGATGCCCCAATATTTGGAGCCGTTGAGACGCGAGCGCAGATATTTCGTCGTGCCGCCAACGCCGGCGAAATCCTGGCTGAACACGATCCGCTCGCCCTTGGACGGGCGGAGATTGTTGTTGAGCGTGTTGTAGGAGAGCGAATAGCCGACCGAGGAGGTCGTCCGGTCGCCGATGGCGTCGCACAGATAGCGGCCCGCGAGAAGCGGATCGCACTGCGGCGCGAGCGGCCCATTGCCGTCGGGATCGGTGAAGAATAGCCCTTCGTCGAGGCCGACCTCGTCGAACGTAAGCCCGTAGCGAAGAGCCAGGATCATATGCTCGGTGAGCGGAACGCCGAGGCGCACCTGCCCGCCGGTCGAGACCTGCTCGTAGGTCGTGTTGCGGTTGCTGTTGACGAAGTTGAAGCTGCGGAAGTCGCGCCGGAAGATATCGCCGCCGAGCGCGATGTTGCGGTCGAACAGATAGGGCTCGGTGAAGCCGAGCTCGACCGACTTGGAATAGCTCGAATAATTGACCGCGGCGCGGAGCGTCTGGCCCTTGCCCATGAAGTTGCGCTGCGTGATCGACAGGTTGACCAGGAAGCGCTCGAGGCTCGAGAAGCCGGCCGAGACCTGGAGCTCGCCGGTCGACCGTTCCTCGACGTCGACCGAGAGCACGACACGGTCGGGCGAGGACCCCTGCTCCTGCTTGATCTCGAGATTGTCCTGGAAGAAGCCAAGCGACTGGATGCGGTCGCGCGAGCGCTTGACGCGCACACTGTTGAACGGATCGCCCTCGGCCAGGCGGAACTCGCGGCGGACGACCTTATCGCGGGTCACCGTATTGCCGTTGATGTCGATCCGCTCGACATAGACGCGCGGCGCCTCGTCCAGCTTGAAGGTGACCGACATGGTCTTGTCTTCGGCGCTGCGCTTGATCTGCGGGTCGACCTCGACGAACGCGTAGCCGAACAGGCCGGCGGATTCGGACAGGCCGGTGACCGTGTCCTCGATCTGCTTGGCGTTGTACCAGTCGCCCTTCTTCATCGGCAGCAAGGCGGTCATGTCCTCGCCCCGGAAATCGCGGATGTCGCTTTCGACGCTGACATCGCCGAACTTATAGCGCTCGCCTTCCTCGACGACGTAGGTGATGATGAAGTCGCGCTTGTCCGGGGTGAGTTCGGCCACCGCCGAGATCACGCGGAAATCGGCATAGCCCTCGGTCAGATAGAATTGGCGCAGCTTCTGCTGGTCGTAGGCGAGGCGATCCGGATCGTAGGTGTTGCCCGAGCTCAGGAAGCTCAGCAGGCTCGACTGCTTGGTCGCCATCTCCGAGCGCAGCCGGCCATCGCTGTAAATCTCGTTGCCGAGGATGTTGATGCCCCGCACCTTCGAGCGCGGGCCCTCCTGGATCTCGAAGACGAGATCGACGCGGTTCTGGTCGAGCTGCACGATCTTGGGCTCGACTTCGGCGGCGAAGCGGCCCTGGCGGCGATAGAGCTCGATGATGCGCGCGACATCGGCGCGGACCTTGGAGCGGGTGAAGATCTGGCGCGGCGCGAGACGGATCTCGGGCACGATCTTGTCGTCCTTGAGGCGCTTGTTGCCCTCCAGGATGATGCGGTTGATCACCGGGTTCTCGCGAACCTGGACGACGATGTTGCCGGTGTCGGCGCCGAGGATCTGGACGTCGGCGAAGAGTTCGGTCGCGTAGAGGTCGCGGATCGCCTCGTCGAGCCGTTCGCGGTCATAGGCTTCGCCCGGGCGCAGCTTGAGATAGGAGAGAACCGTCTCCGGCTCGAGGCGCTGGGCGCCGGTTACCGCCAGCGAGCGGACCGTGCCGCTGCCGGGCAATCCGACGGTGATCGGCGATTGCGCCGCCGGAGCGGGCGTCGTCGGCTGCGCCGTCTGCGCGTAGCCAGCCGCGGAGAATCCGCCGAGCATGGTGCCGACCAGCAAAGCCGAGCACAGCCGCCGATTGTTGGAAAATGCATTGATCGCTGTCACGCGTCCCCGCCTTTACGCTGCACGGCCGGAGAAATCCGGCGCGCGTGGTCCCTGTTGGTCCCTGCCCTGCCCCAAGCTGATCAGCCGATCAACCCGCCAAGCTTCTTCCAGACGCCGAAAGACGCCAGATCGTTCAGGGTCACGAACATCATCAGCGCCAATAGCGCCGCGAGCCCGGTCCTGAACGCCCATTCCTGCGCCTCCGGCTTCAGTGGTTTCCGTCGCACCGCCTCGATCGTGTAGAAGGCCAGATGCCCGCCATCGAGCAAGGGGATTGGCAACAGGTTGATGAATCCCAGATTAATTGAAATCACGGTCATGAACATCAGGAAGCTGAACCAGCCTACACTCGCCTGCTGACCGGAATATTGGGCGATCTTCAGCGGCCCGCCCATTTCCTTCATCGAGCGGTCGCCGGTGATGACCTGGCCCAATGTCACGACCATCATCTTCACTGTGTCGGCAGTATGCCGAACCGCCGCGATCGGCAGTTCCCAGACCGGCACGTCGTGGAAGACGCGATTGCCGACCGGGCTCACGCCGAGGCGCCCAATGCGGGCCTCGTTGCCGAAGCTGTCGCGCTGGACCTCGGCACGGGCCACCGTGCGAACGGTCAGGCGATCGTCGCCCCGCGCCAGCTCGACCGCGAGCGGCTTCTCCGGGCGGATCTGCACATAGGCGCCGATATCCTCGAAGCGGGAGATGCGCAGGCCGTTGATCGTGAGGATCTGGTCGCCGGGGCGGATGCCCGCGCTCTCGGCCGCAGAACCGGGCGCGACATAGGCGATCACCGCCGGCGTGCGCGGCTCGCCATAAGCGGCGAACACGCCCATGTAGACGATGATCGCGAACAGAAAGTTGGTGATCGGGCCCGCGGCGACGATGATGAAGCGCTGCCACACCGGCTTGGCCTGGAAGCATTGCGCCCGCTCCTCGGCGGGAAGCGACAGCCATTCGTCGGAGGGCTGGCTGGCCGGGTTCATGTCGCCCTTGAACTTGACGTAGCCGCCGAGCGGCAGCCAGCCCACCTTCCAGCGCGTGCCGCGCTTGTCGGTCCAGCCGAACACTTCCCTGCCGAATCCGATCGAGAAAGTCTCCGCCTGCACGCCGAACCAGCGGCCGGCGAAATAATGGCCGAGCTCGTGGATGAAGATGAGCGGCCCGATCACGAGCAGGAAGCTCAGGATCGTCATCAAAAGGCCGGGCGCGGCAGTGGTCAAATTCTGAACTTCCCAATCAGTTCGCTGGCATGGCGCCGGGCTTCCCGGTCCACTGCGAGCACGTCGTCGAGCGAAGCCGGTGCCGGCGGCGTGTAAAGGCTCAACGCTTCACGGACGATATTGGCGATATCGAGGAAAGGAAGCGCGCTGTCCAGAAAGGATGCGACGGCTACTTCATTGGCGGCATTGAGGATTGCCGGCTTGGCCCCGCCTTCGCCGAGCACCTGGCGGGCGAGCGCGAGGGCCGGGAAGCGGACCATGTCCGGCTCCTCGAAGTCGAGCCTGGCGACCTTCACCAGATCCAGCCGCTCGCACGGCGTCTCCATCCGCTCCGGCCACGCCAGGCTGTGCGCGATCGGGATCCGCATGTCGGGCGCGCCCAATTGCGCCAGGAACGAGCCGTCGACATATTCGACAAGGCTGTGGATCACCGATTGCGGGTGGACGACGACGTCGAACGCGTCGGCGCCGAGCGGGAACAGGTGAAAGGCCTCGATCAATTCGAGGCCCTTGTTCATGAGCGTCGCGGAATCGACCGAGATCTTGGCGCCCATCGACCAGTTCGGATGGGCAACGGCCTGCGCCGGAGTGACGCGGCGCATCTCCTCCAGGCTCTTCGACCGAAACGGACCGCCGCTGGCGGTGAGGATGACGCGGCGCACGCCGTGGGGCCGTTCATGGTCGAAGCACTGGAAGATCGCATTATGCTCTGAATCGACCGGCAGCAAAGTCGCGCCGCTCGCCCGCGCCGCCTGCGTCATCACCTCGCCGGCCGAGACCAGAGCCTCCTTGTTGGCGAGCGCGACCGTCTTCCCTTGGCGCAGCGCGGCCATCACCGGGCGCAGGCCGGCGGTGCCGACGATCGCCGCCATCGTCCAGTCGGCCCCGGACGCGGCCGCGTCGATCACCGCCTGCTCGCCCGCCGCCGCCTCGATGCCGGTGCCGGCGAGCGCATCCTCGAGCGCAGCCAGCAACGACGGATCGGCGATGATGGCATGGCGCGCGCCGACCCGCCGCGCAGCCGCCGCCAGCCCCGCCACGTCGCGATGCGCGGTCAGCGCAAGCACGTCGAACCGGTCGCGATCGCGAGCGATCAGGTCGATGGTGGACTGGCCGACGGAGCCGGTCGCTCCGAGGATGGTGACGCTGCGAATGGTCTGCTTCACCCTGTCCATTGCCCGGTGACCAGCAGCAGGAAGGTGGCGACGATCACCGGCAGCAACCCGTCGAGCCGGTCCAGCGCCCCGCCATGGCCGGGCAGGATCGTGCCGCTGTCCTTGACGCCGGCGCGGCGCTTCAGCCCGCTTTCGTAGAGATCGCCGGCCTGGGCGAGCACCGCCATGGCGCCGCCAATATAGAGGAAGGGCATGCCGAGATCGAAATACCAGGCCGCCAGCGCGCCGACCGCCGCTGCGCCGACAATCCCGCCGAACAGGCCGGCCCAGGTCTTGTTGGGGCTGATCCGCGGCGCGAGCTTGGGCCCGCCGATCGTCCGCCCAGCGAAATAAGCGAAGATGTCGGTCGCCCAGGTGACGACCATCATCCAGAAGACGATGCCGAACCACGCCCAGTCGATCACGACCAGGGCGAATGAGGGAATGCCGACATAGAGGAAGCCCCAGGCCATCCCGCCGCGGCGCGACGCCAGGCCGAGCAGCAATGCGCAGCCGAGGATGACGGCGAAACCTGTCCAGGCCGGGCTGAAGGTGGCGGCGCTGATCGCCTCGTCCATCTCTGCGGCCGGGAAGAGCCACTCGCTCACCCCCAGCAAGATGATCGCCAGCAGGACGGCGCCGAGGACGGACCAGAGCCGCGTCACCCGGTGCATGTCGCCCCATTCGAGCATCATCACCGCCGCCCCGGCAAGGACGAGCAGGCGGAACGGCCATCCGCCGAGATAGATGGAGATGCAGGCGATGGCGACCATCACCACGCCCATCACGAAGCGGGTCGGCAGGTCCGAGACCGGAATGGGAGTTTCAGCTTCGCTCACAGGCCACCAAAGCGTCGGTCGCGACCCGCAAATTCAGCCAGAGCCGCGCGCAGCGCGTCGCCGTCGAAATCCGGCCAGAGCGTGTCGACGAAAAGCATCTCGGCATAGGCCGCCTGCCAGAGCAGGAAATTGGACAGGCGATGCTCGCCCGACGTGCGGATGAGGAGGTCGAGCGGCGGCAGATCGGCGGTGTCGAGACCGGCCTCGATCGCGTCGTCGTCGATCGCGTCCGCCGCCATCTCGCCGGCCGCAACCTTGCGCGCCAGCGCGCGTGCCGCATTCACGATTTCCGCGCGCGCGCCGTAATTGAGCGCAATGGCGAGCGTCATGCGATCGTTGGCCGCCGTCCGCTCGACCGCCTGGTCGACCATCTTCGCGGTCTCAGGGCCGAAGGCGCTGTGGTCGCCGAGAATCTTGAGGCGGATGCCTTCCTTGTGGAGGGCGTTCAATTCCTTGCCGATATAGAGCCGAAGCAGCCCCATCAGATCGTTGATCTCTTCCTCGGGCCGACGCCAATTCTCGGACGAGAAAGCATAGAGCGTCAGGCATTCGACGCCCGCCTCGCCCGCCGCGCGGAGCACCTTGCGCGCGGATTCAGCGCCGGCGCGATGGCCGGAGGCGCGGGGCAGGCCCCTCGCCTTCGCCCAGCGGCCGTTGCCGTCCATGATAATTGCGACGTGACGCGGCACGCCTGCGCCACCGGCCTCGGCCCGCGGCGCAGCTTCGGCCCGGTTCGGGATCACGGCTGCAGAATTTCCTTTTCCTTCGCCCCCGCCGCCGCGTCGATCTCCTTGATCGTGTCGTCGGTCAGCTTCTGCACTTCGGCATCGAGGCGCTTATGCTCGTCCTCGCTGATTTCCTTCTTCTTCTCGTCGGTCTTGAGCGCGTCCATGCCGTCGCGGCGGACGTTGCGGACCGCGATCTTCGCCTTTTCGGCATATTGGCCGGCGAGCTTGGCCAGTTCCTTGCGGCGCTCCTCGGTGAGATCGGGGATCGGCAGACGGATATTCTGGCCTTCGGAAATCGGGTTGAGGCCCAGGCCCGAGGAGCGGATCGCCTTTTCGACCGGGGTAACGTTCGAGCGGTCCCACACCTGCACGCTCAGCATGCGCGGCTCGGGCGCCGAGACGGTCGCGATCTGGTTGAGCGGCATGTTGGCGCCATAGACCTCGACCGTGATCGGATCGAGCAGGGTGACCGACGCGCGCCCCGTGCGCAGGCCGCCCAGATCGTGCTTCAGCGCCTCGATCGCGCCGTTCATGCGGCGCTGGATATCGTTCTTGTCATAAGCTGGCATGGATCACTCCCCGTTTTGGACGATCGTCGCCGTGCCTTCGCCGCTGAGCACGCGGGCCAGATTGCCCTGCTCGCGGATGTTGAACACGACGATCGGAATATTGTTGTCGCGGCACAAGGCGACGGCGCTGGCGTCCATGACGCGCAGATCGTCGCTCAGGACCTTGTTGAAGCTGAGGCTGTCGTAACGCCGGGCGTCCGACACCTTTTTCGGATCGGCATCATAGACGCCGTCGACCGACGTGCCCTTGAACAGGGCGTCGCAGCCCATCTCGGCGGCGCGCAATGCGGCAGCGGTGTCGGTGGTGAAGAAGGGATTGCCGGTGCCGGCGGCGAAAATGACGATGCGGCCCTTCTCGAGGTGACGCTCGGCGCGGCGGCGAATGAAGGGCTCGGAAACCGTGTTCATCGGAATGGCGGACTGGACCCGGGTCTCGACGCCGATCTGCTCCAGCGCATTCTGGACGGCCAGCGCGTTCATCACGGTCGCGAGCATGCCCATATAATCGGCGCTGGTGCGGTCGAAGCCCTTGGCCGCGGCGGCGAGGCCGCGGAAAATGTTGCCGCCGCCGACAACGATGCAGAGCTCATGGTCCTTGGCGACGCCGGCAATTTCCTCGGCGACGCGGGAGACCGTGTTGGGATCGATGCCGAACTGGCCCTGCCCCATCAGGACTTCACCGGAAAGCTTCAGGAGGATGCGTTTGAAGCGCGGGCGCGTCATGGGGCTGTCTGGTCCGATCGTGAGGGTGAGGCGGCGCGCACCTTAGTGAAGGGTCGCGGGGGCGACAAGCCGTCTCCCCGCCCCTTCGCATCAGAAAAGCAGGGGAGAATCGGGCCTGAAACGAGAAACGCCCGGTCGTGAACCACGACCGGGCGTTTTCGATTGCCTCGCTTCCCGCAAGCGGGAGGCGGGACGCTTAGGCAGCCTTGTTGGTGCCGGCAGCGGCCGCGACTTCGGCAGCGAAGTCGCTTTCCTTCTTCTCGATGCCTTCGCCGAGCTGGAAGCGGACATAGGCAGCGAGCGTGACCGGCGCGCCGAGCTTCTTGGATTCGGCGGCGACGACGTCCTCGACCTTGGTCTTGTTGTCCATCACGAAGAGCTGCGACAGGAGCGCATTCTCCTTGCGGAACTTGGCGATCGCGCCGTCGACCATCTTGGCGACGATGTCGGCGGGCTTACCGGATTCGGAAGCCTTTTCGGCGGCGATCGCGCGCTCGCGCTCGACCATCTCGGCGTCGAGATCCTCGCCCTTCAGCGCCAGCGGGTTGGCCGCGGCGATGTGCATGGCGAGCTGCTTGCCGAGCGCCTCGAGCGCGGCCTTGTCGGCGGTCGATTCGAGCGCGACGAGCACGCCGATCTTGCCGAGGCCGGCACCGACCGAATTGTGGACGTAGGAGACGACGACGCCGTCATTGACGTTCAGCACGGCGGAGCGGCGGAGCGACTGGTTCTCGCCGATCGTGGCGATGTTCGAGGTCAGCTTCTCCTCGACGGTGCCTCCGGCCGGCCAATTGGCCTGGGCGAGCGCGTCGACGTCGTTGCCGGTCTCGAGCGCGAGCTCGGCGACGGTGCGGACGAATTCCTGGAACTGCTCGTTCTTGGCGACGAAGTCGGTCTCGGAATTGACCTCGACGACCGCGCCGGTCGTGCCCTTGACGGCGACGCCGACCAGGCCTTCGGCGGCCTGGCGGCCGGCCTTCTTGGCGGCGGCGGCGAGACCCTTGGTGCGCAGCCAGTCGATCGCGGCTTCCATGTCGCCGTTCGTCTCGCCCAGCGCCTTCTTGCAGTCCATCATGCCGGCGCCGGTGCGCTCGCGCAGTTCCTTGACGGTTGCGGCAGTGATTTCCGCCATGTCTCTAATCCTTTCAAGATTCTCCCCTCCCGCATGCGGGAGGGGCTGGGGGTGGGAATGCGTCAGAAAGCTCGCTGCGCTCGCCCCACCCCTCGATCCCCTCCCGCAAGCGGGAGGGGGGAGATAGTTAAGCTTCGGCCAGCGCTTCTTCGGCCGGCGGCGTGTCGAGCGCGCCGACGTCGACGCCACGGGCAGCCTGGCCGCCGGTGCGGCCGGACGTGGCGGCATCGGCCACCGCGTCGCAATAAAGACGGATCGCGCGGCTGGCGTCGTCATTGCCCGGGACCGGGAAAGCGATGCCGTTCGGGCTCGCGTTCGAATCGAGGATCGCGACGACCGGGATGCCGAGCACGTTGGCTTCCTTGACCGCCAGCTCTTCCTTGTTCGCGTCGACGATGAAGATCACGTCCGGCAGGCCGCCCATGTCGCGGATGCCGCCGAGCGAGAGCTCGAGCTTGTCGCGCTCGCGGGTGAGCTGGAGGACTTCCTTCTTGGTGAGGCCGGCGGTGTCGCCCGACAGCTGCTCCTCGAGGGTCTTGAAGCGCTTGATCGAGTTCGAGATCGTCTTCCAGTTGGTGAGCATGCCGCCCAGCCAGCGATGGTTGACATAATGCTGGCCCGAACGGCGCGCGGCTTCGGCGACCGGATCCTGCGCCTGGCGCTTGGTGCCGACGAAGAGAACCTTGCCGCCGGCGGCGACCGACTGACGGACGAACTCGAGCGCACGCTGGAACAGCGGCACGGTCTGCGACAGATCGATGATGTGGACCCCATTGCGGTCGCCGAAGATGTACGGCTTCATCTTGGGGTTCCAGCGGTGGGTCTGGTGGCCGAAATGCGCTCCGGCTTCAAGCAGTTGCTGCATGGAAACGTCGGTCGACGCCATGATATTTTCTCCTTCCGGTTATACCTCTGCGGCGCCGAGAGACTGGGGCCCGATCGGGCTTGCCAGCCACCGGTTATGATGGCTCCGCATGTGGAATGGACGCGCACTTAGTCGGCTCCCGCGACAAAATCAAGCCGTTGACAGCAGAACATAACGGGAACATAGAGGCGGAACAACGCAAAAGGAAACCAAACCACGGCCGCGACGTTAAGCTGTGGATAAAACAGGGGAAAAGATGTGAGTCACTTGGCAACCGCTCTGTTTTTCGCTTTCGTGCTGATCGGCGCCGCCGCCCTCGCTCACCAGATGGTGCGCGAATATTGGGACGATATCCTTGCCGCGCTGATGGGCGAAATGCCGGCGCGCCGCAGTCATCGTTCCTGGGCTGGAAGCCGCGTCAGGGTGTCGGCTCGTCCGCGCCCGGTGGTGACGCAGCCCGCACGGCTCCCCTTGCGCGCAGCCTCCTGATCTTGCCGTAGGCGTAGATGCTCGCCGGAATCAAAGCCGCATAGACCATCGCCGCGATGCTCAGCGTCGGCCACGGGGCCGAGAACAGCGCGCCGCCGATCAACGCAATCACCACGATCGCCCAGAGCCGGACGCGGCTGCGCAGCCGCAGCGAGCCCCAGGAGAAGGTGGCGAGGTTCGACACCATCAGGAAGGCGATCAGGGCGGCCCACGGCGCGACCACGTAGGTCTGCCGGAATATTTCCTCGCCGCTCCACAGCCAGAGATAGACCGGAAGCAGAGTGAGGCCGGCGCCGGCCGGGGCGGGCACGCCGGTCAGGAAGCCCGCAGATTTGTGTGGCTGTTCCTCGACGTCGATCGCGGCGTTGAACCGCGCCAGGCGGAGCGCGGCGCAGACGGCGTGGGCGAGCGCGAAGATCCAGCCGAAGCGCGGCAGATATTGCAGCGACCACAAATAGAGGATGATCGCCGGCGAAACGCCGAAGGCGATCACGTCCGACAGCGAATCGAGCTCGGCGCCGAAGCGGCTCTGGCCCTTGAGCGCGCGGGCGATGCGGCCGTCCATGCCGTCGAGCACCGCGGCGACGATGATCGCCGCGACCGCCTTCTCCCAGTCGCCGTCGACGCCGTTGGCGGCCGAGATGGCGTAGCGGACGCCGGTGAGGCCGCAGCACAGAGCGAGCGCGGTTACCGCATTGGGGACGAGCGCCCTCAGCGGGATGCCACGCGGACGCCTCACCCGCTCGCTCACTGGCTGACGCCCTCGACGGGCTCGTTCTCGCCGATCTTGCCGACGATCGTCTCGCCGGCGATCGTGCGCTGGCCGAGGATCACCTTGGGGGCGGTGCCGGCGGGCAGGAAGACGTCGACGCGGCTGCCGAAGCGGATCAGCCCGACGCGCTGGCCGGCAGCGACGAAATCGCCCGCCTTGACCCACGGCACGATGCGGCGCGCGACGAGGCCGGCAATCTGGGTGAAGCCGATGCGGGTACCGTCATGCGCCTCGACCAGGAAATGCTGGCGCTCATTGTCCTCGCTCGCCTTGTCGAGATCGGCGTTGAGGAACTTGCCGGCGATATAGACGACGCGCTTCACCTGGCCGGCGATCGGGGTCCGGTTGATGTGGACGTCGAACACGCTCATGAAGATCGAGACGCGGGTGAAGAGCGCGGCTTCGTCGAGGCCGCCCTCGCCGATCAGTTCGCGCGGCGCCGGCACGGTGGCGATCATTGTGATCATGCCGTCGGCGGGCGCGACGATCAGGCCCTCGCCCTTGGGCGTCGTCCGGATCGGATCGCGGAAGAAAGCGAGCACCCAGATGGTTATGCCGACCATCGGCCAGGCCAGGGTCTCCCAGCTCAGGAAGGCGAAGACGCCGGTGATGGCCGCGGCGATGACCGCAAACTTACGACCCTCGGGGTGAACCGAAGGCATGCGATATCGGACCGTGGTCGTGACGAGGTCGGGCTTTTCTAGCGAAGTCATGCGCCTTCCTTAAGCCGGGACACCGGGCAGGACAACCGGACGCGGGACCTGCCATTGATCGCCGCGCCGTCCCCGCCTACACCCCGCCCCAAATCCTTCCACCCAAGCTGAGGAAAGCACGCGTCCCATGGCCAAGATCAAAGTGAAAACGCCGGTTGTCGAGATCGACGGCGACGAGATGACCCGCATCATCTGGCAGTGGATTCGCGAACGTCTGATCCAGCCCTATCTCGACATCGACCTCAAATATTACGATCTCAGCATCGAGAATCGCGACGCCACCGAGGACCGGGTGACGGTCGAAGCCGCCGAGGCGATCAAGCAGTACGGCGTCGGCGTGAAGTGCGCCACGATCACGCCCGACGAGGCGCGCGTCGAGGAGTTCGGCCTCAAGAAGATGTGGCGCTCGCCCAACGGCACGATCCGCAACATTCTCGGCGGCGTCGTCTTCCGCGAGCCGATCGTGATCGACAACGTGCCCCGGCTGATCCCGGGCTGGACCGATCCGATCGTCGTCGGCCGCCACGCGTTCGGCGACCAGTATAAGGCGACCGACTTCCGCGTCCCGGGCCCCGGCAAGCTCAAGATTTCCTGGGAAGGCGAGAATGGCGAGCGGATCGACGAGGAAGTGTTCGACTTCCCGTCGGCCGGCGTTGCCATGGGCATGTACAATCTCGACGAATCGATCCGCGATTTCGCCCGCGCCAGCATGAATTACGGCCTCGCCCGCGGCTGGCCGGTGTACCTCTCGACCAAGAACACCATCCTCAAAGCCTATGACGGCCGCTTCAAGGACATCTTCCAGGAAGTGTTCGACGCCGAGTTCAAGGACAAGTTCGCAGAAGCCAAGATCGTCTACGAGCACCGCCTGATCGACGACATGGTGGCGAGCGCGCTCAAGTGGAGCGGCAAGTTCGTCTGGGCCTGCAAGAATTACGACGGCGACGTCCAGTCGGACCAGGTTGCGCAGGGGTTCGGGTCGCTCGGCCTGATGACCTCGGTGCTGATGTCGCCGGACGGCAATACGATCGAGGCCGAGGCCGCGCACGGCACGGTCACGCGCCACTACCGCATGCACCAGCAGGGCAAGGCGACCTCGACCAACCCGATCGCGTCGATCTTCGCCTGGACCGGCGGCCTCAAATATCGCGGCAAGTTCGACGACACGCCCGAAGTCACGCGCTTCGCCGAGACGCTCGAGCGGGTCTGCATCCAGACCGTCGAGCAGGGCCAGATGACCAAGGATCTCGCGATCCTGATCGGCCCGGACCAGAGCTGGATGACGACCGAGCAGTTCTTCGAGGCGATCCGCGCCAATCTCGAGAAGGCGATGGCCGCCGCCTAACGGCCCACCCGCCAGGACTTGTCGAAAGCCCCGGCCGCAGATGTGCGGCCGGGGCTTTTTCGTTGGTTGCTGACAATCGCTCTCGATGCTGCATAACAGCAAGATGACGAGCGACTTCCAGACTTCCACGTTCAGCGACGCCCTCGTGATCCTCGGCGCGGCGGGGATCGTCATTCCGGCCTTCGCCCGCTTCCGGATCAGCCCGGTGATCGGGTTCATCCTGATCGGCCTGCTGGTCGGGCCCGCCGGCCTGGGTTCGATGGCCAGGGACTTCCCTTGGCTCAGCTACGTCACCATCTCCAACCCGGAAGCGATCGAGCCGTTCGCCGAGTTCGGCATCATCCTCCTCTTGTTCTCGATCGGGCTGGAGCTCTCGTTTCGCCGGTTGTGGATGATGCGCAGCCTCGTCTTCGGGCTCGGCGCGGCCGAATTGCTGCTGTCCGCCGGCCTGATCGGCCTCGGCCTCTACCTGATCGGCCAGGGCTGGACCGGGTCGCTCGCCTTGGGCCTCGCCCTCGCTCTGTCCTCGACCGCGATCGTCCTTCCGCTGGTCGGCACGAACAGTGCCGTCGGACGCTCGGCGCTGGCGATGCTGCTGTTCGAGGATTTGGCGATCGTCCCGATCATCTTCGCGCTGGGCGCCCTCGCCCCCTTCGCCCAGGCCGAGGGGTTCGAGGGCCTGCTGACCACGATCGCCTGGGGCGTCGCGACTGTCGTTGCGATGCTGGTGCTGGGCCGCTTCTTCCTGCCGCGTCTGTTCGCGCAGGCGGCACGCGCCAAGAATCCCGAACTGTTCCTGGCGGCGAGCCTGCTGGTCGTGATCGTCTCGAGCCTGGCGACGGCCGCCGCCGGCCTGTCGCCGATCATGGGCGCGCTGATCGCGGGCATCCTGATCGCCGAGACCGACTATCACAGCGAGGTCGAGGTCGTCACCGCGCCGTTCCGCGGGCTCGCGCTCGGCATCTTCCTGATCACGGTCGGGATGAGCGTCAACGTGCGCGTCATCGCCGGCAATTGGGGCGCGATCGTCATGGCCGTCATTGCCGTGCTGGTCGTGAAGGCGGTCGTGACGGCGGGCCTGCTCCGCCTCTCCGGCGCGCGCAGGTCGGTTGCTGCCGAGACCGGCGTGCTGATGGCCTCCCCTTCCGAGACCACGCTGATCGTGCTGGCCGCGGCGGCCGCGGCCCAGCTCATCAGCCGAGACACCGCCGCTTTCTGGCAGATCGTCACCGCGATCGGACTCACCATCACGCCGCTGCTGGCCAAGCTCGGCCAGCTCGCCGCGCGCCGCGTCGACCTGCAGGCCGATGTCGACATCCCCGTGCTCGGCCCCGACGAAAAGGCGCCGGCGGCGGTAATCATCGGCTTCGGGCGCGTCGGCCGCCTCGTCGCCGACATGCTGAAGATCCACGGCCGCAATTACGTCGCGGTGGATTCCAACATCGACACGGTCGCCGAATGCCGCCGCAAGGGCTTCCCGATCCTGTTCGGCGACGTCTCGCGGCCCGAGCTGGTCGACAGGCTGAAGCTCGGCCACGCCAGCGCGCTGATCCTGACGATGGACGACCCCGTCCTCACGGTGCGCCTGACCAAGCGGGTGCGCGCCTGGTGCCCGGACCTCACCATCGTCGCTCGCGCCCGCGACGCCAAGCACGCCGCCGAACTCTACCGCGCCGGCGCGACCGACGCCGTGCCCGAGACGCTCGAATCGTCGCTGCAATTGTCGGAGGCGGTTCTGGTCGATCTCGGCATCGCGATGGGCCCCGTCATCGCCTCGATCCACGAGAAGCGCGCCGAGCTGCGCAAGGAGATCATGGAGCTTGGCCAGCTCGTCGAGGAGCCGCGTATCCGCCGACGCCGGCTCCGGGATGCCCTGAAGTCCCAGTGATTCCGCCCCGTTCCCGGTAGGGCACACAGCCATTCTTGTCGTCGTTCCGTCTTTGTTCTAGAAGACGGGCATGGGACACCGTTCAGGCAGCGCCGATCTTCCGCTCCATGGCGGCCGCGTGCCGGCCTGGCTTGGCGAGCGGATGACGCGGCTCGGAACCATCATGTCGGAGGCGATCGTCCACCATTATGGGCGGGACGAGCTGCTGCGCCGCCTCGCCCATCCCTTCTGGTTCCAGTCGTTCGGCGCGGTGATGGGCATGGACTGGCATTCGTCGGGCATCACCACCAGCGTGATCGGCGCGCTGAAGCGCGGGCTCAATCCGATCGCAGGCGAGCTCGGCATCCGCGTCTGCGGCGGTCGCGGCAGGCATTCGCGCCAAACGCCCGCCGAGCTCGTCGCCGCGGGCGAGGCCGTCGGTTATGACGGCGCCGCGCTCGCCCGCTCGAGCCGGCTCGTCGCCAAGGTCGACAGCGCCGCCGTCCAGGACGGGTTCGATCTCTATCTCCACGGTTTCATCGTCGCCGACGACGGCCAGTGGGTCGTGGTCCAGCAGGGCATGAACGGCACGAGCCGAACGGCCCGCCGCTACCACTGGCTGTCGGAAGGCCTCGAAAGCTTCGTCGACTCGCCGCACGCCGCGATCGAGGGCCGGCGCCAGGGCGCGATCGTCAACCTCGCCGACCGCCGCGCGGCTGCTTCGCGGAGCGCGCAGCTCGAGCTCCTCGCCGCACTCGGGCCGGACGGACTCGCCAGCGAGGTCGCGGCGCTCGAGCGCCCGGGGGAAACGGCCGAGCCCTTGCTCCCCCATCTCGTCCTGCCCGCGCACCATGACGTGCGCTCCGGCGACGTCATCCTGCGCCGCCTGCACGGAACGCTCGCCGCCGCCGCGGAGCAGGGACCCAAGGATTTCCAGGAGCTTCTGCTGGTCCCCGGAGTCGGCGCGCGAACCGTGCGCTCGCTCGCCATGGTCGCCGAGGTGATCCACGGCGCGCCCTGCCGCTTCGCCGATCCGGCCCGTTTCTCGCTCGCCCATGGCGGCAAGGACCGGCACCCCTTCCCGGTGCCGCTCAAGGTCTATGACAAGACGATCGGCGTGCTCAAGAGCGCGGTCGAGACGGCCAAGCTAGGCAACGACGACAAGCTCGCCGCGCTCCGCCGCCTCGACGAACAGGCCCGGAGGCTGGAACGCTACGCGACCGGCCCCTCGCTCGAGGCGCATCTGGCCGAGGAACGGGCGCGCAGCCACGCATATGGCGGCATGAGCGTGCTCGGCGCGGAGCCGGCTCCCGGGAACGAAACCAGCTACGAGCGGCCGAACCTCAACGTCGCTTGATCTCCACTTTCAGGCCCGCATCCCCTTCCAGCGTCACGCTCTGACCCGGCGCAAGCTCCACTGTCTGCGAAAGCCGAACCGTCCGGCTGCCCGCGGCTGTGCAGCCGTCCAGCGAAGCCGGGCGGGTCCAGTCGATGCTAACGCTAAAGTTCGAGGTCGAGCGAACATTCACGGTAATCGTGAAGTTGGCCCGAACCCCATAATCGTACTGGGTCTCAGCAGGACACCGGGCACTTGGCGCCTCAGCGCGGGATTGCGTCACCGACGCAGGGGCGCGGTGCGCTACCCGCAGCGTATCCCGCCAAGCAAAGCCATCTTCGCCCGACACTCGGATATCGAGGATAGCCGGGGGACCGGTCTCCCTGTCGCGATACGCCTGCGACCGCGCCGACGGTGTGATGATGGGCGGCGGCGGCGCTTCACGCACGACCATGAGCGGCGGGGGCGCAGATTGTGCGCCCAGCATCAGCAACAAAAAGGCATTCAGCATCGGTAAGCCCCCCTTTTCGAACAGAGTAAGCCTGTCGAAAGGTTGAGCCTTCGTTACGGCCCCGCTCAGGCGGCGACCGCTTCCTCTGCCAGCGCCGCCTTTACCGCGTCGAGCGCGGCCTGGGCCTTGACGCCGTCGGGGCCGCCGCCCTGGGCCATGTCGGGACGGCCGCCGCCCCCCTGCCCGCCGACTTCAGCGACCGCTTTGCGGACGAGATCGACCGCGTTGCGGCTGGCAATAAGATCGTCGGTGACGCCGACGGCCACCGTGGCGCGGCCTTCATTGACCGCGACCAGGGCGACCACGCCCGATCCGATGCGCTGCTTGGCTTCGTCGACGAGGCCGCGCAGGCCCTTCGGATCGAGGCCTTCGATCACCTGGCCGACAAAGAAGTGGCCGCCGATCTGCTCGGGCCCGACTTCGTCCGCGGCCTTGCCGCCGCCGCCCAGCGCCAGCGCCTTCTTCGCCTCGGCCAGTTCGCGTTCGAGCCGGCGGCGCTCCTCGATCAGGCTGGCGACGCGCGCGGGCACTTCCTCGGGAGTCGCCTTTAGCGCGGCGGCGGCCTCCTTGAGGCGATCCTCGCGCGAAACCAGCCACTTGCGGGCGGCTTCTCCGGTCAAGGCTTCGATGCGGCGGACGCCCGATGCAACCGCGCTCTCGGAGATGATCTTGAACAAGGCGATGTCACCGAGCGCGGAAACGTGGGTGCCGCCGCACAATTCGACCGAATAATTGGCCTCGGCGTTGCGGCCCATCGATAGGACGCGCACTTCCTCGCCATATTTCTCGCCGAACAAGGCCATGGCCCCGGCCTGGATCGCCTCGTCCGGGCTCATCAGGCGCGTCGTGACCGGCTCGTTCTCGCGGATATGGGCGTTCACCTCGGCCTCGACCGCCTCGATATCCTCGGGCGTCAGCGCCTTGGGATGCGAGAAATCGAAGCGGAAGCGGTCGGGCGCGACCAGGCTCCCCTTCTGCGTCACATGGGTGCCGAGCCGGTTGCGCAGGGCAGCGTGGACGAGGTGGGTCGCCGAGTGGTTGGCGCGGACGCGCGCGCGGCGCTCGACGTCGACGTCGAGGCGCACCGCGTCACCGACCTTCACGCTGCCGGCGCGGATCGTCGCCTGATGGGCGTGGAGCTTGCCGAGAGGTTTAGACGTGTCGGAAACATCGGCCTGTAAGCCACTGTCGTTATTGATCTTTCCTGCGTCGCCCATCTGGCCGCCGCTCTCGCCGTAAAAGGGCGTCTGGTTGGTCAGGATGACGACATTGTCGCCCGCCTGGGCGGCATCGACGCGCTGGCCGTCCTTGACGATCGCGAGCACCTGGCCCTCGCCTTCATGGCCGGAGTAGCCGGTGAACTCGGTCGAGCCATGCTCCTCGGCGATGTCGAACCAGATGTCGTCGGACGCCTTCTCGCCCGAGCCCTTCCAGGCGGCGCGAGCGGCCGCCTTCTGCTCGGCCATGGCGGCGTCGAAGCCGGCGCGGTCGACGTTGAGATTCTGGGCGCGCAATGCGTCCTCGGTGAGATCGTAGGGGAAGCCGAACGTGTCGTAGAGCTTGAACGCGACGTCGCCGGCGAGCGTGTCGCCGGGCTGCATCGCGGCCGTCGCCTCGTCGAGCAGGCGCAGGCCCTTGTCGAGCGTCTGGCGGAACCTGGTTTCCTCCAGCTTCAGCGTCTCCTCGATCAGCGGCTGGGCGCGGACGAGCTCGGGGTATGCGGCGCCCATCTCGGCGACGAGAGCCGGCACGAGCCTGTGCATCAGCGGCTCGGCGGCGCCGAGGATATGGGCGTGGCGCATGGCACGGCGCATGATGCGGCGCAGGACATAGCCCCTGCCCTCATTGGCCGGCAGCACGCCGTCGGCGACGAGGAAGCCGGCCGAGCGCAGGTGATCGGCGATGACGCGGTGGCTGGCCTGGCGCTCGCCCGTCGTCGGCGTCTTGGTGAACTCGCCGCTCGCCGCGATCAAAGCCTTGAACGTGTCGGTGTCGTAATTGTCGTGGACGCCCTGCAGCACCGCCGCGATCCGCTCCAGCCCCATGCCGGTGTCGATCGACGGGCGCGGCAGATCGCCGATGATCTGGTCGTTCTCCTGCAGGAACTGCATGAAGACGAGGTTCCAGATCTCGACGAAGCGGTCGCCGTCCTCGTCCGGACTGCCCGGAGGGCCGCCGGGGATATGGTCGCCATGATCGTAGAAGATTTCCGAGCACGGACCGCAGGGACCGTCCGAGCCCATCGCCCAGAAATTGTCCTTGGTCGGGATGCGGATGATCCGGCTTTCGGGCAGGCCGGCAACCTTCTTCCACAGGTCGAACGCTTCGTCGTCGGTATGGTAGACGGTGGCAGTCAGCCGGTCGGGATCGATGCCCCATTCCCTGGTCAGCAAGGTCCAGGCGTGGACGATCGCCTCTTCCTTGAAATAATCGCCAAACGAGAAGTTGCCGAGCATCTCGAAGAAAGTGTGGTGGCGCGCGGTATAGCCGACATTGTCGAGGTCGTTATGCTTGCCGCCGGCGCGCACGCTCTTCTGGCTGGACGTGGCGCGGCTGTAGGGCCGCTTCTCCAGCCCGGTGAAGACGTTCTTGAACGGCACCATGCCCGCATTGACGAACATGAGGGTCGGATCGTTGTGCGGCACCAGCGGCGCGGACGGCACGATCTGGTGTCCCTGACCCCCGAAATAGTCGAGGAATGAGCGGCGGATGTCGTTGGTCGAAGTCATGCGCGCGATGTAGGCGAGCGCGCTTCCGGCGGCAAGCGACTCGCCGCTACATGCCGACCGGTGCGCCCTCTGCGGCAACGACCTCGACCGGAGGCGCAACCGCCACGGCTTCCTCTTCCTCGCTCACCGGCGCCGCGGCGTAGCGCTCCACGGCGGCAAGCTCGGCGTCGGCGACCGAATCGGGCGCCTCGTACACCGTATATTGGACTGGCTCGTAGGCGGGCGATTGCCAGCTGCCGGCGACAGAGGCGTCGACCGCAGGGTCGTGCTGCGGAACATATTCCTCCGGATAGGCCGGGCATTTCACGCAGCCGGGGCCAAGGCCCTCGCTGAAGTCCAGCGCCGCCTGGCGCGGCTCGGACTGCGCCCATTCGGGGCTTCGATAGGGGCTGAGATCGGCGAAAAAGCGCGATTCCGGCTCCGAATAATAGGCCGGGTTGATCTCGGCGATGGCGGCGTGGCCGAAATGCACGCCCAAGGCGACGCCGGCGACGGTCAGCGCGGCCAGGGTCGGTACCGTCATGATCTTCAGCATCCGGGACTCCACAACCAGCCGCCGCGAAGCGGCTTCTCAGGCGGATAAACCCGCGACATGCCGCCGCCGTTCCAATCGGGGAACAGGCGCGGCGAACCGCAGGAAAGCCCCCTTGCGATTCCCGGCAAAGAGGCGGACGGTGGCGGACGGAGGGGCGTGGCGCGGTTCGCGTCTTCTCGCGGCCCGCGCATAGCGGACGAAGGAGAGACACATGCCGGAAAGATCGGTGGGCACCAGAACCGTGGCGCTCGTCGGCCCGGGCGGCGCGGGCAAGACGAGCTTGGCTGAATCCATTCTCTTCGCGACAGGAACGATCGACCGACAGGGATCGGTCGACAGCGGCACCAGCGTCGGCGATTCGAGCCCCGAGGCGCGAGCGCGACGCGGATCGACCGAAATCAATCTCTCCCGCTTTTCCTTCCTCGGCGACGCTTTCGCCCTGATCGACGGCCCCGGCTCGGTCGGCTTCGCGGCCGACGGCGCGATGGCGCTCGCCGCCGCCGACATCGCCGTGGTGGTGGTCGATCCCGACCCGGACCGGGCCCTGCTGGCCGAGCCGATCCTGCGCCAGCTTGAGGCGCTCGGCGTGCCGCACATGATCTTCGTCAACAAGATCGACCAGGCCCGCGGCAGCATCCGCGCGCTGCTGGAGGCGCTGCAGCCGATGAGCGCCTCGCCTCTGATCGCGCGCCAGATCCCGATCCGCGAGGGTGAGAAGGTAACCGGCTTCGTCGATCTCGCGCTGGAGCGCGCCTTTCACTACCGGCCGGGCAAGCCGTCCGAGCGCACCGAGATCCCGGCCGAGCTCGGCGACCGGGGGGCGAGCGACCGCTTCCACATGCTCGAGCAGCTTGCCGACCATGACGACGCCCTGCTCGAACAATTGCTGATGGACGAGATGCCGGACCTGCCGACCGTGCTCGCAGATCTCGCCCGCGAAACGCGCGACAATCTCGGCGTGCCGGTCTTGTTCGGCTCGGCGCTGAACGGCTTCGGCGTGCGCCGGCTGCTCAAGGCCTTGCGCCACGAGGCCCCTGCTCCTTCGGCCACGGCCGAGCGCCTCGGCGCTGCCGATGCCTGCGCCTTCGTCTTCAAGATGGTGCAGGGCGGCGCGGTCGGGCGGCTGGCGCTGGCGCGGGTGTTCGGCGGCATGCTCGCCGAGGGCGCGGAGCTGGCCGGACCCGACGGCAACCCCGTCCGCGTCGGTACCTTGTTCGCCATCCAGGGCGACAAGACCACCAAGCTCGGAGGTGCGGACATTGGCGACGTGGTCGCCATCGCCAAGCTGGAGACCGTCAAGGCCGGCGACTGGCTCGGCGCGCCCGGCGCGTCGCCCGCCATCGAGCTGCCGCCCAGCAATTATGCGCTGGCGATCACGACCCGCGACCGCAAGGACGACGTCCGCCTCTCGACCGCCTTGCATAAATTGGTCGAGGAGGATCCCTCGCTGAGCTGGGAGCAGGACGAGGCGCATCACGAGACGCGGCTGAAGGGCGTCAGCGACGAGCATCTCAAGGTCACGATCGACCGGCTGAAGCGGCGCTACGGCGTCGCCATCGATTCGCGGCAGCCGACGATCGGTTACAAGGAATCGATCCGCAAGACGGTCATCCAGCGCGGCCGCCACAAGAAGCAGTCGGGCGGCCACGGCCAGTTCGGCGACGTCGTGATCGAGGTGAAGCCGCTGCCCCGCGGCGAGGGCTTCCACTTCGGCGACCGCATCACCGGGGGCGCCATTCCCAAGCAATGGATCCCCGCGGTCGAACAGGGCGTGCGCGACGCCATGCTGAAGGGGCCGCTCGGCTTCCCGGTGGTCGATGTCGCCGTGACGCTGACCGACGGCAGCTTCCACAGCGTCGACAGCTCCGAACTCGCCTTCCGCACGGCCGGGCGGGTCGCGATGAGCGAGGCGCTGGCGGCGGCGTCGCCGCACCTCCTCGAGCCCGTCCAGCGCGTGACGGTGGTGACGCCCGGCCACGCATCGTCGCGCGTCACTTCGGCCATTTCGAGCCGGCGCGGGCAGATGCTCGGCATGGCTCCGCGCGAGGGGTGGTCGCGGTGGGACCGGATCGAGGCGCTGATGCCCGAATCGGAGCTGAGGGGGCTGGACGCGGAGTTGCGCTCGCTGAGCCAGGGCCTGGCGAGCTACACGACCGAGTTCGATCACCTGGCCGAGCTCAACGGCAAGCTCGCCGACGAGGTCGTGCAGCACGAGCTCGAGCCCGCTTAGGCAGCGCCGCCCTAGCTGGGATGCGCCGCGGTGACGGCGGCTTCCTCGGCCGCCGTTATCGTCGCCATGTCCGGCTCGCCGCGTGAGACGACCACCGCGGCGGTCAGGTCGCCGGTGACGTTGAGCGTCGTCCGGCACATGTCGAGGAAGCGATCGACGCCGAGCACGAGGCCGATCCCCTCGGGCGGCACGCCGACCATGCCGAGGATCATCGCGATGACCGGCAGCGACCCCGCCGGCACTCCGGCCGTGCCGATGCCGCCGAGGATGCAGACGATCAGCACCATGGTCTGCTGGGTCAGCGTCAGATCGACGCCGAAGAACTGGGCGAGGAACAGGACGGTCACGCCTTCGAAGATGGCGGTGCCGTTCTGATTGGCGGTGGCGCCGATCGTCAGGACGAAGCGCGAGATGCGCGGCGGCAGGCCGAGCCGGTGCTCGGCGACGCGGAGCGAGGTCGGCAGCGTCGCGTTGGATGAGGCGGTCGAGAAGGCCATCACCATCGCCTCCTGGCTCTGGCGGAAGAACCAGGCCGGAGAGACGCCGCCGAGGAAGCGCAGAGCAAGCGGGTAGACCACGAACATGTGCAGCCCGAGCGCGAGCAGAACCACCCCGGCATAGGCGCCGAGCCGCACCAGCAGGTCCCAGCCGAACACGGCGGCGAGGTTGAACATGAAGCAGGCGATCGCGATGGGCGCCATCCGGATGACGATGCCGATCAGCCGCATCGTCACGTGGAACAGGCCCTCGATCGCGTCCTGCAGCCGCTGCGCCTCGGGCGTGTTGACCAGCAGCAGCCCGATCCCGAACACCAACGCGAAGAACATCACGGCGAGGATGTCGTTGTCCGCGGCCGCCGCGATGACATTGTCGGGAATGATGTTGAGGAAGGCGGCGACGCCCGATGGCATCTCCGCACTTTTGGTGATGATTGCGCCCGCGCCTTCGCGGGCGTCGGCGAGCAGCGACTGGGCCAGGACCGGATCGACGCCGGCGCCGGGCCGGATGATGTTCACGACCGCCAGAGCAATCACCACTGCGACCGCGGACAGCCCGACGGTGAAAAGCAAGGTCTTCACGCCAACCCGCTTCAGCGCGCGAATGTCGCCCATCTCTGCGATGCCGACGACGAGCGCCGAGAAGAGCAGCGGGATGACGAGCATGAACAGCAGACGCAGGAAGATCTGGCCGATCGGGCCCGTCACATAGGTCGTGACCGCGTCGACCCAGGCCGCACCCGGCTGGGTGGCGTAGACGATGAGTCCGCTGATGAGGCCCACCAGGAAGCCGATCAGCATCTTCATCTGCAGCGAAAGGCCGCCGCCTTTCGGTTCGTCCATCGCCCCGGCTCCCGAAAAATACTTGTTCCGCCTTGCCAACGTTCGCTGCCGCGCTTGGGTCCCGCACAAGGCGTTATGGAGGCCCGCGCGAGCCTTCATACCGTGTTTACCGGGCAATCTCCTGCTTGACGCGAGGCGCTCAATCGACTTGGTGACCGCAAAAATTTACGGGGGAGTGTCTGTGGCCAAGCGCCTAACCTATTTCATCATTGCTGGACTTGTGCTCGGTATCATCGTCGGCTGGGCCATCAACGCCTCGATCAGCGACGGTTCGACGGCAGCGAACGCGCAGCTCACCGAGATCGCCGGCTATTTCTCGATCGTCACCACCCTGTTCCTGCGCCTGATCAAGATGATCATCGCGCCGCTCGTATTCTCCACGCTCGTCGTCGGCATCGCGCATATGGGCGACACTGCGGCGCTGGGCCGCGTCGGCGGACGCGCGCTCGCCTGGTTCATCGGCGCGAGCCTCGTGTCGCTGTCGCTCGGTCTGGTGCTGGTCAACCTGCTCCAGCCCGGCTCCGGCCTCGATTTCCCGCTACCGCCGGTCGATGCGGCGAGCGGGGTCGAGCGCGGCGGCTTCGATCTCAAGGTGTTCGTCACCCATCTCGTTCCGGCCTCGATGGTCGAGGCGATGGCGACCAACGAGATCCTCCAGATCGTCGTCTTCTCTTTGTTCGTCGGCGTCGCCATCACGGCCGTCGGCGAGCGCGCCGCTCCCCTGGTGAAGGGCATCGAGGCGCTGGTCGCGGTCATGCTGCAGATCACCGATTACGTGATGCGCTTCGCGCCGATCGCGGTGTTCGCCGCGGTTGCCGGCACGGTGGCCGAGCGCGGCCCGGCGATCCTCGGCACGTTCGGTTACTTCATGGGCAGCTTCTATATCGGCCTGATCATCCTCTGGATCGTGCTGATCGGCGCCGCCTTCCTGGTGGTCGGATCGCGCGTGAAATTGCTGATCCGCTACATCCGCGAGCCGATCCTGCTCGCTTTCTCGACCGCGTCGTCGGAAGCCGCCTATCCGCGCACGCTCGAGGCGCTGGACCGGTTCGGCGTGCCGCCGCGCATCGCCAGCTTCGTGCTGCCGCTCGGCTACTCGTTCAATCTCGACGGTTCGATGATGTACATGACCTTCGCGGTCATCTTCATCGCCCAGGCCTATGGCATCGAACTCTCGCTCGGGCAGGAGATCACGATGCTGCTGGTGCTGATGATCACCTCGAAGGGTGTCGCCGGCGTGCCGCGCGCCAGCCTCGTCGTGATCGCGGCCACCCTGGCCTTCTTCGACATTCCCGAGGCCGGCCTGCTGCTGATCATCGGCGTCGACCATTTCCTCGACATGGGCCGCTCGGCGACCAACGTCGTGGGCAACGCGGTAGCGAGCGTCGTGGTGGCCAAGTGGGAAGGCGAGCTCGACCCGATGGAGCCCGCCGAGATCGAGCCGCCGAAGGCGCCCTCGCACGTGCCGGCCCCGCCTCCGGGCTCTGAACATTTCTAAAGGAGCGGCGGCCCCTCGTCAGGCATAGGCGTAGGGGCCGCCCTTCGCGAGCGCGTCGCCATAAGCGGCGCGCGCGTGGATCCGTTCCAGCCAGTCGGTGAGGTTGGCGCGGCGCGAATCGAGGCCGGCGCGGCTCCGCGCGGCTTCGAGCGGGAAGCTCATCATGATGTCGGCGGCGGTGAACTCGTCGCCGGCGAACCAGTCGCGAATGGCGAGCTCGCTTTCCAGCCAGTCGAAATGGCGGTCGAGCATCGCCTGGATCGGCGCTCGCGCCGGCTTGCCGAGCAGGCCGAGCCGGTTCACCACGAGCAGCCCGAACAGAGGCGGCATCAGCGACCCTTCCGCATAATGAAGGAAATGGCGGTAGCGCAGCACCGCCTCGCGGTTGGCGGGCGGGCCGAGGCGGCCCCCGGCTTTCTCGACCAGATATTCGACGATCGCCCCGGTCTCGGCGATCACGCGGCCCTCATCCTCGATCACCGGCGCCTTGCCGAGCGGATGCACCGCCTGTAGCCGCGCCGGCGCGAGCATCGTCTTGGGATCGCGCTCGTAGCGCTTCACCTGATAGGGCAGCCCCAGTTCCTCGAGCAGCCAGAGGATGCGCTGCGAGCGACTGTTTTCGAGATGGTGGACGATGATCATGCGTTGTTCCGGACGCAGAGCGCCGCGACCTCCTTGACGAGCTTGGCGGCGAGAACGGCGGTGACGCCGTTTATGTCCCGCGCCGGATTATATTCGACGATGTCCGCGCCGGCGATCGGCGCCTCGATCCGGTCGAGCACGGCCAGAACGTCGCGCACCGAGAGGCCGCCGGGCTCGTGGTGCGAGACGCCGGGCGCATAAGCGGGATCGAAGCCGTCGAGATCGATGCTGATGTAGAGCGGGCCGTCGGGAATGGGCACGCGGTCCGGCGCGAATTGCCGCATCTCGACGACTTCCACCCCGAAGCGCTCGGCCTGCTCGCGGCAATGGCGGTTCATCGTGCGGATGCCGACCTGGACCAGCTTGCCGGCGAGGCCGCGTTCCATGATGCGGGCGAACGGCGACGCGTGCGAACGCGGGTCGCCCTCGAAATCGTCGTAAAGATCCGGATGGGCGTCAAAATGGAGGATATTGACCGGTCCGCGCGCCGCAGCCAGTCCCTCGACCGCCGGAAAGCTGATCGAGTGGTCGCCGCCGAGAATCAGCGGCACGGCGCCGTCGCGGACGGCCTGCGCGACCGCCGCGGAGATCAAGACGGCATCGCCCTCGGCTTCCGCCAAAGCGAGATCGCCATGATCCTCCAGCGCTATGTCGAGGCCGAGCTCTGCGCCCGATTCGGCGGCGGCGTTGCCATGGTCCGAATGGAGCGCCGCGCGGATCAGCGGCGGGGCGGCGGCCGAACCGCGCAGGAACGAGCTGTGGCAATCGGTCGGGGCGCCGATCAGGCGCAGCCGCTTCCGGGTCTCGGTGTCGGGCATCATCTCTCCCTTGGCCGCGCCGGTTTGGAGAGGCAGACAGCGCTTGTCCAGCGCCGCAGGAAGGGCCAAGGCGCCCGACATGAAGACTGACCAAACGGCTACCGGCTGGACGGGGCCGGGCATGCGCGAATTCGTCGCCCTGATGGCGGCACTGATGGCGTCCAACGCGCTCGCCATCGACGCGATGCTCCCCGCTCTGCCGGCGATCGGCACGGCCCTCGGCGTGGCCGAGGACAATCAGCGCCAGCTTGTGATCACCGCCTATCTGATCGGCTTCGGCATCGCCCAGCTTGCTTATGGGCCGCTGTCGGACCGGTTCGGCCGCAAGGCGCTGCTGATCGGCAGTCTCGCTTTCTATTGCGCCTTCGCGACCCTGGCCGGCCTCGCCTCGAGTTTCCCGCTGCTGCTCGCGGCACGCGTGCTCCAGGGCATGGCCGCCGCCGGCAGCCGCGTGCTGGTGATGGCCGTCGTCCGCGATCGCTATCACGGCTCGGCGATGGCGCGAGTCATGTCGCTGACGATGATCGTCTTCATGATCGTGCCCGTGCTCGCGCCCGCCTTCGGCCAGGCGGTGCTCGCCGTCGCGAGCTGGCGGCACATCTTCATCGGGCTCGCCGTCTATGCGTTGGTGCTGATCCTGTGGACCGCATGGCGGCTCCCCGAAACGCTGGCGGTCGAACGGCGGCGGCCGCTTTCGGCGGCGCATATCGGCGAAGCGGTCGCTGCGACGCTGGGCAACCGCCGGTCGATCGGCAACACGCTCGCGCTGACCTTGGCGTTCGGCGGCCTGATGGGCTTCATCAATTCGATCCAGCAGATCGTGTTCGACGTGTTCGGACGGCCCGAGTTGATCTCCCTGGTGTTCGCCTGCATCGCCGGGCCGATGGCCTTCGCGTCCTACGCCAATTCGAGGCTCGTGATGCGGCTCGGCTCGCGGCGGATCCTGCTAGCGGCGCTGGCGGCGTTCAGCGTCACGGCGCTGTTCCACTTCGCCGCAGGCGCGTTCTTCGGCGAGACGATCTGGAGCTTCGTCGTGCTGCAGGCGCTGACCATGGCCTGTTTCGGGCTGGTCGGCGCCAACGCCAGCGCGCTGGCGATGGAGCCGCTTGGCCATGTCGCAGGCACCGCCTCCGCCGTCCAGGGCCTGATCAGCACGATCGGCGGGGCGTTGATCGGGCTCGCGATCGGCCAGGCGTTTGACGGCACGACGGCCCCGCTCCTCGCCGGCTTCGCCCTGTGCGGCGCGCTGGCGCTGGCGACAGCCTATTGGGCCAACCGGCCGCCCGCGGTCACGACATAAAAAAGGGGCCAGGCACCGCCCGACCCCTTTTGGAAAGCTGAGAAGCCGAAATGGCTCAGACGTCGTCGTCGGCGTCCGGGCCGGTCATCAGCGCCTCGGCGACTTCATCGGTCTTGCCGCGGATCGCCGCCTCGAGCTTGGCACACAGCTCGGTATTCTCCTTGAGGAACGTCTTGGCGTTCTCGCGGCCCTGGCCGATGCGGACGCTGTCATAGCTGAACCAGGCGCCGGATTTCTCGACGATGCCGGCCTTGACGCCGAGATCCAGGATCTCGCCGATCTTGGAGATGCCCTCGCCATACATGATGTCGAACTCGACCTGCTTGAACGGCGGCGCGACCTTGTTCTTCACCACCTTCACGCGGGTCGTGTTGCCGACGATATCGTCGCGATCCTTGATCTGGCCGGTGCGGCGGATGTCGAGGCGGACCGAGGCGTAGAATTTGAGCGCGTTGCCGCCCGTCGTCGTCTCGGGATTGCCGTACATCACGCCGATCTTCATGCGCAGCTGGTTGATGAAGATGACGATGCATTTGGACTTGGAGATCGAGCCGGTGAGCTTGCGCAGCGACTGGCTCATCAGGCGCGCCTGCAGGCCGACATGGCTGTCGCCCATCTCGCCCTCGATCTCGGCGCGCGGCACCAAAGCTGCGACCGAATCGACGACGAGAACGTCGATCGCGTTCGAACGGACCAGGGTGTCGGTGATCTCGAGTGCCTGCTCGCCGGTGTCGGGCTGCGACACGATCAGTTCGTCGATGTCGACGCCCAGTTTCCGGGCATAGACCGGGTCGAGCGCATGCTCGGCGTCGACGAACGCGGCGGTGCCGCCATTGCGCTGCGCCTCGGCGATGACGTGGAGCGCGAGCGTGGTCTTGCCCGAGCTTTCCGGCCCGTAGACCTCGACCACGCGGCCGCGCGGCAGGCCGCCGATGCCGAGCGCGATGTCGAGGCCCAGCGAGCCCGTGGAAATGGCTTCGATCTGGATCGCTTCGCGCGACCCCAATTTCATTGCGGACCCCTTGCCGAAGGCGCGGTCGATCTGCGCCAGCGCGGCGTCGAGGGCTTTTTGCTTGTCCATATTCTCAGAATTCCTGTCGGATCCAACGACTTTCAGCGATGCTGCCATGGTCAAGCCCTTCCCTATGGTGTCCGCGTCGGCCATTCAACGCATGACTGCGCCGTACACGCTTTGTTCCGCAGGAACAAGAGGGAAACAGAACGGCCGATTACATCCGATGCGGATGCGGCCTCAGGCCTTTTGCTTGGTGGCAGCCAGCAGGGCCGGTTCGATCGCGTCGATCGTGTAGGGCTTGGCGAGGACCGGGGTGTCGGCGTGCCGCGCGGGCGGCGGCTCGATATGGCCACCGGTGGCGAGGATGAACGGGATGTTCCGCTCCTCGAGCCGGTCCGCGACCGGCCAGACATGCTCGCCATTCTTCAAATGGACGTCGATGATCGCGACATCGAAGCCGCCCTCGTCGACCGCGGCGAGCGCGTCCGCGACCGTCTCGCAGATGCCGGCCACCTTGTGCCCGAGAGAATCGAGGAAGTCCTCCAGCATCATTGCGATCAGGGGTTCGTCTTCGACGATGAGAATAACGCGACTATCAGGCATGACCCGAGAACTAAGGCCATCCCCGCGAAAATCAAAAGAATTATTTCGCCGCCAGTGCGTCGCGCGCGGCTTCGGCGAGTTTCTGGACCGAAAAGGGCTTGGCCAGGAAGGCCACGCGCTCGAGGTCGATCGACTTGCGCAGCTGTTCCTCGGCATAGCCGGAGATGAACAGAATCGGCAGGTCGGGATGGCTTTTGCGCGCCTCGCGCACGGTCGTCGGCCCATCCATCGTCGGCATGACGACGTCGGAGATCATCAGGTCGACCCCGCCTTCGCGGGCAAGGATCTCGAGCGCAGCCTCACCATTCTCGGCGGTCAGCACGGTATAGCCGTGGCGGGTGAGCGCGCGTTCGGCGACGGCGCGGACCATCGCCTCGTCCTCGACCAGGAGGATCGTGCCCGTGCCCCAAAGCTCGCCGGCGGTCTCCTTCCTGAGCGAGCGCGCCGGCGCCGCCTCGGCATGGTGGACCGGCAGGTAGATGGTGAAGGCCGTCCCCTGCCCTTCCTCGGATTCGGCGAAGATGAAGCCGCCCGATTGCTTGACGATGCCGTAGACCGTGGAAAGGCCGAGGCCGGTGCCCTTGCCGATCTCCTTGGTGGTGAAGAAGGGCTCGAAGATCTTGCCGAGCAGGCCGGAAGGAATGCCCGTGCCGGTGTCGCCGACGCGCAGCGCGGTATATTCGGCGACGGGCAGGATATCGCTGCCGATCTTGCGCGCCTCGTCGGCGGATACGGCAAAGGTCTGCAGCGTCAGCGTGCCGCCGCCGGGCATGGCGTCGCGCGCATTCACCGCGAGGTTGACGATCACCTGCTCGAGCTGGCCCGGGTCGGCGCGGACGGCGCCGAGGTTGCGGCCGTGCTTCACCTGAAGGGTCACGGTTTCCCCGAGCAGGCGCTTCAGAAGGTTGGACACTTCGGCGATGACGTCGGGCAGCTGCAGCACCTGCGGCCGCAAGGTCTGCTGGCGCGAGAAAGCGAGCAATTGCCGCGTCAGGCCGGCCGCGCGGTTCGAGTTGGAGCGGATCTGCTGGATGTCGTCATAGTCGCTGTCGCCGGGCGTGTGGCGCATCAGCATGAGGTCGCAATAGCCCAGGATCGCGGTCAGGATGTTGTTGAAGTCGTGGGCGACGCCGCCGGCGAGCTGGCCGACCGCCTGCATCTTGGTCGCCTGGGCGACCTGGCGCTTCAATCGGTCGGCCTCGCTATTGTCCTTGAGCGAGAGGATCACCGCCGCTTCGCCGAGACCGCGCGTGCCGGCGATGGTGAGCGCCACCGGCTCGTCGGGATTGTTGCGCAGGCGCACCGCCATGTCCGACGACGCCGTCGGCCCGCGCGCGAAGCGGCGGACCGATTCGGACACCGCGGCCTTGTCTTCGTCGACGACGAGATCGCCCGGATAGGCCGGCTTGCCCTCCATCGACAGTCCCGCCGCCTTGCGGAACGCCTTGTTGAGATAGATGAAGCGGCCGTCCATGTCGGCCAGCGCGAGACCGAGCGGAATAAAATCGAGCAAGGCGTTGAGATTGCCGCCCTCGTCCGATCCGAGCCGTGACAGTCCGGCGCCGCTGTCGTCGAGCATCAGGAAGAGCATCACCGGTTCGCGCCCTTCCGCGACCGGGACCTGGACGATGCGCAACGGCGTGCCGGTCGCACCCTCGGCGAGGAAATGGAACCCGCCGTCCTCGGTGGCGCCGATCAGATCGACCAGCGGCATCCCGATCGTCACCGCGTCCGCCTCGCCGACGGCGCGGGCAGCGAAGGCGCGGTTGGCGCCGATCAGGACGCCCTCGCCGTCCGCCAGCGCGGCCAGCATGCCCGCCTCGCCGAGCCTGCGGCCGACCTCGCCGCCAATCTGTTTCTGGACCTGCCGGACCAGGTCCAGATCCTCGGCACGGCTGAACGTCCACAGCAGATGGTCTTCGCCTAGCCCGATGCACGCCACTTCGACGCGCAGCACGAGACTGTCGATGCGCAACCGGGCCAGAGTAGCGCGTCCGTCGCGTCGCGCCGCCGCGGCGGTCCGGCGCAGCCCTTCGACCGCCTCGTCGTCGAGCGGAAAGCCGGTCGGGACGGCGTGGCCGAACCATTCCCAGTAGAAAGCGTTGGCCGCGACCATCGCATCGGACGAATCGGTGATGGCGCTGGCCAGCGGAGAGGCATCGAGCGCCGCCCGCAGCAGCGCCGTGTCCGGGCGCGGGGACATTTCCGCGGCCGCAGATGGAGCGGCGGAGCGCCGCGTCAGCAGCAGCAGGCCGCCGAGCCCCGCCAGTCCGACGAGAAACGCCCCCGCGAACAGCCGGTCGCCGACCAGCCACAGCAAGGCAGCGGCCGAGCCGAGCGCGATCGTGACCGCGGCGGCGATCAAGGCGGGATTGCCCCGGCGGTGGGGCAGCGAGGCGGCGGCGGTCGACATGGATCGCTCCCTCATTCCTCCGGCGGCCTCCCCCGCGTCAAGCGGCGTGGACGATCAGGCGTGAAGCAGGCGCGCTTTGCGGCGACGCCATTTGCGCCCGATCCACCAGCGCCACCCGAACGAGGCGATCAGATAGCCGATCGCCGCGCCCACCACGGAGATCACGACGAGGCCCAATGCGGTCGCCGGGGCCGCGTCCGAAAGCAGCCATTGCAGCCAGTCCACCGCCTGTGAATCGACGTGGCGGTTGAGCGGCTGCGCGTCGGTCATCGCGTCCAGCCGCAGCAAATAGCTGCCGATCCAATAAGCCGCGATCCAGATAGGCGGCGTCGTCAGCGGGTTGGTGATGAAGGTGGTGAGCGCGGCGACGGGCACGTTCGCCCGGCTCGGCAGCGCCAGCAAGGCGGCGAAGACGGTCTGCGCGACCGGGATCATGACCCCGACGATCACGCCGAGCGCCACTCCGCGCGGCACCGACCGGCGGTGGAAGCGCCACAGTTCGGGCAGCAGAATCCGGTGCGCGATCGGCCGCAGCCAGCGGATATTCTCGAACGTCTCGCGCGTCGGCATATTGCGCGTCGTCCAGGCGTGGATGCGCTCCAGCATCGGCAGCGACTCAGCCACGGTCGCGCATCAGGCGGCCCTGCTCCCTCTTCCAGTCCTTCTCTTTCTCGTGGGCACGCTTGTCGGGCGCCTTGCGGCCCTTGGCGAGCGCCAGCTCGACCTTGGCCCGGCCGCGGCTGTTGAAGTAGACCGAGAGCGGCACCAGGGTCATGCCGAGCCGCGCCACGGCGCCGTGCAGCTTGGCGATCTGGCGGTGGTTGAGCAGCAATTTGCGCGGCCGCTTGGGCTCGTGGTTGAAGCGGTTGCCGTGGCTGAATTCGGGGATGTTGGCGTTGATCAGCCACACCTCGTCGCCCTTCACCTCGGCATAGCTTTCGGCGATCGAGCCTTCGCCCGAGCGAAGCGACTTCACCTCGGTCCCGGTGAGCGCGATGCCCGCCTCATATTTGTCCTCGATCGCATAATCGTAGCGCGCGCGCCGGTTCTCGGCGACGATCTTCTGCTTGTCGAACTCTTCGGTGCGCGGCCTGGCCAACTAGATCAATCCTGCATGTTCGAGCGCCGCGTCGACCGCCTTGCGGCTGGCCGGCGACGGCGGAGTCATTGGCAAGCGCAGCTCGGCGGACATTTCCGGGCGGACGCGGTTCAAGGCATATTTGACCGGGCCCGGCGAGGCATCGGTGAAGAGCGCGGCATGGAGCGGATAGAGCCTGTCCTGGATCTCGAGCGCCGTATCGCGGTCCCCCGACAGATAGGCGTCATGGAAGGCCGCGAAAAGGCGTGGCGCGACATTCGCCGTCACCGAGATCGTCCCCGCCCCGCCCATCGCCAGAAAACCCAGTGCCATATCGTCATTGCCGGACAGCTGGATGAAATCCGGGCCGCAGAGGAGGCGGTGCGCGCTGACCCGTGCCAGATTCCCGCTCGCATCCTTGATCGCGACCATATTCGGGAGCGCGGCGAGCCGGCCCAATGTCTCGGGCAATATGTCGGTCACGGTCCGGCCCGGCACGTTGTAGACGACGATCGGCAGCGGAGACGCCTCGGCCAGAGCCGCGAAATGGGCGTAGATCCCCTCCTGATTGGGGCGGTTGTAATAAGGAAGCACGACCAGGGCCGCGTCGGCGCCCGCGCCCTCGGCCGCCTTCATATGCTCCTTCACCATCGCGGTGCTGTTCGATCCGCAGCCGGCGATGACGGGAACGCGACCATTCGCGATCTCCACGCAGACGGAAATCACGCGCTGCTGCTCGGCGGCCGACATCGTCGCCGATTCTCCGGTCGTGCCGCACGGCACAAGGCCATGACTTCCTTCGCTTATCTGCCACTCGACGAAGGAGCGGAAAGCGGCCTCGTCAAACGCTTCGTCGCGAAAGGGGGTCACCAGAGCCGGGATCGACCCGCTTATCCTCTCCATCTGCTTCACCTTGGAAAAACATCCCGACATAGGATCCGCAGGAAGGCGGTATCCGTGTTCATCGCCTGATAAGGAGGGGGTCGGCATGATGTCCAGCATGCATAAAAAAGCACTGTCCATCTCGCTGCTCCTCGGTTCCGCCGCCGCAGTGGGCGCGGCGATCGCGCCGCAAGCCGCCGTCCGCCTCAATGCCGCCACCACCCAGGCCACTCCGGCCGCGGTTCAGGCGGCGCCGACGCCCGCGCCGGCCTATGTTCCCGCCGCCCCTGCGGTCACGCCGCGCATCTCGGTGGCGCTCGACCGCTGGCGCAGCCTTCGCCAGACCGACAGCCTGCCTTTCTCCTCCTACGCCTCCTTCCTCATCAGCTATCGCGGCTGGCCGGGCGAGACCGCCATGCGCCGCACCGCCGAGCGCGCGATCAATCCCGACGGCACCTCGCCGACCGAGGTCGCCTCCTATTTCCGTATCCATCCGGCGCTGACTCCCACCGGCCATGCCCGCCACGCCTTCGCTTTGCTCGCTCTGGGCCAGGTCGACCAGGCCCGCACCGCTGCCCGCGAGGCCTGGCTCGGCGGCGTGCTGCCGGTGACCGACGAGCAGCGGTTGCTCGGCCTGTTCGGCGCGGCCCTCACCCCTGCCGACCACGACCGGCGGATGGACGCCTTGCTCGACAATGGCGACACGCAGAGCGCGCAGCGCACGCTCGGCTACGCTTCCCCTGCGCGCCGCGCGGTCTACGAAGCCCGCATCGCGTTGCAGACCAGGTCGCCCGACGCCGCCAGCCGGCTCGGCATGCTGGGCAGCCTCGCCAACAGCGACGCCGGCATCCTGATGGATCGCGCCAACTGGCTCCGCAACGGCGGCCAGGGCGCTGCGGCGCGCTCGCTGCTCGCCCAGCCGCGCACGCTCGCCACCCGCCCGGCCAATGCCGAGAAATGGTACGAGACCCTGCTCACCATGGCGCGCGGCGCCGCCGCCGACCGCAATTGGGCGACCGCCTACCAGATCGCCAGCCAGGTCGACGACGCCTTCCCGGCCGGAACGCCGATCATCGACCAGTCGGCCGGCGTCCGCGACGATTATACCAGCCTCGTCTGGCTTGCCGGGACGACCGCGCTGCAGCAGCTCGGCCGCCCCGCCGACGCCGCCAATATGTTCGCCAAATATGCGCGCGGCGGCCGCTCGGCCCAGGTCACCAGCAAGGGCATGTACTGGGCCGGCCGCGCCGCCCAGGCCGCCGGCCAGGCGGCCCAGGCCAACACCTATTTCGCCGAGGCGGCGCGCTATCCCGAATTGTTCTACGGCCAGCTCGCACTCGAGCGGCTCGGTCGGCCGGTGCCGGCCCCGCCGGTCGCGCTCGCCATCGTCCCGACCGATGCCGACCGGGCCGCGTTCCAGCGCCGCGACCTCGTCGAGGCGACGCGCGCGCTGGGCCTGCTCGGCCGCTGGGACGACCAGTCCCTGTTCGTCCGCACCCTCTCCGAGCAGGTCGACAACGACCGCGACCGCGCGCTCGCGTCCGAGCTCGGCCGGCTGATCGGCCGCCCCGACCTCGGCGTGTGGGTGGCGCGCAGCGCCCGCAACGACGGCGCGCCTTTCTATACGCGCGGCGGCTATCCCGAAGTGCGGATCCCGCCGGCGCAGACCCATCTCTGGTCGCTGGCCCACGGCATCATCCGCCAGGAAAGCTCGTTCGACCGCGCCGCCGTCAGCCATGCCGGCGCCCGCGGCATGATGCAGCTGATGCCGCCGACCGCGCGCGAGACCAGCCCGCGGGTCGGTCTCCCCTACGATTTCGGGCGCCTGACCCGCGATCCGGACTATAACATCGCGCTCGGCAGCCATTATTTCCAGCGGCTGGTCGACCAGTGGGGCGGCAGCGCCGCGCTGGCCGCGGCGAGCTACAATGCCGGCGCCGGCAACGTCCGCAAATGGGTCGCCGCCAATGGCGACCCGCGCACGCCCGGCGTCGACATCCTGCGCTGGATCGAGGAGATCCCGTTCAGCGAGACCCGCGGCTACGTCCAGCGCGTGCTCGAAAATGCGGTTGTCTACGACGCGATGCACCCGGCCCGCGCCGGCACCGCGCCGACGACGCGCCTGTCTTACTATCTCGGCAAGAACGGCCGCCCGGGCTGAGGGCGGCCTGGGCCGGGGTAGAAGACGGGTCCTACCGTAGCTATGGGAGTGGCATGTCGTTCGCAAAAATAGATGGGTGGATCGGCCGGACGCTCTTCATCCCGCCGGTCATCAAGCTCTGCCAAGTCACCCGGCAGACCCAATTTGCCGTGTCCCGGCTTTTCTGGTTCGTCGCGGCGCTGGACGGTTTCTATCGCGCGGAGACGCTGTTTTCGTCCGTCCTCTGGGGCGGGGTGAGCATATTCATGATGTTCACCGCCTCCCGGCGGGCCGATCACCCGACAGCGAGCTTCATGGCCTTCCGCATGCTCGCCCTGCTTTTTCTGGCGCTGGACGTGTTGAAGGGGGCGCTGACCGGACACTGGGCCGGAGCCGAATTCTGGGTCTTCGTGTTGCTCGCGGAATATGCCGCCACGATCCGAACCGTCCCGCCCGCCGACTCCGCCAAGCGAGCCGTCGAGGCCTCGGCCGGCAGGTGAGCAATCCGTGTGGCACTCCACCGGGGCGCGCCACCTAGGTTGAGAGCCACGCAAGCGGACCTAGGTGATATCGCCGGTCAGCTGTTGCGCTTCCTCTTAGCGGCTGACGTCCCGCTCTCTGTATCGTGATACTCTGAGGCCAGTTGAAATTTACCAACGCGGTCAAATTCCTCATCAGCTTTGCGAGAAGCCTCTCGTATATATACCCAGTATCGCAAGGCGACGAAGACGTTCCAGGCACCAAACCACGCCCACCCCACAGCGTTTGAAATCAGCCCGTTGCCGATCGTCGAGACGGCGATGAGGGGAACGATGGCAGGTAAAAAAAGTATCCGAAACTGCGATCCGGAAGCGCGCCATTGGCGATCAACCCAGTCACGTACGGTGTAATATGCTTTCATGAAGCGCGCTCACTGAATTCCCAAGTCGGCATCGCCGAAAGTGTCAGCTTAGTCGGATGTCGGCAATGGTTCGTTTCCAGACGTTCGCGAGCGGAAGCAACGAATGGCAGTTTCCGAGGAGCCGGGAGCATGAACCGAGCCCGCGGGTCGCCGGAGATTCTAAGCAATTGAAAAAGATGGTCGGGGAGACAGGATTCGAACCTGCGACCCTCTGCTCCCAAAGCAGATGCGCTACCAGGCTGCGCTACTCCCCGACGCCGGTGGCCCTAGCCGCTAAGGCCGGGCCGGAGCAAGCCTTTGCCGCCATTTCGTTGGCGGCAGGCGCGCAGGTGGAAAGCCGAAGGAACGCTGGTGGGCCCGGCAGGATTCGAACCCGCAACCTAGCCGTTATGAGCGGCCGGCTCTACCGTTGAGCTACAGGCCCTGATCCAGCGCTCCTCCGCGCGGATAGCGGAGCCGCGGGCGGATTGGCAAGCGGCTGCGCCCGGGCCGCCGCCGCCTCGATCTCCGCCATCGACGCCGGAGTGACGCCGCGCCGGCGGAAGTAAGCGAAGATCCCGTCCCACCAGGCGTGGAAATGGTCGAGCCCGGCGGCGTCGCGCACGTACGGCGTGTGGCCCGGCGCTGCCGAGGGCGAATGGAACGAGATCGAGAAAAGCTGCAGCCCGTCCTCAATCAGGCGGTCGAGTGCATCGATCACGTCGGCCAGCGGCATGTCTTCGGGGGTCAGCGCGACGCGGCCGAGCAGCCCGCTCCGCGACAGCAGGCCGTGCATCCGCGGCACGCGGCCTGCCGCCGGATAGAGCGCGGAGCCGAGCCGGCGCAGCGCACCGACATAGGCCGCGGTCAGCGGCACTTCGAGCAGGCCGTCGCCGAGCCAGTAGGGCCGCGGCTCCATGGCGTGGAAATCGGGCCCGCCCTCGCGGCGGTAATCAAACAAGGCGCGCACCGACACGTCGACGCGATAGCCGAGATCGCGCAGGATGGCGGCCGTGTTCGGCCCCACGCCGTAGCGCCCGGCGCGATAGACGGTGGGCCGCTGCCCGAACGCTTCCTCGATCGCATCGGTCAATTGCAGGAGCTTGGCGCGCTCCAGCTCGGCGGGAAGATTGCCGGCGAAGCTGTTGGGGCCGGTCACGTCCTCGTCGAACGGCGGGTTGACCCAGGGGTGGAGATGCGTGCCGATCGTGCATTCGCCGGCGTCGAGGAAGCCGCGCAGGATCGCCGCGCTGTCCGGGTTGGTCGCGATCGGATGATCGACCAGATAGACCGGCTTCACGCCCTCGGCAGCGAGGCGCCGGTGCATGTCCGGCAGGCCGCGCGTCGCGCTCGTGCCCCTTTGCTCGCGGCTCAGCGGGCACGACCAGTCGAACTCCTCCTCGGTGTCGACGAAGATCGCGAAGCGGCGCCCGAAATCCTCGGGCATTCGCAGATAGGTGCCCGGTGGGCGGTCGAACCGCCCGCAGGCGGGCTCGGCCGGCGGGCGTCGTCTCACCGGCCCTGGCCGCTGCTGCGCTCGGCCGCCTCGACCGGGGGCAGATAGAGCGCGAAGCTCGCCTCCTCGACGACCAAAGCGCCGCCGACCGCCTCGGCGAGATTGCGGACGAGGCGGAGCGCGAAGCCGAGGCCGAGCGCCGGCGCCCCCGGCCAGTCGCCGTCCGGGCTGTAGCCGGGATCGAGCAAGGCGCTTTCGGCGAGCCCGGCGATCGCCGCCGGTCGGTCGATGGCGAGGCGCAGCATCGTGCGGTGGGCGAAGCGGCCGAGCTCGAGCGACGCGGCGATCGTCTCGCCGGTCTCGGCGAGGCCGATCGTGGCGGCGAGCATGCGCGCGAACATCCGCTCGAGCGCGCTCGCCTCCACCCGCGCCGGCGGCAGATCCTCGGCGACATCGATGGCGATATGGCTGCCCCGCGCCCCGGCGACGCGCTCATAGGCGTCGTGGAGGCGGTAGAGCAGAGCGACGGCATCGACCGGGCCGGCATCGAGATTGAGCCGGCTGGTCTGGATGCGGGCCGCGGTATCGAGGTCGTCCACCGCGGACAGCAACCGGTTGGCGTGGGTCATGATGTCGCTCGCCCGGGCGCGGTAGCCCGATGCCGCCGGCCCCATATATTGGCCGTCGATCATCTCGGCGAAGCCGACGATGGCGTTGAGCGGGGTGCGCAGCTCGTGGATCAGCTGGCGCAGCGAATCGGCCGGCAGATTGGTGCCGAACAGGCCCGCCTCCGCCGCCTGGCCCTTGGCGACCTCGTCGATCCGCGGCCGGCGCGCGCTGCCGCGATAGCCGAGGAAGCTGCCGGACTGGGGATCGAAATAGGGCACGCCCGAAATGCGCCAGTCGCCCGCGGCCGGCCCCGCGCCCGCGACGGCGAAACGCGCGTCGCGGAACGGCGCCCGTTTCTCGAAGGCTCCGGCGGCCTGGCCGTCGACGCCCGGCTGGCCCGGCTCGGCGATGGCGGCGATCGTCTGGCCGACCAAGGCGCCGCGCGGCGCGTCCTCGACCCACAAGATCACGCCGTCCGCGCCGGTTTCCCAGCGGAACATGGCCACCAAGGATCCGTCCGCCGCAGGCTTGGGACGCGGACCGACGGCGCCGCGCTGCTTGCGGAAGGCCTCGATGCGGGCGACGAGGTCTCGGATCTGGGCCTCGCCCGCCTCACCGGTCGGGCTGAACGTGCTCGGCTCGGCGTCGGCCGCTTCGGCCACCGTGCCGGGCAGTACGAAATCGCTGGCGCCGAAACTGTCGAGCGCGCGGACCACGTCGGGATGCAGATCGCGGCGGTGGCGCAGCAGCGAGCGCGCCGTCGGCGCCAGGCACGGAAGCAGGGCCAGCCACTCGTCGCGCGTGAGCCGGGCGCCGCCGACCAGCGGCGCCATCACCGAAGGATGATCCTCGGCGAAGAAGCCGAGCAGGTCGGGCGCGATCAGCCGCCCGGCGAGCGAATCGCCGATGTCGCGGCGCAAGGCGAGCGGAACCTCCGGGCGCACCTCGCGCAGGAAGGCGAAGGCGGCGTCGATGTCGGGGCCGGGCTCGCTGCGGCGGCGCTGGGCGAGCAGATCGACGAGCTGGCGCCATTTCGCGACGCGCGCGCCCGGCGTCGCCGCGGGCAGCGCCATCACCGTCGCGAGTCTGTCGTCGAAGCGCACGCTCATTCCCCAGCATCGCGGCGGGCCGGCCTCCGGGTCGCCTGACGACGGTGGTAACGCGCCGCGCGGCGGGGCGGAAGCGGCTTGTTGAGCCGCGTTGCAATATGGGACGGACTTGCGCCCGCCCCTCACCGCGGCACGAAAAAGGGGCGCCGGATCGCTCCGACGCCCCTTTCGAACCCGGTCGGGCTTAGCCGCGCTGGGCGAGCCAGAGCAGCCAGAACTGGGCGAGCTCGGCGCGCGGGCCGGTGACGGCCTTGAACGCGGTCTCCGCTTCGGGGCGGTTGCCGGCCAGTGCCAGCGCCATGCCGAGGCGGGTGTTGGCAATGTTGGCGTCGACCGAACCCTTGCTCAGAGCCGCCTTGTAGAGGCTGGCGGCCTTCGCATAGTCGCCATAGCCGTAATAGACGTCGCCGGCGGTCAGCGCCTTGGCGCCGGTCGGCGCGGCGAGCGCGGCCTTCTCGACGCCGCCGAGCGACGCGCGGTCCTCGGCAACGCGGCGGTTCACGACCGAGAGCAGGTCCTTGAACGCAGCCTTATTCGGATCGACCATGCGCGACGCGACGCCCTCGTCGAGCACGGCCTTGGCCTCGCCCGGCAGGCCGCGATCGTTGGCGGCATCGGCCAGCTCGAAGAAGTCGCGCTCGCCGTTGAGCGCCTTGGCGGCACGCATCAGGCGCAGCGTGTCGGTCGAGGTGACCGGATCGAGCTTCGAGACGTCGCGATAGATGAGCAGGGCGTCGCGCCAGTTGGTCGCGTTCGGGTAAGCGGCGAGCAGGTCGCGCGTGAACTTGACCGCCTGCGCCGGCTGCTTGCCGTCATAAGCGAGCTTCAGCGCGCGCTTGTACCAGCTCTCCGGCACCGCGCCGCTGGCCTTCTTCAGCTGGATAGCGCGCTCGAAGAGCGGCACAGCCTCGTTGACCTTGTTGGCGCTGTTCTTCGCTTCGGCGAGAAGCACGATGGCGTCGGCGTCGTTGGGCGCATATTCCACCCACTTGGTGTAGGCGGCCTCGGCCTTCTTGAGATCGCGCGCGCTGGACGCGAGCGCGCCCTGATTCTTGTAGAGCTGGGCGAGCGATTCCTGGGGCGCGCCGCCGCTGGCGATCATGCCGTCGATCGCCTGCGCCTGGAGCGCCGTATTGTTGGTGCCGAGACCGATGCGGAGCTGCATCGCCGCGGTGAGGTAGCGGGCGTCGGTGCCCTGTGCGGCGGCCTGCGCGGCCGGCAGAGCGGCCTGGGCGGCGGCCCAATCCTGGGCGGTGACGGCGGTCTGGAGCGGTATGAGGGCGGCGCGCTCTTCCTTGCTCAGCTTCGGGCCGGCCTTCTGCTCTTCCTGCTTCTTCTTCTGGGCGAGAGCCGGGGAGGTCGCGACCACCGAGGCGCCGCCAAGTGCCAGCGCTACGCCGAACGCGATCTTCGAAACGGAATTCATAAAAGCTGCCTCCTGTTGACCGCCTCTCCTGACGGCCGGGGGATGAAAGGACGTCGGGGTTTCTACGCCCAATTCCCCGCGCTTTCTAGATTCTCTGCGGTGAACGGCGCTTGAACCGGCAAGACGCTCTTTTCGTACGCTAATTTCGTCGCAGGAGCGCGCATTTGACGCGCAGCGCACCGCTGGCTACCCGCTTTGCCATGCTTGCAGTGATATCGCCCGCCAAGACGCTCGATTACGCGCGTCCCCTCCCCGCGCTGACCCCGACCGAGCCGGTTTTTGCCGAGGATGCGGCCGCCCTCGCCGCGGCCGCCGCGAAATTGTCGGGCAAGAAGCTCGCCGCTTTGATGCGCATTTCCGACACGCTGGCCAAACTCAACGTCGAGCGCTTCCGCACCTTCCCCGACCAGCCCGCCCGCCCGGCCATCTATGCCTTTGCCGGCGACGTCTATACCGGCTTCGAGGTCCGCAGCCTCGACGAGGAGGCCGTGCTCTACGCCCAGGATCATCTCCGCATCCTCTCCGGCCTCTACGGGCTGCTGCGCCCACTCGACGCGATCCGCCCCTACCGGCTCGAAATGGGCACGCGCTGGGCGCCGCGCAAAGTCAATCTCTACGCTTATTGGGACACGCGCATTGCCGCCCGCCTGGCCGATGACCTCGCGGAATCGGGCGAAGCCACCATCATCAACGTCGCCAGCAAGGAATATTGGGGCGCCGTCGCCGATCACCTGCCCGCCGAGGCCCGCGTGATCGAGATCGACTTCCGCGAGGAAGGGCCGTCCGGGCTGCGCTTCAACACGTTTGCCGCCAAGCGCGCCCGCGGCATGATGGCGCGCTACATTTGCGAGCATCGCATCGACCAGGCCGAGGGCGTCAAAGGCTTCGACAGCGACGGCTATGCCTTCGACCCTGCCAACAGCGACGAGACGCGCTGGCGCTTCACCCGCGCCTGAACCACGCAGCGCCTGGGCCACCCAAGGACCCCTCGCGCGCGTACATACGCGTACGTGCGCGAGGGGTGGCGCTCTCCGGCACCATCGGCTAGAGACCGACCTTCCAGATCCGCGTGCCCCGCGCACCAGTACCCACAGCTCAGGAATTCCCTTTGGCCAGCGTACCGCCGACCACCGAAAACAGCGACATCACCCCGATCAGCATCGTCGAGGAGATGAAGACCTCCTACCTCGATTACGCGATGTCGGTGATCGTCAGCCGCGCCCTGCCCGACGTGCGCGACGGCCTGAAACCGGTCCACCGGCGCATCCTCTACGCGGCCCAGGAAGCCGGCTTCGTCGCCGGGCGTCCCTATCGCAAGTCGGCCCGCCTGGTCGGCGAGGTGATGGGTAAATATCACCCGCACGGCGACAGTTCGATCTACGACGCGCTGGCGCGCATGACCCAGGACTGGTCGATGCGGGTTCCGCTGATCGACGGCCAGGGCAATTTCGGGTCGATGGATCCCGATCCGCCGGCGGCGATGCGCTATACCGAGGCGCGCCTCGCCCGCGTCGCCAATGCCCTGCTCGACGACATCGACAAGGACACGGTCGACTTCCAGCCCAATTACGACGCGTCGGAGAGCGAGCCGCAGGTCCTGCCCGCGCGCTTCCCGAACATCCTCGTCAACGGCGCCGGCGGCATCGCGGTCGGCATGGCGACCAACATCCCGCCGCACAATCTCGGCGAAGTGCTCAAGGCCTGTAAGGCCTATATCGCCAATCCCGGCATCACGATCGACGAGCTGATCGAGATCGTCCCCGGTCCGGACTTCCCGACCGGTCCCCTGATCCTCGGCCAGGCCGGCGCCCGCAGCGCCTATCACAACGGCCGCGGCTCGATCATGATGCGCTCGCGCCACATCATCGAGACCAAGCGCGGCGACCGCCAGCAGATCGTGCTCACCGCCATCCCCTACCAGGTCGGCAAGAACGGCTTGGTCGAGAAGATCGCCGAGGCCGCCAAGGACAAGCGCATCGAGGGCGTCTCCGACATTCGGGATGAATCGAGCCGCGAGGGCGTCCGCGTCGTCATCGAGCTGAAGCGCGACGCCACGGCCGACGTCGTCCTCAACCAGCTCTGGCGCCACACCCCGGCCCAGACCAGCTTCCCGGCCAACATGCTCGCGATCCGCGGCGGCCGCCCCGAGACGCTCAACCTGCGCGACATCATCGAGGCGTTCGTCAAGTTCCGCGAGGAAGTGATCACGCGCCGCGCCAAGTTCGAACTGAACAAGGCGCGCGACCGGGCCCATATCCTGCTCGGCCTCGTCATCGCCGTCACCAACCTCGACGAGGTGGTGCGCATCATCCGCGGCGCCGCCTCCCCCGCCGAAGCGCGCGCCGCCTTGCTCACCCGCGACTGGCCGATCGAGGAGATCGCGCCGTACATCGCTCTCGTCGAGGCGATCGAGAGCGTCGGCGACGCCTCCACCTATCGCCTCAGCGATGTCCAGGTCCGTGCGATCCTCGATCTCCGCCTGCACCGCCTCACCGCGCTCGGCCGCGACGAGATCGGCGGCGAATTGAAGGAACTGGCCACCTCGATCGGCGAACTGCTCGAGATCCTCGGCAACCGCGCCCGCCTCTACGAGGTGATGGTCGCGGAATTTGACGAGATCGAAGCGGCCTATGCGACGCCGCGGGTCACCGAGATCGCCCCTGCCGCCGACGGCATCGACGACGAGGATCTGATCGAGCGCGAGGACATGGTCGTCACCGTGACCATGGAAGGCTATATCAAGCGCACGCCGCTCGACACCTTCCGCGCCCAGAACAAGGGCGGCAAGGGCCGCGCCGGCATGGCGACCAAGGACGCGGATGCGGTCACGCACCTGTTCGTCACCTCGACCCACACGCCGGTCCTGTTCTTCTCCACCGAGGGCAAGGTCTACCGCATGAAGGTGTGGCGCCTGCCCGAGGGCGGGCCCGCCACGCGCGGCCGGCCGATGATCAACCTGCTGCCGTTGGCGCCGGGCGAGACCATCTCCACCGTGCTGCCGCTGCCCGAGGACGAGGATGAATGGAGCGCGCTCCACGTCATGTTCGCCACGGCGAGGGGATCGGTCCGGCGCAACTCGATGGACGCCTTCGCGAACATCCGCACCAGCGGCAAGATCGCGATGCGCTTCGAGGAAGGGTCCGAGGACCGCCTGATCGGCGTGTCGCTGCTCACCGAGGATGACGACGTTCTCCTCGCCACTAAGCAGGGCAAGGCGATCCGCTTCGCCGCCACCGACGTGCGCGAATTCCAGAGCCGCGATTCGACCGGCGTGCGCGGCGCCCGCCTCGCCGAGGGCGACGAGGTCATCTCGATGTCGGTGCTGCGCGGCTTCGACGCCACACCGCAGGAGCGCGAGGATTATCTGAAGGCCGCGCCATGGAAGGAAGGCGACCGCGAAGTCACCCTCTCGCCCGAGCGCATGGCCGAATTCGAGGCGGCCGAGCAGTTCGTCCTCACCGTCACCGCCAACGGCTACGGCAAGCGCACCTCGGCCTACGAATATCGCCGCACCAACCGCGGCGGCCAGGGCATCACCAACATCGTCAGCTCGGACCGCAACGGCCCGGTCGTCGCGAGCTTCCCGGCCAGCAGCGGCGAGCAATTGATGCTGGTCACCGATCAGGCCAAGCTCATCCGCACCACGGTCGGCTCGGTCCGCGTGACCGGGCGCAACACCCAGGGCGTGATCCTCTTCCGCGTCGCCGACAACGAGCATGTCGTCTCGGCCGCGCGGATCGAGGAGAGCGAGGACGAAGCCGAGGCCATCGTCGACGTCGCCGACCAGACCCTGCAGGCCAGCGACGCGGTGATCGAGGGCGGCGAGGAGTAATCGGCAGAGCCGACACTCCCTACGTCTGAACCGTTCAGGCTGAGCCTGTCGAAGCCCTGCCATTCTCCGAGCTCAGACGAGCGGAATGGCAGGAAAGCCCTTCGACAGGCTCAGGGCGAACCGGGTCCGCGCAGGCTTTCCTCGCGCGGCGCAAGCGCCTATCGGACGGGCCATGAAGGAACAGGTGCATATCATCGGCGGCGGGCTCGCCGGGTCCGAAGCCGCGTGGCAGCTCGCCCAGGCGGGCGTAAAGGTGAAGATCAGCGAGATGCGCGGATCGGGCGAGATGACCCCCGCCCACCAGACCGACGGCCTCGCCGAGCTCGTCTGCTCGAACAGCTTCCGGAGCGACGATGCCGAGAACAATGCGGTCGGCCTGCTCCACGCCGAGATGCGCGCCCTGGGCTCGCTGATCATGGCCGCGGCCGACCGCCACAAGGTCCCGGCGGGCTCAGCGCTCGCCGTCGACCGCGACGGCTTCTCGGCCGAGGTCACCGAGACGTTGGCCGCCCACCCCAATGTCGAGATCGTGCGCGAGCGGATCGACATCCTGCCTGAGGATCCGTCGGTGCCGGTGATCGTCGCGACCGGCCCGCTGACCGCGGCACGGCTCGCGGAATCGATCGGCGCCGCGACCGGTAGCGACCACCTCGCCTTCTTCGACGCGATCGCCCCGATCGTGCACCGCGATTCGATCGACATGGACATTTGCTGGATGGCGTCGCGCTGGGACAAGGTCGGCCCCGAAGGCGACGGCAAGGACTATATCAACTGCCCGATGACGAAGGAGCAGTATCTCGCCTTCCATCAGGGCCTGCTCGACGGCGAGAAGACCGAGTTCCGCGACTGGGAGAAGGACACGCCCTATTTCGAGGGCTGCATGCCGATCGAGGTCATGGCCGAGCGCGGCCTCGACACGTTGCGCTTCGGACCGATGAAGCCGGTCGGGCTCGACGATCCCAAGACCGGGCGCTGGCCCCATGCGGTCGTCCAGCTCCGCCAGGACAATGCGCTCGGCACGCTCTGGAACATGGTCGGCTTCCAGACCAAGTTGAAATATGCCGACCAGGTCCGCCTGTTCCGCACCATCCCGGGGCTCGAGAATGCCGAGTTCGCGCGGCTGGGCGGCCTTCACCGCAACACGTTCATCAATTCGCCCGAATTGCTCGACGGCAAATTGCGCCTCAAGAAGGCGCCGCACATCCGCTTCGCCGGCCAGATCACCGGCTGCGAGGGCTATGTCGAATCCTCGGCCATGGGCCTGATCGCGGGGCGCTTCGCCGCGGCCGAAGTCAGCGGCGTGGAGATTCCGGCGCCGCCGACGACGACCGCTTTGGGCGCGCTTCTCGGCCACATCACCGGCGGCGCCGAGGCGCAGACCTATCAGCCGATGAACGTCAATTTCGGACTGTTCCCGCCGATCGAGGGCAAGACCAAGAAGAAGGAGCGCAAGGGCCTCTACACCGCCCGCGCCCGCGAGGCGCTGAGCGCATGGCAGGCCGGCCTGAGCGCCTGATCCGGCTGATCCTCGCTCAGCCAGCGTCCCGGCTGGCGAGCCAGGGACGCAATATGGCGAGATAGGCTTCCGGATTGTCGCCCATCGCGAGGTGGGCGGCCGCCGGAACTTCGCGGAACGTCGCGCCCGGGACCTGGCGGGCGAACCCGGCCACCGTCGCCGGCAGCGCCTCGTCATGCTCGCCGGCCACGAAAAGGGTGCGGCGTCCATCAAGGCGCTCGAGCAGGTGCCGCCCGTCATAATCCTTGAGCGTGCCGCTCGCGGTGAATTCGGCGCGGCCCCACATGTGGCGGTAGACGTCCTCGCTGAAGCTGCGCGGCAGCGCCTCCTTGTAAGCCGCGATCGCGGGCGGCGGCTCGGTCAGGTGGACGTGGCGCGCATAGAAAGCGTCAGTCGCCGCCGCGCACGCCTCTGCCGAAGCCTTTCCTTCGCTGTCGCAGGCATAGAGCAAATCGCGCGTCGCCGGCGGCATCCGGTCCTTCAGCACGCGCGCATCGCGCAGCCAGATATCGGTCGAGACGAGAAGCGACTGGAGCACCGCACTGGCCAGTTCCTTGGGCTGCCGCGCCGCATATTCCAGCGCCACCGTGCCGCCCCAGCTCGCGCCCAGCACATGCCAGCGCGGCACGTCGAGCGCCGCGCGGATCGCGTCGAGCTCCGCCACGAAGCGCGGCACCGTCCAATTGGCCGGATCGGCCGGATGATCCGAACGGCCGCTGTCGAGCTGGTCGTAGAGGATGACGGCGCGCTCGTCGGCAAGGGCGGTCGCGTTGAGGAAATACCAGTGCGAGCTGCCCGGGCCGCCGTGCAGCAGCACGATCGGCGGCCGCGGACCGGCGAGGTCGCCGTTTATCCGCACATAGACGCGTCCGCCCGACACCTCGACCATCTCCTCCCGGTCCGGTCGAAGCCGGATTCCGGGATGCATCGGCCCGACCTTGCCGCGGGCCGGTGCCGCCAGCGCGGCGGCGCCGGCAGCGAGGAGTGTGCGACGGGTGAAGCGCAGTCCGGCGTTGCTGGTCATGTGCGGAACCTGCCAAGGTCGCGTCGCGCTGGCAATCGGGGACGGACGCGACCGACGCTCAGCAGGCGCATTTCTTCCGCGCCGGCTTGGGCCTGGTCGCCGCATACTCGGCTGCGCTCAGCGCGCCGTTGCGGTCGCCGTCGGCCTTGGCGAATTTCTCCGCCGTCTTCACCGACCATTCCTCGAAGCTCAGGCTGCCGCTGCCGTCGGCGTCGAGCCTGGCGAAGGCCTTGCGGCGCGGCTCGAGCAATTCCGCGCGGGTGATGCGGCCGTCCTCGTCCTTGTCGGCGCGGGCGAAGCGTTTCTCCTCGCGGCTCTTCTCGGTCGCGGCCGGCGGCTCCGGGCGCGACGGCTGGAGCGGCGTCACCAGCGGCGCGGCCGCGGGCGCAGGCGCCGGCGGGATCACGCTCTCCGCGTCGGCCTGGCTTTTCCAGAGGAAGAAGCCTGCCGCAACCAGCAGCAAAGTGGCCGCCCCTCCGGCCAGCAAACGGGGCATCGCCTCCTCCCTTGTCGCGAGAGGCGAAACCTACAAGAAAAGTTTGGGAGGGTTCGAAAAGCCTCCTGATCGGATCATTTGCCGGTGAGGCGATGGCCCAGCATGCGCAGCATCCGTCGCGGCGCGCCCTGCGGCTCGAGGTCGCCCACCGAGCCGGCGGCATCGCGCCAGGCGAGCGCGGCGAGCATGCCGAGCGGGCGCAGGGCCGACGGCCAGCGCGCCGCCGCTCCACGCTCGCGCGCTGCCGCGAGCGCCGCGCTTGCATCGGGTTCGCCGCTGTGGCGGGCGAGGTCGACGAGCGCCCACGCCTCCCCGCTCCGCTCCAGCGCGGCGTCGCTGCGGCCGCCGAGCAAGGTGGCGCTGTGCCGAAACAGCAACCGTCCCCGCGCCGCATAAAGGTCGAAATCGTCGCTTTCGAGCGCATGCTCATTGAGCAAGGCCGCCCAGCCCTGCTCCATCTCGGAGAGCGCGGCACCCGTCACTCCGGCGGGCAGGACATGAGCGGCGAGCGCCTGCAGCACCGGCTCGGCTGGCGCGCGCTCGCGGTCGAGCTTGGCGAGCGCCTCGCGCCACCAGGCGAGCTTGATCTGGCTGATGAGCGGCTCGCGCCCGGTAGCGATCGCGGCGCCCAAAGCGGCATCGAGCCGCCACAAGGCCTCGACCGCGGCCCGCCGCCCGGCCGGCACATAGGCCAGAGCGAGCGTGCGGTCGGGATCGAGCGGCGTCATGGCGTCACGCCATTGTTTCTCAGCGATAGGTGACCTTCTTCGCCGCCGCGACGACGTCTTCGACCTTGATCAGCGCGAGCTTCTCGAGATTGGCGGCGCAGGGCAGCGGCACGTCCTCGTTGGTGACGCGCAGCACCGGGGCGTCGAGATCGTCGAAGCCCTGCTCCATCACCACGGCCATGATCTCGGACGAGATCGAGCAGACCGGCCAGCCTTCTTCGACGCAGACCAGGCGATTGGTCTTGGCGACGCTGTCGAGCACCGTGCGCGTGTCGAGCGGGCGCAGGGTGCGCAGGTCGATGACCTCGGCCTCGATGCCTTCGGCGGCGAGCTCCTCGGCCGCGTCGAGCGCAACGCCGACGCCGATCGAATAGCTTACCAGGGTGACGTCCTTGCCCTCGCGAGCGACCCGCGCCTTGCCGATCGGCAGGACATAATCGTCGAGCTTGGGAACCTCGAAGCTCTGGCCGTAAAGCAATTCGTTCTCGAGGAATACGACCGGATCTTCAGACCGGATGGCAGCTTTCAGCAGGCCCTTGGCGTCGGCCGCGCTATAGGGCGCGATGACGACCAGGCCGGGGACGTTGGCGTACCAGGGGGCGTAATTCTGGCTGTGCTGCGCGCCGACGCGCGAGGCGGCACCGTTCGGGCCGCGGAACACCATCGGACAGCGCATCTGGCCGCCGGACATATAGTTGGTCTTGGCGGCCGAATTGATGATGTGGTCGATCGCCTGCATGGCGAAGTTGAACGTCATGAACTCGATGATCGGGCGCAGGCCGCCCATCGCCGCGCCGGTGCCAACGCCGGCAAAGCCATATTCGGTGATCGGCGTGTCGATCACGCGGCCTGCGCCGAACTCGTCGAGCAGGCCCTGGGTGACCTTGTAGGCGCCCTGATATTCGGCGACTTCCTCGCCCATCACGAACACGCGCTCGTCGGCGCGCATTTCCTCGGCCATCGCGTCGCGCAGCGCTTCGCGGACCGTGGTGCGGACCATTTCGGTTCCCGCCGGCATCTCCGGATCGACGCGCAGGCTGGCCGGCGCCTTCTCGGGCTTTGCCGCGACGGCGACATGGGCCTGCTGCTCGGAGGCTTCCTCCGCCTGGGCCACCGGCGCAGCGGGCGCCTCGGCCGGGGCGGCAACGCCGACGTCGGCGGCATTCTCGCCCTCGGTGGCCATGATCGCGATCACGGTGCCGACCTTCACCTCGTCGGTGCCTTCCGGAACGACGATCCGGGCGATCGTGCCCTCGTCGACGGCCTCGAACTCCATCGTCGCCTTGTCGGTCTCGATCTCGGCCAGGATGGTGCCGGAGACGACCTCGTCGCCTTCCTTCACCAGCCACTTGGCAAGCGTGCCTTCCTCCATGGTCGGGGAAAGCGCGGGCATCTTCAGTTCGATCGGCATCAGTAGGTCTCGACCAGCACGTCGGTGTAAAGTTCGTCAGCCGCCGGCTCGGGCGACTGCTCGGCGAAATCGGCGGACTCGGCGACGATCTGGCGGATATTCTTGTCGATCGTCTTCAGTTCGTCCTCGCTGACGCCCAGCGCTTCTAGTTCGCGCTTCGCCGCCTCGATCGGGTCGGACTTGTCGCGCACCGACTGCACTTCCTCGCGCGAACGGTATTTGGCCGGGTCGGACATCGAGTGGCCGCGATAACGATAGGTCTTGAACTCGAGCAGGATCGGGCCCTTGCCACCGCGCACCCATTCGAGCGCCGTGGTGGCGGCGCCGCGCACCGCGAGCACGTCCATGCCGTCGACCTGCAGGCCCGGGATGCGGAAGCTCTCGCCGCGCTTGTAGAACTGGTCCTCGGACGAAGCACGGTTCACGCTCGTGCCCATCGCATATTGGTTGTTCTCGATCACGAAGATGATCGGGAGGTTCCAGAGCTGGGCCATGTTGAAGCTCTCGTACACCTGGCCCTGGTTGGCCGCGCCGTCGCCGAAATAAGCGAGGCAGACGCCACCGTCGTTGCTGTACTTGTGCTTGAAGGCGAGGCCGGTGCCGAGGCTGACCTGGGCGCCGACGATGCCGTGGCCGCCGTAGAACTTATGCTCCACGGAGAACATGTGCATCGAGCCGCCCTTGCCCTTCGAGATGCCGGCCTGGCGGCCGGTGAGCTCGGCCATGATGACGTTGGGATCGATGCCGTAGGCGAGCATGTGGCCATGGTCGCGATAGCCGGTGATGACCGAGTCCTTGCCGATCTCGAGCGCCGACTGGAGGCCGACCGCGACCGCTTCCTGGCCGATATAGAGGTGGCAGAAGCCGCCGATCAGGCCGAGGCCGTAAAGCTGGCCCGCGCGCTCCTCGAAGCGGCGGATGAGCAGCATCTGGCGATAGAATTCGAGCATCTCGGCCTTGTCGGCCTTGTGCCGCTGCGGCTCGGGCGGGCGCTCCCGGTTGGGGATCGCCGGCGCGGCGGCCGTAGCGTCTGCACGTTTCGAAGAGGATGGCTTGGCCACGATTCAGGCCCTTCCCTAGGTCCGTTTCTGGTTAGTCGCCGGACCCTATGGCTGCAAAGTGCGGGCGGTGCAACAGCGGCTAGCCGCAGCCGCGAGGCACGGACTTGGCAGGGATGACGGCGCTTACTCGGTGATCGGGATGACGACTTCGTCGGGGCGGACGAGGCCGAGCTGGCTGCGCACCATCTCGTCGGCCAGATCGGGATCGGCCTTGCGCGGATCAAGCAGGTCGGCGCGATGGGCGAGCTTGGCCTTATGCTCCTCGAGCTGGGCCAGTTCGACCGCGCGCTCCACCTTGAGGCGGCGATAATCGCCCCACGACAGGATGCCGTTCGACCCCACGATCGCATAGCCGAGGAAGTTGGCGATGATGAGCACGGCCAGCGCCGGAAGCGCCGCCCGCTTGATCATCGCCACAGTCCGGAGTGTGCCCGCCTTCATGGATTAACCAGAATCAGTTTATCGCTTGGGAATCAAGCCCTTTTCGAAGCGAAGATGGATCGCCCGGCATATTTCGCGGCCGAGCCGAGCTCTTCCTCGATGCGGATCAGCTGGTTGTATTTGGCGAGCCGGTCCGAGCGCGCCAGCGAGCCGGTCTTGATTTGCCCGCAATTGGTGGCGACGGCGAGGTCGGCGATGGTCGTGTCCTCGGTCTCGCCCGAGCGGTGCGACATCACCGCCGTGTAACCGGCGCGCTGCGCCATCGACACCGCTTCGAGCGTCTCCGACAAAGTGCCGATCTGGTTGACCTTGACCAAGAGCGAGTTGGCCAGCCCCTGCGCGATGCCCATTTCCAGGCGGCGCGGGTTGGTGACGAACAGGTCGTCGCCGACCAGCTGGACCTTGTCGCCGACCAGGTCGGTCAGGATCTTCCAGCCTTCGAAATCGTCCTCGGACATGCCGTCCTCGATCGACAGGATCGGGTAGCGGCGGGTGAGATCGGCCAGATATTCGGCCATCTCGCCCGACGAGAGCGTCTTGCCCTCCCCGACCATGCGGTAGGCGCCATCCTTGTAGAATTCGGTGGCGGCGCAATCGAGCGCGAGTACGACGTCGTCACCGGGCGTGTAGCCGGCCTGCTCGACCGACTTCATAATGAAGTCGAGCGCATCGGTGGTCGAGGCGAGCGCCGGGGCGAAGCCGCCCTCGTCGCCCACCGCGGTGGAAAGACCGGCGTCGGAAAGCCGCTTCTTCAGCGTATGGAAGATCTCGGCGCCGCAGCGCACCGCTTCCTCGAGGCTGTCTGCGCCGACCGGCATCACCATGAATTCCTGGAAATCGATCGGATTGTCGGCATGCTCGCCGCCATTGATGATGTTCATCATCGGCACCGGCAGCACCTGCGCCGAAACCCCGCCGACATAGCGGTAGAGCGGAAGCGCGCGGGCATCGGCCGCGGCGCGCGCGATGGCCAGGCTGACGCCGAGGATGGCGTTGGCGCCGAGCCGCGCCTTGTTGTCGGTGCCGTCGAGCTCGATCAGCAGGGCGTCGATCTCGGGCTGGTCCTCGGCATCGAGGCCGGTGATCGCGTCGGCGATCTCGCCGCGCACGGCCTCGACCGCCTGCATCACGCCCTTGCCGAGATAGCGGCTTTTGTCCCCGTCGCGTTTTTCCACCGCCTCATGGGCACCGGTCGATGCGCCGGAGGGCACCGCGGCGCGGCCCATGCTACCGTCCTCGAGAAGCACCTCCACTTCCACGGTCGGGTTGCCCCGGCTGTCGAGAATCTGGCGGGCGTGGACGTCGAGAATCGCGGTCATTTGTTACGGCCTCGTTATGAGCTAGGATCGGCGATACGCGCGGCTTAGTGGCGAGCTTCCGGCGAAGCAACTTTCCTTTCCGGCCACGGAACGGAAGTTCGACCGCAAGTGTTTCGAGTCGCAAGAGGATTAGTCATCAAAACCCTGGAGGAAACAGTCCATGCCCCCTCGCAATTCCGAGCTGCCTGAAGGCACCGACCACATCATCAACGGCGCCATGGCCACCACCAGCGACAGCGGCGCGGAGCCGGGATCGGGCGGCGGCTTCGTGGGCAGCGCCGGTGCCGACGATACCGGCGGCACCGCGGCTGGGTCCTCGACCGCCCCGGTCAAGCAGCAGCTGCGCGACAGCGCCAACTCCCTGCGCGACCAGGCCGGCTCCAAGGCCCGCGAATATGCCGAAGACGGCAAGCAGCGCGCCACCACCGCGCTCGCAGACTTCTCGCGCGTGGTGAACGAAGCCGCCGATTCGATCGACGAGCGTCTGGGCGAACAATATGGCCGCTATGCCCGCCAGGCCGCGGACGCGGTTTCGGGCTATGCCGACACGCTCCGCAACAAGCAGGTCGACGAGCTCTATGACGACGCCCGCAACCTCGTCCGCAAGAGCCCGGCCGTGGCGATCGGCGTGGCGGCCGCCGTCGGCTTCGCGCTGGTGCGCCTCGTCAAGGCCGGCATGCCGGAGCAGGAAGGCGATCGCGACGTGAGCTTCACGCCCGATCCGAGCCTCGGCGCGGACAGCGGCGGCACGTCCGGCGCCAGCTCGGCCGGCGGCCCGGCCACGGGAGCCTGACGTTGGACGCGAGGGTGGAAACCCCGCAGACGGAGAGTTCGATCGGCGACCTGTTCCATCAGCTCGTCGGCGACGGCAAGGCGTATGTCAGCGCGGAGGTCAATCTCTACAAGGAGATAGCACGCCACCGCGCTGCCCAGGCCAAGGCCGGCGTGGCGGCGTTGGTGGCGGGCGCGGTGCTCGCTCTGTCGGGGCTGATCGCCTTCATGGTCGGGCTGGTGATGGGGCTCGCGCCCCTCGTCGGCCCGGTTCTGGGCGGGCTGATCGTGCTCGCAGTGTCCGGGCTCATCGCCTTCCTGCTGGTCCGCTTCGGCGCCGCGCGCATGGCGGCACTGAGCGGAACGCCCGAGGAAAAGGCCGCGCTCGCGGCCGGGGAGAACCGGCCATGAAGCAGGACAGCGTGAGGCTCGAACGCGCTCAGCGCGAAGTCGTCCAGGCCCGGCAGCGGGTGCAGTCGACGCTCGGCGCGCTGCAGTACCGTCTGAAGCCCGGCACCCTCGCCCATAACGCCTGGGACGGCGTCCGCGAGAAAAGCGGCGCGATTGCCGATGACGCCATGACGGCGGTGAAGGAACGCCCCGGCACCGTGTCCGGCGTCGTTGCCGGCATCGTCCTGTTCCTGGCACGCGAGCCATTGTGGCGCTTCGCCTCGGGCCTGTTCGCCGGCCGCGGCGACGAGCCGCCCGGCACGATCCACGCCAATCTCGACCATGATCCAGACTATGACCTCACCGCTCCGCGGGTGAAGAGGTCCCAATATGAAGGAGTGAGCGCATGACGACGACGACCGAAAACACACGCGGCGACAACGCGGGCACCAACGAAGGAGGCCGCCTCTCGGCTGCCGCAAGCCGCGTCCGCGAGACGGCGACGACCGCCCGCTCGCGCGCCGGTGACGCCTATGGCGCTGCCCGCGAGCGCACCGCCACCGCCTACAGCACGGCCCGCGAGAACGCTTCGCGCGCCACCCGCAAGACTGCCGACGGCATCGATTCCAACCCGGTCGGCGCGCTGGTCGGCGGGCTCGCGATCGGCGCCCTGCTCGCCGCCGTGCTGCCGCGCAGCCGCCGCGAGCAGGAATTGCTCGGCGATTACGGCCGCCGCGTCACCGACACTGCGCGCGAAGCAGCGAAGGCCGCTCGCGAGGCGGGCACCGAAAAGCTCGACGAGCTCGGTCTCAGCAAGGACGCCGCCAAGCAGAAGCTCAACGAACTCGCCAGCAATGCCGGCGAGGCCGTACGCACCTCGGCCGGCGCCGCAGCGCAGACGCTGAAAGGCGGATCGCAGCCCCAATAAGCCTTCGCACCGCGCGCCCAGGGACTGGACTTCCCCAAGGGAATCCGGAACTTGGGCGCGCGCCCGTGCGTCTTTGGGGGTCCAAGGAGAATCTATTGATGCGATTGATCACCAAGTCCGGCGCCGCCTTCGTGCTCGCGGCCGTCGCCCTTACCGCCCCGGCCCAGGCCGCGGTCGACAACAGCGATCCGGGCCGTTTCGTGCAGAGCCTCGCCCAGACCGGCTTCGGCGTCCTGAAGGGCAACCGCGCCTCGGCGCGCGGCCAGTTCCGCTCGCTCCTGTCGCAGCATTTTGCCGTCGAGACGATCGGCGACCGGCTGATCCAGCGCTGGCGTCCGACTTTGAAGCCGGCCCAGTACCAGGCCTACAAGTCCGCTTTCCCGAGCTTCATCGTCGGCACCTATGCCGACCGTCTCTACGATTATGCCAATGCCAGCATCAAGGTCGTCCGGGTCCAGAATCAGGGCAATAGTTCGGCGGTGCTGACGCAGGTTACCAAGCCCGGCGCCCGCCCGGCCAACGCCGTCTGGACAGTCACCAAGAGCGGCGATGGTTACAAGGTAACGAATCTCACCGTAAATGGCGTGAACTTGGCCGTGGCCCAACGCGCCGACTTCGATTCCTACGTTCAGCGCAACGGCTTCGACGCGCTCGTCGCCTTCATGAAAAGGCGCGGCTAAGCCACTCTCCCGGCTTGCCTCGGTTGGCGATCGTGCTAGGCGGTCGCCAACCCCAAAGGATCGAGGCGAACATGAGCAAAATGCATCTGGTATTCGGCGGACGCGTCAAGGATCCGCAAGGCCTGGACTTCGTCGACCTGCCCTCCGTGCACCTGGTCGGCCTGTTCCCCGATTATGCGAGCGCGGTCGACGCCTGGCGCGCCAACGCCCAGCGCACCGTCGACGATGCCGAGATGAAATATGTGGTGGTGCACCTCCACCGCCTGCTCGAGCCGTCGCTGGCCGAAGTCAGCCAGGGCTAAGCCGCCTTACGCCTTGCGGTAGCGGAGCAGCAGCAAGGGCGTGGTGAGCGCGAAGCCGGCAAAGAAGCCGCCGATATGGGCGGCGACCGCAACCGGCTGCGCGGTCCCGCTCGCGACGAACCCGAACATCAGCTGCAGCACGATCCAGGCCGCGCCCATCCAGGCAACGTTGAGCCAACGCGCCAGCACCGGATGCGCCACATTCACGCGGTTGCGGCTGAACAGCAGGGCATAGGCGCCGAATACCCCCGACACCGCCCCGCTCGCCCCGATCATCAGCGCCGCGCTGCCCGGCGCCGACAGCAACATCGCCGCCGCCGCGACATAGGCCGAGACCACGTAGAGGATCACGATCCCGCGCGCGCCCAGGATCGCCTCCGCCGCGCGGCCGCAGAAGAGCAGCATCAGCAGGTTGAAGGCGAGATGGACGAAATTGCCGTGGACGAGGGTCGCGGTGAGCGGCGTCAGCCAGACCGGCGCCAGCCCCTCGGCGCTGATCGAGCCATCGAGCCGGGCCGGAATGAAGGCGCCCCACACGGCCGCGTCCATCTCCCGCCCGAGCAGCATCGGCACGATCCAGGCCAGCGCGGTCGCGACCGCGATGGCGAGCGTCGCGCGCGCCTTGGTCCAGCTTTGCGGCGGGCGCAATTTAGATGAACTCGACCTTCTCGATCGAATAATATTTGTCGCCCGACGGCGCCGAGACCTCGACGTCCTCGCCGACGCTGCGGCCGATCAGCGCGCGGCCGAGCGGAGACGAATAAGAGATACGGCCGATCTTGGCGTCGGCCTCGGTCTGGCCGACGATCTGATACTTGATCGGCTTGTCATGCTCGTCGAGCAGATGGACGGTGGCGCCGAACACGACCTTGTCGCCCGACAAAGTCTTCGGATCGATCACCATCGCCCGGCTCAGCCGATCGTCGATGTCGGCGATTTGCGCCTCGACCTGGCCCTGCCGCTCCTTGGCGGCATGATATTCGGCATTTTCCGAAAGGTCGCCGTGAGCACGCGCTTCTTCAATTGCGTCGATGATCGCCGGACGCTCGACAGTTTTCAGGTGCCGGACTTCGGTCTGCAGCTTCTCATAGCCTTCGGCCAGCATCGGCATCTTGTCTACCGTCGCCATTTCACTGCCTTTCGTCAAAACTTCTTCTCGGCGGACTTGGAAAAGGCCACCTCTTCGAGATCAAATTGTCTGGATCACGCTCTGGAGACGGAATAATAGTCCTGAAGGGAGCGAACTTCAAGCTCGTGCTCGCGCAGTGCCCCGATCGCCCGCACCACAGCGGCGCTGGACGCGGCCGTGGTGAAATAGGGCACCTTCGCCATCAGCGCCGACTTGCGGATCGACGCGGAGTCCTTGTGGCTCTGCCAGCCCTCGGTCGTGTTGAAGATCAGGTCGACCTCGCCGTCCTTGATCTTGTCGACGATGTGGGGGCGGCCCTGAGCGACCTTGTTGACCCGCTCGACGTCGAGCCCCTGCCCGATCAGGTAATCGGCGGTGCCGGCGGTGGCGAGCACCTTGAAGCCGAGGCCGAGCAGAGCGCGCACCGGCGAGACGATGCTGGTCTTGTCGCTGTCCTTGACCGACACGAACAAGGTGCCGTGGTCCGGCAGATGGACTCCCCCGCCCTGCTGCGATTTCAGGAAGGCCGTAGCAAAATCGTTAGAGATTCCCATGACTTCGCCGGTCGACTTCATTTCCGGCGAGAGCACCGGATCGACGCCCGGGAAGCGCGCGAACGGGAACACCGCTTCCTTGACCGCGATGTGCGGAATGTCGCGGTGGATCGGCAGGAAGTTCATCAGCGCCTCGCCCGCCATCACCCGTGCGGCGATCTTGGCGATCGGCGTGCCGATCGCCTTGGCGACGAACGGCACGGTGCGGCTGGCGCGCGGATTGACCTCGATCAGATAGACCTCGCCCTCCTTGACCGCGAACTGGACGTTCATCAGGCCGACGACGCCCAGCGCCAGAGCGAGCTCGCGTGCTTGGCGCTCGATCTCGGCGATGATCGCCGGCTCGAGGCTGTAGGGCGGCAGCGAGCAGGCGCTGTCGCCCGAATGGACGCCCGCCTCCTCGATATGCTGCATGACGCCGGCGATGACGACGTCCTTGCCGTCGGAAATGGCGTCGACGTCGACCTCGATCGCGTCGCGCAGATACTGGTCGATCAGCACCGGGCTGTCGCCCGACACTTGCACCGCGGTGTGGATATAGTCGTCGAGCTGCGCCGGGCCGTCGACGATCTCCATCGCGCGTCCACCAAGCACGTAGGACGGGCGGGTCAGCACCGGGTAGCCGATCCGCTCGGCGACCGCGATCGCCTCCTCGCGGCTGCGGGCGATGCCATTGGCCGGCTGCTTGAGACCGAGGCGGTTGACGAGGCCGGCGAAACGCTCGCGGTCCTCGGCGAGGTCGATCGCGTCGGGCGACGTGCCGAGGATCGGAATCCCTTCCTTCTCGAGCGCCGCGGCCAGCTTGAGCGGCGTCTGGCCGCCGAACTGGACGATGACGCCATGAAGCGTGCCGCGCGACTGCTCGACATGCAGGATCTCGAGCACGTCCTCGGCGGTCAGCGGCTCGAAATAGAGCCGGTCCGACGTATCATAGTCGGTCGAGACCGTCTCCGGATTGCAATTGACCATGATGGTCTCGTAGCCCGCCTCGTCGAGCGCGTAGCAAGCGTGGCAGCAGCAATAATCGAATTCGATGCCCTGGCCGATGCGGTTGGGCCCGCCGCCGAGGATAACGACCTTCTTGCGGTCGCTCGGCTGGCTTTCGTCCTCCGGCTCGCCGAAGCTCGGCGCCTCGTAGGTCGAGTACATGTAGGGCGTCTTCGCCTCGAACTCGGCGGCGCAGGTGTCGATGCGCTTGAAGACCGGGCGCACGCCGAGCTTGTGGCGCAGCTTGCGCACCTCGTCCTCGGTGGTCGCCCCGGCGAGCGCACGCACGGTGTCGTGGATGAGGCCATGACGTCCGATAAGCGCCTTGCCGGCCGGGATGTTGGCCGATTTCATCGCCAGCTCGGCCAGGCGCTTGTCGGAAAAGCCCATCGCCTTCAGGCGGCGCAGGCCCTCTGCGTCGTTGGGCAGGCCGTTGGCGCAGATCCCTTCCTCGGCGTCGACGATCTCCTTGATCCGCTCAAGGAACCAGGGGTCGTATTTGGCGATCGCGTGGATTTCGGCGACGGTGAAGCCTTCGCGAAGCGCCTGGGCTGCGACGAGCAGCCGGTCCGGCGTCGGCGTCGCCAGCGCAGCCTCGATCTCGGCGCGCGGGGCGCCGTAGAGCGCCTTGACGCCATCGAGGCCGATCAGGCCGGTCTCGAGGCCGCGCAGGGCCTTCTGCAGGCTCTCGTGGATCGAGCGGCCGATCGCCATCACTTCGCCGACCGATTTCATCGCGGTCGAGAGCAGGGCTTCGGAGCCCTTGAACTTCTCGAAGGCGAAGCGCGGAATCTTGGTGACGATATAATCGATCGTCGGCTCGAACGAGGCCGGCGTCGCGCCGGTAATGTCGTTGTCAATCTCGTCCAGCGTGTAGCCGACCGCAAGCTTGGCCGCGACCTTGGCGATCGGGAAGCCGGTCGCCTTGGACGCGAGCGCCGAGGAACGGCTCACGCGCGGGTTCATCTCGATCACGATCAGCCGCCCATCCTTCGGATTGACTGCGAACTGAACGTTGGAACCGCCTGTTTCTACGCCGATTTCCCGGAGCACCGCGATCGATGCATTGCGCATGATCTGATATTCCTTGTCGGTCAGCGTCAGCGCCGGCGCAACGGTGATCGAATCCCCGGTATGGATGCCCATCGGGTCGATATTCTCGATCGAGCAGATGATGATGCAATTGTCCGCGCGGTCGCGGACAACCTCCATCTCATATTCCTTCCAGCCGAGCAGCGACTCCTCGATCAGCACCTCGGTGGTCGGCGAGGCTTCGAGGCCGCCCTTCACGATCGCGACGAACTCGTCGCGATTGTAAGCGATGCCGCCGCCCGTGCCGCCGAGCGTGAAGCTCGGGCGGATGACGGCCGGAAGCCCGGTCGTCTCCAGCGCCTGGATCGCCTCGTCCAGGCTGTGCGCGATCGCCGAGCGCGGGCTCTCCAGCCCGATCCGGTCCATCGCGTCGCGGAATTTCTGGCGGTCTTCGGCCATCTCGATCGCGTCGGCGTCGGCGCCGATCATCTTGACGCCATATTTGTCGAGCGTGCCGTCCTTGAACAGAGCCAGGGCCGTGTTGAGCGCGGTCTGGCCGCCCATCGTCGGCAGCACCGCGTCCGGGCGCTCCTTCTCGATGATCTTGGCGACCATTTCGGGCGTGATCGGCTCGACATAAGTGGCGTCGGCCAGCTCGGGATCAGTCATGATCGTGGCCGGGTTGGAGTTCACCAGGATGATCCGGTAGCCCTCCTCCTTCAGCGCCTTGGCCGCCTGGGTGCCGGAATAATCAAACTCCGCCGCCTGGCCGATAACGATCGGGCCGGCGCCGATGATGAGGATCGAGGAGATGTCAGTACGCTTGGGCATCAGGAGTTCAACTGCTCCACGAATTTCTCGAACAGATAGACACTGTCCTGTGGGCCGGGACTGGCCTCGGGGTGGTATTGGACGCTGAAGGCCGGGCGGTCGGTCAATTCCAGACCGGCCAGGCTTCCATCGAACAGCGAAATGTGGGTCGCCTTGGCATTGGCCGGCAGCGTCTCGGTCTCCACCGCAAAGCCGTGGTTCATGCTGGTGATCTCGACGCGGCCGTCGGACAGGCGCTTGACCGGATGGTTGGCGCCGCGGTGGCCCTGGTGCATCTTGGTCGTCTTGGCGCCGACCGCGAGCCCGAGCATCTGATGGCCGAGGCAGATGCCGAACAAGGGCTTGCCCGTCTCCAGCATCTTCTGGATCACCGGCACGGCATAGACGCCGGTCGCGGCTGGGTCGCCGGGGCCGTTGGAGAGGAAGAAGCCGTCGGGCTCGTGCGCCATCACGTCCTCGAAGGTCGCGGTCGCGGGCAGCACGGTGACGCGGGCGCCGGCGTCGGCGAGGTTGCGGAAGATGTTGCGCTTGGAGCCGTAGTCGATCGCGACCACGTGCGGCAGGCTCTCGTCCTCGGCACGCTCTTCATAGCCGCCGGCACGCGTCCAGCCGCCGCCGCTCCAGCGGTACATCTGCGCGCAGGAGACCTCCTTGGCGAGGTCCATGCCCTCGAGGCCGGGCCATTCGCGCGCCTTCTGCAGCAGGGCGTCAAGGTCGAACTCGCCCCTGGTATTGTGGGCGATGACGCCGTTGGGCGCGCCTTCGACCCTGATCTTGCGGGTCAGCGCGCGCGTGTCGACGCCGGCCAAGCCGATGCGGCCGTTCGACTTCATCCAGCCGTCGAAATCCTGGGTCGAGCGGTAATTGCTCGGCTCGGTCACGTCCTGGCGGACGATGCAGCCCAGAGCGTGCGGGTTGTTGGCCTCGACGTCCTCGTAATTGGCGCCGACATTGCCGATGTGCGGGAAAGTGAAATTGATGATCTGCGCCGCGTAGGAGGGATCGGTCATCACCTCCTGATAGCCGGTCATGGCGGTGTTGAAGCACACCTCGCCGACCGCCTCGCCCTCGGCGCCGAAGCCCTTGCCCCAGATCACGGTGCCGTCCGCCAAAACCAATACGCCTGTCGCTCCTGAGGGCGTGGCGGCGGGTTTGGCGATGGCCATTCAAATGTCTCCGGGGCAGTAGGCTAAACGGCCGGGTAGGTAGGTGCGGCACCCCACCGGGTCAATCTATTAAAAAACGCAAGCCGCCGCTATGGTGGACGTTTCCGACAAACAGGATCCTTGCACCCATGATTCGTGACGACATCAAGGCTGCGCTGGTCGTGGCCATGAAGGCCGGCGAGAAGCAGCGCACCGCCACCATCCGCCTGATCCAGTCGGCGATCAAGAATCGCGATATCGAGCTCAGGACCGCCGACAAGGCCCCGGACGACGATGCGCTGGTGACCGAGGTCCTCCAGAAGATGATCAAGCAGCGCCGCGAATCGATCACGATGTTCGAGCAGGGCGGCCGCGCCGAACTAGCCGAGCAGGAGAAAGCCGAGGTCGCGGTAATCGAGGCTTTCCTCCCCGCCCAGATGAGCGAGGACGAAACCAAGGCGGCGATCGACGCGATCGCGGCCGAGATCGGCGCCGCGAGCGTCAAGGACATGGGCCGCGTCATGGCCGTCCTCAAGGAACGCCACGCCACCGCCCTCGACATGAGCAAGGCGAGCGGCCTTGTGAAGGCGCGGCTGGGGTAATCTCCCCTCCCGCTTGCGGGAGGGGTTGGGGGTGGGCAATGTCGAGCCATGCCCGATTTCCGGCCCCGCCCCACCGCCCTCGCCCAGTCGCTGCGCAACCACGCGACCGATGCGGAACGGCACTTGTGGCGGCATCTCAGCCGGCGCCAGCTGGGCGGCTACAAGTTCAGCCGGCAAATGCCGATCGGCCCGTTCGTCTGCGATTTCCTGTGCCGGGAGGCGCAATTGGTTGTCGAGGTCGACGGCGGGCAACATGATCGCAATGCGGGCCGAGACGCATCGCGCACCCATTATCTCGAAGCTGAAAGCTTTCGCGTGATCCGGTTCTGGAACAATGACGTACTGGAAAATGTGGAAGGCGTGCTGACGTCGATCCTGGGCGCCCTCCAGGCCGGCCCACCCCCGGCCCCTCCCGCAGGCGGGAGGGGAGCTTAATGTCGCTCTCCCCCCAATTCCTCGACGAGGTCCGGGCCCGCACGCAGCTTTCGGCGGTGATCGGGCGGTCGGTGAAGCTGCTGCGCGCCGGGCGCGAGTGGAAGGCCTGCTGCCCGTTCCACAATGAGAAGACGCCGAGCTTCACCGTCAATGACGAGAAGGGCTTCTACCATTGCTTCGGCTGCAGCGCGCATGGCGACGCGATCCGCTGGCTGACCGACAAGCAGGGCCTGCCGTTCATGGAGGCGGTGAAGGAGCTGGCCGACGCCGCCGGGCTCGAGGTCCCCGCCGCCGATCCCCGCGCCCAGCAGAAGGCCGAGCGCGCGTCGGGCCTCTACGGCGTGATGGAGGCCGCGGCCGCCTGGTTCACCGAGCAATTGGGCGGCATCGACGGCGCCGATGCCCGCGCCTATCTCGACAGGCGCGGCATCAAGGACGCCATCCGCACGCGCTTCGGCTTCGGCTATGCCCCGGATTCGCGCAGCAAGCTCAAGGCGGCTCTGGCCGAGTTCGGGGTCGAGCGGCTGGTCGAGGCCGGCCTGCTGATCGAGCCCGAGGGCGGCAAGGAGCCCTATGACCGCTTCCGCGGCCGGCTGATGATCCCGATCCGCGACCAGCGCGGCCGCGTGATCGCGTTCGGCGGGCGCATTCTCGGCGAGGGCGAGCCCAAATATCTCAATTCCCCCGAGACGCCTTTGTTCGACAAGGGTCGCACCCTCTACAATCACGACCGTGCCGGCCCGGCCAGCCGCAGTGCCCACCGCGTGATCGTAGTCGAGGGCTATATGGACGTGATCGCGCTGGACCAGGCCGGCATTTCGGAAGGCGTGGCGCCGCTCGGCACCGCGCTCACCGAGGGCCAGCTCGAGCGGCTGTGGCGGATGGCGGGCGCGCCACTGCTCTGCTTCGACGGCGACGCGGCCGGGCAGAAGGCGTCGGTCCGCGCCGCTTTGCGCGCCCTCCCCCATATCGCGCCCGGCAAGTCGCTCGGCTTCGTCACCCTGCCCCCGGGCCAGGACCCGGACGACCTGCTCCGCGCCAAGGGGCGAGCGGCGCTCGAGGAATTGCTGGAGAAGCCCGAAAGCCTGGTCGACCGGCTGTGGCGGCACGAGAGCCAGGCCGAGCCTTTGGTAACGCCCGAGGAACGCGCCGGTTTGAAGCGCCGCCTGCTCGATCATGTCCAGACGATCGGCGACCCCGACGTCCGCGACCAATATAAGAGCGAGCTGATGGAGCGTTTCTACACGCTCACAAGGCCCAAGCGCGAACCGTGGCAGCCGCGCCAGCAATGGACCAAGGGCGGCCGCTTCGCGCCGCAACGGCCGACCACGCCGCAGGCGAAAGCGGTCGGGCTGAGCGGCCTCGGCGCGCAGACTGCGCGGGCCGTTCTCCACGGACTGCTGCGCTTTCCGGAGGTGATCGCCGACCATATCGAGGCGATCGCAGCCATCCCGCTGGCCGAAAAAGCGGGGGTCGATCTGCGCCGCGCGCTGCTCGATGCCGCCCTGCATCACGGTGAACTTGATCCCGAGCGCCTAAATACCATATTGGCGGACACGGGTGTGGCTGGTCTCATTGGCGAGCTGCGCCTGCAACAAGGTTTGTCCTTTTCCTTTATTCGACGTGATGCCGACCCGGAACGTGCTCGTCGCGACCTCGTTCTGGTCATCGAGACTCTGGCAGCACGCCCCGGACTGGAGGCCGCCCTCGAGGCGGCGACCGCACGGTTGAAGGAAGAGGGCGACGAAGCCGCATTCCAGGAGCAGCAACGGCTCCGGGCGGCGCGGGACGAGGCGGACAGGCAGCTCGCGACCCTCTTGGTCGACGTGGCTGATTGACAGATTTAAGGCGTGCGAATGGCGAAGACGAATATGGCCGAGGCGAACGAGAAGTCCGAGGGCGGCGATGCGCCGCTGATCGACCTCAACGAAGCCTCCCTCAAGAAGCTGGTCGCTCGCGCCAAGAAGCGCGGCTACATCACTTATGACGAGCTGAACAACGGCCTGCCCCAGGACCAGATGTCGTCCGAGCAGATCGAGGACGTGATGTCGGCGCTCAGCGAGATGGGCATCAACGTCGTCGAGAATGAGGAAGCCGACGAGGACGAGCAGCCCGATTCGGACAGCGGCGCGGAGGAAGTCAGCGAGATCGACGCCGACGGCGCGGCCAATTTCATCGTCGAGAAGAAGAAAGAGACGGTTGATCGCACCGACGATCCCGTCCGCATGTATCTGCGCGAGATGGGCGCGGTCGAACTGCTCTCGCGCGAGGGCGAGATCGCCATCGCCAAGCGCATCGAGGCCGGCCGCGACACGATGATCTGGGGCCTGTGCGAGAGCCCGATCACGTTCAACGCCATCATCGAATGGTCCGAGGCCCTCAATCGCGGCGACATGCAGCTGCGCGAAATCCTCGATCTCGACGCGATGCTCTCCAAGGGCCCGACCCCGGAGCAGGTCGAGGGCGCCGAGGAAGGCGAAGGCGAGATCAGCGAGAAGACCGCCGGCCCCTCCTACAAGGAGGAAGAGGAGGTCGAGGACGAGCCCGAGGCCGAGGTCGACGAGGACGGCAACCCGCGCACCCCGCGTCCCACCGAAGAGGATGACGAGGACAACACCCTATCGCTCGCTGCGATGGAGGAACTGCTCAAGCCGCAGGCGCTCGAGAAGTTCGCCAACATCACCGCCCTCTTCAAGAAATTCTCGAAGCTCCAGGGCGGACGCATGGAGGCGATGGGCGGCGGCCAGGAATTCGCCAAGGCCGACGAAGCCAAGTACCAGAAGCTCCGCGAGCAGCTCACCGCCGAGGTCGAGAGCGTCCAGTTCCACGGCGCCAAGATCGAATATCTGGTCGACCAGCTCTACAGCTACAACCGCCGGCTGACCGCGCTCGGCGGCCAGATGCTGCGCCTGGCCGAGCGCCACAAGGTGCCGCGCAAGGCCTTCCTCGATTCCTATATGGGCCACGAGCTCGACGACGGCTGGGCCGAGCGCGTCTGCAAGACCGACAAGAAGTGGGCCGCCTTCTGCGAGCAGGAAGGCCCCGCGATCGAGCGGATCCGCACCGAGATCGCCGAGATCGCCCAGGCGATCGGCATGAGCCTCGCCGAATTCCGCCGCATCGTGAACCAGGTCCAGAAGGCCGAGCGCGAGGCGCGCATCGCCAAGAAGGAAATGGTCGAGGCGAACCTGCGCCTCGTCATCTCGATCGCCAAGAAATATACCAATCGCGGCCTGCAGTTCTTGGATCTCATCCAGGAGGGCAATATCGGCCTGATGAAGGCGGTCGATAAGTTCGAATATCGCCGCGGATACAAGTTCAGCACCTACGCCACCTGGTGGATCCGCCAGGCGATCACGCGTTCGATCGCCGATCAGGCGCGCACGATCCGAATCCCGGTCCACATGATCGAAACGATCAACAAGCTGGTCCGCACCAGCCGCCAGATCCTCCACGAGATCGGTCGCGAGCCGACCCCGGAGGAATTGGCCGAGCGCCTGTCGATGCCGCTCGAGAAGGTCCGCAAGGTGATGAAGATCGCCAAGGAGCCGATCTCCCTCGAAACGCCGATCGGCGACGAGGAAGACAGCCATTTGGGCGACTTCATCGAGGACAAGAACGCCGTCATCCCGGTCGACGCCGCGATCCAGGCCAACCTCAAGGAAACGGTGACGCGGGTTTTGGCCTCGCTGACGCCGCGCGAGGAGCGCGTGCTGCGCATGCGCTTCGGCATCGGCATGAACACCGACCACACGCTCGAGGAAGTCGGCCAGCAATTCTCGGTGACCCGCGAACGCATCCGCCAGATCGAGGCTAAGGCACTTCGGAAGCTGAAGCATCCGTCGCGGTCGCGGAAAATGAGGTCGTTCCTCGACCAATAGGCGCCGACAGTAGCGAGCGCAAAGGCCCCGCCGAGGCGGGGCCTTCTACCGGCATCCGTTAGGCAATTAGCGCCAACGATCGCCTCGTTGCGTTACGTAGTGGGTGCGAACCTAGGTAGTTCGCTGGTCGCCTTGCCTCAGAGCACGAAGTCGGTGGCGACCAGCGCGTGCTGGCCCTCGACCATGATCAGGAAGTCGGCGGCGCGGTCGCCGTTGAAGTCGCCGGCGACGAAGGTGTCGCCGCTCGACTGGAAGGTGCGGAGCTGGCCGGCGACCCCCGAGAAAGCGGCGGTGCCGATGAAGGTGAAGGCATCGTCGACGCCGCCGGGACGGGCGTCGGCGAGCGAGACGTCGATCTTGTCACCCTCGGAGCGGAAGAAATCGGCGATATAGTCGGCGGTGGCGTTTGTGCTGCCGCCGAACTCGCCGTCGTCGAAGATGAACCTGTCGGCGCCGAGGCCGCCGTTCAGATCGTCGGTGCCGGCTCCGCCGCGAAGCAGGTCGTTGCCGGTCCCGCCCTCGAGGAAGTCGCGCCCCGCGCCGCCGAATAATGTGTCGGCGCCGGCGTCGCCCTCGAGCAGGTCGCTCTCGGTGCCGCCGTCGAGCCGGTCGTTGCCGTCGCCGCCGACCAGCCGGTCGTTGCCGGCATTGCCGTTCAAGACGTCGCTGCCGACGCCGCCGAGCAGGATGTCGAAGCCGGCGCCGCCGCTGAGAATGTCGTTCAGCCGCGAGCCGAACATGACGTCGTCGAACGCAGTTCCGGTGGCCGTGATTGCCGCGGGATTGGCGAAGATGAAATCGCCCGCGATCAGGTCGCCCGGCGCGACGGCGTTGAGGGTCAGAACATGGTCGTGACCGGCATAATAAGCGTTGAGCGTAGCGTCGCCGTAGGAATCGCTCTCGAGCAAAGCGAGGACTTGGCCGAAGTCGCTGACTCCCCAAGCGCGGAGGTCGATCCGGTCGACGTCGAAGCGAAAGTCCCAGACTAGGTCGTCGGAGAAGCCGGCGCTGGAGCGTGCGCTCATCGTGAAGATATCGGCGCCGGAATCGCCCCACAGGTCGTTGATGCCGAGTCCGCCGATCAGGACGTCGTTGCCGAAGCCGCCGAAGAGCCAGTCGTTGCCGGCGCCGCCGTCGAGCCGGTCGTTGCCGCCCTTGCCGTAGAGAGTGTCGTGGCCGCCGCGGCCCTGGATGTCGTCGTCGAGAGCGGTGCCGTGGAGGGTTTCGGAGGAATCGGTGCCGATGATTGTCGCCATGGAGCTTCTCCTCGGAAGATCAACAGGATAGCGCCGCGCCGGCTGAATGGCGGATGAAGCGGGCCTGCCCCATTGCTCTGGAAATCGGAATTCGGGCGCCCATCTAAGAGACTGACAACACGGCTTTAAGGACCGATATGGCTGGCGGATGGTCGCGCGACGGCGCGGTGCAGGATCAGATCGACGACACCGTGAAGGACGCGGTCATGGCCGCGCGCGCGCGGCTCGCGGCCGGCGAGGGCGAGACCCATTGCGTCGAATGCGGCGAGGAGATTCCCGAAGGGCGCCGGCGGGCGCTGCCGGGCGCGATCACCTGCGTCGCCTGCCAGTCCGCCCGCGACGCCCGCACGCCGGCCGGGGGCATCAACCGCCGCGGCAGCAAGGACAGCCAGCTCCGCTGAGCGCGTCGCCGCGCCCCTAGCGCAGCACGCCGCGCGCCCGCATCCGCAGCGCATAAGCGAGCAAGGCGATCGCCACCGCCCAGATGGCGAGGTGGAGGGCAAGCGCGCCGCCGCCGTCCATATGGCTGCCGGGCATCGGGCTGGTCGCCTGGAACAGGGTGTTCACCGCCAGGCCCGCAAGCGAGACTGCGAAGGCGATGACCGCGTGGCGGCTGCGCGCGAGAAGCAGCAGTGAACCGATGAGCGCGCCCCAGACGCCGCACGCCCACGAGGCCACCGCCCAGGCCGGCGCGGCGTCGAGCCAGGCGATCTGTGCGGGGCTGAGCTGCGCCATCCATGCCGCGCTCCGGGTCTGGGTCATCGTGTAATCCAGTGCGCCGAACGCGTTCCACAGCGTCGTCACCCCGGCGACGACCCACAGATGCACAGGCGTGCCTGCCCCTCCCTCCATGTCGCTCCTCCCCGTTTTCTTGCCAGGCCGGAGCCTGTCATTCCACTGCGCGGACCGCCAGTCCAAATTGACGGCAGCCACGGGTGGCGTACATTCGACGTTGCCCTGGCAGAATTTCGCAACAAATTTCCCAACATTTGGCGCGCAGCGCCGCCAAGCCCTGGCTCGGTCTGCATCTACAGCGGCTAAAACCCTTCAGAATCCACGCCTTCCGTAATCTGGCACGGCTCGTGCTCTGCACTCCGTAACCACGCCAGCCAGGAGCCGACGATGCAGACCCAGACCAATCTTTTCGCCCGCGACGACACCTTCTTCGGCATCTGCCAGGGGCTGGGCGACGATCTCGGTTTCAACCCGAACTGGCTGCGCGTGGCGCTGACCCTGTTCCTCTTCTTCCATCCGGTCGCCGCGATCGCCGCCTATTTCGGCGCCGGCATCCTCGTCGCCGCTTTGCGCCTCCTCATCCCCGATCCGCGCCCGGCCGTGGCGCCGCAGGCCGAAACCGCCGAGGAGGACGAGACGGTCCGGCTCGCCGCCTGAGGCCCGGGTTCGCCCCCCTGCCTCGCTCGGCGAGGCGGGGGTCCGCCTGCCCGCGTAAACCCGATCTTTACGGGCCCGGCGTAGGACCGGACGAGCGCACCGCATGGGGGAGGATGGACATGGCAGCTTCACTGGTCGGCAGGGAGAGCGACGCCCGCTTGGGCGGAAGATTGCTCGCCCGCGTCGCCGAGCAGGGCAGCGCCGCCCACCCCTATCTTTCGAGCGAGGCTTTGCTGCGCGGGCCGCATGCCGCGCGCAACCTTGCCGACGCCATCCATTTCCTCTGTGCGCTCCACGCCCGGCATCCCGGCGTGGTCGATCATGCCGCCGCCCGCGCGGTCGATCCGGCGGCGCGGCAATGGTTCGCCTCCACGGTCCCGGCCTTCGCCGGCGAACGCGGCCTGCTGGCGCGGCTAGCGGTCGGGGCCGGGCCGCTGCCCAGCACGCCCGGCGCTGCCGACAACCAGGCCGCTGCTCTCGGCCAGCGCCATGCGCTCGAAATGCTCGCCCAGTCTGAGCGCAACGGCTGCGCGCTCGGCGCCGCTTTGGCCGTCGTCGCCGATTGGAGCGCGATCCGCGCCGTGCTCGACGTCGCCGCCGCCCGCTTCGGAGTCCAGGTCCCCCCTTGCGCCCTCGACGCGCCCCACGCGCTCCACGCCTTTGCCGACGGTCAGGACGAAGGGCCCGGCTTCGAGCGCGCCTTGATGTTCGGCGCCGAGCAGGTCCTGCTCCAGCATTTCGGCTTGTGGGACCTGCTCGAGGCCCGCCAGGAAGCTCGCGGCGACAACTGACGCCTGGCGCTGCCTCGGCGCCGCGCTTGCGCCGTCCCCTGCCCTCCCTTATCCCGGCGCCGCACCGGCACGGAAGGAAGAGCATGCGTTTCGAGGGCACCGATTCCTATGTCGCGACCGAGGATCTGAAGGTCGCGGTCAACGCGGCGGTGACGTTGCGCCGGCCTTTGCTGGTCAAGGGCGAACCCGGTACCGGCAAGACCGTGCTCGCCCACGAGATCGCTGCCGCGGTCGGCGCGCCGCTCATCGAATGGCACGTCAAATCGACCACCAAGGCGCATCAGGGCCTCTACGAATATGACGCGGTGGCGCGGCTGCGCGATGGCCAGCTCGGCGACGAACGCGTCCACGACATCGCCAACTACATCCGCAAGGGCAAATTGTGGGAGGCGTTCACCTCGCCCGCGCTGCCGGTCCTGCTGATCGACGAGATCGACAAGGCCGACATCGAGTTCCCCAACGATCTCCTCCAGGAACTCGACCGGATGAGCTTCGACGTCTACGAGACGCACGAGACGATCGCGGCCCGCGAGCGGCCGATTGTAGTGATCACCTCGAACAACGAGAAGGAGTTGCCCGACGCTTTCCTGCGCCGCTGCTTCTTCCACTATATCAAGTTCCCAGACCGCGAGACGATGGCGGCGATCATCGACGTCCACTTCCCGGGCATCCAGAAGATGCTCGTCTCCAAGGCGATGGACATCTTTTACGAGGTGCGCGAGGTCCCCGGCCTCAAGAAGAAGCCGTCTACCAGCGAATTGCTCGACTGGCTGAAACTGCTTTTGCACGAGGACATGCCGCTCGACGTGCTCCAGTCGCGCGACCCGCACAAGGCGATCCCGCCGCTCCACGGCGCCCTGCTCAAGAACGAGCAGGACATCATGCTGTTCGAACGTTTGGCCTTCATGAGCCGCCGCCAGGGCGGCTGACGCTCAGCTCTCGGTCGCAGAACTTTCGTCCTGGGCAGCCTCGTCGCGATAGGCGAGCTCGAAATTGCCCCAGCGGCGGCCGTTGATCCACAAGGGCACAAACACGTTCTTGACCGGCAGATAGCGGCCGTGGCCGAGGTCCATCCGGTAGGTGACCAGCATCGCTTCCTTGTCGCTTTCGATCGCGCGCTGGGTCGCCTCGTCGATGAAATTGCGGCGGTTGCGGCAGAATTTGGCGTTCCACACCGGGTCCGCGCTCTGCGGCTGCGACCGCTCCGAAACGTGGGTCGGCAGATAGCCCTTATTGTCGCTGATAACGCAGCCGATATGGCGCGGGTCCGCCGCCATCACCCGGTCCAGGATCGGCCGGACGCGGGCGTCGGCGAAGGCGCAGAAGCGGGTTTCATATTGAGTCGGGTTGGTGCCCGGCATTGCAACGTAGGTCGTATCGAATACGGCGCCCTCGTCGATTTCGCCGGCGGCGACGGCAGCTTCGATCATCGAAGCCAGCTCGCGCGTCGCGCCCTGGGCGAGTTCGATGAAGGCGGTGTCGTCGATGCGGACGCCGCAGCTCGCGAGCCGGTCGAGCATTTCGCCGGAAAGCCGCTCGAGCTCGGACAGGCGTTGCTGCGCGGCGAGCAATTGCCCGCCATTCTCGCGCGCGTCGGCGGCGAAGTCGGAGAGCCCGCCCTTCACGCTGTCGACGCTCTGCTGGATGAGGCCGGTGGCCTGGGCGATGCCGTCGGTCTGGCGGTCGACCATCGCGACGATGTCGGAAACGTCGCGGATATTCTCGGTCATCGCCGCGAAGCGCCCCTGTGCGACGCGGCTGCGGTCGACGCCGGTGCGGATTTCCGAGGTCACCGCCTCGGCCTCGCGGGTCAGCGACGCGACGGTCAGCGCGATCTCGCTCGTCGCGGCGCGGGTGTCGTGGGCGAGCTTCTTCACTTCGGCGGCGACGACGGCGAACGAGCGCCCCGCTTCGCCCGCGCGCGCCGCCTCGATCGTGGCGTTGAGCGCGAGCCGGTTGGTCTGGTTGGCGATGCTTTCGATGCTGCTCGAAACCTTCTGGACCTGGACCATGGCTTCGGCGAACCCCGCCATGCGGTCGCCCAGTTGGACGACGAGTTCGGTGAGCCCACTGAAGATCTGGATCGTGTCCTCGATCGCCGCGCGGCCATCGCCGAGTTTCTCGCGCGCCTGTTCGGCGAGGAGGCGGGCTTCGTCGGTGGAATCGGCAACTCGCGCTTGATCGGCCATCAGGCGGGAGGTGACGTCCTCCAGCGAATCGAGCGTCTTCAGATTGGAGGAGATGCGCTCCGAAACGCCTGCAACATAGCCGGAGACGTCGCTGCACTCGATCGCCAGCGATCCGCAATTGCGCGCGACTCTACTGATCGCGTTTCCGTCCGGTCTCTCAAGCGCTGAACTCGCCACGACGCACTCCCGATACGATATGCCGTCCGGTGTATCCGCAATGTCTTGCGAGCGTCTTAACCGCGAGGTGCTGGCTCGCGCGCCGCGAGCAGGATAAGAGGCGCCGATGTTCTTCTCTTTCGTCGACGAACTGCGCGCTGCGGGCATCCCCGCCTCCATCAAGGAGCATCTGACCCTGCTCGAGGCGCTCCAGGCCGACGTGATCGCGGCCCGGCCGGAGGAATTCTATTATCTCGCGCGCGCTACCTTCGTGAAGGACGAAGGCCTGCTCGACCGCTTCGACCAGGTGTTCGGCAAGGTCTTCAAGGGCATCGAGAGCGATTACGGCACCGATACCGTGCCGATCCCCGAGGAGTGGCTGCGCAAGGTCGCCGAACTCTACCTTACGCCTGAGCAGATGGCGGAGATCGAAGCGCTCGGCTCCTGGGACGAGATTATGGAGACGCTGAAGAGGCGGCTCGAGGAACAGAAGGAGCGGCACCAGGGCGGCAACAAGTGGATCGGCACCGGCGGCACATCGCCGTTCGGCCATGGCGGCTATAATCCCGAAGGCGTCCGCATCGGCGGCGACGGCGGTCAGGGCCGCGCGATCAAGGTCTGGGACAAGCGCGAGTTCAAGAATCTCGACAATGCCCGCGAGCTCGGCACCCGTAACATCAAGGTCGCGCTGCGCCGCCTGCGCCGCTTCGCCCGCGAGGGCGCGGCCGACGAGCTCGACCTCGACGCGACGATCGACGGCACTGCGCGCCAGGGCTGGCTCGACATCCGCATGCGGCCCGAGCGACACAATGCGGTGAAACTGCTACTCTTCCTCGATGTCGGCGGCTCGATGGACCCGCATATAAAGGTCTGCGAGGAACTGTTCTCGGCTGCGACCGGCGAATTCAAGAACCTCGAATTCTTCTACTTCCACAATTGTCTCTATGAAGGAGTATGGAAGGACAATCGCCGCCGCTTCACCGAGCGCACGCCGACCTGGGACGTGCTCCACAAATATGGGCACGACTACAAGCTCGTCTTCGTCGGCGACGCCTCGATGTCGCCCTACGAGATCAACATGCCCGGCGGCTCGGTCGAGCATCATAACGAGGAAGCCGGCACAGTGTGGATGCAGCGCATCGTGAACACCTATCCGAGCGCGGTCTGGCTCAATCCGACGCCCGAGCAATATTGGGGCTACACCCAGTCGATTGGCATGATCCGTGCGCTGATGCAGGACCGCATGTATCCGCTGACGCTGGAAGGGCTCGATGATGCTATGCGCACGCTGAGCCGGAAGAGCTAAACCCCGAGGCCTGGAAGAGACCCGTGTCCGATATTGACGATCTCCTGCCCGACGACCGCAGCAGCGCCGAGAAGCGCCGTGCGCCGCGCGAAAGCGTGTTCCTTTTGGCGATCGTCACCGCCTTCGGATCGGGCATCACCAAGCATCGCGTCCGCAACATCTCGGCCAGTGGCGTCTGCATCGACCAGGCCGATGGCCTCAAGCTCGGCCAGACGGTGGCGGTCGCCCTCGGCATCCTCGGAGACGTCGGCGCGACCGTGATGTGGATCGACAACGGTTTGGCGGGCCTCCGTTTCGCTCAGCCGATCGAGCTTACCGCGGCCAAGTCACGCCCCAAGCCAGCCCATGTCGAGCAAGGCTGGGGCGCCGAACCTTGGCGAAGGGCCGTGCCACCGCCGCCGCGGCGATAAGGTCGGCCGCTCAGTAGAGCAGATAAGGACGCCGTTCCTCTGCCCAGGCTTGTTCGTCGGGGACGGTCAGCGCATCGAGATCGGCCGCCATCGCGTCCGCATCGTCGACCCATTCCCTGAGCAGCGGTGAGCCGTTGATCACGTCGATCGGAAGCTTCCCGAACTCATATTCGTAGGGGAAATCGCGCCACAGTTCGTAATCGGGATAGAGCCGACGGATCGCCTTGAAGGCCAACGCCTGCAGGCGCCAGGGCTTGAACGCGTCATGTTCGTAGAAGGCGCCTTCGGGGTGGATGTGGACCCCGTGACAGAGCTTGCCGACATGCTTGTGGAAGGTCGGCTCGAACGAAATCTCTCGGAGCGCGCAGCCCCCCAGCCATTGCGGGGCGAAGGCTTGCATCTCGGCGATGACGGCGCGGGCGTCGATGTCGGGTGCGCCGAACAGTTCGAGCGGGCGGGTCGTCCCCCTGCCCTCCGACAAAGTCGCGCCCTCCAGCATGACCGTGCCGGCATAGGAGCGCGCCATCGACAGATTGGGCGCGTTGGGGCTGGGGTTGACCCAGATCCGCTCCATCGGCCAGCCGAAGCCCGGAGCGGCGTCGGGCGCGTAGCCCTCCATCTCGATCACGCGATAATCGACGTCGAGCTTGAAATGATCGACGAACCACAGGCCCAGTTCGCCCAAGGTCATGCCGTGGCGCATCGGCATCGGGCCCGCGCCGACGAAGCTCTCCCAGCCGGGACGAAGCGTCAGACCCTCGATCGGGCGGCCGGCGGGATTGGGGCGGTCGAGCACCCAGACCGTCTTGCCGTGCTCGGCGGCCGCCTCGAGCACGTAGAGCAAGGTCGTGATGAACGTGTAGATGCGGCAGCCCAGATCCTGCAGATCGACGAGCATCACGTCGAACGTGCCCATCGACTGGCCGGTCGGCCGGCGCACCTCACCGTATAGGCTGAAGACCGGGACGCCGTGGGCCGGATCGTTATAGTCGGGCGATTCGACCATATTGTCCTGCTTGTCGCCCCGCAGCCCATGCTGCGGACCGAAGGCCGCGGTGACGTTGAGCCCGGCTGCCACCAGGGCGTCCAGCGAATGGGTGAGGTCCTCCGTCACCGAAGCCGGATGGGCGAGAAGCGCGACGCGGCGGCCGGCAAGCGGCGCGCGCAAAGCGGGATCGGCGAGGAGTCGGTCGAGGCCTGTTTTCATCGGTCTAGCTTGCTGGCGGGAGTGTGAGGGCAAAGCAATCCCCGTTGTGGAAATCGGGGTCGCCCGGCGAATGGGCGAGCGCCCAATAGGATTTGGTGCCGTCTCTTTGCTCGATCACCGCGGTGAGGTTCAGATGCCAGGGTGCGCCGTCCAGATCGGGAAGGTCGAGCGTGGCCCGAAGCACGAAACCGTCGGCCCCCTCGACCTCGATCTCGGGCGGGGCGATCGGCGCGTCGGTTCGCCCGGCGCGATAGCCGGCGAAGCTGTAGGCGGCCCACTCCGTCGACGGGGCGAAGTTGAACTCGTGATAGGCCTCCGCGTCGCCGGGCCGGACGAACGCTTCGAAACAGCTATGCTGCCAAAGATCGTCGGCGCGAACAGAGGCGGATAGCGGCGGGAGGCGCAGGGCGGCGACGTCGCCCGTGACGCGGTACAGCAGTTCCAGTCTGCCGGAGCGGGAGCGCACGACCTTTGCCGTAAGGCTTTGGACTGCCGCGGCTGGCGTGTCCGGATGAGGATGCAAATCATGGAGCATTGCTCCCCCTACGTCATTCCCGCGCAGCCGGGAATCCCGCTTCCCGCGCATTGCCGCGCCGAAAAAGCGGGATCCCCGCTTTCGCGGGGATGACGAGAAACCTTGTGGGCGCTAAGCACTCGCTCGCCATGACCGAATACAAATCCGATCTCCTTCGCCTGCTCGACGAGCGCGGCTACATCCACCAGGTCACCGATGCCGAGGGCCTCGATGCCATGGCGGCCAAGCAGATCGTGCCCGGCTATATCGGCTTCGATCCGACCGCGCCCTCGCTCCATGTCGGCAGCCTGGTGCAGATCATGATGCTCCGCAGGCTCCAGCAGGCCGGCCATAAGCCGATCGTGCTGATGGGCGGCGGCACCGGCAAGATCGGCGATCCGAGCTTCAAGGACGAATCCCGCAAGCTGCTGACCGACGAGGTGATTGCCGGCAACGTCGCCTCGATCAAGCGTGTGTTCGAGCGCTTCCTGACCTTCGGCGACGGACCGACCGACGCGGTCATGCTCGACAATGCCGAGTGGCTCGATGCCCTCGAATATATCCCGTTCCTGCGCGACATCGGCCAACATTTCTCTGTGAACCGCATGCTGAGCTTCGACAGCGTCAAGCTGCGGCTCGACCGCGAGCAGTCTTTGTCCTTCCTCGAATTCAACTACATGATCCTGCAGGCCTACGACTTCCTCGAGCTTTCGCGCCGCGCCGCATGCCGGCTGCAGATCGGCGGCTCGGATCAGTGGGGCAATATCGTCAACGGCGTCGAGCTGGCCCGGCGGGTCGATTCGACCCAGGTCTACGGCGTCACCACGCCGCTCATCACCACCGCCGACGGCGGCAAGATGGGCAAGACGGCGGCCGGCGCGGTCTGGCTCAACGCCGACGCGCTCGCCCCCTACGATTACTGGCAGTTCTGGCGAAACACCCAGGATGCCGATGTCGGCCGCTTCATGCGCCTGTTCACCGATCTGCCTCTGGACGAGATCGCGCGCCTCGAGGCGCTTCCGGGCAGCGAGATCAACGACGCCAAAAAGGTGCTGGCCGACGAGGCGACGGCGATGGCGCACGGCCGCGCCGCCGCCGTGGAGGCCGCCGAGACGGCGCGCCGCACGTTCGAGGAAGGCGCCGCCGGCGGAGCCCTGCCGACGCTGACCGTGACCGGCGACGGGCTCGGCATCGTCCAGGCCCTCACCGTGATCGGCTTCGCGGCGTCCAACGGCGAAGCGCGCCGCAAGATCGCCGAAGGCGCGGTGCGCTTGAACGGCGTCGTGATCAGCGACCCCGCCTTCACGATCACGCTGGAGAGCGACGAGCCGCTGAAGCTCAGCCTCGGCAAGAAGAAGCACGGCGTCCTGACGCGCTAGCCCGAGCGCAGCAGCCCCACTGCCGCGTCGCGCTCGAACAAATAGAGCAGGGTGCGCGCTGCCTGGCCGCGCGGGCCTTCCAGGCCGCCGTCGCGGTCGACCAGCAGCCGCGCGTCGTCGCTGGCCGACTGGATCAGCGCCTGGATCTGCTCGGGACTGGCGAGCCGGAACTGGGCCTCGCCCGACTGGCGCGTGCCGAGGATCTCGCCGGCGCCGCGCAGCCGCAGATCCTCCTCCGCGATGCGGAAGCCGTCGTTGGTCTCGCGCATCAAGGCGAGCCGCGCCCGCGCCGTTTCCGACATGGCGTTGCCGCGCAGCAGCAGGCACACCGATTTCTGGTCGCCGCGGCCGACGCGACCGCGCAACTGGTGGAGCTGAGCGAGGCCGAAGCGCTCGGCCCCCTCGATGATCATCAGGGTCGAATTGGGCACGTCGACGCCGACCTCGATCACCGTCGTCGCCACTAGCACCGCCACCGCGCCGCGCTGGAACGCCTCCATCACGGCGTCCTTTTCCGGCCCTTTCATGCGGCCGTGGACGAGGCCGACCTTGTCGCCGAACCGCAGCCGCAGCAACGCCGCCCTTTCCTCGGCCGCGGCCTGGTCGGAAGCCTCGCTCTCCTCGACCAGAGGGCACACCCAATAAGCCTGGCCACCTTTGCCCATGTGTCGGCCGAGCGCGTCGATCACCTCGGGCAGACGCTCGGCGCTCAGCACCCGCGTTTCGATCGGCTGGCGCCCCGGCGGCATCTCGTCGAGCCGGCTGACGTCCATCTCGCCATAATGGGTAAGCGTCAGCGTACGCGGGATCGGCGTGGCGGTCATCACCAGCAAATGCGGCGGCTTCTCCGCCTTCTCGGCCAGCATCATGCGCTGGGCGACGCCGAAGCGGTGCTGCTCGTCGACCACGGCGAGGCCGAGATTGCGATAGGCGACGTGCTGCTGGAAGATGGCGTGCGTGCCGACCAGGATGTGGATCGAACCGTCGGCGAGACCCATCAGGGTCGCCTCGCGCGTCCTGCCCTTCTCGCGCCCGGTCAGGATCGCGACGTTGACCGGCAGGCCGGCGAGCTGGCGGCGCAAAGTGTCGAAATGCTGGCGCGCCAATATCTCGGTCGGCGCCAGCAGCGCCCCCTGAGTCCCGGCCTCGACCGCGATCAGCAAGGCCTTCAAGGCGACCAGGGTCTTGCCCGATCCGACGTCGCCCTGGAGCAGGCGCAGCATCGGCACCTGCTGCTGCAGATCGCCTTCGATCTCGTCGATCGCGCGGCGCTGGGCGCCGGTCGGGGCGTAAGGCAGGTTGAGCTGGCCCCGCAGCCGTCCGTCGCCGCGCAGCGGCACGCCGCGTCGCCGGCGCGAGGACGCGCGCACCAGCATCAAAGCGAGCTGGTTGGCGAATATCTCGTCATAAGCGAGCCGCTCGCGCGCGGCGTCAGCTTCCGAGTCGCGATGCGCCTTGTGGAGCGAGGCCTGCCAGCCCTGCCAGCCCTTGCCGGCGGCGAGGCTCGGCTCGATCCATTCGGGCAGGTCCGGCATGCGGCCGAGCGCCTGCGCGGCGAGCTGGCCCATCCGGTTGTTGGTGAGCCCCTCCGACAAGGGATAGACCGGCTCGCGCTCCGGCAGCGCGTCGCCCTCGTCGGGCGCGAGCACATAGTCCGGATGGACCATCTGCAGCTCCTGGCCATACATCTCCATCCGGCCCGAGACGAGCCTGGGCTCGCCGAGCGGGAGCTGCTTGCGCGCCCAGCCGGGGTTGCGGAAGTAAGTGACGGTGAGCGCGTTGCCGGCGCGGTCCTGCGCGATCACGCGGAACGGACCGGTCGCGCGTCCCTGGCGATAGTCGGTCGGCGTGACGACCACGCTCACCACCCGCCCCGCATCCGCCTCGTCGAGCAGGTCGACGCGCTTGCGATCGATCCAGCTCACGGGGAGGTGGAACAGAATATCGACCACGCGCTCCAACCCCAGCCGCTTGAGCGGCTTGGCGAGGCCCGGGCCGATGCCTTTCAGCACCTCCACTTCGGCGAACAGCGGATTGAGAATATCGGGGCGCATAACTAGATGGGCACTTCGTAAGCATGATCCGGGAAAGTGGGAACCGGTTTTCCGACCCGATCATGCGCCAACCAAGAAGCCCAAAGCCTGCAGGCTCCGCCAGCCCGCCGGCCGATTCCCCATGGAGCGTCATGAACCGCGAACACCGTCTGAAACGCCTCCGCTTCCGCGCCTGGCACCGCGGCACCAAGGAAGCCGACATATTGATCGGCGGCTTCTTCGACCGGCACCATGAAGGCTGGGACGAGGCGGAGATCGACTGGTACGAGGCGTTCCTCGAGGAACAGGACGTCGACATCATGGCCTGGGCGATCGGAACCCAGCCCGTCCCCGAACGCTGGGACGGCGCGATGATGCGCGACCTCAAGACCCTCAACTATATCAAGCATGCGGAATAAGTGACCGACATCCAGAAGATCCTGTCGGCCACCAGGCCGACGACGCTCGCCGGGGCCCCCGTCGGCTTCGTACCCTGGCTCGCCGCCGACCTCGCTCGCGCCGCAAAGCCTGCCCTGAGCGGCGCCGCAGGAGGCCGCGCCGAAGGAGGCCGCGTCGTCTTCATCGCGCCTGACGAGGCAGCCATGCGGCACATCGTCGATGCCGCCCATTATTTCGCGCCCGAGCTCGAGACTTTGAGCTATCCCGCCTGGGACTGCCTGCCCTACGACCGCGCCTCGCCTTCGCTCCGCGCTTCGTCCGAGCGGCTGGCGACGTTGCATGCGCTGCAGCGCAAGGCCGACAAGCCCCAATTGCTGGTCACCACCGTCAATGCCGCGACCCAGCGGACGCTGACGCCGTTCCGCGTCCGCCAACTGGTCGCGCACCTTGCTCCCGGCGAGCGGATCGACCTCGACAAGCTCACGCAGCTGCTGAGCGCCAACGGCTATGCCCGCACCGAGACGGTCGCCGACGCCGGCGAATTCGCCGTCCGCGGCGGCCTCGTCGACCTTTTCCCCTCGGGCGAGGAAGAGGCGCTGCGACTCGACTTCTTCGGCGACGAAATCGAGAGCGTGCGCCGCTTCGACCCGGCCACCCAGCGCACCACCGGCCGGGTCGATGGCTTCACCCTCCTGCCCGCCTCCGAGACCCTGCTCGACGAGGACAGCATCAAGCGCTTCCGCTCGCGCTACCGGGAGCTGTTCGGCGCCACCGCGACCGGCGACCCGCTCTACCAGGCAGTGTCCGAGGGCCGGCGCCTGGCCGGGCTCGACCATTGGCTGCCCCTGTTCGAGGAACGGCTCGAAACCCTGTTCGATCATCTCGGCCCGGCCGACCTGATCGTCCGCGACGCGGGCGATGCCGGCGCGGTCGATGCGCGGTTCGAGGCGATCGCCGATTATTACGAAAACCGGTCGCGCGCGCAGTCGTCCGACGCGGGCAGCTATCGCCCGCTCAAGCCCGAGACGCTCTACCTCAGCCGCGCCGAGTGGGACACCGCGATCGCCGAACAGCCGATGCACCTCGTCACGCCGTTCCACGAGCCGGACAGCGCCACCGTGATCGACTTCCAGGTCGAAGCTCCGCGCGACTTCGCGCCGGAGCGGGCGCAGAATGCGAACATCTACGAAGCGGTCGTCGATCATGTCGACGCGCTCCGCAAATCGAACCACAAGGTCGTGCTCGCCAGCTACTCGGCCGGCTCGCGCGAGCGCCTGAAGGGACTGCTGGGCGACCACGGCCTGACCAAGGTCGCCGAGGCCGACAATTGGCAGGAGGCGCTGGGCGCCGCCGCCAAGGGCCAGGTGGCGCTGACCGTCATCCAGCTCGATCACGGCTTTACCGCCGCCGATGTGGCCTTGCTGACCGAGCAGGACATGCTCGGCGACCGCCTCGTCCGCCGCAAGAAGCGCAAGAAGAGCACCGACGCCTTCCTGTCCGAGCTGGCGACGCTGACGCCGGGCGATCTCGTCGTCCACATGGACCACGGCATCGGCCGCTATGACGGCCTGACCCAGATCCCGGTCGGCACCAGCCCGCACGATTGCGTCGCGCTGGAATATGCGGGCGGTGACAAGCTCTACGTGCCGGTCGAAAATATCGACGTGCTCAGCCGCTACGGCAGCGAGAGCGACGGCGTGACCCTCGACCGGCTCGGCGGCGAGGCCTGGCAGCGGCGCAAGGCGCGGATGAAGGAGCGGATCCGCGAGATTGCGGGCGAGCTCATCAAGACCGCGGCCGAACGCGCGTTGCGCCAGGGCCAGGTGGCCGAACCCGATACCGGCTTCGCCGCCTTCGTCGACCGCTTCCCCTATGAGGAGACAGAAGACCAGGACCGCGCGATCGACGACGTGGTGGGCGATCTCGGCGCCGGACGGCCGATGGACCGGCTCGTCGTCGGCGATGTCGGCTTCGGCAAGACCGAGGTCGCGCTGCGCGCCGCCTTCGTCGCGGCGATGGCTGGAATGCAGGTCGCGGTGGTCGCTCCCACCACCCTCCTCGCCCGCCAGCATTACACCAATTTCGTCGAGCGCTTCCGCGGTTTCCCGGTCGAAATCGGCCGCCTGTCGCGGCTCGTGCCCGCCAAGGAGGCCAAGGAAACCCGCGACAAGACCGCCGACGGCCAGACCGACATTCTCATCGGCACCCACGCCCTTCTCGCAAAGTCGGTGGAGTTCAAAATGCTCGGTCTCGTCATCGTCGACGAGGAGCAGCGCTTCGGCGTCACCCACAAGGAGAAGTTGAAGGCGCTGAAGTCCGACGTCCACGTGCTGACGCTGACGGCGACGCCGATCCCGCGCACTTTGCAGATGGCGATGTCGGGACTGCGCGAGCTTTCCGTTATCCAGACCCCGCCGGTCGATCGCCTCGCCGTCCGGACCTATGTGATGCCGTGGGACCCGGTGGTGCTCCGCGAAGCCCTGCTGCGCGAACATTATCGCGGCGGCCAGAGCTTCTTCGTCGCGCCGCGCGTGTCGGACCTCGCCGACATCGAGCAGTTCCTGCGCGAGGAAGTGCCCGAAGTCAGCTTCGTCACTGCCCACGGCCAGATGTCGGCGACCGAGGTCGAAGAGCGCATGTCGGCCTTCTACGACCGCAAATATGATGTCCTGCTCTCGACTACGATCGTCGAGAGCGGCCTCGACATCCCGAGCGCCAACACGCTCATCATCCACCGCGCCGACCGCTTCGGCCTTGCCCAGCTCTACCAGCTGCGCGGCCGCGTCGGCCGCTCGAAGACGCGCGCCTACGCCTATCTCACCACCCCGGCCAACCGCACGGTCACCGAGGCGGCGGAGAAAAGGCTGAAGGTGCTGGTCAATCTCGATTCTCTGGGCGCGGGCTTCCAGATCGCCAGCCACGACCTCGACATTCGCGGCGCCGGCAACCTGCTCGGCGACGAGCAATCGGGCCACATCAAGGAGGTCGGCTTCGAGCTCTACCAGTCGATGCTGGAGGAGGCGATCGTCACCGCCAAGGCGGGCGGGCTCGAACCGCGGCGCGAGGACTATTCGCCGCAGATCACGGTCGACGCTCCGATCATGCTGCCCGAGGAATATGTCCCCGACCTCGACCTGCGCATGGGCCTCTACCGCCGCATGAACGAACTCGAGAACCGCCAGGAGATCGAGGCGTTCGCGGCCGAGCTGATCGACCGCTTCGGCAAATTGCCCGAGGCGACCGAGAATCTGCTCAAGATCATCGAGATCAAGCTCAACGCCAAGAAGGCCTGCATCGTGAAGCTGGACGTCGGCGCCAAGGGCGCTCTGGTCAGCTTCCACAATGATCAGTTCCCCGATCTCGAAGGCCTGATCGGCTACGTCCAGCGCCTCAAGGGCACCGCCAAGCTGCGCCCCGACAGCAAGCTCGTCATCACGCGCAGCTGGCCCGACCCGGCGGCGCGGATCACCGGCGCGCTGCAGCTCTCCAAGGGCCTGGCGAAGATCCTCGCCTAACCGGCGACCAGGGCTTCCAGCGCGGCCGAATCGATCGGCTTGGAGCAGAGGAAGCCCTGGTAGAGGTTGCAGCCCTCCTGGGCGAGCAGGCCCAATTGCTCCTCGGTCTCGACCCCCTCGGCGATCACGGCGAGGCCGAGCGAGCGCGCCATGTCGATCACGCTGCGGACGACGATGCGGTCGCGCGGCGAGCCGGTGATGTCCTCGCACAGCCGCTTGTCGATCTTCAGGTAATCGAGCGGCAGCGCCTTCAGATAGGCAAGGCTCGAATAACCGGTGCCGAAATCGTCGATCGCGATGCGCAGCCCGCCCTCGCGCAGCTCCGCGAGCAGGGTCGCGGCCGCGTTGAGGTCCTCGATCAGGCCGGTCTCGGTCACCTCGACGGTGAGGCGCGAGCGATCGAACCCGCTCTTCTCGACCAGATCGAGGAACTGGGCGGCAAAGCCCGGACGGACGATGTCCTCGGCGGTGATGTTGACCGCGACCCGCAGGTGGGCAAGCGAGGCTGGCCAGGCGGCCGCGGCGGCGATCGCCTTGCGCTGCACATGGTCGGACAATTGGACGAGATAGTCCGAGCGCTCGGCGACGCTGAACAAGGTGATCGCGCCGAGCTCGCCATAAGTCGGGTGGCGCCAGCGGGCGAGCGCTTCGGCGCCGGTGATGGCTCCCGTGGTCGTCGAGACCTGGGGCTGGAAAAGGATTTCGATCTCGTCCTTGTCGAGCGCGCGGCGCAGGTCGATCTCGAGCTGGTCGCCGAGCGCCGTGTCGCTCTGCGCTTCGCTGTCGAGCACCCGGATCGGCCCGGTGTCGGCATTCTTGGCGTCGACGAGCGCGCTGCTGGCGCGGCGCAGCAAGGCGGCGGCATCGTCACCGGACGCGGATGCGGCAATGCCGACGCGGCTCCCCAGGGTTATGACATGATGGCCCGACATGAACGGCCGCGCGATCGCCTCGACCAATTGGCCTGCAAGGAAGCGCGCTTCCGCCAAGGTGGTCGGAGCCGCCATCGCGATCACGAACTCGGCTCCCGCCAGGCGGGCGACGAAGCGGCGGCGCGGCGCACCTTCGACCACGCGCTCGATGCGCCGCGCGACCGCCTGCAGCACGCTGTCGCCGGTCGCGCGCCCGAAGGCGGCATTGATCGTGTCGAACCGGCTGACCGCGAGCAGGAGCACGACCAGTTGCGGCTGGTCGCTCTCGGCGCCGGCCAAACGGCTCCCGAGCCAGGCGCGGGCGGCGTGGGCGTCGCGCAGGCCCGTCATCGGATCGCGCGACTGGAGCGGGCCGTTCTCGGCGACGGCGATCGTCTCGGTGCGGCCGACAATCTCGCTGTCGGCGCCGACGCGGAGATGGTGTGCGAGCCGGGCCCCGTCCTCGTCATGATGGGCGAAGGCGGTCGATTCGCCGGTCGCCATCAACCGGTCGATCGCGCCCCGAGCGGCGCGGCGGCCGTCGGCGTCGAGCTTGCGGAACAACTCGATCAGCGGGATGCGCTGGCCGTTCTCGCCGCCGATCCCCGCCTTGCGTGCGAGCGCCGGGCTGAGCTCGACCGTGGAAGCCCCCGGCTGCCAGCGCCACGAGACGCGCTGGCCGGCCTCTTCCGAACGGCGCGGGCGATAGCCGCCGGCGACGCGATCGGCGTGGCGCGCGGCGAACTGGACGGCCTTGAGGAACTGGTGGTCGCTGAACGGACTCACCAGGAAATGGGTGGCGCCGGCTTCGTGCAGCCGGTCGAGCGCCTCGCCGTCGTTGCGCGAGACGAGGACGAGCAGGGCAGCGGCATTGGCTTCGGCCGGGTCGGCGAGCGCGCGCACGCCCTCATAGCCTTCCTCCAGCGCGCCGCGCGCGTCGACCACGGCGACGGTAGCGCCGGACGAGACGAAGCGACCTTCGGCATTGGCGGTGCGGCGGGCGGCGATCGGCTGCCAGCCCGCGCTTTCGGCGAGACGGGTCAGCTCGTCGCGATGGCGGAACGAGAGGACGAACAGGGGTGCGGACACACCGGCTGCCATTCGCTTCGACCCCTTTCCGCCCGGGCGAGCTTGCCCTCCGTCCCTCTAGCTTGCGCCCATCGCCTCAACAATCGGTTTAGACCGCCTGCCCCGCCCCGGCACAGGCCGCGCTTGCGGCGGGCCGGCACCCGCCCTAGCAATGTCGCTGATGTCGTACAGCAACCATCCGGCGATGGCCCTTCTCGCATCTCCCGCAGAGGCGGCCCTCGCGGCCGAGACCCTGCTGCGCGAGCGCTACGATTTCGTGCCGCTCGAGCAGGCCGACATGATCCTCGCATTGGGCGGGGACGGCTTCATGCTACAGACGCTCCACGAGATGCTCGACCGCGGCAAGGCCTGCCCCGTGTTCGGCATGAACCGCGGCACGGTCGGCTTCCTGATGAACGAATGGCGCCTCGATGGCCTCTACGAGCGGGTCCAACGCGCCAAGAAGATTTCGGTCGCGCCGCTCCGCATGGACGCGTTCACCGTCACGGGCGAGCATATCGTCAGCCCCGCGATCAACGAGGTCTCGTTGCTGCGCGAGACACGCCAGACGGCGCGGGTCGAGGTGGCGGTGAATGGCCGCGTCGTGCTGCCGGAACTGGTCTGCGACGGCGTGCTGGTCGCAACCCCGGCAGGGTCGACGGCGTACAACCTGTCTGCTCAGGGACCGATCTTGCCGCTCGGATCGAAGATGATGGCGCTGACCCCGATCAGCCCGTTCCGGCCGCGGCGCTGGCGCGGGGCGCTCATCCCCGACGACCTTAAAATCTCGTTTCGTGTGCTCGATCCGGTCAAGCGGCCGGTGTCTGCGGTGGCCGATCAGCGCGAAGTGCGCGACGTTGCCGTCATCGAGGTGCAGATCGACCGCGAGCAGGTGCTGACGCTTTTGTTCGATCCCGAGCATGCTCTCGACGAGCGGATCACGATGGAACAGTTCGCAGTCTGAAAAATCTCGGCCGAAGGCCTTGCCAGCCCCGAACATCTCTGCTTATAGCCCGCCCTGCCTGAACGGGCTGCTCCCCGGTAGCTCAGCGGTAGAGCATCCGACTGTTAATCGGATGGCCGATGGTTCGAATCCGTCCCGGGGAGCCACTTCTTCTTTGAAGAAGAGCCCGTAAGCGCAGGAAAAGGCCCGACTGGAGCGATCCAGCCGGGCCTTTCGCATTTCGTGCTTCAGGCGGTCGCGAGCGACCGCGCCGGGGCCGGGTCGGACCTCATGTCGGACGGCGTCTCGAAGTCGCGCGTCGCCGCGCCCCGCGCGGCCGCAACGCCGCCTGGGAAGCCGGAACGGTCGCTATAGTCGCGCTGCTCGCCGCGATCCTCGCTCACCTCGCGCGTCAGGCTCGCTGCGGTCAGGACATCGACCACAGCGATCCCCGCCACCGCCGCGATCGCCATGCCCGCATTGCGGCGCTGCTGCTCGTCGCCACGCCTCAGCCCGACCGCGAGCGTACCGAGATCGAGCAGGTCGCCGCCGACGCGGCTCCAGATCGCCGGCGCCGGGTCGACCGACAATGCGCCGACGCCGCTCGCAATCTCGCGTGCCCCGAATGCCTGGAGCAGACGCTCATGCCCCTCGAGGCCGAGCGCCTTGGCGAGCCGCCCGGGCGCGACGATCTCGGCGAGCCCGAGCCCGATGCTGAACCAGCCCAGGCCGCGCGCCACGCGGTCGGTCGTCGTCAGGCTTCGATCGGGACGGCTGACCACCAATGTGGAAACTTCGTTCATGACCATCTCCTAGGGTTTCAGGACCACCTTGATGCAGCTGTCCTGCTTCTGCTCGAAGACGCGGTACATGCCCGGGCCCTCCTCGAGCGAGGCGGTGTGGGTGATGACGAAGGACGGGTCGATCTGACCCTCCTCGATGCGGCGCAGCAGGTCGTCGGTCCAGCGTCGGACATGAGTCTGGCCGGCGCGCACGGTCAGTCCCTTGTTCATCAGCTGGCCGAGTGGGATCTTGTCGGCAAGCCCGCCATAGACGCCCGGGATCGAGAGAATGCCGGCCGGGCGGCAGACGTAGATCATCTCGCGCAGCACATGGACCCGGTCGTTGACCGCCATCGTCGCCTGCTTGACGCGGTCGTACATGGAATCGACCGTGCTGCTGGCGTGCGCTTCCATGCCGACTGCGTCGATGCACTTTTCGGGGCCCTTGCCGCCGGTCAGCTCGTTCAGGCGCTCGACGGCATTCTCCTCGTCGACGTTGATCGTGATCGCACCCGCCGCCGCAGCCATGCTCAGCCGGTCGGGAAGCCGGTCGATCGCGACGACCTGCTTGGCGCCGAGGAGGATGGCGCTGCGGATCGTCATCTGGCCGACCGGGCCGCAGCCCCAGATCGCGACCGTATCGGTCGGCTGGATGTCGCACTGAACGGCGGCCTGCCAGCCGGTGGGGAAGATATCGCCCAGGAACAGCACTTGCTCGTCGGTGAGGCTGTCCGGCACCTTGATGTGGGTCGCGTCGGCGAACGGCACGCGCAGGTATTCCGCCTGACCGCCCTGGTAGCCGCCGGTGAGATGGGTGTAGCCGAACAGGCCTGCGGTGGTGTGGCCGAACACCTTCGCCGCTAGGTCCTTGTTGCGGTTGCTGCGCTCGCACACCGAATAATTCCCGCGCTTGCACTGCTCGCATTCGTCGCAGTTGATCGTGAACGGCACGACGATGCGGTCGCCCTTCTTGAGCTTGGTGACGCTGCTCCCGGTTTCGACGACTTCGCCCATCATCTCATGGCCGACGACGTCGCCGGGCTTCATCGCCGGGATCATGTTGTGGAAGAGATGGAGGTCCGAGCCGCAGATCGCGCAGCTCGTCACCTTGATGATGGCGTCCTTCGCGTCCTCGATTTCGGGGTCGGGGACCGTGTCGCACCTAATGTCCTGCTTGCCGTGCCAGACGAGCGCTTTCATCCTGGTCTGCTCCTTCTTTTCACCCCACGCACGCCAACCGAACGTACCCGCTGGCGGATCGGCCACGGCCTTGGCTTCGGGTGGTCGCACACCAGTAACGGCTCGACGCGGCAGGCGCAGTCGACGGAGCCAAGTGAAGGAAATTGCTCCGCTTTTCCTGATCTGGATCAAAGGCCCACTCGCCCCGAACCGGAACATCGCAGCCCGCCCGAAGGTTTGCAGCAGCAGTTTCCTAGGAGGTCGATATGGCAACCAAGACACGTGCGAAGGGCGGCAGCAAAAGCCGCTCGGGCGAAAGCCTGTTCAACTGGGACAATGCCAATACCGGCGTGCTCGTCGGCGCGGCCGTTGCCGGCGCGGCGGTTGGGCTTGCAGCCAATATGGGGCGCAAGATGTTCGTCCAGATGTCGAGCGGCGCCAGCGGCGACTGGGTCGAGGCGCTCAAGACCGAGCACAAGCTCGCGCTCGCCATCTTCGACAAGATCCAGGCGACCGACGACAGCCAGACGATGATGCGCTCGCATCTGCTCGCCAAGCTCAAATATGCGCTGACCAAGCATGCGCTTGAGGAAGAGAATGTGATTTATCCGGCATTGCGCGCGGCCGACGAGATCGCCGGCGCCGACCGGCTCAACGCCGATCACGGCTATGTGAAGACCTATCTCTACGAGCTCGAGACGATGGCCAAGGATGATCCGGCTTGGCTCGCGCGCGTGTCCGATTTCCGGGCAATGATCGAGGAGCATATGCGCGAGGAAGAGGAAGAGCTTTTCCCGATGCTGCGCGGCCGGCTCTCCGAAGAGGACAATGCGAAGCTATCGACGATGATGAACAAGGAAGGCTTCAAGTTCGCCTGATCGCAATCTGAAAAGAAAAGGGCCGGTCCCATCGGGCCGGCCCTTTCTCTTTTAGGCCACCACGCCGTGGCAGTGCTTGTACTTTCGCCCGGACCCGCAGGGGCACGGTGCATTGCGGCTTTCGGGCGGCGCGAACTCGCCATTCTCCCCGGCCGGCAGCGGCGGCTGCGGAATCTGCATCGGCGGCAGGCGCGACATGACGTTGCCCGTGGCCGCGTCGATGTCGGCGCTGTTGTCCTCGCCGGTCAGCGGGTCGATATGATGCGTCACAAAATCCGGCATTTCCGGAAATTCGCTCATTTCCGGCTGCTGCCAGCTGAACTGGGCGAAGGCCAGCGACCGGGTGACGTCCTCACGGATCGCGCCGAGCATGCGCTCGAACATCTGGAAGGCTTCGTGCTTATACTCGTCGATCGGCTTCTTCTGCGCATAGGCGCGCAGGTGGACGACCTGACGCAGCGCGTCGAGCATCGCGAGATGCTCCTTCCAGTGATGGTCCAGCGACTGGAGCAGGATGCTCTTCTCGATCTGGATCCAGGTCTCGGGCGCGAGTTCGGCCGCCTTGGCGGAGATTTGCGCGTCCGCCATTTCGCGAATCCGGTCGAGTAGGATCTCCGGATCGACCGCTTCCTCCTTGAGCCAGTCGTCGATCGGCGGATTGAGGCCGAACACCTGCTCGAGGCGCGATTTCAGCAGCGCGATATCCCACTGCTCGGGATAGGTGTTGGGCGGGCAGGCCTCGCCGACGATCGTGTTGACAGTCTCCGCGCGCATGTCCTCGACCACATCGCCGATCGTGTCGGCATCCATGATGTCGGCACGCTGCTCGTAGATCACCTTGCGCTGGTCGTTCATCACGTCGTCATATTCGACGACCTGCTTGCGGATGTCGTAGTTGCGCGCCTCGACCTTCTTCTGCGCCGTCTCGATCGCCTTGGAGATCCAGGGGCTGACGATCGCCTCGCCGTCCTCCAGATTCTTGTTCATCAGGCGCGCGAACATGGTCTGCGGGCCGAAGATGCGCAGCAAATCGTCGTCGAGCGAGAGATAGAAGCGGCTGAGACCCGGATCGCCCTGGCGCCCCGAACGGCCACGCAGCTGGTTATCGATGCGGCGGCTCTCGTGGCGCTCGGTGCCGAGCACGAACAGGCCACCGGCATCGAGCACGCGCTGCTTCTCTTCAGCAATTTCGCGCTTGATGCGCTCGATCGCCGCCTCGCGCTCCGGACCCTCCGGCATCTCGCTGAGCTCGTCGTTGATGCGGAAGTCGAGGTTGCCGCCGAGCTGGATGTCGGTGCCGCGGCCGGCCATGTTGGTCGCGATCGTGACGGCGCCCTGGCGGCCCGCCTGCGCCACAATATGCGCTTCCTGCTCGTGGTAGCGCGCGTTCAGGACCTCATGCTTGACGCCGTCTCGGTTGAGGAACTCGGAGAGCAGCTCCGACTTTTCGATCGAGACGGTGCCGACCAGTACCGGCTGGCCGAGCTCGGACTTCTCGCGGATCGCCTTCGCGATGGCCCCGAACTTGTCCTCCTGATTCTTGTAGAATTCGTCTTCCTCGTCAATGCGCTGCACCGGCACGTTGGTCGGGATGGTGACGACGTTCATCTTGTAGATGTCGTAGAATTCGGGCGCCTCGGTGAGCGCCGTTCCGGTCATGCCCGCAAGCTTCGGGTAGAGACGGAAATAATTCTGGAAAGTTATCGAGGCGAGCGTCTGGTTCTCGGGCTCGATCTTCGCCCCTTCCTTGGCTTCCACCGCCTGGTGGAGGCCGTCCGACCAGCGCCGCCCGTCCATCATGCGCCCGGTAAACTCGTCGATGATCACGACCTTGTCGTTCTTCACGATGTAATCGATGTCGCGCTTGAAGATCACGTTCGCCTTCAGCGCCTGATTGAGGTGGTGGACAACCTGCGTATTCTCGAACGCGTAGAGGTTGGCGCCCTCGAGCAGCCCCGCGTCCTCGAGCAGGCGCTCGACGCGCTCGGTGCCGTCTTCGGTGAGCACGACCGAACGCTGCTTCTCGTCGACTTCGTAATCGTCGGGCACGAGCTGCTTCACGATCAGGTCGACCGCCATGTAGAGCTCGGACTTGTCGTCGGTCGGGCCCGAGATGATCAGCGGCGTGCGCGCCTCGTCGATCAGGATCGAGTCCACCTCGTCGACGATCGCGAAATTGAAAGTCCGCTGGACCATCGATCCGCGGTCATATTTCATATTGTCGCGCAGATAGTCGAAGCCGAACTCGTTGTTCGTGCCGTATGTGATGTCCGACGCGTAAGCGTCGCGGCGCTGCTGGTCGGTGAGGTTCGGGACGACCACGCCGACGGTCATGCCGAGGAAGCGGTAGACCTGGCCCATCCAGTCGGAATCGCGGCTGGCGAGATAGTCGTTGACCGTGACGACGTGAACGCCCTTGCCCTCGAGCGCATTCAGATAGGTGGCGAGCGTCGCGACCAGCGTCTTGCCCTCGCCGGTCCGCATCTCGGCGATCGAGCCGCGGTGCATGACGATGCCGCCGATCATCTGGACGTCGAAATGGCGCATGCCGAGCACCCGCACCGCCGCTTCGCGCACCGTGGCGAACGCCTCGGGGAGCAGGTCGTCGAGCGTCTCGCCCGCAGCCAGGCGTTCGCGGAACAACTGGGTCTGGTTCCGCAGCGCATCGTCGGACATCGCCGAGATGGTCGGTTCGAAACCGTTGATGCGATCCACGATCTTGCGGAGAGAACGGACGTAACGGTCGTTGGCCGAACCGAAGATTGCTTTGGCAAATCCGCCAAACATGGGCGTTCCTGTCGTTAATTATGTGATCTGCAACAATTGCGGCCCGGAACAGCCGCCCCCGCAGAAATTGTCCCCGGCGATGTAGGGTTGGCCCCTATCCAAGTCAATTGACGGGGGACCGACCCAAGGCCTAGCAAAAAGCCATGACCGAGCGGCTGTCGGGAGGCTGCGCCTGCGGCGCAGTTCGCTATGCGCTGGAAAGCGCTCCGTTCGACGCCGGCTGGTGCCATTGCCGCATCTGCCAGCTCAATTCCGGAGCTCCGGCCATGGCCTTCGCCAGCGTGCGATCCGGCAACCTCGTCTTTGTCCAGGGCGCGGACCAGGTCCGGACCTTTCCTTCTTCGAGCTTCGGGCACCGGCTGTTCTGCGGAGCGTGCGGAACGCCGATCGCGATGGAGGTGAACCACCAGCCCGAGACGATCGACTTCAGCATCGCCACGCTGGACGAGCCGGACGCCGTGGCGCCCGGCTTCCATATCTTCTGGGCGAGCCGCATCGCCTAGTTCGATCCCGGCGACGAGCTGCCCCGCCACGACCGCTTCCGTCCCGACACGCGCGGGCTCGCCGGGACGGAACCGCCGGAATAGATTCCCCCACGATATCGTGGGGAAGATTGGCTCAGAGTTCGCCTTCGAGCCAGCCCTGGAGCGCGCTCTTGGGAGCAGCGCCGACCTTGGTCGCCGCCGGCTCGCCATTCTTGAACAGGATCATGGTCGGAATGCCGCGCACGCCATATTTGGCGGGCGCGTCGGGGTTCTCGTCGATATTGAGCTTGGCCACCGTGACCTTTTCGCCCAATTCGTTGCTGATTTCCTCGAGCGCGGGCGCGATCATCCGGCACGGGCCGCACCATTCCGCCCAGAAATCGACGAGCACGGGGCCCGATGCGCCCAGCACGTCCTGCTCGAACGAGGCGTCGGTAACGGTCTTGGTAGCCATTTCAATCTCCTGAAGTATCCAAGTCGATGTAGGGTGCGCGGGCAGCCGCCTCAACCTTCGGCGAGCGCGGGGACGGCACCGAAGCGCAGAAGAAGCTCGCGCGGAAGCGGATGGAGCGTCGGGCCGGACGTATAGAGCAACGAGGCCTCGACCGGGCGGCCCGGGAAGATGACCTCCAGCGCGGCGACATAAGCGGCCATCTGCCGCAGGTGGGGCACTGGCACCTCCTCGGGCCGGGCAGGCACGCCCCTCCCCGTCTTGAAATCGACGAGGCGTATGCCCGCATCGGTCACCAGCAGCCGGTCGACTGTGCCGGTAATGACGGCACCCTCCGGCGTCACCGCCGCTATCGGCGCCTCGGCCAGCGCGTCCGGGCCGAATATGTCGGCAAAGGCCGGATCGCCGATGATCGCGCAGGCATCGGCGACGAGCCGGCTGCGGAGCGCGGCGTCGGCGACGCCCGCCGAATGTTCGAGCCAGGCGTCGGCGAGCGCCGCACGCGCATCGGGCGCGGCCGAAGGCAGCCGCTCGAACAAAGCATGGAGCAATTTGCCCCGCTCCGAGGCGGCGCGCATTGCCGGTGTCGGCGGCGGATTGGGGACGTCGTCCTCGCCCAGCGACGAAGGCGCGAGCGGGCGCGGCGGCCGCGCTTCGATCGGCGCGGGACGGTGAGCCCAGTGCGGAGCGACCAGCGGCGCGCGGTCCGCCTTGGCGGTCACGCCCCGCGCAGGCGCCTCCGCATCGCCGAAGCGGCGCGCCTGGCCCCAGAGGCGATCCTCCTGCCAGTCGCAACCGAGCCCGGCCAGCGATGTCTCGATCGCCTGGTACCAGCTTCCCTGCGGCGGCCCCCTGCGGTCGGCCGGACCGAGAGCGCCGCCGACATAGAGCCGCTCCTCGGCGCGGGTCATGGCGACATAGAGCAGCCGCCAATGCTCCTGGCGGTCGAGCGCGTCCTGGCGCTCGACTTGGGCCTTGAGCGGATCGGTCAATTCGTCCTTGCGCGGCCGGAAAACGGGCAAAGGCGGCGAGCCGTCGCCGAGATCGAGGTCGGCGCCGCCGGCGCGCGAACGCGACGGATCGACAGTGGCGTCGGCGAGGATCACGACCGGCGATTGCAGCCCCTTCGAGCCGTGCGCGGTCATCACCCGCACCGCGTCGCGCGATTCGCCGGCGTCGCGGACGATCTCGACATCGCCGCGCGCGAACCAGTCGAGGAAGCGCTGCAGCGACGGCCTGGCGTTGCTCTCGAAGTCGAGCGCGCTGGCGAGCAGTTCCTCGATCGGGTCGCGCGCCTCCGGGCCGAGCCGTTCGAGCAACCTGCGCCGTCCTTCGAGCGGACCGGACAGCAAAGTTTCGATAAACTGGTGGGGCGTCGCGTAATCGGCCATCGCCAGGATGTCCTGGAGCCCTTCGAGCGTCGCCGGGTCGGCCTTCGCCCGTATCTCGGGCCAGAGCGCCCCTTCCCTTTTGTGCGCGACGGCGAAGAGTTGGTCCTGGGTCCACCCGAACAGAGGCGAGACGAGCAGGCCGGCGAGGTTCAGATCGTCCATCGGCTGGACTGCGAAGCGAGCGGCCGCGAGCAGGTCCTGCACGGCCAGCGGCGCAGAGAGGAGCAAGCGGTCGACACCGGCGACCGGCACGCCTTCGGCGTGGAGCCGCGCGACTATAAGCGCCGCAAGCGTCGAGCGGCGCCGGACGAGGATCAAGATGTCCTCGGGCCGGACCGGACGCTTCTTGTCGCCATGGCCGATTTCGAACGGATGATCGAGCCAGTGGCGGATCTGCCGCGCGACGCGCGACGCGAACAGGCGCACCGAGTCACCGATCCAGCCCTCCTCGCCTTTGTCTTCGTCCAAGGTCTCGGCGAGTTCGACGCTGAGCGGCTGCCACAGGGTCACCGAGCCCGGGCGCGTCTCGTGGAAGCTTTCATGCGGGTTCGGGCGCTTGGGCAGGCCCAATGCCTCGTGCCCAAGATCGGCGATCACCCGGTCGACGGCCTGCAGGATAGGCGGCGACGAGCGGAAGCTGCGGTCCATCGACAGATCGAGGAAGTCGCGCTCGACCGCCCGCGCCTCGCGGTCGAACCAGGCCCGGGCGACGTCGAAGCTTTGCGGATCGGTGCCTTGGAAGCCGAAGATGGCCTGCTTGTAGTCGCCGACGGTAAAGATCGTGCGGTGGGCGTCGCGCGCACCCTCGCCAGCGAAATATTCGAGCGCGAGCGCGCGGACGATGTTCCACTGCCGCTCATTGGTGTCCTGCGCCTCGTCGACCAGGATATGATCGGTCTGCTGGTCGAGCTTGAAGCGGACCCACTCGCCCATGCCGGGCTCGAGCAGCAGCCGCTCCGCCCATCGGATGAGGTCGTCGAAATCGACCGCGCCCTGCGCGCGCTTGGCAGCGGCATAGGCTGCGGCAAAGCTCTGGCCGACCCGCAGCCCCGCGGCGATCTGCTCCACCAGCCGAGCGGTGGAGCGGAGGCGCAGCAGCGCTTGGCAGCATTCGACCAGCTTGGCCGCATGCTGCGCATAATCGGGGGCGGCTTTGAGCAGGCCGGCCGTGACCGCGCGCGGCTCGCCTGCCTTGGTGAGCACAGTGCCGGCCAGCTCATCGAGCGTCAGGCCCCGTTCAGCATTGGAGCGGGTCCGCCAGGCGGCGATCGCGTCGCAGCATTTGAGCCCGCTGGCCGTGCCCCAGTCGCGATTGGCAGCGACGATCCGATCGACCGTGCCGACATCGAAAATATCGTCGCAGCAGGCCTCGGCGATCGCCTCCTCAACGTCGCCGGCCGGAATGCCGAATGCGCGCCGCAGCCGCGCCTCGATCCCTTCGCGCGCGCCGAGCGCCTCCATTGCCGCGGGCGCGCGGGCGCATTGCATCAGGAAATCCTCGGCTCCGCCCTCGCCCAGCCGATGGCTCAGCGCCTGGAGGTCGCGCACCAGCGGCAAATCACCGCCGGCCTCGGCGCGGACGAGCAGGTCGGCCAGCGTCTGGCGGGCAAGCGCCTTCTCCTCGCGTGCCTCCAGGGGGCGGAAACCGGGGACCAGCCCCGCCTCGGCCGGGAAAGCGGCGAGCAGTCCCTGGGCGAAGGCGTGGATCGTCTGGATGCGGAGGCCGCCGCCGGCGGCATCGAGCACCCTGGCGAACAGCGTCCGGGCCCGCTCGCGGCTGGCCGGCCCGGGGTCCTCGCCGAGCGCGACCAGCTCGGCGCCGAGCTCGGCATCCTTCAGCCTGACCCAGTAAGCGAGCCGGGCGTGGATGCGGTCGGCCATTTCGGCGGCGCCGGCCTTGGTGAAGGTGAGGCACAGGATCGAGGCAGGATCGACGCCGGAAAGCAGAAGCCGCAGGACGCGCGCGGTGAGAACGTGCGTCTTGCCGGTACCGGCCGAAGCCGACAGCGCCGCATGGTCGCGCGGGCTCGACGCGCGCAACTGGTCGCCTTGCAGGCGCGAGAGCGGCTTCAGGCGTTTAGGCAAGGTGCGACAGGTCCCGCATTACCAAAGCTATAGGCGAGGCATCGCCCGCGCGCCAACCGCCCGCCCCGCAGAGGCCCTTCAAATATTTCCCGGCATTAACCTTCCTTAATTCGCCGCCGCCGCCGCTCCGCTATGACCGCGGCTGCTCGATTCGGAAGGACCACCGATGGCCGCGGAACGCATTCGCACTCTCTCCACCTGGTTTGCCGGCGCATTCGTGTCGACTTTGCTCGGCCTGGCGTCAGCCTCGCTCCCGGGATTGCTCTGACGGCGGAAATAAAGATCCCCACGCGCTTTAAGAGTCGGCCTGCCGACACTAATGTAGATTCATGGCACTGAGCGCGCGCTACCGTTTCCCGATCGGGATCAAAGCCGAAGACATCGACTTCATGGGGCACGTGAACAACGCCACCTATCTCACGTGGGTGCAGGAGGCGGTGATCAGCCACTGGCGCAACCTGGCGCCGTCCGACGCGGTGGCGAGCAAGCTCTGGGTCGCGCTCAAGCACGAGATCACCTACCGCAAGCCCGCCTTCCGGCAGGACGAGGTCGTGGCGACCGTGGTGCTGGAGAGCGTCAAGGGCGCCCGGGCCATCTACCAGACGCTGATCCAGCGCGGCGAGGAAGTGCTGGCCGAGGTCCGCTCGAGCTGGTGCTGCGTCGACGCGCACACGCTGCGGCCGTCGCGGCTCGCGAAGGACGTCATCCAGCGCTTTCTCCCGACCGGGGGCCGCGAAAGCTAAAGCGCGCGGTCGTGTGCCGCCACGGCGTCGGGCGCGTCGGCGCTCGATATCTCGCCGCGATCGCGATCGTCCGGCGAGGGATCCTCGTCCTTCCTGCGGGCATTGTCGGTGACATCGGGTCGATCCCCGGGCCGTTCGCGCTCCGGAGCCGGGCCGGCATTGACCGTGTCTTCGCCTTTTTGATTGGCCATCGAAAACCTCCATCCGTCACCAGCCAAACGAACAGCCGCGGGAAAGGTCGCCGCGGCGATGACGGGCGCGTCAGCGGGTGGGATTGGCGCGGTAGAAGGCGGCGATCTCGTCGGCGAGCGTGGCCGCGGCGGCCACGTCCGGACTGACCTTGATGTCGGGATAGGGTTCCTCGCCTGCGCAGACGAAGCGGAGCACGTCCTCGCTGGCCGAACGCGGCAAGACCGGGCGCATGTCCGGAGCACGCGTCGGCTCGGCGAAGAGCAGGTGTCCGCCTTCGCCGTAGAAACGGGCCTGCTCCTCGCCGACCGTGCCGCGCGCGCAATCGGCGCGACTGGTCCGCACGGCGCGGCGGACGAGATGCGGACCGACGTGTTGCGCCGGGGTGTAGATCCAGAGGGTCTCGAAGCGTTTCGAATCGCCCTCGACGCGGATGGTGCCGGGCGCGACGAAGCCGACCTGCTCGTCGCCGGCGAAGGCGACCAGCACAAAGGCCGGCGGCGCGGTCGCGGCGGCGAACATCAAGGCGAGACTGGCGAGCACGGGTTCTTCTAGACCCAAAGCGGCTGAACCGGCGATGATCTTGTCGCTCCGGCGCATTCGGCGGCGAAACAATCCCCGTCCCGCCTCGTTCTCCGCTCAACTCATGTGCGGAGCCCCGGAATGGAAGCCTCGTTGCTGGAGGGAATTCGCTGGACAGTCCGCGCCATCGAGGTCGTCGGAATCGCGATCATCGTCGTCGGCGCTGCGGCCTCCCTGCTTCTCTTCCTGAGGGATTTGGCGCGGCGCATCGGCAAGGACGCGGCTTTCGAAGCGTTCCGCTCCGACCTCGGCCGCTCGATCCTGCTGGGACTGGAGTTCCTCGTCGCCGCAGACATCATCAACACCGTCGCGATCGAGCCTTCCCTCGACAGCCTCGCCGTGCTCGCCGGCATCGTGCTGATCCGGACCTTCCTCAGCTTCAGCCTGGAGGCGGAGATCGAGGGGCGCTGGCCATGGCAGCGCGCCGCGGCCGAGCAGCGCCGAAACGACGCCTAGAGCGGCACGGCCGGGAGCTCGACGACGAAGCAGGTGCCGCCGTCCGCATTGTCCTCCGCCCAGATACGGCCGCCATGGCTCTCGACGATCGTGCGGCAGATCGACAGGCCGACGCCCATGCCGCTGTCCTTGGTCGACCGGAACGGCTCGAACAATGCGTCCCGTGCGGCTTCGCTGAGGCCGGGGCCCGTGTCGCTAACGGTGATCCGGATATGGCTGCCATGCCGGGAACCGCTGATGCGAAGCGTCTTGCACGACTCTCCCTCCATCGCCTCGATGCCGTTGCGGACCAGATTGAGGATGACCTGCTCGAGCTGGATGCGATCGGCGCTGACGCAGAGACGCGGCGCATGATGGATGACCGCCTCGACGTCGCGGTCTGCGGCGCCCACGAGCGCGAGCGCGGCCGCCTCGTCGATCACCTCGGCAGCGTCAACGATCGTTCGCTGTGTCTCGCCCCGGACCGTCATCGTGCGCAGACGGCGTATGATCTCGCCGGCGCGCATCGCATTCAGGCGGGCGCCGTCCAGAACCGGGCCGAATGTTTCGGAGTCGAGCGGCCCCTTGCGAAGCGCCGTACCGCACGCCGACAGGTAATTGCTGATCGCGGTGAGCGGCTGGTTGAGCTCGTGCGCCAGCGTCGCTGCCATCGTGCCCATGGCGCTGACCCGGGAGACATGGATCAGCTCCGACTGCAGCCGCGCGATTTCGGCCTCGGCTTCCTTGCGCGCGGTGATGTCGCGGACGAAGCCGAGAAACAGCTTCTCGTGGAAGCGATTGGTGAGCATCACCGACAGTTCGATCGGGAATTCCTCACCGCTCTTGCGCAAGGCGGTCAGCTCGACCCGCCGGCCGAGGATCGAAACTTCGCCGATGTTCAGGAAACGCTCGAGACCGATATCGTGCCGCCGCCGCTCAGAAGCCGGCATGATCAGCTCGCTCATGCGCCGGTTCAGGGCTTCGGCCGCGGTCCAGCCGAAGGTGCGCTCGGCGAGCTTGTTCCAAGCGGCGACGGTGCCGTCGTGGCGCATGACGACGACGGCATCGAGCGCCGTGTCGAGGACGGCGGATAGGAGCTGATCCGGGTCGGCGGACGAAGTCATCGGGCGGACTTAGGCAGGCCCGCCCGGTTCGCGATACCGCGCGACTACGGGGGCGAGCCGAATTCCGCCGGGATCGGCGCCTTGCCAAAGCGGCCGGCGTCGGGGATCAAGGGCCCCATGACGATCCTTTCGAACCGACGCGATTTCATCGGCATGACGGCCGGCGCTAGCGCGCTCGCCGCAGCCGCCCCCAGCGGCCTGCTGGCCCAGGTCCCAACCGGACTGACGAAGATGACCACGGATGTCGTCCCCATCGAGCCTGCCGAGCGCCAGGCGCGGATCGCCAAGGCCCAGCGCCTGATGCGCGAGCAAGGCATCTCGGCGCTGCTGATCGAGCCCGGCGCCTCCCTGGTCTATTTCACCGGCATCCATTGGTGGCGCAGCGAGCGGCTCACCGCAGCGATCCTGCCGGCCGAGGGCGAGATCGGCATCGTCACGCCCGCTTTCGAGGAACCGTCGATCCGCGAGAGCCTGGCCGTTCCGGGCGACGTGCGGGTATGGCAGGAGGATGAAGACCCGCTCGCGCTGGTCGCCGGCTGGCTGCGCGACCGCAAGCTCGGCCAGGGCACGATCGGCGTCGAGGAGACGGTGCGCTTCTTCGCCGTCGACGGGCTCGCCCACGCGCTGCCGCAGGCGAAGATCAAGTCGGGGGCCGCGGTGGTGCGCGCCTGCCGGATGGTGAAGTCGCCGGCCGAGATCGCGCTGATGCAGAAGGCGACCGACATCACGATCGCCGCCTACCGCCACGTTCATCCGCGGATCAAGCGGGGCATGACGCCGCGCGACATCGGCCGAATGATGGACGAGACCACTAGCGCGCTTGGCGGCACTCCGGAATTCTCGCTCGTCCTGCTCGGAGAGGCGGCCGCCTACCCGCACGGATCGGGCAAGCCGCAGCAGGTGCGCGACGGCGAGATCGTGCTGATGGACTGCGGCTGCCATGTCGAAGGCTATCAGTCGGACGTGTCGCGCACCTTCGTGTTCGGCGAGGCGAGCGCCGAGCAGCGCAAGGTCTGGGATAAGGTGCGGCGCGGCCAGGCGCTGGCTTATCAGGCGGCGAAGGTCGGCGTGTCGGCCGGCAGCGTCGACGACGCCGTGCGCGGCTGGTACGAAAGCCTCGGCTATGGGCCGCGCTACAAGCTCCCGGGCCTCTCGCACCGCACCGGGCACGGCATCGGCCTCGAGGGCCACGAACCGGTCAATCTGGTCCATGGCGAGAAGACGAAGCTCGCGCCGGGCATGTGCTTCTCCAACGAGCCCGGTCTGTACCTCCCCGGCAAGTTCGGCGTGCGGCTGGAGGATTGCTTCCATATGACCACGCAGGGCCCGCGCTGGTTCTCAACGCCGCCGACCTCGATCGACAGGCCGGTCGGCTGATCAGCCCGCGCGCCGCTGTCGCCACCAGCGCCGCGACTCGCCGAGGCTCCGGAGCAATTCGGGGATCTGGACGCCGGGGACGGCCGCACTGAAGAAATAGCCCTGCGCCTCGTCGCAGCCCCTGCCCCGCACCTGATCGAGCTGCTGGCGGTTCTCGACGCCCTCGGCGGTGATCGCCATGTGCAGCGAGACGCCGAGGCCGGCGACGGCGCGGACGATCGCCTGCGAGGCTTCCTGGCCTTCGAGCCCGGTGATGAAGCTGCGATCGATCTTGATCTTGTCGAACGGGAATTTGTGCAAATAGCTCAGCGACGAATAGCCGGTGCCGAAATCGTCGAGCGCGATGCGCACGCCCATATCCTTCAACCGGCGCAACGTCGCGAGGTTGGCGTCGCTGTCGCGCAGCAGCACCGACTCGGTGATCTCCAGTTCGAGCCGCAGCGGGTCCAGCCCCGTCCGGTCGAGGATGGCCGCGACGCGCTCGACGAGGTTGCGGCTGTGGAACTGGGCTGGAGACAGGTTGACCGCGAGGCGCAGATGGCCGGGCCAGTTGCGAGCCTCGGCACAGGCCTTTTCCAGCGCCCATTCGCCGATCGGTACGATCAGCCCCGTTTCCTCGGCGATCGGGATGAACTCGTCGGGCGGGACGAGTCCGCGATCGGGATGGCGCCAGCGCATCAGGGTCTCGAAGCCGGAGACCTCGTCCCGGTCGAGCGCGATGATCGGCTGGTAGACGAGCTCCAACTCGCCGTTGGCGAGAGCGACGCCGAGATCCGTCTTGAGGCGCTTCCGGTCGCGGTTGCTGCGCTCCATCTCCGGGTCGAACAGCGACCAGGTCCCGCGCCCTTCCGATTTTGCGGAATAGAGGGCGAGGTCCGCATGCTTCAGCAATTCGCCAGCATCGGCAGGGCCGCAATTGCGCCAGGCGATGCCGATGCTCGCCCCGATCCGCACGACCGCACCGTCGATCACATAGGGCGCGGCGAGGTCGGCGACGATGTGCTCGGCGAGCAGCGCCGCGTCCTCCGCCGCATAGCCGGTGAGGCCAATGATCGCGAACTCGTCTCCGCCGGTGCGCGCCACCAAGTCGTTCGCCTGGACCCGCCGCTGCAGCCTGGAGGCGACCTCGCTCAGCACAGAGTCGCCGGCCGCGTGACCGTGCATGTCATTGACCTCCTTGAAGAGGTCGAGATCGATGCCCATCACCGCGAAGGATTCACGCGTAGCGCGGGAGCAATATTCGTCCAGCCGGGCCTGGAAGCGGACGCGATTGGCGAGCCCGGTCAGCGCGTCGTGGTGCGCCAGATGCGCCAAGCGCTCGGCCGCCTCGCGCCGCTCCGAAATGTCGCGGAAGAAGAGCGACAACGAATCCGGCCGGGGATGGGCGTGCAGTTCGAGCCATTTCCCCTGCTGCTCCAGATAGTCCTCGACGCTGACCGGCCGCTGCCGCTCCATCGCATCACGACAATGATGGGCGAGCGAGCAGCCATCCTCGGGGAACAGGTCCCACAGGTGCGCGCCGATGCGGAGCAAATCGGGTCGACCGATCAGGCCGTGCGCATTGGCGTTCGCGTAGGTGATCCGCCACTCACCATCGAGCACGATCACGCTGTCCGTCGTGCTCTCCAGCACGTTCGCGAGGCGGAAGCGGCTCTCCGCAAGGCCGCAGGCATTCTCTTCGGCAGCGATGCGCAGTGCGCGCTCCCGGCTCAGCCCCATATGTTCGCGGACGCCGATTACGAGCGCGAAGAGGAGCCCGATCGGAAGGCACAGCGTGAACAGGGCGCCGCTATGAAGGACGCCCGAGAATGCCCCGGCCGCGAGGATCGCTGTCACCGCCGCGGTCGGAACGAACGCCTCGAGCCAGACCCGCGGCCGCGGTGGCGCGAATGCCGTTTCCGTAGCGGCTTGCGCCTTGAGGCGGATAATCATCCGGATGGCTGCCGTTGCGACCAGGAGCGGGCTCGCCACCCAGAGATAGTCTGCGATTCCGATCCCGCCGCCCATGCGCGCCATCAACGCCCGGCCGAACTCGTAATCGGCCACGGCCTGGCCGAGGATGGCGATCAGGATGAGCGAGAAAACCGAGCGCTTTGCGGGCTGTGTGTAGAGCAGCATGCAGGTCACGCCGAACAAGGCGGTGCCGAGCCACAAGGCGGGTACGAGGAAGGCCACCAATGTGCCGAGCGGCGTCAATTGCGACGCGGCGAGATCGGGAAAGGTGACGATGAACGCCGCGATGCCAGTGGAGCACAGAACCAGTGCGAGATTGCAGAGCTGGACCCGATCGATCTGGCCCTTCGCCGAGCCGAAGCGATAGATGCCGGCAATGACCGTCAGGGCGGCGCCGAGATAGAAAGCGTCCGACAGGCTCGGAAAGCCGGGAGGAGAGCCGACGCTCGCCCGAAAGGTGAAGAGCAGGCTTCCGAGCGCCCAGGCGATGCAGCCACCGCCGAAGCACCGCCACGCAGCATGGTCGCGATCGCACGACAGGCGGGCGGCCCACAGGCACAAAGCCGCCGCAAGCGCGGGCGCCGCGGCCCATCCGAAATGGAACCAGGCGAGGAGGCCGGCGCCGTCCATGCCGCGCAACGCCAGAATCCAGAAGAAGCCGACGAACGCCGCCGCCGGCAACAACTGCAGGCAGAGATTGCGAAGTGCGGATGGCAATGTCGAAGAAGGGATATTTCCGGCCATGGTTCCGGCCGGAATTATGGGCACAAAGTCAAATTCTTCCGTTCCCCCCGTGCGGTAATATTCCTTATCGGCGGAATGCACGGCATTCTCCGGTTTCCGACCGGCCGCTTGGAGCACTGGACCCCAGCCCGCGCCCGGTTGCGCCGGCCGGGAGCGCTGGTTAGGGAGATCGGATGCTACGCCCCGAAACCCAAAGCAAAGACGCCGCTGCGCATCCTTCCGATGGCTCCGAAGATGACGGTCGGCACAAGAAGAACCGCCTGATCAAGGGAGTCGCCTTCGGGATCGGCTCGGCGGCCATCGTCGCCGCCCTGCTCTACGCCAACCGCTCCAAGCGCAACGGCTGACGCGCGGCCCGGCTGGACGCAACATTGCTAGTCCGGACGTGCAATCCCGGTTAGCCTCCAACGGGTTAACCGAGGGGGCTGCGTGAACCAGGCTACCGATCCCTACGATCCCGCCGCGATCATGCGCGGCCTCTACGGCGACGGAATCATCGCCTTCCAGGGGGCGTTCGGACGCCCCTGGGTGGAGCGGATGCGCGAGGATATCGAAGCGCTGTTCATCGAAGCGCGGCAGGTGCCCGGCGGTGCGCTACCGCGCGGGCCCGAGCGTTTCTACGTCGAGGTGCAGCCCGAGCGGGTGCGCGGCTTCGTCGACATCGTCACCCACCCCTGGTTCGTGGCCGTATGCCAGACCGTGCTCGGGCCAGACTATAAGGTGGTCGAGATCGGCTTCGACATTCCCTTCCCGGGCGCGGCCGACCAGCCCTGGCATCGCGACTTCCCGGCGCCCGAGGCGACCACCCGTGGGCGGCGGCTCAATTCGCTCGCGTTCAACCTGACCGCAGTCGACACCGTGCCGGCCATGGGCCCGCTCGAAATCGCGCTAGGGACGCAGTGGGACGATCTGTCCGGGTGCCCGGATACGATGTTTCCGCCGAAGGAACTCTATCCCCGCTATCGCGAGCGGATGGTGCGCAAGATGCCGCAGATGGGCGACATGTCAGCGCGCTCGGCGCTCACCATCCACCGCGGCACCGCCAACCGCTCGGACCAGGCGCGGCCGGTGCTGGTCGTCGGGGTCGACGCGCCGGACGCGACCAACGCCCACCATCACGATCTGCAGGTGACGCGGGACTATGCGGCGACGCTCCCGCAGAGCGTGCTCGACCATCTCACCTATCGGCTGGTCGATGCGCTGGAAGTGGTGGTCCAGCACCATGTGATCGAGGGGCTGCTTCAGCCCGAATAGCAGGGACGGCGCCGCTCCCTTCGGCGCCGCCCCCTACCCCGCGCGGCTCAGCGCGCGACCGGAGCGGCCGCGCTGGGGTTTGCCGGAAGGCCGCCCAACTGGGTGACCAGATTCTTGTAGGCGTCGAGGTAGGCCAAGACGAGCACCTGGCCGATGTCGGTATTCTGGTAGCCGCCGCCACCGACCGCACCGAAGCCGCCCCACCAGCCCGCGCCGCCGCCGGCGCCGAAGCTCCAGTCGGACTTGCGGGCATAGCCCTCCGTCATCCGCTCCTGTTCGGTGGTGCGGCTGTTGACGAGCGTGAGGAGGACGTTGGCCTCCTTCTTGTTGACGCTGATATTGCCGGCGAGCGCGCCGAACGTGCTGCCGCCAAGGAATCCGCCAAGAGCGGCGCCGATATTGTTGCCGCCCGAACGGTCGTTCTTCGAGACGATGTCGGGGACGATGAAATAGTCGGCGGCCTTGACCTGGCCGCGGCCGATGTTCGAGCCGCCCTGCAGCTCGCCATTGTCGGCCAGCGCGCGCTCGATGTTGCGGCTCTGCAGGCCCTTGTTGCGGTCGACGAGGCTAAAGCAGCCCGACTTCATGACGAACATCTTGATCACCGCCTCCGGGCTGCCGAGGCCGAGGCTCTGCCACCAATTATTGTCAGGTTCGACGATCGCGATCGTGCCGAGCTTGCGGGTGCAGACCGGGATTTCGGCCTGGGCCTTTTCCTGGGCCTTGCGGCCCGAGGATTTGTCGGCCGCCATGGCCGGAGTCGCGGCAACCGCGATCATGGAAACGGCAGCGATAAGAGCCAGTTTGCGCATCGATTTTCCCCCTTTTAGGACCGTTGTGCCCCGACCGGCCGATCTGTGCCGATCAAGTTGATCTTCTGCCTAGGAGGGGCTCTCGTCGAGGTCGCGGCTCTTGCGGCTGAAGCCGCGCGCTATGCTGCCAACGCGGCAGCGTGCGACGAAAGCGCCAATTCCATCGACGGGGATGCACTCCGGCCTGATGTTTCCCGCACCCTGTCCTTCCACGCGGCCGCATGCCACAAACGCTGCCGACAACCAGATTCGGGGAAATATCCAGATGCGTTCTGCCGTGCTTGCCCTGCTCCTCGCCACCGCCGCGCCGGCGATCGCCCAGAATGCGCCCGTCGAGACCCGCCAGGTCGGGACCGCCACCCTGGAGAACGTGCCGGCCATTCCCGCCGAGGTGAAGGCGGCGGTCCAGCGCTACCAGAACTACCGCGAGGCGACCTTCCGCGACTGGCTCCCCGACGGATCGATGCTGATCACCACCCGCTTCGGCACCACCAACCAGGTCCACCGCGTCGCTGCCCCGGGCGCGGCCCGCACCCAGCTCACCTTCTTCGACGAGCCGGTCGGCGGCGTCTCGACGATCCCCGGCAGCGACCGTTTCGTCGTCACGCGCGACACCGGCGGCGACGAGTGGTTCCAACTCTACGCCATGGGCCTGACCGGCGAACCGGTGGCGCTGACCGAGCCCGGCACGCGCAACCAGGGCACGGTGTTCAGCAAGGACGGCAGTCTGATGGCCTGGTCGCGCGCGATCAAGGGCTCGCCAGATTACGCCATCTTCACCGCCGATCCGTCCAGTCCGGGATCGCGCAAGCTCGCTTATCAGGGCACGGGCGCGATCCAGGCCGCCGACATTGCGCCCGACAAGAGCCGCATCCTCCTCGCCCGCAACCTCTCCAACCGCGTCACCCGGCTGTCCCTTCTCGATCTCGCCACCGGCGAGGCGCGCGAGATCGCCTTCACCGCCAAGCCGGCCCGCTACGAGGAGGCGCGCTTCACGCCGGACGGCAAGGGCATCATCGTCATCACCGACGCCGATGCCGACAATCGCCGGCTGGTCGAGATCGACCTCACCAGCGGCAAGCGCACCGTCCTGGCGCCGGACCTCAAATGGGACGTCGAGACCTTCAAGCTCAGCCCCGACGGTCGCGTGCTGGCTTATGCGGTGAACGAGGACGGCTTCTCCAAGGTCGTGCTGCAGGACCGCGTGACGCGGCGCGCGCTGCCGCAGCCCCAGCTGCCGCGCGGCGTGCTGACCGGCCTGGAATTCTCGCCGGACGGGTCGAAGCTCGCCGTCAGCCTTTCGACTGCCACGTCGGCCGGCGACGTCTGGAGCTGGGACGTGGCCGGCGGGCAACTCGTCCGCTGGACCGAGTCCGAGCTGGGCGGGCTCGACACGAAGTCGCTGGCCGAGCCGAAGCTGATCCGCTTCAAGTCCTTCGACGGGCTCTCGGTCCCCGCCTTCGTCTATCGCCCCACCAACGTGCCTGCCGGCGCGAAGACCCCGGTGGTGATGGACATTCACGGCGGCCCGGAATCGCAGACGCGCCCTGGCTGGAATCCCGGCGCGCAATATATGGCCAACATGCTCGGCGCGACCGTGATCCTGCCCAACGTCCGCGGCAGCGACGGGTACGGCACCAAATATCTCAACCTCGACAACGGCCCCAAGCGCGAGGACAGCGTCAAGGATATCGGCGCCCTGCTCGACTGGATCGCCGCCCAGCCCGACCTCGATAAGGACAAGGTCGCCGTCTACGGTCAGTCCTATGGCGGCTACATGTCGCTGGCGGTGATGACCCATTATGCCGATCGCCTGGTCGGCGGCGTCGAGCGCTACGGCATCAGCGACTTCATCACCTTCTTGAACAACACCGAAGCATATCGTCGCGACAACCGCCGCGCCGAATATGGCGACGAGCGCGACCCGAAGATGCGGGCCGTGTTCGAGCGCATCAACCCGCTCGCCAACGTCCACAAGATCACCAAGCCGATCCTGGTGATGCAGGGCGCGAACGATCCGCGCGTGCCCAAGTCGGAAAGCGACCAGGTGGTGGCGAAGATCCGCCAGAACGGGGTGGATGCCTGGTACGTCGTCTATGCCGACGAGGGCCACGGCTTCCTGAAGAAGCACAATAACGACCTGCGCCGCGAGGTGGAGACGGTGTTCCTGCGCAGGCTATTCGGCAGCCAGTAAGGCGAAGCGGCCGCGGGGATCAGCCCTCGCGGCCGTACCATTCGTCGAGGCGCATCAGCTGGTCATATTCGCCATAGGGCGCATATTCGGGATGGAGCTTGGCGGTGAATGGCTCCTCGCCGGTCAACCATTTCTCGGCCGCGCCGATGAAGTTGCGCGCGGCCACGGTCGTGAACTCGGCCGGATCGAGACCGTTGCGGCCGCCGACCGGGCTGGCGACATAGCCGAGCTTCCCCGCTTTCTTCGCCAGCGACCAATATTCGAAGCCGGCGGGGACGCCCTCGACGCCCTCGAAGCCACCGCGCTCGGCGATCAGCCCGAGCAGGCCCAATTGCATCGAATAGCCTTCGGCGACGGCCTTGGGCCCTGGCGGCATTCCGGTCTTGTAGTCGATCACCACCAGGCTGCCGTCGGCGGCGCGATCGAGTCGGTCGGCCTTGCCGCCGAGCTTCACCCCTGCGATTTCGGTCGCGCCCCAGATTTCCGCTTCGAGCGGCACGCGCCCGGCGGCGCGATTGGTCGCGACCTGCTCGGCCACCCAGTCGATCGCCTCGAGCAGCCGCGGCTGCCACAGAGCCCGCATCAAGGGATGCGCCGAAGCGGTGGCGAGGAAGGCTTCCGCCCGCGGACGCAGCTTGTCCGGGTCGCAGCCATCCTGCTTCATCCAGGCTTCCAGCACGTCGTGAACGGCGGTGCCGCGCCAGGCCGGGCTTGGATCGGCATCGATCGGGTCCAGCGCCAGCAGCCGCAGCATCTTGCGCGCATAGAAAGCGAACGGGTCGGCTTTCAGCCGGTCGACTTCGGTGACCGAGATCGACCGCGGGCGGATGTCCGCCGGGGGGACCGGCGCCGGCTGCGCGGCCGGGCGATAGTCGGCCGGCCTGTCGAGCGCCTGCGCCCAACGGCGGAGCCGCGGCTCGCGGGTGAGCCCGCCGGTCATCGCCTCGAGCCGGAGCCACAAGCGCGAGGCGATAGCGGGCGCGCGCGCGTCGCGGCGGGCGCGGGTCACCAGCACCTCGCGGCCGCCGAGCGCGGTGGCGAAATCGTGGGCGGCAAGGCCGATGCGCCGCTCCAGCCCCGGCAGGCCGAGCTCGGCGCGGATGCGCGGGGCGAGCCACGGATCGGGCGTCGGCAGCGCGGGCCACGTCCCTTCGTTGAGCCCGGCCAGGATCATCAGATCGGCATGCTGCAGCCGCGCTTCGAGCAGGCCCCAGATGAAGATGCGCGGATGCTGACCGTAAGGCGGGCGCACGGCGACGGCGTCCATCAACTGCTGGAGCAGAGGCGCCAGGCTGGCGCGATCGAGCCGGCCCGGTCCGTGCTCGGCGGCCGGCTCCGCACTGGCGAACAGGTCCGCGGCCGCCCGTCCGGCCGGACCGGCCCAGACAGCGTCCTGGGTGAGGTCCGACGCCGCCGAGCGGAGCGCGCCCAGCAGTTCGGCAATCTTCGGCTGCGGGACGGCGAAGGCCGCTTCGAGCGCATCCAGACGCCGCCCCGCGCCTTTCCACCACAGGCCTGCCCGCCTGCGCAGCTCGCCGTCGCGGCCGCTCGTATCGGCGAGATAATCGGCAATGCCCTTCAGCCCGGCGGGCGGGCGCGGTCCGCGCAGGGCGAGGTCGAGCATGCGCACCCCCTCGAGCCAGTCGAGGCGCCCCTCCTCTTTCATCACCAGCGGATGCTTGAGGAATGCCAGCAGCGACACCGGCGCGAACGATTCGGCGGCGGCGGTAGCGAGCGCCAGCAGCAAGGTTCCCGGCGGAGTCTGGCTGAGCGGGCGGCCGGCGCTATCGTCGGCCTCGATGCCCCAGCGCTTCAAATGCGCCGAGACGCGGCGGGCGAGGTTGCGGTCGGGCGTCACCAGGGCAGCGGTTCGCTCCGGAGTCTCGAGCGCCTCGCGCAATGCCAGCGCGATCGCCTGCGCTTCCTCGGCCGGGTCGGCCAGTTCGAGCGCACGCACGCCCGAGAGGCGCCGCTCCGCCGGCTTCAGGTCCTGCCACTTGCCGGTGAAACGGGCCGGCGCCATCGCATGGGCGATAGCGCGGCTGCGCACTGCCGGCGCATCCCGGCCGCCGCCCCAGCGCCAGCGTTCGACCTCGCCGCGCCTTACGCCCATGCGGTCGAGCAGCAGCTTCAACTGGAATTGCGGATGGGTTTCGATCGCACGCGGTCTACGGCCGGTGACGGGATCCGGGTCGTGGGGCCCGAGCGCGTCCCATTCCTCGTCGGGCATCGCCGTGTCGAGCGCGGGCAGGACGACCATACCCTGCTCCAGATGCGCCACGGTCTTGAGCAGGCGTGCCACCGCCGGTGCCGTCGTGGTGATGCCGACGGCGGCGACAAAGCCGCGCGGCGGCTCCGCCTGCCATCGCCTGGCGACGGCGGCGAGCAACCGGTTGCGGCGCTCGGCCAGGTCGATGCGGCCGCGCTCCTTCAGCAAGGCCGGCCATTCGTTCAGGATCAGGCCGAGCCGGTCGAGCGACTTCTGCCAGTGGATCGACAGATCGGGCAGGTCCGCAGCGATTCCGCGCAGACGGGCCGGATCGATCTCCTCGATCAGCAACTGATCGAGCGTGCGCGCCAGATGCTGGGCGAGGCGCAGCGCCTCGGCGGCGTCGACGTCGCCGTGGCGCTGGACCAGGCGGGCGAGCAGCATCAGCCGCTCGACCGGGTCGATCGCGGGCGGGATGCGCTCGCCCTCCCCCAGCGGCTCGAGCGCGCCGCCGATCCGCTCGTCGAGCTCGGGATCGCCGACCGGGACGAGCCGCGGCAGCAGCAGACCCTTGTCCGAACGACGGACGAACGCGTCGGTCAGCGCGCGGGCGGCACGGTTGTTGGGCACGAGGACGATGCCCTGCGCCAGCCCGAGCGGCCCCTGCCCGTGGCGCGCGAGCAGCCGCGCCGCCAGCGCATCGGCGAAGGCGCGGTGGGGCGGGATCGTGTAGACGGACGGACGCAGGCTCACGCGCCGAGCCTAGCCGCTCGCCGGCCGCTTAGTCGAGCGGCGAAAGCCCGGCTTTGGCGAGCAGGGCTTCGGCCTGGGCGACATGCATCGATTCGATCATGCGCCCTTCAAACCGCTCGGCCCCGCCGCTCGCGGCGGCGATCAGGCGCCGGGCGCCTTCCACCTCTTCCGCCGTGGGACCGAAGACGCGGTTGGCGGTGTCGATCTGGCTCGGATGGATGATCGACTTGCCGTCGAAGCCGAAGGCGCGGCCTTCCGCGCATTCCTCGGCGAGGCCGGCATCGTCTTCGAGCCGGTTATAGACCCCGTCGAACGCCGGGAGGCCCGAGGCGCGGGCGGCGACGACGATCGTCTGCAGCCCGTGCATCAGCCCGCGCCGCCCCGCTCCTGCGGGAATGCCGAGATCGGCGGCGAGGTCGTTGGTGCCGGCGATCAGCCCTGCCGCCTCGCGGGCGATATGGTGGGCGGCGAGCACGCCTAGCGACGTCTCGATCATCGCCAGCACCGGCTTGCCGCCGATCCGCGCGACCTCCTCGACCCGACCCGCCGACTGGGCCTTGGGCAGGATCAGATAATCGGCCCGGCTGGCCGCGACCGCGGCCACGTCGGCCTCGTACCAGGGCGCGCCGCGCGGGTTGACCCGGATCGCGACCGGGCGCCCGCCGAAGCCCTGCGCGGCCGCGGCGACCGCGGCGTCACGGGCGGTGGCCTTGTCCTCCGGCGTCACCGAATCCTCGAGATCGAGGATGATCACGTCGGCGTCCAGGCCGCGCGCCTTCTCGATCGCGCGGGGGTTGGAGGCGGGCAGGAAGAGGAGCGAGCGGCACAGCCGCAATTCGGTCGGGTTCATCATTCTCGATTCTGCTTGGAAGCGGGGCCGCTTGTCTACATGATATCTGCCACATTCGGGGGAGATTGATGATGGCTGCGACCGCCTTGTTCTTCGTGCTGCTGCTGGTGATCATTTTCCTGATGTCCGGCATCAAGATCGTGCGCCAAGGTTATCATTACACGATAGAATATTTCGGCCGGTTCACGACCGTGGCGAAGCCCGGCTTCAATTTCTACATGCCCTTCTTCTATCGCGTCGGCCGCAAGGTGAACATGATGGAGCAGGTCCTCGACATCCCCGGCCAGGAAATCATCACCAAGGACAACGCGATGGTGGCGGTCGACGGGGTGGTGTTCTTCCAGGTGCTCGACGCCGCGCGCGCCGCCTATGAGGTGTCCGACCTCTACCTCGCGATCATGCAGCTCACGACCACCAACCTGCGCACCGTGATGGGCTCGATGGACCTCGACGAGACCCTGTCCAAGCGCGACGAGATCAACGCCCGCCTGCTGATCGTGGTCGACCAGGCGACCGAGAGCTGGGGCGTCAAGATCACCCGCGTCGAGATCAAGGACATCCGCCCGCCGACGGACATCGTGTCGGCGATGGGCCGGCAGATGAAGGCCGAGCGCGAGAAGCGCGCCCTCATCCTTGAGTCGGAGGGCCTGCGCGCGTCCGAGATCCTCAAGGCCGAGGGCCAGAAGCAGGGCCAGATCCTGCAGGCCGAGGGCCGCCGCGAGGCCGCCTTCCGCGACGCCGAGGCGCGCGAGCGCGAAGCCGAGGCCGAGGCCAAGGCGACGCAGATGGTGTCGGAGGCGATCGCCGGCGGCAACGCCCAGGCGATCAACTATTTCATCGCCCAGAAATATGTCGAGGCGGTGAGCCAGTTCGCCACCTCGCCCAACGCCAAGACGATCCTGTTCCCGGTAGAGGCGACCCAGCTGATCGGCACATTGGGCGGGATCGGCGAGATTGCGCGGGACGCGCTCGGCGGCGGCGGCAGGTCCGCCGCGGAGGCGCCGGCCGAGCCCACTGCCCCGCGCCGCCGTGGCCCCTTCGAAGGGACGCCATCGTGAATTTTGACGGCATCGAACCGCACTGGCTGTGGCTGACCGCGGCGTCGGTGCTCGGCATCGCCGAATTGGTCATGCCCGGCGTGTTCCTGATCTGGCTGGCCGCGGCGGCTGCCCTGACCGGCTTCGCGGCCTTGCTGCTCGGCATCCCGCTTGCCTTCCAGTTCGCTTTGTTCGCGCTTCTTTCGCTCGCCGCAGTCTATGTCGGCCGGCGCTGGTATGCGCGCCACCCGGTCGAGAGCGCCGATCCCCTGCTCAACGACCGCGCCGCGCGCCTGATCGGCGAGACTTTGGTGGTGGTGGGCGCGATCGAGAACGGCCGCGGCCGCGTCGCAGTCGGCGACAGCGTGTGGCCTGCGCGCGGCCCCGACGCCGAAGTCGGCGCGCGGGTGCGCGTCGTCGGCGCCGACGGGGCCTGCCTCAAGGTCGAACCCGCGCCGGCGTTGCGGCCGCCCGCGCCGTAACAGGCGCCGGGCGCGCGGGCTCAGTCGTCGGCGCTCTCGCGGTGGCGGCGGTACATCAAAGCCGCTCCGGCCGCAGCCGCGACGCCGATCGCCGCCGCGCCGACGCCGATCGTCTTCCAATCGAACATCGGCCCTTCGCCGAGGCCGTAGCCGCTCTTCTCCTCTTCGAGCATGACGGCATTGTCGCCATTGGCCGAAAGCCGCACGCGATTACCCTCGATGCCGGCGATCAGGCCTTCGGAGATATAATGGTGGTGGCTCTTGTGCGAGCCGCTGTCCGGCTTGGTCATCTTGATGCGGCTGCCCTCGACCTTGTCGACCGTGCCGACATGGACGCCGTCGGCGCCGACGATCTCCATATGCTCTTTGACCTGGCTGATGTCCGCCATTCCTGATCTCCTCGTTGCAGGTGGAGAACAAGAAACGGTTCGGCACGGCATTGGATGCAGGGGGTGCGGGACTTGGCCGAAAGCGGACTGTCTGCTTCTGGACGACGGGCGAGTGGAAAGCAGGCGTTTCAGAGCGGCGTACGCGAGTGTCCGCTTACGACCATGAAGACGCCCGGGGCGTCCTAGGCCGTCCTCAGAATAACCGCCTCGAACGTCATCATCGCTCTCAGGACCGGGCCGAGCGCATCCCGGACCTCGACGGCAAGCCGATGCTTCACGCTTCCGGGGATCACGTCACGCGCGAGCTCGGCGAGCGATCGCGCGGCCTCGACCTTGACCGCTTCGAGATTTGGAAAATCGAGGCCCATGTCATCTTCGATGAAGTCGTCATTGTCGCGCGTGTCGAAGAAATATAGCGGCATGATCCGGCTCCTTCCGCGCGGCGGCGGCGCCCGGGTCTTCAGACCGGACGCCAGCGACGCAAAGGCCACAACGCAGTGGCACGATGCGTGTTTCCCTAGGGACCGGCCCCGCAGCATAAGTGCCGGCCAAAGTGCGGTAACGGGGCTGCTGAATAAATATAAGATAGAACCGAAGCGACTAAACTATGCTATGACTTTCTATCGCTTGCTCATTCTGGCCGCTGGCGACTGAGAGTTTCGTGCTCCCGCCCGCAGGGAGAGCATATGCCGCATTCCGACAAATCCCCGCTCGCGTCGTTGCTTCGCAAGCTGGAGCTGTGGGCGGGCTTCACGCCTGACGACAAGGAGGCGCTGCTCGCACTTCCCCACACGCTCAAGACGATCGAGCCGGCAGGCTACATCGTTCGCGACGGGGATGTGGCCACCCATAGCTGCCTCCTGCGCACGGGCTTCGTGTACCGGCACAAGATCGTTGCTGAAGGCGCGCGGCAGATCGTCTCCATTCATATGGCCGGAGACATGGTGGATCTTCAGAATTCGCTTCTGGGCGTTGCCGACCACAATGTGCAGGCGCTTACACGTTGCGAGGTGGCGTTCATTCCGCGCGAGGCGGTTCGCGAGATTGCGTTTGCCAGACCCGCCATCGGAATGGCGATGTGGCATGACACTCTCGTCGACGGCTCCATCTTCCGGGAGTGGATAGCGAACGTTGGTCGTCGCAATGCGCGAACGAGGATGGCGCATTTGCTGTGCGAGTTCTCTCTCCGGCTGGAGGCGGCAGGCCTCGGCACCCAGAACGAGTGGGAGTTGCCGATGACCCAGGAGCAGTTGGGCGACTGCACGGGGCTGACTCCGGTCCACGTCAACCGGACGCTGAAAGGGCTCGACCGGGATGGGCTGATCACGCGATCGAACCGCGCGGTGACCGTCAACGACTGGCAGAAGCTGGCTCAAGTCGGTGATTTTCAAAGCCGCTATCTGCACTTGGGCAGCGACAAGCTCGAGATGCTTCAATGAGGCGTCACAGGTTCGGCCTGCGGATTGCTTGGAGCGTGCACGCTCTAGTTGATTGATGTTAGCCGCAAATTTGGCTGCGTTTTACCTGCAGTTAGTGACGCCCGTTGCCTCTGGGCACGATCCTCCTTGGCGGAAGTGAGTCCGCCGCCCACCGGGACGTGGGAAATGGAAGAACTTCGTTACGTGCAGTTGCACCTAAACCGAGCAGCCGAGGAGTTGGCCGCCGCCGAGCAATGTTCGCATGGGAACGCAGCACGAGCGCACTCGAAGCTCGCTTTCCTGCACAACGTTCGTGCTCAGGAGCTGTCGTGCGGATTTAGGCCGGGGCGCCGACGACTTCTGCCTGCCAATATTTCGTAACTGGTATGGGCAGATAATGATTAGAGGTATCGAAGTCAGGTTGACGCAACTGGACTGCACGCTATCCTAACCAAAACGATAACTGGGGGGATAGAGGATGAAGTCCGTCGATGCCGGCCGCGTGGCCGCGAACAATGCACGTCTTTTGAAGAATTTGCTGGCCGGCGCGGCCCTGTCCGCGCTCGTTCTGCCCGCTGCGGCTTATGCCCAGGAGCAGGATTCGAGCGTCGCCGACGATCAGCTCGCGACCGCCGACGAAGGCGACGCGATCCTTGTCACCGGCATCCGCAGCTCGCTGCGCAGCGCCCTCAATGAGAAGCGGACGTCGGACAATCTCGTCGAAGTCATCCAGGCCGAGGATATCGGCAAGCTGCCCGACCAGAATCTGGCCGAAGTGCTCGAGAACGTCACCGGCATCCAGATCACGCGCGAGGCCGGCGTCGGCAACGCCGTGCAGATCCGCGGCACCGACGCCAACCGGACCGAGATCAATGGCGTTTCGACCGTATCCTCCGGCGCCGGCCGCTCCGGGATCAGCTTCGAGGATCTGCCCGCCGCGCTGATCGCCTCGGTGGAGGTCACCAAGGTTCCCGAGGCGCGCACGACCGAAGGATCGGTCGGCGGCACCATCAACCTGCGCACGATCCGGCCGCTCGATCTGCGCAAGCCTTTGTTCGCGCTGCGCGTGCAGGGCGAGCGCAGCGACCTTGCCGAGAGCACCCGGCCGCGGATCGCCGGCACGGTCGGCAACGCCTGGTCGACGGGCGCGGGAGAATTCGGCCTCGTCTTGAGCGGCAGCTATGCCCGGCAGGACGTCGCCAGCTTCGAGCCGCGCGTCGACCGCGACAATCTCATCCTGCCCAATTCGGGCATCACCAGCGCCGAATCCTTCCCGTTCCTGCCGATCCAGTTCTTCGACCAGGAGCTGATCGCGTACAAATATGAGACGCTCAACTTCACCGGCTCGCTCGAATGGAAGCCGGCCGACAACCTGAAAATCTATTTCGACGGCACCCATAACGACCAGAAAAGGGCGCAGCAGAGCACGCGCGTGCAATTGTCGGGCGTGTCGGCCGTCCCGGTCTTCAACAATACGACGAACACCGCCTTCGAGACGGTCGATTTCGGCACGCTCCAGGGCCCCAACGGCCCGATCAAGCTCGGCGAAGTTCAGGCCGTCGTGGCCGGCGTCCTGCGGCCGGGCGCGAACGTCAACGGCGCGCTCGATCCCAATCTGCGCACGTCGAGCAATACCGGCGCGCGCCTCACCAAGAGCCAGGTCTTCGCGCTCGGCACCGAATGGGAATCGGGTCGCTTCAAGGCGCGCGCCGAAGGATCGCTGTCGACCTCGGATTCGGTCCTCCCCAATTTCTCGACCAACCTCGACTTCATCAATCCCAATTCGACGCAGCCGCGCTACGGCCAGAGCCTAGACAACGGCGTTCCGCTGGAATTCGACCTGCGCAATGGGACGCTCCAGTTCGGCATCGCACAGGGCCTGGCGTCGACCCCGACCTCGGCGCAATTGCTCGATCCGGCCAATTACAAGCTGCAGCAGATCGACCACAGCCTCGACACGCGCGAGAATAAGGAAAAGGCCTTCCGGCTCGACACCTCGCTCGACATCTCGGATCTCAATCCGGTCGTGACCTCGTTCGATCTGGGCTATCGCTGGAACGAGACGTCGGCGGAGAATAACGACGTTCTGCGCCGCACCAACTTCACCAGCGCCACCAGCGCCTGGAACCGGCCGAGCGCGAATCTGTTCGCCGACATCGTCAAGGCCGGCCCCAGCAATTTCGATGCGGCCGACGGGCGGACCCTGTTCTTCCCTGATTACCTGATCATCGACGGCGGCCTCGCCCACAAGAATCCGGGCAAGGTCCTCGACGCGATCAATGCCGCGATCGCGGCCAGCAACGCCGCCAAGACGGTCGGCCCCAATATCCCGCTGATCTCCCAGCCGACCGACCAGCTTTCTGCCTTCTTCTCGGTCGCGGAAACGACGCACGCCGTCTACCTGCAGGCCAATTTCGACGGCGAAGAACTCGGCCTCCCCGTGCGCGGCAATGCCGGCGTCCGCTGGCTCACCACCGGCCTCAAGTCGGTCGGCAACAATATCGAGAACGGCGCCGTCTCCGGACAGGTCGTCAAGCGGAGCAACTATCAGTTCTGGCTGCCGCGCTTCAACATGGTGGTCGAGCCGGTCGAGAAGGTGCTGATCCGCGGCGGCATCGCGCGCGATATCCGCCGTCCCGATTTCAACGACCTGTCGACCTCGCTCACCTTCAGCGGCTCGGCCAACACCCCCGTCGTCGCAGGCAATCCGAGCCTGATCCCGGAAGCGGTCTGGTCGTTCGATATCGCCGGCGAATGGTATTTCGCGCCGTCGAGCCTGGTGAGCGTCGGCTTCTTCCACAAGATCCGCACCAACCTGTTCGCCGATCGCCAGGAGGATCCCGCGCCCAATTTGGTCGGTAACCAGCTCAACATCGACATCACGGCGCCGTGCGAGCAAGGCGGCATCTTCAACCCGATCGCCGACCGCAACATCAACAACCCGACGCCGGGCACCGGCATCTGCGTGCCGCTGCGCACGACCTTCAACGTCCCGGGAACGACGACCCAGACCGGCATCGAGGTCGCTTTCCAGCATGACCTTTCGGCCTACGAAGACGTGCTCGGCTTTGCCTCCGGGTTCGGCTTCATCGGCAACTTCACCTACCAGTGGACGGGCGGGTCGGCTGAGGAATATCGCGCCGTCGACGGGCCGCGGAATATCTTCACGCAGCTGGGCATCGCCAACGCACAGGACCGGATCGAGCTGGCGAACCTCTCCAAATATGCGTTCAACACCACCTTGTTCTACGACAAATACGGGCTGAATGCGCGGCTGCGCTACACGTGGCGCTCGAGCTATTTGAACGAGGAGCGCTTCTTCTTCGGCCTGCCGCTGGTCAACGGCGCTCGCGGGCAGCTCAACGCCAGCGTCAATTACGACGTCACCGACAACATCAATATCGGCATCGAAGGGATCAACCTGCTGCGCCAGGACGCCAATCAATATTGCGTCAACAACAAGGCATTGCTCTGCTTCCAGGGCCTCACCGACCGCCGCCTTACCGCCGGCGTCAGCGTGAAGTTCTAGGAGCGCCAACCGGCGAAGCCGGGAAAGGGCATGGAAGGCGCAGGCCCCTGACGGGAGACCGGCAGTCGCGAACGGCAAGGATACTTCCCTTACCGATCCGACTGCCGGACTCGGCGACGAAGGCACCTTCCGCCCGACTCCTGTCGGCCCGACGCCTGGTCCACCACACCATTGCGGAAGGCTCGAACCCTGGCGCCGGCACGACAGGGTCGCCGTCGTGCGAGACTCTGCGATCGCCGGCTTGGCGCGGCGCTAGTCCGCTTTCGACCCATTGCAGACATAGACGGCGCGTGTGAAAGTCGAGGTGATGTTGAACCTCATCCTCATGCTGATGGCCGGTGCTGCGGGTGCTCTCGCACCCGGCATTCCGTCTGATGGTCCCCTAGTCCTTGTTCAGCCTCAGGTGGCGGTAGCGCGAGTTGCCGATTGTGGCTTCAACAGCGTTCAATCGAGATTTGATGATGACCTCCAGCAGGAGGTGGTCGAGGTCCTAGATGTGAGTTCTGCCACGCCCGAGCAATTGCGGTGCACGGTGATCGCTTCCCTGAATTCGCACTACTACGTCCTATTCCCGGCACCATTGTCTGAAGCATATCAGAGCCTCTATTGGCGCATTTCACACGAGGCGGAACAAGCTGACGCGCGGGCCTGGCTTGAGAAGCGAGGCTTGTTGTCGCAGCTCCCCCCGTATGATCCCGAGCGCTCCGACGAAGCCGTCTTCGTTCACACGCTCGAAGGGCTTTGCGGCCCAGCCGCGACTGGGATGCTTCAGGCCGTGGGCGGCATGGCGACCCTTGAGGAAGCGTCCGGCAGGATCGAAAAGGGCAGCGTCGCCCAAGGCAAGCTGGACGACGAGACGATGTCCTGCCTCGTCAACGCCGCAGTCGCATCCGGCTACCCTCTGGGGTTCACGGGCAATGAAGCATATCAGTAGCGGCCTGAAGTCTGGTTTCCACCCTTAGCCGACATTGCCGTCGCCTATGCGCAAAGTCCGTGTTCCCCGTCCGCTAATCGAAAGCGGACGCGCTATTGGAGGCCAATAAGCTCTCCATTCGCGAGATTCTGCCGTCCGTGATTAGGGCTGATCCTCATACTTGTTCCGGGTGTCGAAGCGTGCCTCGCCGATCTCGTCTCCGTGACGTGTGATGAACCGGTGAAGCGCAAACGCGCCGCCGAGCGTCAGGAGGATGACGAGAATGCCAAGGACCGTGTTCACCGGCGAGCCGTTAAAGAAGCCGCTGCTGCCGTAACCAAAAGCTGCGAAGCTCGTAACGAGGATTAAGCAGACACCTCGAGCCGTGGCCCAGTCTCTGCTTTTGTCATCTTCCATGCCGGCAGCTTGGCCCGGGCCATGAACGTCCGCAATAGGTCGGAAGCAGACCGTCAGCTACGAAAGCGGACATCAATCGGCGACGCATCTTCCAACATCAGCGGGCTGGTAGTTCAGCCGAGCGCCATCAGTGGCAAGCATCTGAAAGCCCTCCAGCAAGCCCTCGTCAAATACCCCGTAAACTCTGCCGTCTTGTTCGCGATAAAAGTCGAGAAACCTGCCAATTCCTCGGCGATCGATGGCGAACTGATAGCCTTGGGCGGTGCGATCCGCCCGTATCGGAGCCTCGGCTACCAGACTTATTCCTGTCTTGTGTCGCTGCAAGTGGAAAGCGATCGCCGGGAAGCCCCCCTGACGGATGTGCATGCCCGTTGCGTTAAGCAGGATGGCTGCAGCATGAGGATTTGCGTAGCAGCCGAAGACCAGGCTGTTCGCTGGCGGCGGCGGCGGAGAGGCGCGCAAAAGCAGCAAAGCTCCAAAACCCAAAGCTAAACCGAGGGGCAGAAGCCGAAGGAACCAGCTGAACTCATCCTCACCTTCGAACGGCATCCGGCCTTATCCACCGCAATCTGAATGTCCGCAACGGGTGGCTTTACGACGGTCCGCTACTGGACATGATGGATTGAAAGCGGACATACGCTGTGACCGCGCGAGGGGTAACGCTGACATGAGTTTCGAGAAGATAGGACCTTACGAGTTGACGCGCGGCGACCTGATTGCAGCGTCGCTGGTCATATCTTTCTCGACCGGCGCTACCTCCACCCGATTAAAGGCCACGCTATTCATATTTATTGGGGTGTTGATGATCGGTGGTGGCTTGGCTTTCGGAGAACCGCAGACCGTCGGCTTCGGCTTGTTTTTCATCCTCCTAATTTTCGTGATTGCTCCGGCATTGCGCTCCCGAAAGGGAAGCGAAGAAATTTACTTGGACTACAGCCCGGATGGATTGGTCGCGGAGACGCCTGACGCGCGAACCACTTACAAATGGTCCACAGTTCGCGAGGCAAAGAAAGTAGGTTCGCGGCTGTTCATTATGATCAGTGACGGCTGCGCGCTCGTGATTTCTGACCGATCAACCAGCGGCAAAAACATGAGCCGCCTGATCGCCACGGTTGCGCAACATCGAGGTTCTGCCGGTCTCTGAACGGCAGCCTTTCGACAGGACCCCGAAGATTTTTAGGGCCGAGATGGGTCGCTAGCTGCAGTTCCAACAACGCGGCGCCGAATGTCCGCTAAGGGTGGATAGGCGGCATTGCTCTTCTTCGGCGCTTGAGCCACTGTCGTTGGGTCGACATTTGAGGCGTGTCTGGGTCTAGCATCATGCGCGTCGGGGGGGCTTAACTGGATGGTCCGCGTCCGCGCTTACAAGTTCGTCCTCGGGCTACCGATGCTGCTCGCCATCATAGGCACGGCTACGGCTTTTTTGGGAAGCGGGAGCGCATTCATTGTAGGTTGGTGCACTTCGCTCGCAGGTGCCGCCCTACTAGCGCTATTCAATTTGATCTTCGCCTGTCCGCAGTGCGGCAAGTCTCCATACGCCATAGGCCCTCACCGTGGCCCATTCAGCCTCGTCGGCAAGCCTTGGCCGGATAAGATATGCTCATCGTGCGGGCACAAGTTTTTTAGCAATGCGCGCTCGGGACAACCGTTGCAGACATTCTTCTGACGCAGCAGTCTACCGAAAGCCGCCGGTCCGCTTTCCACCCATCGCGGACATCGAGACTTTTGAGGTGGGAGGTCGTTGCGAACGTCCAGTAACGCCTCTAGCGCCCTTCACTGGGGCAAGAAATTGAAGGGGCGAGATGGTTCGTAGCTCGGATGTGCTGGCTCGCGTGGGGCTTGCTTTGTTGAACGTGCCTGCGCCGGGAACCGGGCTGCTGCGTCTTGGGCGACTGAAGACGGCGCTCGTCTTCTATCTTCTGGCTCTGCTCGCCCTCGTCTTCCTTCGAGCCGCGCCACCCGTTCCTTTCGCGTTGCTGGCCATCGTCGCTATGCTCGCTATTGTCGTTCCGCTAACCGCTATAGTCCTCACCTGGCGACAAAGCCGCGAGCGCCTCGAGTCGAGGCCTTGGTATGCCCGCTGGCATGCCGTCCTCGCCGCCGCCCTCGCGATGCTGATCGTTCGTGTTGTGATCGGCGATCCGAACAAGGTCGCTTATCGCTCCTTCTACATGCCCTCCGAGGCGATGGCGCCATCTCTGCCCAAGCATGACAGGTTCATTGCATATATGGGTTCGTTGGGGCCGCTGCGGCGCGGCGATCTGGTGCTGGTGCGCACACCGGCCGACTTCATCTACGTCAAGCGGGTGGCAGCCATGGGCGGCGATCACTTCGCCATGCGCGCAGGCGTCGTCATCCTGAACGGAAGGCCAGTTCTCCAGCGCCCTTTGGGACAGGAAAAACACTTGGACGCCTTCGACGAGGCACCTGCACGCCGTCTCGCGGAGCGCTTTCCCGGGGAGACATCCGGGCATGAGATTTACGATCTCGGCCCGAGCGCCGGCGACGACGTGCCTGAGCAGCTGATCCCGGCCGGGCATCTGATCTTGCTCGGCGACAATCGGGATCGCTCGGCCGACAGCCGCTATTCGATAGAAGAATTCGGTCTCGGCGGCGCGGTCCAGGAAGCCGACATCATCGGCCGCCCTTATTACTCCAGCTGGGGATCCACCCGACCGCTCGGGACGCCCTTGGCGCCGTGAGCGTCGATGTCCGCTTCCGACCCATTGCGGACATTCGTGGAACTTGGCACCTTCGATCGATGTCGACGCGATATCAGCAATTGCGGGGAGCGGTCGTTCACCTCAGCTTGGACGCGGATGATCAACACGCATACCTTGAGGGCATCCTCGCTCCCATGAGCAAGGATGGGAGTGGTATTGGCTATGGTAATGACGAACTCGCACTTGAACTGAACGATATCTTTCTGGCCGCAGGGCATATGCGCGAGTGGGGCGAAATCAGCGACGCTGAAGTGGCAGCAGTTAAGCCGCTCGACGATCTCCTGGAGAAATGGAGCGGAGAGGCAAACTCGGACTTCTGGCAGCGAGAAGCTTTGTGGACCGACCCTCGATGGAAAGAAGTCCGAAAGTGCGCCTCTCAGGCGCTGGCCGCTCTGCCGGATGAGGAGCGTGATACCGGTTGGCAGGCCAGCCTGTGATGTCTGCTTTCCACCCATTGCGGACGTTGATGGCCAGTTGAGTGATCGAGGCCCAGGGACGTTCGGAAAAGAGTGGACAACGGACATTGCCTCAGTCGTCAGTAGTACGCCTGCTTCGAGTAGAAAGCGGGCTTATGTCTCCACGCGCTACAGCATGCAGCATGATGTATGCATGCACGACTGCCGGACCCATCATCGCCGCGAAGAGGGCCATTGTGGCGTAGGGATGTTCCCACGGTTCGCCGAACATGATGAGAGCGAACCATAACAAGAGGCAGGCGAAGAATGGCCACTGCAGGCGTTGCGCCCAGGTGGGCATCCACTTCGGTCCAGATGGCTTCATCTCCTATCGGTGCTGGAAAGAGCTAACGTCCGCAATGGGTCGAAAGCGGACGTTCGGGACTCGCGTACGATGCTGGTCTCTTCCCTTCGCATCAGCGGCGGTCCCGCCGCGTGACGCTGCGCCATCGTGAGCGCGCGAAGGCGCGAAGGGTGTGATCAGGCGGGGACGTAGGTCAGCCTGATCACGTCCTCGCCCATGCGCTCCTCTCCCACGAGGCGGAGCGGCGGGCGGGGACCGGCGAAAAAGGGCGTGCCGTGCCCGAGCACGACGGGGTGGAGGTAGAGCCGGTAGGCATCGAGCAGCCCCAGTTCGGCCAAGCTTCGCGCAAGGCTGGGTCCGCCCACCTGGATCTCTCCATCGAGCTCGGCCCTCAGCCGGCCGATCACCGCCGCGACGTCATCCCGGACGAGCGTGGCGTTGGGGCCGACCGACAGCAACGAGCGCGACACGACCCATTTCGGCTGGCGCCGCCACGCCGCCGCAAAGGCGCGTCGCTCCGCGTCCCACTCGGGATGGTCCTCGTCCCAATAGCGCATGAGCTCGTACAAGCCGCGGCCGTATACGCTGCCCGCCTGGCCGCGCGCCTGCTCGATAAAGTGGCGGAAGAGCGCGGGACCGGGCGCGAACGCCATGTGGTCGACATAGCCGTCCAGCGACTGGTTCATTCCAAAGACGAGCTTCGCCATGCTGCACTCTCTCCGCTCGGGGGTGGGACACGGAATGCTGCCGGTGATTGAACCGACGTAACACAAAATGCATCCGTCGCGGCGATTCCATAATTCCGGGACGGCGCGGCCGCCAGCGCCGGCCCTCGTGCTTGTCACAGCGCCGGCGCCCGACTATTCCCTCGCCGCTGTAGCCTCGGGCGCTTGGTCCCGCGGACGCCGCCCCCGAAGATTCCTTGCTTCAGCCGAGACCTGCCCCAGCGCCTCCATTCGTCGAGCGGCTCCGCACCGTCGCGGGGCGACGCGCGCTCGCCATCGGCTTCGCGCTGCTGATCGAAGGGCTGCTGCTGCTGCTTTTGCTGTCGCTCGGCACGGGAGGGCGGCCCGGGGACAAAGCGCCGCGCTTCACCGTGGTCAGCCTCAGTGCGGACGATGTTGCTGAGCCAGCGCCCGAACGGGCCAGCCCGGAGCCTGAACAGCGGACGGAGGAGCGATCCGCACCCGAGCGTCCGGCGCCCGAGCGACCGCAGCCGCCGCAGCCCGTGGAGCCACAGCCCGCCCCGGCCGCGATCATGCCGAGCACGCAGCAGCAGCCGCCCGCCGCCGCCACTCCCGCTGCGCCGGCGCCTTCGCGCAAGCTCTACGGGCCGCCCGATACGCGCCGCTCCTCCTCCGCCTCCCGCGACACCGAGCGGGTGGGAACGGCCCCCAATGGCGAGCCGCTTTATGCAGCGGCCTGGTATCGCGAGCCGAGAGAAGACACGCTGCGCGACTATCTGTCGACCGCCCGCGGCCCGGGCTGGGGGCTGATCGCGTGCCGCACGGCGCCCGACTACCGCGTCGAGGATTGCGTCGCGCTCGGCGAATATCCGGAAGGGTCGCAGATCACCCGCGCGGTGCTGGCCGCGGCGTGGGAGTTCAAGGTGCGGCCTCCGCAACTGGGCGGGCGACCATTGGTGGGCAGTTGGGTCCGGATTCGGATCGATTACGGCGAGCGGCGATAGCGGCGTCTGCTCGGGGCTGGCGGGCCAAAGTCCCACGCGGCAAGAGCACATTACCTGTCGAACTATTGACTGCTTCGGGGTGCCGCAGCGTCCGCAGAGAATACTTTCGCAGCGTCGTTAACTCAAGACGCGATAAATAGACGTTAAACTTCTGTGAGATACGTTTGGGGAACGTGTGCCGATTCGCACATGAACAGGGGGATTATCATGAAGTCTATTGTACTCAGCGGCGCTGCCGTCGCGCTTGTTGCGTGCCCGACGCAGTCAATCGCGCAGACTGCCGCGCCGGCGCCAGTCGCTTCGCCGGCCGTGGCAGCGATCGCCGCGCCCGCTGCCAACAATGCAGTCCTGCGCACCGGAACCGAGGTGGCTTTGCGCCTTTCGGAAGAGCTGACCACCCAGGGCAAGAAGTTGCGCGTGGGCAACCGCTTTCGCATGGAGATCGCCGAGCCGGTGATCGTTCAGGGCATGACGGTGATCCCGGCCGGCAGTCCGGCAGTGGGCGAGATCACCGACGTGCGGAATAAGGGGATGTGGGGCAAATCGGGCCGTCTGGTGGCGCGCCTGCTTTATGTCACGGTTAACGGTCGTCAGATTCGCCTGACGGGCGCGTTCGACGACAAGGGCATCGCCGGGGGCATCGGCGCGGTGGCGGTGTCGGCGGTCGTGTTTCTCCCGGCCGGCTTCTTCATGACCGGGACCAGCGCCAAGGTGCCGATGGGGACGGTAGTCAAGGGCTTCGTCGACGAAGACGTGCCGCTGACCATCGCGGCCGAAACTGTCGCCCCGCTCACGATCAGTGCGTCCGCGCCAGTGAACGCGGCGGCGCCGGTCGCGGCGACTGCGTCCCAGCCCAACTGATTCGAAGCGACGTCGACCGGCAGCCTCTGGACTGCCGGTCGGCTCGTTCGATGCGACTGCTCTAGGCGGTCGGCAAGGCGGCCACATCCGGCTCGACCCAGCCCAAGCGCGCTTCGACCGAAAACAGGCGATCGGGCGAATAAAAACGCAACGGCCAGCCGCGCCGGCCCTCCTCCGCGTTGAGCAACGCGTTGACCTTGTCGACCAGGGGCAGCGCCGGATCGGTGCGGGCGAGGAAGGCGCGGACGGCGCGGATCGAGACCTGGGTGATGGTCTCGTGATAGCCCTGGGTGGCGTCGTTGACGCCGCCGACGCTCTCGTTGAAGCGGCGGATGATGGCGGGCAGATCCCGCTCGGGCACGATGTCGGGCCGGGCGAGGAGGATCCATACGCAGGCGGCGAGATGGGCTTCGTGGGTCCAGTCGACGCGCTGTAGGGCGCAGGCGAGCAGGCCCTCGCCGATCCGCACGATCGCCGCGTCGTCGGCGAAGAGGCGCGGTTCATAGTCGGTCATCATATCGCTCCAATGCAAAAGGGGCGCCCCGGCCGTGGCCGACGCGCCCCTTTTGGGTCATGGGTCAGGCGTCAGGCGGCCGTCGGGGCAGCTTCGCGGACGCTTTGGTCGACATGGGCTTCGAACTTGGCGAAATTGTCGATGAACAATTTCACCAGCTTGGCCGCGGTCGCGTCATATTCGGCCTTGTCGGCCCAGGTCTCGCGCGGATTGAGGATCGCGCTGTCTACGCCCGGCACGCTGACCGGCACCTGGAAGCCGAAATTCTCGTCGATGCGGAATTCGGCGCTGTTGAGCGAGCCGTCGAGCGCGGCGTTGAGGAGCGCGCGGGTTGCCTTGATCGGCATGCGCTGGCCGACGCCGTACTTGCCGCCGGTCCAGCCGGTGTTGACCAGCCAGCAATCGACATTCCCCTTGGCGATCCGCTCCTTTAGCAAATTGCCGTAGACGCTCGGGTGGCGCGGCATGAACGGCGCGCCGAAGCAGGTCGAGAAGGTCGCCTGCGGCTCGGTGACGCCGATCTCGGTGCCGGCGACCTTGGCGGTGTAGCCGGAGAGGAAGTGGTACATCGCCTGGTCGGGCGTGAGCTTGGCGATCGGGGGCAGCACGCCGAACGCGTCGGCGGTCAGCATCACGATGTTCTTCGGCACCGGCCCCATATTCTCTGCCGACGCATTGGGGATGAAGTCGATCGGGTAGGCGCCGCGGCTGTTCTCGGCGAGGCTGTTGTCGTCGAGATCGAGCTCGCGCGTGCCGGGATCCACCACGACATTCTCGAGCACCGTGCCGAAACGGCGGGTGGTGGCGTAGATTTCCGGCTCGGCCTCTTCCGACAGGCGGATCATCTTGGCGTAGCAGCCGCCCTCGAAGTTGAACACGGCGGTGTCCGACCAGCCATGCTCGTCGTCGCCGATCAAAGTGCGGCTGGCGTCGGCGCTGAGCGTCGTCTTTCCGGTGCCCGACAGGCCGAAGAAGACGGCGGTGTCGCCGTTCGGGCCGATATTGGCCGAGCAGTGCATCGGCATCACGCCCTTAGCGGGGAGCAAATAGTTCAGCACGCCGAACACCGACTTCTTCATCTCGCCGGCATATTTGGTGCCGCCGATCAGGATCAGTTTCTCGGTGAGGTTGACCGCGATCACGGTTTCCGAGCGGCAGCCGTGGCGGGCCGGATCGGCGACGAAGCTCGGCAGGTCGATGATCGTGAAGTCGGGAACGAAACCGGGAAGATCGGCCGCTTCGGGGCGGACCAGCATCGTGCGGATGAACTGGTTGTGCCAGGCGAGCTCGTTGATCACGCGAACGTTGACGCGGTGCTCGGGCTGCGAGCCGCCGAACAGATCGGCGACGAACAAAGTGTCCTTTTTGGCGAGCTCAGCAAGGAAATCGGCCTTCAGCGCAGCGAAATGCTCGGGGCTGATCGAGGGGTTATTGTCCCACCAGATCGTATTCTCGGTCTCCGAATCGCGGACCATGAACTTGTCCTTGGCGGAGCGGCCGGTGTGCTTGCCGGTCTCGACGACCAAAGGACCGTCCTTGGCGAGCATGCCCTCGCCGCGCGCCACCGCCTGCTCGACCAGCGCCGGCGTGCCGAGGTTCCAGTGCAGGTTCGCTTTGGTGTCGATACCCTGTTCGGCAAGCCCATGAGAGGGCACGCGATTGGCCACGTCGGTCTCCATATGATTAAAAGGCGCGAGGCAGCTGAACTGCTGCACTGAAATATGGCGCCCGCATAGTCGAGGATAGTAATTTCGTCAAAGGGCGCGGGTTGCTGCGGCGTCCCGGACTCAGTCGGCTGCCGAATCCGGGACATCGGCAGCGCGGTGCCTCAGCAGGCCGGGCAATGATCGACGCCTTCGGTCGCCGCATAGGTGTGTTGGACGATCTCCTCGAGCACGTCCAGGTCCACGTCGGCCAGCTTGCCGAGATACAGGCAGGCCTTCGAGCTCTTGTGCTTGCCGAGCTTCGCCAAGAGCGCCTCATATTCGGGGAAGCCGCCGACATAGAGGACGAGATTGGCCGAGCGCGGCGAGAAGCCGACGCGGCACATGTCGCCCTCGTGCCCGCTGGCGTAGCGATAATGATAGCGGCCGAAGCCGACGATCGAAGGGCCCCACATCACCGCCGGCTCGCCGGTGACGCGCTCCATCATCGCGCGCAGCGCCTTGCCGTCGGCGCGGCGCACCGGATGCGCGACGCCGTCCAGGAAGGCGTCGACGCTCACATCGGTCGGCTTGGTCTTGGTGTCGGCCATGCGTGCCTCCCTCCGCCGTCGCTTTTATCATGAGTCCGCATCGCCAAGCCAGCGCTCGCCACCGGCGTCCGTCCGCTGGAGTTGCGGGTGTCGGCCGCTTTGGATAAGAGCCGGGCGATGCGGTGGAAGGCGAATGAATGTCGGTAACGATCGCGCTCGTCGACGATGACCGCAACATCCTGACCTCGGTGTCGATCGCGCTCCAGTCGGAGGGGTTCGTCACCCGCGTCTATTCGGACGGCGAGACGGCGCTGAAGGCGTTGGTCGAGAACCCGCCGGATCTCGCCGTGCTCGACGTCAAGATGCCGCGCATAGATGGGATGGAATTGCTCCGCCGCCTGCGCGAGAAGAGCGCCCTCCCCGTCATCTTCCTGACGTCGAAGGACGACGAACTGGACGAGGCGCTTGGCCTCGCCATGGGCGCCGACGATTATATCGCCAAGCCCTTCTCGCAGCGCCTGCTGATCGCGCGCATCCGCGCCATTTTGCGCCGTACCGAAATGCGCGCGACGCCGGTCGAGGCCGAGGAAGCGGCCGAGCCGGTGCAGATCGTGCGCGGCCGGCTCGCCATGGACCCGGCCCGGCACCGCGTCGCCTGGGACGGCAACGACGTGACGCTGACCGTCACCGAATTCATGATCCTCGAGGCGCTCGCGCAACGGCCGGGCGTGGTGAAATCGCGCAACCAGCTGATGGACGTCGCCTATCACGACGACATCTATGTCGACGACCGCACGATCGACAGCCACATCAAGCGGCTACGCCGCAAGTTCCGCGCGGTCGACGAGGATTTCAGCGCCATCGAGACGCTGTATGGCGTAGGCTATCGCTTTGCGGAGGAGTGACGAGCGCGACCTCGCAGTGCGGTGGTCCGGACGCCTGTCGCTGACCAAGCGGATCCTGGCGGTCAACATCTTCGCGCTGGCGATGCTGGCCGGCAGCCTCTTCTATCTCGACAGCTACCGCCACCGCAGCACCGACGCGCGGCTCGACCAGGCCAAAACCGAGGTGCGAATGGCCGCCGACGCGCTGGCGATGGCGCCGGCCGAGGCGCGTGCGACCCTGATCGCACGATTGGGCCAGGCGTCGCGCACGCGGCTGCGTCTCTATGCGCCGACCGGCGAAATCCTGATGGACAGCTGGTCGGGCACGCCGCCGACCTACACGTTGCGCGACCCCAAGACGGAGCCGTGGACCAAGAATGCGGCGCGCATCATGGACGACGTCTTCAATGCGATCGTCGGCGCCGAGCGCCCGCCCGATTACGTCCCGAGCGCGGACGAGACGCTGCACCACTGGCCCGAGGCGCAGGCGGCGCTCGGCCAACGGCGCACGACCACCGCGCTCCGCCAGGCGCCCGAGGGCACGCCCTTCATCTCCGCCGCGACGCCGATGCCGGGCGATACCGGCGTGCTGCTCATGACCCGTAACGCGCGCGACATCCGCGCCGAAGTGCGCGCCGAGCGCACCACGCTCGGCCTGGTCCTGCTCGGCACGTTGCTGCTTTCGATCCTGCTCTCGGTTTTCCTGGCGCGGACGGTGGCCAACCCGCTCCGCCGGCTCGCCCGCGCCGCCCACAGCGTCCGGCTCGGCCGCGCGCGCGAGGTCGACGTCCCCCTCCTCCCCGCCCGCCGCGACGAGATCGGCCTGCTCGCCCGCGCGCTGCACGACATGACGCATTCGCTTCGCTACCGGATCGACGCCACCGAGGCATTCGCGGCCGACGTGACGCATGAGCTCAAGAACCCGCTCGCCTCCTTGCGGTCGGCGGTCGACAGCCTCGACCGCGTCAAGGATCCCGAATTGCAGCGGCAGTTGCTCGACGTCGTGCGCAACGACGTGGTGCGGCTCGACCGGCTAGTGGTCGATATTGCCGAAGTGTCGCGGCTCGACGCCGAATTGTCGCGCGCGCGCTTCGAGGAGGTCGACATCGGCTGCATGATCGAATCCTTGCTCGGGCTGTGGGAAGCGCGCGCGGCCGAATGCGGCGTACGCGTCGCCTTCGCGCGGCCGCGGGTCGGGACGGCGGTCCTCATGGGCGAGGAATCGCGGCTGGCACGCGTCGTCGACAATATCGTCGACAACGCCATCTCCTTCTCGCGCCAGGGCGGGCTGGTGGAGATTTCCGCGGCCCGGATCGACGGCGAGGTCGTGGTCGACATCGAGGACGAGGGACCCGGTGTTGCCCCCGCGGTGCGTGAGGCGATCTTTAACCGCTTCCACAGCATAAGGCCCGACGGCGAAGCCTTCGGCCGCCATTCCGGGCTCGGGCTCGCGATTGCAAAGGCGATCGTTGAAGGCCATGACGGTCGGATCGAGGTCGGGGACCGCCATGACGGGCGCACGGGTGCCCGCTTCGTGCTTCGCTTCCCGGGGGGGTTCGCAGAATGACCATGGCTTCGCTGTCCTCCGAAACGCTTCATGCCTCCTGCGTCGCCAAGGACGGGCGCGCGATCCTGATCTCGGGACGCTCTGGCGGCGGCAAGTCCGACCTCGCGCTCCGCCTGATCGACCGCGGCGCCGTGCTGGTGAGCGACGATTACACGATCGTGAAGCGGGTCGCCGGGCGCCTTCTCGCCTGTGCGCCGCAGACGATTCTCGGTAAGATCGAGGTGCGCGGCGTCGGCCTCGTCGAAATGGAGGCGGCGAGCGACGTCCCGGTGGCGCTGGCCGTCGATCTCGACCGGACCGTCGACCGCCTGCCGGAACTGCACGACCCGCTCGGCGTCTGCGGCATGAAGGTGCCGGTCATCGGGCTGAGCGGCCTCGAGCCGTCGGCGCCGATCAAGGTAGAGCTGGCGCTGCGCCAGTTCGGGCTGGAATCGGCGTGAAGCCCGGTCCGGCGCCCAAACGCATCCTGCTCGTCACCGGACTGTCCGGCGCCGGCAAGTCCACTGTGCTGCGCACGCTCGAGGATATCGGCTGGGAAGTCGTCGACAACCTTCCGTTGTCGATGCTCGAGGCGCTGCTCTCCACCCCGCTGGCCAAGGGCGCGAGCCGCCGCCGGCGTCCCCTCGCGCTCGGCATCGACAGCCGCACGCGCGACTTCGACGCAAATTCGGTGGTCCAGCAGATCAAGGAACTGGCCGGGGACCACAGCTTTCCGGTCGAGACGCTCTATCTCGACTGCGCCGGATCGAAGCTGCTGCAGCGTTATTCGGAAACGCGCCGCCGCCACCCGCTCGCGCTCGACCGCCCCGCCACCGACGGCATCGCCGCCGAGCGCGACCTGATGGAGCCGCTGCGGCGCTGGGCCGAGTATATCATCGACACCACCGACACCGACAGCAACGCGCTCCAGCAGCAGATCCGGCACCGCTTCGCCACCGATCTCTCGCCCTACCTCCACATCATGTCGTTCGGCTTCGCGCGCGGGCTGCCGCGCAACGCCGACACCGTGTTCGACATGCGCTTCCTCAAGAACCCGCATTGGGAAGACCATTTGCGGCCGTTGACCGGGCTCGACACCCCGGTCGGCGACTATATCGCGACCGACGAGAGCTACGAGCCGGCGGTGGCGCGAATCGAGGAATTGCTGCTGTTGCTCCTGCCCCGCTACCGCAGCGAGGGAAAATCCTATGTTTCAATCGCATTTGGCTGTACCGGCGGGCGCCATCGGTCGGTGCACGTCGCGCAGCGGGTTGCCACGAGGTTGCGCGAGGCCGGTTTTTCGCCCACGGTCGAACATCGCGACCTCGCTTCGCGGCCGCGCGACCTGGTCGAGGGGGACCAGCGGGCGCAGTTGGATATTTAGGTGTATCAATGATCGGTCTTGTACTGGTTACCCATGGCCGCTTGGCGGCCGAGTTCATCGTTGCCATGGAACATGTGGTCGGCCCGCAGCAGCGGATCGAGGGCATCTGCATCGGTCCGGACGACGACATGGAAGTGCGGCGCAACGACATCGCCGAAGCGATCGCCAAGGTCGATGACGGACAGGGCGTCATCATCCTCACCGACCTGTTCGGGGGAACGCCCTCCAACCTCGCCATCTCACTGATGAAGTCCGAGAAGATCGAGGTCATCGCCGGCGTCAACCTGCCGATGCTGATCCGGCTCGAAGGCGCGCGCAAGAATATGGACGTGAAAGCCGCGGTCGCCGCGGCGCGCGAGGCCGGCCGCAAATATATCTCGGTCGCGTCCGAAATCCTGGGCGAAGCGGTCTAGATGCCGTCGCGTACCGTCGACGTGCTGAACAAGCGCGGGCTCCACGCCCGGGCGAGCGCCAAATTCGTCACCATGGCGAGCGAGCACAAAGCCGAAATCGAGGTCGAAAAGGACGGCAGCAAGGTCTGCGGCACATCGATCATGGGCCTGATGATGCTGGGCGCCGCGATGGGCGACACGATCACGATCAGCGCGTCCGGCGACGGCGCCGACGCCGCGGTGGCCGCGCTGGCGGAGCTCGTGGAAGCCAAGTTCGGCGAGGAATAATGCCCCGCGAGATCACCGCTTTCTCCAACCCGCTGGTGAAGCGGGTGCGCGGCCTGCGCGAGAAGAAGAACCGCCGCGAGGAAGGCCTGTTCATGGCCGAGGGGCTGCGCATCCTTACCGAGGCGCGCGAGGCGGGCTTCTTGCCCGATACCTTGTTCTTCGCGGCGAATAGCCCGCCCCACCCGTTGCTCGACCAGCTGATCGCCGAAACCGAGGCCGACGGCGGCGAGGCGATCGCGACCAGCGCCGACATCCTCCACAAGCTCTCCGGCAAGGACAATCCGCAGATCGTGCTGGGCGTTTACCGCGCCTTCCCGACCGATCTCGACCGGATCGACCGGAGCAAGGCCGACCTCTGGATCGTCGCCCAGTCGCTGCGCGATCCCGGCAATCTCGGCACGATCCTCAGAACCGGTGACGCGGTCGGCGCGGGCGGGCTGATCCTGGTCGACGAGTGCGTGGACCCCTTCTCGGTCGAGGCAGTGCGCGCGACCATGGGCGCGCTCTTCACCCAGCAGATCGCCACTGCCTCCTGGGAGGAGTTCGTCGCCTGGCTTCGCGCCGGCGAGGGCGAACTCGTCGGCACCAGCCTTCAGGCGAGCCAGGATTATCAGGAGCCGCGCTACGGCAAGCCCTGCTTCATCCTCGTCGGCAACGAGGCGCAGGGGCTTCCCGCGGCCTATGAGGCCGAGTGCGACACTTTGGTGAAGATGCCGATGCTGGGCAAGGCCGACAGCCTCAACGCCGCCGTCGCCACCGCGGTGATGGCCTATGAAGTGATCAACCAGTGGCGGCGCGCGTGATGCGGAACCTTCGATTCGCTCATTCGCTATGGCGCCCATGAAAACGGCCCGAATCACGATGCCGAAATGGCCCGCTTACGTGATGATGGCGCTGTGCGCGGCCTGCGCCTATCCGGCCGTGACGGCGAGCGCGCCGGGCGACAAGCACGAAAGCTACAGCGCGCGCGGCCAGGAACCCGGCTGGGCGCTGACCATCGCAAACGGCGTGATCGACTATCAGGGCAATTACGGCGAGAAGCGCATCCGCGTCGCCCGGCCCGAGCCGCGCACGACCTTCAACGGCCACCGCTACGAGACCCAGCGGCTGGTGGTCGACGTCACCCACGGCCGCTGCAATGACGCAATGAGCGGCCACGGCTATGCCGACCAGGTGATGGTGGTCGCCGACGGCGAAAGCTTCACCGGGTGCGGCGGCGAGCGCCGGGCCGACTGGGACGTTTAGGCTATTCGGCCGCTTCCGCCTCGTCCTCGCGCCTCCTATCCGGCAGAGCAGGCCGAACCAGATCGCCCGCACTGGCCAATGCCTCAACGGCGGGCACGTCCTCAAGCTCACGCGCACCCGTCTCGATATTGAGTTCCTTGAACTTCCGACCCGTTGAGACCAGTCGGCTATTGAACGAATTCGTGAAAGTATTGAAGTTGCTGACGGCGCTGTTCAGTCCCGTTCCCACCTTCCGCAAATCCTCGCCAACCTTTGCAAGGCGGTCGTAAAGCTCCTTCCCGAGAAGGGCGATGTCGCGCGCGTTGCGGGCGAGCGCCTCCTGCTGCCAAACCGAAGCCACCGAACGGGCGATCGCGATCAGATTGGTGGGAGTTGCCAACAGCACCTTCCTGTCGAAGGCGTAATCCCAAAGGGTTGGATCATGTTCGAGGGCGGCTGACAGGAAATGTTCGCCTGGCACGAACATGAGGACAAAATCGGGACTGTTGCCGAACTGGGTTTGATAGGCCTTGTTGCCCAGCGTGTTGACGTGCGCCCGCATCGCCGCCGCATGGGCGGCGAGGCCGATGTGGCGCTCCGCCTCATCCACGGCTCCGAAAGCATCTTGGTACGCGTTCAGGGACACCTTCGCGTCGATGATCAGCGTACGCCCTCCGGGAATACGAATGACGACGTCGGGCCGGAGCCGGCCCTCCTCACCTTCGACGCTGACCTCGGTCTGGAAGTCGCAATTTTCGGTGAGCCCGCACGTCTCGAGCACGTTCTTCAACTGCTGCTCGCCCCAACGGCCACGCGACTTAGGCGCATTGCGCAGGGAGTTAACGAGCTTGGCCGCTTCCGAGCTGACTTTCTCCTGACCGACCCGCATCGATTCAATCAGCCCGACGAGATTGCCGAAGGCGTCGCGGCGCTCCGCCTCAACCTTGGCAACCCCCTCCTCGTAACGCTGCAACCGCTCGTTGACCGGTTGGAGAAGTGCTTTGAGGCCATTGCCGGCAGTCTCCTCAGACTGGCGGAAGCGCGCATCGGCGCGTTCCAGGAAGCTCTTCTGCGCTTCACCCAGGATCTTGCCGCCGATCTCGCTGAACTGGGCGCTCATCGCCTCGCGCGCCTCCTTCAATTCCTGGAGCCGGGCTTCGAAGGCGCGCTCGCGCTCGATCTGGCTCGACGAGAGGCGCGCGCATTCGGTGCGGGCTTCGCCGCATTCGCGCCGGACCTGATCGAGTTGCTCCTGCAGCGCCGGCACCTGCTTGGCACGCTCCTCGGCGGCGGCGAGGTCGGCGATCGCCTTGCGGAAATCCTCAAGCCTCTGGTCGCGCTCGGCGCGGAAGGCGGCGGCCTGTCGGTTGCCCACGAACCAGCCCGCGCCGAGCCCCGCGACGAGCGCCACTACCACCAAAATCATCGGATCCATCTCAACACCCCACGCAGGAACGAAATGGGAACCTAGAGCAGCGGAGCGTCGCGCTCAACAGGATTCGGGAACCGGCGCCACGCGAAACCCGTTCGCCTTTTTAGAGGAGAAAGCCATGTCGATCGCCAAGATGATCGCCGCCCATCCCGATGCCGGTGGCCATCTCAACGAGCCGCTCGCGCTCGCCGTCCGCCACGCCATGTTCTGCGCCGTCATATGCACGAGCTGCGCCGATGCCTGCGCTGCCGAGGACATGGACATGCGCCAGTGCATCCGCACCTGCCTCGACTGCGCGGACATCTGCCAGGCGGCCGCGAAAGTGGCGACGCGCCAAACCGGCAGCAACGAAGCTTTGCTGCAGGAGATGCTGCAGCTCTGCATCACCGCCTGCGACATCTGCGCCGAAGAATGCGCGCGCCACGACCACGAACATTGCCGGATCTGCGCCGAAATGTGCCGCGAATGCGCGCGCGACTGCCGCGCCGCGATCGACGCGGTCGCGGCTTAATGTTCCCCGGCGGGATCTCTGGGCCCCGGCTTTCGCCGGGGAGCAACAGATTGCGGGGAGCAGCTAGGAAAAGCTTATAGAATCGCGGCGTTGCCGCGGTCGCGGCGGGCCTTCAGGACCTTCTTCACCACCATGTCGCGCTTCAGGCGCGAGAGATGATCGATGAACAGCACACCGTTCAAATGGTCGACCTCGTGCTGGAGGCAGACCGCCATCAGGCCATCGAATTCGCCCTCGCGCGGCTTGCCGGTCTCGTCGAGCCAGGTGGCGCGGACGGTCGCGGGGCGCTCGACCTCGGCATATTGGTCGGGGATCGAGAGGCAGCCCTCATTGTAGGTCTTCCATTCGTCCGAGCGCTCGACGATCTCGGGATTGATGAAGACGAAGGGGTTGCGCACCGGCTCGCCCCCTTCCTCCTCCGGGTCTTGCAGATCGATGACCAGCAGCCGCCGCGGCACCGCGACCTGGACGGCGGCGAGGCCGATTCCCGGCGCCGCATACATCGTGTCGAACATGTCGCGGACGAGCCGCGTGACGTCGTCGTTGATCGCTTCGACCGGCGCCGATTCGGCGCGCAGGATCGGATCGGGGATTTCGATGATCGGAAGAAGGCTCATGCAGCGCAGCTAGGCAGCGCCCGGGGGAGCGTCAAGGCTTGGCGGCGTCAGGCGACGGGGCGGCGCGCCCGCAGCGCCTGGGCGAGCGTGCCCTCGTCGAGATAGTCGAGCTCGCCGCCGACCGGCAGGCCGTGGGCGAGCTGGGTGATGCGGACGGGAAAGCCCTCGAGCCGCTCGGCGAGGTAATGGGCGGTGGTCTGGCCCTCGAGCGTGGCGTTCATCGCCAGCACCACCTCGTCGATGCCGCCTTCGCCGACGCGCGCGATCAGCCGATCAATCGTCAGATCCTCGGGCCGCACCCCTTCGAGCGCCGAGAGGCGGCCGCCGAGCACATGGAAGCGGCCCGGGAACAGGCGCGAGCGGTCGAGCGCCCACAGGTCCGAGACTTCCTCGACCGCGCACAGAAGCCGCGCGTCGCGCCGGGCATCGGCGCAGATGCTGCACGGATCGGTCGTATCGACATTGCCGCAGACGTGGCAGACGGCGAGCTTCTCGCTGACCTGCTCGAGCGCGCGCAGCAGCGGATTGAGCGCCACTTCGCGCTTCTTGAGGAGATGCAGCACGGCGCGTCGGGCCGAACGCGGGCCGAGACCGGGCAGCCGGGCCAGAGCCTGCGTCAGCGCGTCGATCTCGGGAGATGCCATGACGCAGCCATATGGCGCGCCACTGTGACTTGCCAAGCCGGTTTGACCGGATAGAGCGAAACGATGCGCATCGCCTTCATGGGAACTCCGGACTTCGCCGTACCGACGCTCGACGTGCTGGCCGAGGCCGGGCACAACATCGTCGCCGTCTACTCGCAGCCGCCGCGGCCCGCCGGGCGCGGCAAGGGACTGCGTCCCTCCCCCGTCCAGGAGCTGGCCGAGGCGCTGGGCCTCCCGGTGCGGACGCCGGCGAGCCTGCGCGACACGGACGAGCAGGCGGCGTTCGCTGCGCTCGACCTCGATGTCGCGGTGGTCGCGGCCTATGGGCTGATCCTGCCCGTGCCGATATTGGAGGCGCCGCGCCACGGCTGCCTCAACGTCCACGGCTCGATCCTGCCCCGCTGGCGCGGCGCCGCGCCAGTGCAGCGTGCGATCCTGGCCGGGGACGCGAGGACCGGGATCACCATCATGGGCATGGAAAAGGGCCTCGACACCGGCCCGATCTACGCGGTGCGCGAGACCGAGATCGACCGCAAGACGGCCGGCGACCTGACCGAGGAATTGGCCGAGACCGGCGCCTTCCTGATGAACGAAGTGCTCTCCGACCTCGCCCGCTACACGCCCGAGCCGCAGCCGGAAGACCGCGTCACTTATGCCGCTAAGATCGAGAAGCACGAGGCGCGGCTCGATTTCACCCGAACCGCGGCCGAGGTCGAGCGGCAGGTGCGCGCCTTCAATCCGATGCCCGGCGCGTTCATCGAATTTGGCGGTGAGCGGATCAAGATCCTCGAAACCGAGATCATTCAAGCCATCGAAGCGCCCGGCGTCGTGATCGACGAGCGCCTCACTATCGCCTGCAGCGCCGGGGCGATCGCCCCGACCCGAGTCCAGCGCGCCGGGCGGACCGTTATGACCCCCAAAGAGCTGTTGCGCGGTTTCCCGGTACCGGCTGGCACGCGCCTGGCATGACTCGCTTCCGCCTGACGGTGGAGTTTGATGGCCGCCCGTTCATGGGCTGGCAGCGGCAGGCGCACGGGCCCTCGGTCCAGCAGGCGATCGAGGAAGCCGTCGCGCGGATGACCGGCGAGCAGGCGGTCCTCCACGCGGCCGGACGGACCGACGCAGGCGTGCACGCGCTGGCGATGACCGCCCATGTCGATATCGCCAAGGAGGTGACGCCGTTCCGGCTCTCCGAAGGGCTCAATGCCCTGCTCGCGCCGCAGCCAGTGGCGATCCTCGAAGCCGAGGCTGCGGCCGACGATTTCCACTCGCGCTTCAGCTGCATCGGGCGGCGCTACGTCTACCGGATCGTCAACCGGCGCGCGCCTTTGACTTTCGAGGCGGGTCGCGCATGGCGGGTCGCGGCGGCGCTCGACGCCGCGGCGATGCACGAAGCGGCGCAGCTGCTGGTCGGCCGGCACGATTTCACCACCTTCCGCTCGGCCCATTGCCAGTCGGAAAGCCCGCTGAAGACGCTCGACCGGCTCGACGTCGTGCGCGAGGGCGACCGGATCGACTTCCATGTCGCCGCCCGCTCCTTCCTCCACCACCAGGTGCGCTCGATGGTCGGCTGCCTCCAGCTGGTCGGCCGCGGCAAATGGAGCGCGCGCGACCTCAAGGAGGCGCTGGAGGCGCGCGACCGCGCCGCGCTCGGCCTCAACGCCCCGCCCGACGGCCTCTATTTCGCGGCGGCGCTGTATCCGGACGAGGAACCGAGCCCGAACAGGCGCTGAAGCGAGCGGTCCAGCATCAGCAGCTGCCAGAGCAATCGACCATGATCGGCACGGCCGGCGCGATGGTCGGCGGCAACACGCGCGATCGCCGCCTCGTCGAACCAGCCCGTTTCGGCCAACGCCGAGCCGCGAGCGATGCCGGCGGCTTCGCCGGCGAGCGGACCGCGGAACCAGGCCGAAACCGGAGTTACGAAGCCCATCTTGCGGCGGTGCAGGATCTCGTCGGGCAGATAGCGGGCGAGCGAGCGCTTCATCAGCCATTTGCCCGAGCCGCGGCGCAGGCGCATCCCGGCGGGGACGCGCGCGGCGAACTCGACGAGCCGGTGATCGAGCAGAGGTTCGCGCGCCTCGAGGCCGACGGCCATGCTGGTGCGGTCGACCTTGGTCAGGATGTCGCCGGGCAGCCAGATCTTGAGGTCGGCATATTGGGCGCGCGAGAGCGCATCGCTGGCCGGGGCGTTCTCCATCGCGCGGACATAGCGATCCTCGGCGCGGTGGCCCTGCAGCGCCGAACGGAAGCCCGGCGCGTAGAGGCGCTGGCGCAGCGCGGGCGGCGTCACCCCGACCGCCTCGGCATAGGCCTCGCCGGCCGACTTGCCGAGCGCCTGGAGCGTCGTCTTGGCGCGGAACGGGCGCGGCGCCCAGTCGAGCTTGGGCCAGGCATCGCCGAGGCGACCGAGCGCCCTGCCCGCGCCTTGCGGCAGCAGCCCGCGCAGCCGCTCCTCGGCGGCGAACAGGCGGTAGCGACGGTAGCCGGCAAATGCCTCGTCGGCGCCGTCACCGGAGAGGGCGACCTTGACCTTCTCGCGCGCCAGTTCGGCAACGCGGTAGGTCGCCAGCGCGGAAGCATCGGCGAACGGCTCGTCGAACGCCGCGGCGAGCGTGTCGATCAGCGCGAAATCGTCGGCGGCGACGATGCGCGCGCGATGGCGGGTGGCGAAGCGCTCGGCGACCTGCGCGGCATATTTCGTTTCGTCATGATCGGCCTGGTCGAAGCCGATCGAGCAGGTCTCGACGGCGCTGCGGCTCGCCTCGGCCATGAAGGCGACTACCGCCGAGCTGTCGACGCCGCCCGAGAGGAAGGCGCCGAGCGGGACGTCGGCGACCATGCGCGAACGCACGGCCTCGCGCATATGGTCGGTCAGTTCCTCGGCGAGGATGTCGGCCTTGGCCCCACTCGGCTGCGAGAAATCCAGGTCCCACCAGGACGAAGGCTGCGGCACCCTGCGGCCGCGGCGGACGAGGAGATGGTGGCCGGCGGGGAGCTTGCGAACCCCGACCACGATCGAAATGTCGTCGGGCACGTAGCCGTAAGCGAGAAAATCATCGACCGCCTGCGGGTTGGGGCCGGCGCGCATCAATGGATGGGCGAGCAGGCCCTTCAGCTCGGAGGCGAAGACCAGGGCGCCGTCGGCAAGCTCCGCGTAGAAAAGCGGCTTCACGCCGAGCCGGTCGCGGGCGAGGAACAAGGCGTCCGCGGCGGCATCGTAGAGCGCGAAGGCGAACATGCCGTTGAACCGGGACAGGCAATCCGGACCCCATTCGCGCCAGGCGGCGAGGATCACCTCGGTGTCGCTGTCGGTCCGAAAGACGTGGCCCTTGGCCTCGAGCTCGGCGCGGACCTCGCGGAAATTGTAGATTTCGCCATTATAGGTGACGGCGACGCGGTCGTCGGGCGTCGCCATCGGCTGGGCGCCGCCGGCAAGGTCGATGATCGAGAGGCGGCGATGGCCGAGGCCGACGCCGGGCGCGGTCCAGACGCCGCTGCCGTCGGGCCCGCGATGGGCGAGGACGTCGCTCATCGCGCGGACGCGGGCCGGATCGACCGGCTTGGGAACGTCGGGATGGAAGATGCCCGCGATTCCGCACATGGCTCAGGCCCCCGCAGCGCGGTCGGCGACCGGCGCGATCGGACCGAGATCGTGGAGGAAGGCATCGATGGCGGGGCGGGCGTCGGGCTCAGGGGCAGAGACGAGCAATGCCACCGCCCGCTGGGGCCCACCCAGCAGGCGCGTCTTCATCGTTTCAAGCTTCACGCGGTACTCGCTCCCCGTCACCAGATCGCCGACCCGATAGAAGGTCGCGACCTCGCGTACAGTCCCGCCCGAGCCGATCCGTTCGGAACGTCCGTCGGACGGAGGCGGCGTAGCGGCGATCCGGGTCCATTCGCCTTCGGGGCCGACCGCGCCCTGGCCGAAGCCGACCATCTCCCTGCCCTCGCCCTGACGCGCGAACACGGCGATGGCCAGATCGACCTCCCGGCCCATCGCGTCGCGATAGCGGCCGATGCGGATCCGGTCAGCGCCGGCGAAATGGGGCTGCCAGTCGAGATCGCCGGCGACGCGCTGCCAGCCCGGAACCGACGGCAAGGCGATGTCGCTTGGTGCGTGGCTCCCCGCGGCCACGGCGGCCGACCAGAGCGGCGGCACCGCGGCGATGGCGAGTGCGGCGGCGGCGATCTGGACGGCGCGCTGCGGCTTGCCGGGGACGGAGCGAAGCGCCTCCGGATCGAACCAGGGGTCGCCCGGCGCGCGATCGAAGAAGCGCCAGCCGACGCCCAGCGTCAGCGCGATCACGATCGCGAAGAATATCCAGCCGTAGATCACGTGATCGACCCCGGCGGCGAAGTCGGAATCGGTGACGTGGGCGATGTAGATCGTGCCCCAGGCACGCACGCCGTTGGCGAGGATCGGGATCGCCACGGCGGCGAGCATGAAGAGCGCCCGTCGTTTCCACGAGCGGAAGCAGAGATTGGCGACCAGCGCGCCGAGCGCGACCATTGCGACGAGGAACTTCACCCCGGCGCAGGCCTCGGCGACGCGGAACAGGCCCGAGGGGATCGTGATGAAGATGCCCTCGAGATGGGCGGGGATGCCCGACAGGCGCAGCAGCGCCATGCAGAGCTCGGCGGTGACGGTCTGCATCAGCGGCACGATCTCGTCGCCCGCCGGCACCAGGAACAAAGCGTAGAAGAGCGGGAAAGCGAGGCCGCGCGCGACCGATTTGCCGAGGCAGGCAATTACCGTCGCCTGCAGCATCAGCACGAGCCCGAGATGACGGGCCAGCGCCACGCCCCCCGCCTCGCCCAGCAGCCAGAGTAAGGCGCCGGCCGCGACAAGGACCAGGCCGGGCGCCCAGGCGGCGGGCGCGAGCCGGTCGAGCGCGGGCCGGCGCTGCCACACCAGCCAGGCGATGATCGGCAGGATCAGGGCGCAATGATTGTAGGTCGAGCTGTTGAGCCAGATCCGGACCATGTCGGCCGCGTCGCGATGGAAGACGACGAGGATGCCCGCCGCCGCGCCGGCGAGCGCGAGCAAATGCGGGCGCCAGGCCGGGTCGGCGCGGCCGGCCGCCCGGACGATGGCGGCCTGAGCGGTCATTCCGCCGCCTGCCGCTCGGGCCCGCGTAACAGTTCGGTGAGCGGCGCGAGCCGGGCCTCCCAGCGATAGGCGAATTCCATCCGGCGGCGCGCGGCGGCGCCCATCTCCGCGCGGCGATCGGGACCGGCGAGCAAAGCCGTGACGGCTTCGACCGGGTCGTCGGCGACCAGCAGATCGCGGCCGGGCAATGCCTCGATCCCTTCGAAGGCCGGCTGCGAGGCCACCACCGGCCGCCCCATCGCCATCGCCTCCAGCACCTTGTTTTGGATCCCGCGGGCGACGCGCAGCGGTGCCACCACGACGTCGGCGGCGGCGAGCCAGCTGCGCACGTCGGCGACCGATCCGGTGACGGTCACACCGTCGCGGCTTGCGAGCTCCCGGACGGCGGAAGCCGGGTTGCGGCCGACGATCGCGAAGCGCGCGTCGGGCCGGACAGCGCGGATGCGCGGAAGAGCCGTCGCGGCGAAATGGGCCACCGCCTCGACATTGGGACGGTAATCCATCTGGCCGGTGAAGACGATCAGCGGGCCTGGCGTCGGTTCCAGCCGCGCGAAATTGGCGGCGGGGTCGTAGAAAGTCAGGTCGATGCCGTTGCCGACGGCGCGGATCTCGACCTGTTCGAGCGCTGCCTTGTCGCGGAACAGGGCCGCCTCGGCTTCGCTGACGAACAGGCTGGCGTCGGCGCGCCCGGCGGTGGCGCGCTCGAACGCGAACAGGCGCTCGGCCTCGCGCCGGAACAGCCAGGCCTTGGCGCCCCCGGTGCGGGCATAATCGGCGAACTTGGCCGAATCCATGTCGACGAAGTCCATCACGAAGCGCGGGCCCGCAGGCACGAACTGCGCCATCTGGCTGGAGAAGGCGAACACGGTGCCGATCGGCTCGCGCGCCATGATGTCGCTGACGAAGCGGCGCAGGCGCCGACTGTCGAACAGCGTCAACGACACCGGCGCGCCGGTGACGAGCGCGCGCAGGCCCGCGCCCAGCTTGTTGGCCCGCCGCACCTCGACATGGGCCGAGCCCAGGCGCCCGCCGAGCGCCGCCCGCAGCGCGCCGAGATGGGCCGCGTCGGCCTCGTCGTCGGCAAAGCAGGCGAGATGCACGCGGCCGAGCCCGGCCAGATGGCGCAGCATGTGCCACGAGCGCATCTTGTCGCCGCGGTCGGGCGGAAACGGGATGCGGTGGGCGAGGAAGAGGATGTCGTCCATCAGCCGAGCCCGCGCGAGACGACCGGGCCGAGCCGGTTGGCCAGCCACAGAGGCAGACGCTTCCAGATCGCGACCTGCAGCCGGTAGCGCCGATCGAGCGGGTTGATCTCGCGCGGCGCGGCGCCGTCGGCCGTGCGGCTGGCATAGACCAAAGGCCGCGGCTCGAACCCCCAATTCTTCTTGTACGCATAAGCGCCGGTGCCGAGTTTCGAACGGCCCATGTCGAACCGCGCGCAGCCGCGGCGGCGGGCATGGCACATGGCCTCGTAATAAAGGAGATCGTTGGCGCGGGCCTCGCGCGCCTCCCACGTGCCGCCGCCCCAATAGGGAAAAGCGGTGCCGCGGAAATAGAGGCTGAGGACGCTCGCCAGCGGGCGGCCGTCGCGGCTCACCGTGACGATATCGGCGTCCTCGCCGAACCTCTCGAGCGCCGCCGCGAAAAGGCTGCGCGGGAAGACCGGCGTGCCGAGATTGCGGACGCTCTCGCTATAGACGCGGTAATGGGCGTCGAGATCGGAGGCGCCGCGGCCGATCGAGACCGTGAGGCCGTGGCCCTGTGCGCGGCGCACCTCGGCCCGCTCCTTGCGCCGGATCGAGAGGAGGATTCCCTCGTCGCTGTCCGGAAGGTCGCGCGAGAAAGCGGCATAGACGCCCTCCTGCCGTGTCCACCCCTCGGGCAGCCGGCCGCCGCGAAGCTCGAGCGTAGGACAGCCAAGCTTGACGGCCAGAGCCCAGGCGGCATCGGCCAGCGCGTCGGACGCTGCCGCGCCGTCGGCGAGGATGCCGCCGCCGACCCCGAAGCCGGTCGAGACCAAGGCGGAGCCGAACAAGGGCGATCGTATTTCGGTCAGCGGCAACACGCCCTCGACCGCCTGCTCCCCGGCGACGAGATAATGGCTGGGCTGGCGGCAGCCGCGTGCGACCGCTTCGCTCCACTGCGGCAGGTGGAAGGGCTGCGCATCGGGCTGGGCCCGCACATAGGCTTCAACCGGCCGCCGCTCGTCGGGGCAGTCGAGGTCGGCGTGACGAACGGCGACGCCGGCGACGGGGGTGAAGGCGTTCACGCCAGCCTCGCTTGCTCGTTCGCGACCACATGATCGGTACGACCCCAGCGGTGTCCACGCAGCAATTTCAGGAGCTTGGACTCCATAGCGGAGAGACGGCTGTAATGGCGCAGTTTCGATCGCAGCGGCGCGTTAGCGACGCGGGGCTGGCCGGGATCGATCTCCCAAGGATGGAAATAGAAGACTGCGGGTCTCTGCTCGGCGCGGTTGACGCGGGCGATCGCCCAGTCCGAGAAACGATAAGGCAGCAAGCGGAAGAAACCGCCGCCGCCGGCAGCGAAGCGGCGCCCGGCCCATTCGACGGTGGTGACCGGAAGCTCGACCAGAGGCGCGTCGGCGATCGGGCGATGGGCGAAGCGCGGCGCCTCGGGCCAGCCATAATGGTCGTGGCGGACCGGGGCGACGCTGGAGGAATAGACATAGCCCTCCTCCGCCAGCACGCGGTGCGCCCAGGGGGTCCTCTTGTCGATCGAGAAGCTCGGCGCGCGATAGCCGACCGGCGAATGACCGCAGGCGTCCTCGATCGCGATGCGGGCGCGCTCCAGATCGGCGCGGAAGCGCGCCGGATCGAGCGTGAAGACGCGCTTATGGTCCCAGCCGTGGCTGGCGATCTCGTGCCCTGCCTCGGCGGCGCGGCGAATCAGCGCGGGAAAGCGTTCGGCGACCCAACCCAAAGTGAAGAAGGTCGCCTTGACCCCGGCGCGGTCGAACAGGTCGAGCACGGCGGCGCCGTTGCGCTCGACGCGCGATTCGAGGCCGTCCCAGTCGCTGCGGTCGATTACCGTTTCGAACGCGCCGACCTGGAACCAATCCTCGACATCGACGGAGAGCGCATTGAGCATCGGCAGCGCCTCAGGCGGCGTGGTGGCGATAGCTCGGCGCCTCGTCATTCTCGACCCAGTCGACCAGCAGCGTGAGGACGCGGCGGACCGCGGCTTCCTGCTCCTCGAGCCGGGCCTCAAGCGCGGCGACGCGCCGCTCGAGCGCGAAGTCACGCGGAGGATCGGCCATGGGCATGGTTTGAGGTGACGACGGTTCGGCCACCGGGGCGGCAGGCGCCGACACAGTGGCGCGCAGCGGCAGGACCGGCTCCGCGCGGACCGTGGCATCGGCGCCCATGTCGGCGGCGACGGCATCCACCGCATCTGCGTCGATCGTGGCCGTTTGCTCGACCGAGGCGAACAGCATCAGCCGCGTCGCGATCTGGTTTACGCGGCGCGGGATGCCGCCGGTGTGGCGATAGATGGCCGGAAAGGCGCTCGCGCCGAAGGCCGGACGGCCCTGCCAGCCGGCAATGCCGAGGCGGTGCAGGATATAGGCCTCGATCTCCTCCTCATCCATCGGCTCGAGATGGTGGGTGGCGATCACCCGCTGGCGGAGCTGCTCAAGCCCCTCGGAGGCGGCGAGGTCGTCGCGGAACTCGGGCTGGCCGAGCAGGAAGATCTGTAGAAGCGCGCGGCCGCCGATTTGATAATTGGACAGCATGCGCAATTCTTCGAGCGCCGAATGGCCGAGATTCTGCGCCTCGTCGACGATCAGCAGGGTGCGCCGGCCGCTGCGCGCCTGCTCCTCCAAATGCTGCTCGACCCTCTCCAGCAGCCCGGCCTTGGCGACGCCCTCGGTGGCGATGCCGAGTTTCTGCGCGGCGAGGCGCAGCATGTCGTCGCCCTGGACCTGGGTGGAGACGATATTGACGGCGTTGAGGCGGGCGCGGTCGATCGTCGCCATCAGGTGCGCGACCAAGGTCGACTTGCCCGCCCCGACCTCGCCGGTGATGACGATGAACCCCTCGCCCTGCGCCAGGCCGTAGCCGAGATAGGCCATCGCCTTCTTGTGGGTGCGGCTGTCGAAATAGAAGCGCGCATCCGGCGTAAGCTGGAAGGGCCGTTCGGTCAGTCCGAAGTCATTCATGTCCGTACGCCCCTTCAGAAGGTGTAGCGAAGCCCGACCAGTGCCGAGGCGCTGGTGCTGTCGAACTGGCCGCTGTCGGTCGTGTAGAGGCCGATCGCGGCAAAGCCCGTCAGCCTGTCATAGAACAGGCTTTGATAGTAGCTTGCGCTCGCGCCGGCACCGAAGCTGGTGTCCGACAGGGGGACGCCGCTGTCGAACCAGCTGGCATAAGCGTCGAACGACAGGCCCGAGCTGCGGCTGAGCTGGCGTGACAGATTGCCGTTGAGCGTGAAGCTCTCGTCGGTGCGGCCGTCCATCGTGAAGATGCCGCCGCCGAATTCGGGCGCCAGATACTTGCGGTGGGCATAGCCGCCGCCGAAACCGAACGACCATGGGCCGCGGGCGCCGGAGAAGAGCAGGGTCGCGCCGCGGTTGCGGAACTGGTTGCTGTCGATCGACTGGAAGGCGTCGTCGAAGCAGACGCCCTGCCCGCCCTCGGTGCCGAACACGCAGCCGCCCATCCCGCCGATGCCGGTCGAGAGCGGGTTGCGATTGGCCTTGAAGTCGAGCGGCAGGCCCTGGAGGTCGGTGACGACGAGCCGGCCGAAGCTGGAAATGCCGTCATAGACGAAGGCCTGGACGCCATAGGCCGAATTGAATTCGTGGCGCAGCGAACCCGTGTAGGTCATGTCGCCGTAGCGGCGGCCGGCGCGCGCCTGCAATTCGGTGCGGCGGCTCGGGCGGTAGATGAAGCCGACGTCCCAGATCAGCCCGTCTTCGTCGAAGGCGACGAGGCGCGGGCGCGAGGGATCGCCGATCAGGCGGCCGCCCGGGGTTAGCACGGGCACGCCATTGGCATCGCGCAGCAGGTCGTCCTGGTCGATCCTGATGTCCTCGTAGCCGACGCCGCCGGTGACGGCGAAGGTGGGCGAGACCGGTACGACGATGTCGGCGCGGATATATTTGCCTTCGTAATTCTGGTCGAGACGCTCGACGTCCTCGCGGACATAGCCGCCGCCGACCGTCCAGCCGAACGGCAGACGGCCGGGCGCCATGCCGACGCTGGCCGACGCGCTGTGGCTGGTCGAGCTGTCGTAGCGGTCGCGGACCGCCTGGCCCGGCGTCGTCGGCAGGCCGGCGAGACTGTGATCGTCGACATTGACGTAAGCGAGGCGGTAGCTCGCGCCGACATCGATATCGCCGATCTTCTTCGACACGGTCGGGCCGGCATAGACGCTGTAGACCTCGGCGATATTGCGGTCGTCGGCGGTCGAGAAACCGAAGGCCGGACCGCGGCCGTCGGCGCGGGCGCGGGCGGCCAGAGCGCCGGCATCGAGGCTGACGCCCGGCGCGACCTGGAGCCGGGCCTGGGCGACGCCGCTATGGACGTCCTCGTCGACGATGTCGTTGCCCCAGTCGATCCGGCGCTCGTAGCGATAGCTGATCGCCGCCTCGACCCGGCGGGTGGAGACCCTCCCGTCGATGCCGGCGGCCACCGTCGAATAGGTCAGGGTGTCGCCGCCGTCGTTGAGATCGGCGGTGACGACCTGCTGGACCTCCAGATAGGGCGCGATGTCGGTCCGGGCGGGCGCGGCGATGGCGGTTGCGGCGACCGCTGCTGCCAGGGCCGAAAGGCCGAAGGCGCCGGCGGCGATGCGCTTGCGTGCGATGAACTCGATCATTGGCCTATCCCATAATAGCTGCCGAAGCGGCGACCGGTGGCGGCAAAGCCCGCCCCGTTGAGCATGAGGCTCAGATGGTCGCAGCCGGAAAGGAGAGCGACCGCTTCCCTGAGGTCGGCTTCCCTGGTCTGGTCCGCCCGCACCACCAGCATCACCTGGCCGACATGGGTCGCAAGCACGGAGGCGGGCGAAGCCATGAGGGCGGGCGGCGAATCGAAGATGACGACGCGCTGGGGGTGCGTGACCGTAAGGCCGGCGAGCACTTGCCGGGTACGCGAGGATGCGAGCAATTCGGTGACGTCGTTGGCGCGGCGCCCGGCGGGCAGCACGGACAGACCATCGATGTCGGTGCGGATGACGAAGCTTTCCGGATCCACCGACGGATCGGCGAGCGCATCGGTGAGGCCCGGGCCGTCGTCGAGGCCGAGGATCGACAATATCTCCGGCTTCACGACGTCGCCGTCGACCAGCAAAACCTCGGTGTCATGCTCGGCGGCGAGCGAGAGAGCGAGGTTCAGCGCGCAGAAGGTCTTGCCCTCGTTCGGCGAGGCCGAGCAGACGAGGATCGACTGGCGCTTGTCGGCGGCGATCCCGGTCGCGCCCGAGACGCCGAGCAGCAACGGACGCTTGAGGATACGGAATTCCTCGGCGAGCGCGGTCGCGAGCGCGTCGGGGCGGATGAAACCGGCCTCCTCCAGCGCCGTCAGGTCGACGCGGCCGAGGCGGCCCTTGAACGGATCGGCCGAGCGCGGCGCGGGCTGCGGCTTCGTCTGCGGCAGGGGCTGGGCTTGCAGCTCCGGCGCCGGCGCCGGCGCGACGACCGGCGCTTCCGACTCGGGGAATTGGATCGGTTCGGAGACGCGCAGGCCCGACCCGAAATCGTAGATTTCGGCGGCGCGCTCGATCAGGGATTGGCGGCTCTGGTCCATGTTCGTCCTCTCAAGCCACCGTGCTGCGCTGCCAGAATTCGACGAGCATCAGCAAAGCGTAGCCGCCGGCCAATGCACCCCCTGCCCCGGCGAACCATTTCAGCCGCTGGCGCTGCAGCGCGCGCTTCTCGGCGGTGAATATCTCGCTCACCGAACCCAGCACCGGCAGGCCGGTGACCTGCGCGAGGCGCGCCTGGGTCGGAAAAGTCATCTGCAGCTGGCCCGCGACGAATGCGGCGCCTGCGCCGGCGCCAAGCGCGACGACCAGGATCAGCGACAGGAAGATCGGGCGATTGGGCGCGGCCGGCACTTGCGGGCGCGACGGCGGCTCGATCACGCGGAAGTTGATCGCGTCGGTCTTGCTGGCGACGTCGCCGCGCAACCGGACCTGCTCGCGATCCTGCAGCAATTTGTCATATTCGCGCTTCAGGACTTCATAGTCGCGGCTGAGGCGGGCCTGCTCCGAGACCAGGCCGGGCTCGGTGCTGGCAGCGGTGAGCTGGGTCATCGCCTGCTGGATCTGGTTCTTGCGCGCGGTCGCGGCGGCGACCTGCGCCTCCTTCTCGGCGGTCATTGCGCGCAGCGAGACATAGGCCGGATTGGGCGTTCCGCCGGCGACGCCGCCGCCGCTGCGGCGCTCGGCCGCGGCCTGCGGGCGCAGCCGCGCGATCTCGGCGCGGGTGGCGACCACGTCGGGGTGGCGATCGGTCCAGCCGCGCGCCTGGGCGGTGCTGAGCTGGCCTTCGAGCGCTGCGATCTGGTTCGAGGCGAAGCCGCCCCCGCCGCCGACGCCGGGCGTGGAAATCGCCGCGGGAATCCCGGCCATCTGGCTGCGCAAAGAGGTGAGCGAGCTCTGCGCGGTCATCAGCTCGCGCTCGATATTGGAAAGCTCCAGCCTCGCCGAGGAGACGCGCTGCTCGATCGTGCCGTCGCCCGGGAGCAGGCCCATATATTGGGCGTCGAACTCGGCGCGGCGCTGCTCGGCCTGCTGGAGCTGCGTCTCGCGGCGCTTCAGCTCCTCGTCGAGGAAGGCGAGGCTCTGGCCGATCTCGGTGCGGTTGCCGGCGAGATTCTCCTCGTTGAACAGATCGAGGAGGTTCTGCACGACCGCGCTGGCGGTGCGGGCATTCTCGCCGTTGGAGAAGCTGCCGATGCCCGAGCTGGCGCTGATCTCGATCACGCTGGCATTGTCGATTTGGGCGGTGATTTTGATGCTCTGGCGGAGAGCGGTGACCTGAGCGGCAAGATCGCGGTCGCTCGCCACGAGCTGGTTGAGATCGGTGGCGCGGACGACCTTCTGCAGATTCTCGGTCGAGGTCAGCATCTGCTTGATGCGCAGCAGGTCGTTCTGGCGGTCGACCTGGGTGATGCCCATCTTCTCCGGCAGGATCGTCTGCATCTGGGCGAAGACCTTGGCCTTCGATTCATAGCTGTTCGGGATCAGAGCCAGGACCAGCCAGCCGAGCAGGCACACGCCCCACGCCACGGCGAGCGCGAGCCAGCGACGGCGCCACACCTGGTGCAGGGCGATGCGGAACTGCTCGTAAAGTCCGTCCAAGGTGCTGGTCCCCTTTTCAGGCCGCCGGGTGGCTGCTCAGAACATGCTTTCGGGAATGATGATGACGTCGCCCGGCTCGAGCTTGACGTTGGCGCTGGTGTCGCCGCGCTTGATCAGGCGCGAGATCTTGAGGTCATATTCCTTCTGGCGGCCGGTCGCGCGGTCCTGGCGGACGAGCCGCGCCTTGTCGCCGGCGGCGAATTCGGAAAGGCCGCCGACCTCGATCATCGCGTCGAGCAGGGTCATGTTGGCGCGGAACGGCAAAGAGGCCGGCTTCTCGGTCGCGCCGACGATGCGGATCTGCTGCGAGAAGGTGCCCTGGAACTTGTCGACCATCACCGAGACGAGCGGTTCCTCGATATATTGGTTGAGGACGCCCTTGATGTCGTCGGCGAGCTGGGAAGGCGTCTTGCCGACCGCCGTCATGTCGCTGATCAGCGGCGTCGTGATGCGGCCGTCGGGACGGACCTGCACCTTGGCGCCAAGCTCGGGATTGCGCCACACGAAGATGGTGAGCTCGTCGAGCGCACCGATGATATATTCCTCGCTGACGTCCTGATCGTTGCCGACGAACGAGGCGGCCGGAAGGCGATTGCCAGTGGGGCTACCGCCCGAGGCACAGCCGGTGAGCGCGAGCGCGACGGCGCCGAGCGCGAGGGCTGTTCTGGACTGTGCAACGACACGCATGGGCCGATCCTCTTGGCAGGCGATAAGGGCCTGCGCCGGCCGCCCGAACGGGGACGAAACAGGCGCAGCTTGCGCACTGCTATCGCTGCAAGAGGTAAAATTAACGTTAGGAACGTGCGGTTTATACGGAGGTCACAAGGACTTCGCGGGCGGCCTGCTGACCCAGGAAGGCCTGCGGGCTGGCCGACAGGCCGTAGGCGCCGGCCATGAAAACGGCGACGAGATCGCCGACATCGGCGCGCGGCATCATGACGTCATCGGCGAGGCGATCGAGCGGCGTGCAGAGGCAGCCGACGATGCTGACCTCCTCTTCTGCGGCCTCGTCCATGCGGCTGGCGATCGCCACCGGATAGTTGCGGCGGATCACCTGGCCGAAATTGCCGGAGGCGGCGAGCTGGTGGTGCATGCCGCCATCGACGACGAGAAAGGTCTTGCCGTGGCTGACCTTGCGATCGACGATTCGGGTCAGATAGACGCCCGCCTCACCCACCAGCCAGCGGCCGAGCTCGATCGCGAAGGCGCTGCCGGCAAGGCTGTCGCGGCGGCGTTCCAGAGCGGCCGCCAGCGCGTCGCCGATTGGCTCGATGGCGAGCGGCAGCTCGCCGTGGAAATAGGGAATGCCGAAGCCGCCGCCGAGATTGACCAGAGGCGGCGTCGCGCCGATCGTGTCGGCAAGCGCGCCGGCAAGGTCAACCGTCGCCTGCTGCGCCTCGATCAAAGCCTCGGCGGAGAGCGCCTGCGAGCCGGCGAAGATGTGGAAGCCGCGCCATTCGGCGCCGCCCTCCAGGATGGCCCGCACCAAAGCGGGCACGCGCTCGGCATCGACGCCGAACGGCTTGGCGCCGCCGCCCATCCGCATCCCCGAGCCCTTGATCTCGAAGTCCGGATTGACGCGGACGGCGAGCCTGGGCCGCACCCCGCACCGCTCGCCGATCGCGAGCGCGCGCGCCACCTCGCCCTCGGATTCGCAGTTGAGCGTGACTCCGGCCGCGATCGCTTTCTCGAGGTCGGCGTCGCGCTTGCCGGGACCGGCGAACGAGATAGCGTCGGGCGCCATGCCGGCGTCCAGCGCGAGCGCCATTTCCCCCGCCGATGCGATGTCGAAGCCGTCCACTTTCCTCGCAATCGATGCAAGCAACGGGCCGTACGAGTTTGCTTTAATTGCATAATGTAGCTGAACCGGGAAAGCGGACCGAAAGCGGGCGATACGCTGCTCGACCATCGCCAGATCATAGGCGAAGAGCGGCGTGTCGCCGGCTTGCGCGACCAGATCCGCGACGGTGCGGCCGCCGACCAGCAGTTGCGCGCCTTGCGTCCCGTACTCCTGGGGAATGGCCCCGGCGGGCTTGCTCATGCCATCAACTCTTGCTTCAGCGCCTCGCGGTCGAGCTTGCCGTTGGGGTTCCTCGGCAGCTCCGCGCGCCAGATGATAGGGCCGGGCTGCATAAAATTCGGTAACTCGCGCCGGAAAAAGGCGCGCAATTCGGCCTCGGCCTCGCGGCCGTGCGGCGGCGCCGGGCGCACGATCAGGGCGATCGCCTGCCCCAGCCGGTCGTCGGCGACGCCCAGGGCGACCGCCTCGGCAACGAGGCCGCTGGCGACGGCCGCCTCCTCCACCTCGGTCGGGCTGACGCGATTGCCCGAGGTCTTGATCATCGCATCCTCGCGGGAGACGAAATAGAGCAGCCCGTCTTTGTCGCGGCGCGCGGTGTCGCCCGACCAGACGGCAGTGCCGCCGTAGCGCGACCCCGCCGGGGCCGGCTTGAACCTCTCGGCGGTGCGCACGGGATCGTTCCAATAGCCCTGCGCGACGAGGGGACCGGCATGGACCAATTCGCCCGGCTCGTCGGGCGCGGTCTCGCTGCCGTCGGGACGCACGACCAGGATTTCGGCGAAGGGAATGGCGGTGCCGATCGAATCGGGATGCTCGTCGACCAGGGCCGGGTTGAGATAGGTCGAGCGGAACGCCTCGGTGAGGCCGTACATCGGGAAAATCTCGGCCGCCGGGAACAGCTCGCGCATGCGGCGGATGACCGAGGCCGGCAGGCGGCCGCCGCTATTGGTGAGGCGGCGCAGGCGCCAGGCCGCTTGCTCGGGCCATTGCGCCTCGATCAATTGCACCCAGAGCGGCGGCACTCCGGCAAGCGTTGTGACGTCATGACGCTCCACCGCGCGGATCACGTCGCGGGCGGAGAGATAGTCGAGCGGGATCACGCAGCCGCCCGCTGCCCAGGTCGAGAGCAACTGGTTCTGGCCGTAATCGAAGCTCAGGGGGAGCACACCGAGCACGCGGTCCTGCGAGGAAATTCCGAGATAATGTGCGACGCTGATCGCGCCGAGCCACATGTTTGCGTGGCTCAGCATCACGCCCTTGGGGCGGCCGGTCGAGCCCGAAGTGTAGAGCAAGGCGGCCAGAGCCTCCGGATTGGCGGAGGACGGCGGCAGCGTGCCGGCGAAGGCGAGCATCGCCTCCCCCCCTGCCTCGGTGATGGCCGCGCAGCCGGAGGGGAGATCGCCCTCCTCCAAGGTGGCGAGGCGGGCGTCGCCGGTAATCAGCAAAGCGGCGCCGCTGTCGGCGAGGATATGGGCGACCTGGGCGCGCTTCAGCACCGGATTGATCGGCACGTGGACAAGGCCGGCGCGGGCGCAGGCGAGCGGCAGGAGCGATGTCATCCGCGTCTTGGGCAGCCAGCTCGCGACCCGGCTGCTTGGCGCGAGCCCCCGCGCCTGCAGCGCCGCCGCAAGGGCGCCGACATTCCGCTCGAGCCCGGCATAATCGAGCAAGCCTTCTTTGGTGAGCAAAGCCGGCGCATCGGCCGCGCCGTGTCGGGTCAGATGGTCGAGCGGTCGCGGGGTCGGATCGGGGGCTTGCACGGAGGCTCCTCGCTGCGCCACACAGGCCGTGGCGTCAGGGGGATAGCGCGTTGACCGGCGACGTGGAACTGTTCGATGACTGGGACGAGATCGAACGCGACGCCGCGGGGGCGCTGGACCGCGCCGCCCGCCCTTCCCTGTTCGACCGGCTGAGCTGGTTCCGCCTGACCGCCGAGCATTGCCCGCCCCGGGGAACGCCGCTGGTCGCGCGCAGCCGCGACGGCGAACGCTCCGCCTGGCTGTTCCTCTCGCGGCATGGTCGCACGGCGGAAGCGCTGGCCAGCTGGTACAGCCTGCGCTTCGGCGCAATCGGCGATGCCCCGCTGGCGCCCCTGGCACGCGCGCTGCGCGGCAAGGTCGGCATGGTCGACCTCTACCCGATCGGGGACGGCGATGCCCTGCCCGCCGCCTTTCGCAAGTCCGGGTGGCGCACCCTGCTCGAACCGGCGAGCAGCGCCTGGCATATCCCCACCTACGGCATGACCTTCGCGGCCTATTGGGCCGGCCGGCCGTCGAAGCTGCGCAACACCGCCGAGCGCAAGGCCAAGGCGGCCAAGCTCGACATCGCCATCCACACCTCCTTCGACGCCGCCGCCTGGGCCGATTACGAGACCGTCTACCGCGCAAGCTGGAAGCCCGACGAAGGCTCCACCGCCTTCCTGCGCGCGCTCGCCGAGCAGGAAGGCGCGGCCGGCACCTTGCGGCTCGGCCTTGCCTATCAGGACGGGGCGCCGCTCGCCGCCCAGCTCTGGCTGGTCGAGGACGGCCACGCGACCATCCACAAGCTCGCTTATGTCGAGGAGGCGAAGAAGCTTTCGCCCGGCACCGTGCTGAGCATGGCGATGTTCCGCCACGCGCTCGACGTCGACCATGTCCGTGGCATCGACTTCGGGCTCGGCGACGATGCTTACAAGGCCGACTGGATGGAGGAGAAGGCGCCGGTCTACCGGCTGCGCGCTTTCGATCCCTTTACGATTGCTGGCCTATATGGGCTGGCGCGGGCCACTGCCGCCCGGCTTGTCCGCGGCGGGCGGAACGATTAGGCGACGGCAAAAGCCAAGGGGACTGACCGTGCATACCGACGCCGACGACGTGGACAGGACGCTGCGGGCGGTGCTGAGCGACGTGCTCGGCCTGCCCAAGGAGCGCGTCGCCGCCTTCACCGAGTCGACCCCCCTGTTCGGCGCCCTGCCCGAATTCGACTCGATGGCGGTGGCGGGGCTTCTCACCGAGCTGGAGGAACGGCTCGGCATCCTCATAGAGGATCATGAGGTCGACGCGGATATGCTTGAAACCTATGGACATCTTCTGACCTTCTCCCGAGCCAAGGCGCTGCGGTGAACGCGGGCGGCGGTCTTCATTACGACCGCTATGCCGCCCCCACAGGCGACGAATGCGTGATGCGGATCGGCGCCGCCGGCGCGCCACCGATCCTGTTCGTCCCGCCATTGTTCGAGGAACTGAACCGCACCCGCGCGCTGATCGCCGCCGTGATGCGCGGCCTCGCCGCCCGCGGCTTTGCGTGCCACATGCCCGATCTGCCCGGTACCAACGAAAGCGCCCTGGCACTGGAGGCTTGTCGCTGGGAGGACTGGCGGGGAGCCGTACGCGCGGCCGCCGCGGCGATGGGACGTCCAACGGTGGTGGCGCTGCGCGGCGGCTGCCTGCTCGACGGCGCCGCCGAGGCTTCCTGCTTCTACCGCTTTGCCCCGGCCGAGGGCGTTTCGCTCGCCCGCGATCTCGCCCGCTCGGGCCTCGTCAGCGCCGGCGGCAGCGCCGGCTATCCGCTCGACGACGCGTTCTCGGTTGCGTTGCGCGAAGCGAAGCTGGAGCCGCTTGCGCCGCTGCGCGTGGCGCGGCTCGCCAGCGACCTCGCCGACGCGGACGCCAAGCTCGACGGACCGGCTCTGTGGCGCCGCTCCGAACCTGGCAATTCGTCTGAGCTTGCCGAGGCAATGACCTCAGATATCAGCGAATGGATCGCGCGATGCGGCGGCTGATGACTTTTGCCTGCGAGGGCGCGTCGCTCGGCGCGACGCTCGACGACGGCAACGGCGCGACGGGTCTGCTGATGGTGACCGGCGGCAGCCAGACGCGGATCGGATCGCACCGTATGTACGAACGGCTGGCGGCGGCGCTCGCCGAACGCGGCATAGCCTGCTTCCGGTTCGACCGGCGCGGCGTCGGCGACAGCGAGGGCGTGGATCCCGGCTTTCGCGGCAGCGGCCCCGACATCGCCGCTGCGACCGCCGCGTTCCGGGCCGCACGGCCCGGGCTCGCGCGGATCGTCGGCTTCGGCCTGTGCGACGGCGCCACCGCGCTGGCGCTGTTCGGCCGCTCCGCGGGGCTCGACGGGCTGATCCTCGCCAACCCCTGGCTGGTCGAGACCGAGGCGGGGCAGCCCGCGCCGGCCGCGATCAAGCGACACTATCGCGACCGACTGCTCAGCCGGCAGGGCTGGAGCAAGATCCTTTCCGGATCAATATCATATCGGAAGCTTCTAAAAGGTATTTTGCAGATTATTCGACCGGCGGCGCCGACCGATCTCGCCAGCGAGACGGCTTCGGCGCTGGCCGCGCGGCCCCTGCCCCTGGCGCTGATCCTGTGTCGCAAGGACGCAACCGCGATCGCCGCGGAAGACGTGTGGAAGAAGCCGGTCTTCGCGTCCGTGCCGAGCGGGGAGCCGCTTTACGTCGAGACCGACTCGCACACCTTCGCGCGCCCCGGCGACGAGCAGGCACTGCTCGAGGCCTGCCTCGTTGCCATGGACCGGCTGAAAGCCTGACTCAGGCCGCAGCGGCCGCTTCGAACTCGGCTTCGGCGAGGAAGCGCTCGGCATCGAGCGCGGCCATGCAGCCGGTGCCGGCGGCGGTCACCGCCTGTCGGTAAATCTTGTCCATCACGTCGCCGCAAGCGAACACGCCGGGGACGTTGGTGCGGGTCGATCCGGTCTCGATCTCGAGATAGCCGTCCTTGTCGAGCGCGAGCTTGCCCTTGAACAGGTCGGTCGCCGGCGAATGGCCGATCGCGACGAAGCCGCCCTGGACGTCGAGCCGGGACATCTCACCGGTGACGGTGTCGCGCAGGTCGAGCGCGACCAGCCCCTCGGGCGTGCCGCCACCGACGAACTCGGCCACTTCCTTGTTCCACATCACCTTGATGCTGGGATGGGCGAACAGGCGATCCTGGAGGATCTTTTCGGCGCGCAGCGAATCGCGACGGTGGATCAAAGTGACGTCATGACTATGGTTGGTCATGTAGATCGCCTCCTCGACCGCGGTGTTGCCACCGCCGATCACGGCGACCTTCTTGCCGCGGTAGAAGAAGCCGTCGCAGGTCGCGCAGGCCGACACGCCCTTGCCCTTCAAATGCTCTTCCGAGGGAATGCCGAGCCAGCGCGCCTGCGCGCCGGTCGCGATCACGACGGTGTCGCCAGTGTAAATGGTGCCGCCGTCGCCGATCAGGCGGAACGGACGCTGCGAGAAATCGACCTCGACGATCGTGTCCCACATCATCTGCGCGCCGACATGCTCGGCCTGCTTCTGCATCTGCTCCATCAGCCACGGGCCCTGGATGACTTCGGCGAACCCGGGATAATTCTCGACGTCGGTGGTGATGGTGAGCTGGCCGCCGGGCTGGATGCCCTGCACCACGATCGGCGCGAGGCCGGCGCGGGCGCCGTAGATCGCCGCCGAAAGGCCGGCCGGGCCGGAGCCGAGGATGAGCATGCGGGTGGAATGGGTGGCGGCCATGAACGTCTTTCCGGAGGAGAAATGGATGGGGGCGAGATAGGGTGTCCAAGCCCCCCAGCGCAACCTCCGCAATTTGCGGCGCACCCGGCGCGCTGATAGAGAGGCCGCCATATCGACATTCCAGACAGAGGTTGCCCCCATGACTGCGCACGACAATCCGCTCGGCCTCGACGGCTTCGAGTTCGTCGAGTTCACCAGCCCTGATCCCGAAGCGCTGGCCGGCCTGTTCACCGCCATGAGCTTCACCCATCTCGGCAACCACAAGAGCAAGAACGTCCGCCATTACGGCCAGGGTGACGTCAACTTCCTGCTCAACATGGACGAAGGCGGCCATGCCCGCAGCTTCCAGAACGCGCACGGTCCGTCGGCGAGCGCGATGGCGTTCCGCGTCAAGGACGGCGCCAAGGCGCTCGCAATGGCGGTCGAGCGCGGCGCCACCAAGGTCGAAGGCGAATATGAGCTGCCCGCGATCGAGGGGATCGGCGGCTCCTATCTCTATCTGGTCGACCGATACGGCGCCCAGACGATCTACGACAGCCTGTTCGATCCGGTCCCGGGCGCGGTCCGCGGCGCCGGCGCCGGTCTCCACACGCTCGACCACCTCACCCACAATGTGAACCGCGGCCGGATGAACCATTGGGCAACATTCTACGAAAAGCTCTTCAACTTCCGCGAGATCCGCTATTTCGACATCGAGGGAAAGCAGACCGCCTTGGTCTCGCGCGCGATGACCGCGCCCGACGACAAGATCCGCATCCCGCTGAACGAGAGCCAGGACGAGCACAGCCAGATCGAGGAATTCCTGCGCGAGTATAAGGGCGAAGGCATCCAGCATATCGCGCTCGCCACCGACGACATCTTCAAGACGGTCGACGAGCTGCGCGCCAGCGGCATCAAGTTCCAGGACAGCCCCGACACCTATTTCGACATGATCGACGAACGCCTGCCGGGCCACGACCACGACGTCGCCGAGATGCGCAAGCGCAGGATCCTGATCGACGGCTCCCCCGAGACCGGCGAGGGCCTGCTGCTCCAGATCTTCACCGAGAATATGGTCGGCCCGATCTTCTTCGAGATCATCCAGCGCAAGGGCAACCAGGGCTTCGGCGAGGGCAATTTCAAGGCCCTGTTCGAGTCGATCGAGCTCGACCAGATCCGCCGCGGCGTGCTGCCGGCGACCAAAGAGCCGGCCTGAGCCCGCAATGACCGCAGCCACGCTCGCCGACGTCGCCACGCCCGCGCTTGCGCTCGACCTGCCCCGGTTCGAGCGCAATTGCGCGCGCATGCTCGAGAGGTGTCGCGCCCTCGGCGTCCACCTCCGGCCGCACATGAAGACGCTGAAGGCGATCGAGGCGGCGCGCGTTGCGATCGACCCCAGTCACGGCGGCATCGCCGTCTCGACGCTGAGCGAAGCCGATTATTTCGCGCGGGGCGGCATCGCCGACATCCAATATGCGGTGTGCATCACGCCCGACAAACTCGCGCGCGCGGCCGATCTGATGCGGATCGCGCCGCGCTTCAGCTTCTTCCTCGACAGCGTCGAGATGGCGGCGGCGGCGGCGGAGTTCGCGACGCGCGAGGGCGTTGCCCTGCGCGCCTGGATCGAGATCGACAGCGGCGAGCACCGCACCGGGATCGAGCCCGGCGACGAGCGCCTGATCGCCATCGCGCGCACCCTCGCCGCCTCCCCCGCTTCGCTGGCCGGAGTCGCAACCCATGGCGGCCACAGCTACGAGGCGCGCACGGCCGATGGGATCGCGGCGGTCGCCCAGCAGGAAAGGCTGGCCGTGGTCACGGCGGCAGAACGGCTGCGCGCGGCCGGGTTCGAGGTGCCGGGCGTCAGCGCCGGATCGACGCCGACCGCGATGCACATGCGATCGGCCGAGGGGCTGACCGAAATCCGCGCCGGCGTCTACATGGCCGGCGACCTGTTCCAGGCCGGGATCGGATCGCATGGCACGCAAGACGTCGCCGCCTCGGTGGTCGCCACCGTCATCAGCCACAAGCCCGATTACAACCAGATCGTCGTCGATGCCGGCGGGATCGCTCTATCCAAGGACCGCGCCACCGGAGCGCTCGGCGAACGCGACATGGGCTACGGGCTCGTCGTCGACCTAGACGGGGAGCCTTCCTACGGCCGCCTCACCGTCGGCGGCGTCCACCAGGAGCATGGCGCGATCGCCGTCACCGACCCGGCCCTGTTCGCACGGCTGCCGATCGGCGCCAAGGTGCGCATCCTCCCCAACCATGTCTGCATGACCGCGGCGGCGCACGATCATTATCTCGTCACCGACGGCGCCGCCGTGCGCGGCGAATGGAGCAAGGTCGGCGGCTGGTGACGGCATCTCAGCCGGTCGCGAGCAATTCCTGGAGGCGTAGCGCGTCGCCGGTCGCGGCCGACGAGGCGGTGTTGTCGAATATGCACCAGACCTCCTGTCCCGCGGCCCGCTCCGCGGCGAGCGCCTCGGCATAGGCTTCCAGCCGGCCGTCGTCGTAGCTCGACCGGTACATGACCGGCGAGCCGTGCAGCCGGTAATAGGTCAGGCCGCGCCAGCCGCCGGGCCGGGCCGCCACCTCGACCCGCGCCGGATCGGCGGCGACGCGCGCCACACCGGCTTCGTCGAGCAGCCGGTCGCCTTCCTGCTCGAACCAGCTCGGGTGGCGCGGCTCGCAGGCGATCGCGGCCCCGGTCCGCTGCTTCAGGGCGGCGAAGAAGGGCGTTGCGACCGAAGGATCGAGCGCGAGGCTGGGTGGGAGCTGGACGAGGATCACCGCCAGCTTGGCGCCGAGCCCGCTCGTTTCGGCGAGAAAAGCATCCACCAGCGTTTCGCAGTCGACCAGCTTGCGCTGGTGCGTGACCGTCTTGGCGAGCTTGGCGGCAAAGCGGAAATCATCGGACACCGAGGCCGCCCAGCGCGCATAGGTTTCGGGACGGTGCGACCGGTGGAAGCAGGAATTGATCTCCGCGCAACGCAGGCGCCCGGCATAGCGCTCGAGGCTCGTTCCGTCGGCCGGAAAGCGCGCGGCATCCTTGCCCGGGATGCTCCAGCCGGCGATGCCGATGCGCGGCTCAGCCATCGAGGAAGCGGCGAATCCATTCGCCCAGCCGGGCGCGGTCGTCGGGCTGCTCCAGCGACTCGATCGCCTTGTCCGGGTCGGGCAGTCGATCGCGCCGCGCCTCGACTAAGGCCTGGGCATAGGCTGGCGCGAATTCCGGATGGCATTGGCAGGATATGGCCGGCTGGTCGTCATAGGCGATCAGGCCGAACGGATTGAACGCGCTCCCCGCCAGCACGCGGCTGCGCGGCGGAAGCTCGACCATCTGATCCTGGTGCGACACGGGGATCGCGAGCGAGGCCACGTCGTCCATCCACGGCGCGCGCTCGCGCACCTCGTAGCGATGGAGGCCGATGCCCCAGCCCTTGTCCGACTTCAGCACGCGCCCGCCGAACGCCTCGGCCATGATCTGGTGGCCGAAGCAGATGCCGACGAGCTTCGCTTTGCCCTTCGCGTCGCGCAGCCAGTCGATCAGCGCAGCGATCCAGGGGAGATCGTCATAGACCCCGGCCGGCGAGCCGGTGACGACATAGGCGTCATTGTCCTCGACGGGCGGCAATTCCCCTGCCTGAACGTCGTAGCGCGTGAAATCGTAGCGCGCGTCGCCGAGCAGGGCTCGGATCATGTCAGGATAAGTGCCGAACCGCGCGACGAGAGCCGGGGGCGGTCCGCCGGTTTCCAATATGCCGATCTTCATGCCCCGTCCCTGCCCCGCCGCGCTCCCTTTGTCACGGCCGACCGGGACGGGACGAACGTACTGTCAGACCAGGAAGCTCAGCGCGACGGAAGCGAGGCCGAGCAGGAGCATGGCCAGCACGAGCGGACTGTCCTGCCGCACGAAGTTGCGGCGGCGCTGGGTGCGGCGGTTGCCGAGCACGTACACTCTCCGGTTGTGGAAAGGCGACGCGCTACGGGCTGGCGGCGGAGCGGGCAACATGCGGTCAATACTATGAAACCAAAGGTATATCTCCGAGCGCGGGACCGGTCGGACGCGCAGTTCCTTTCCGCTAACCGAGGCCGCTCCGCAGAAGCCGCGGGTTGCGCGCTATCACGCAGCCTCTAAGGCCTGCCTTTCCACGGACCCGGCGCGACCGGGTGGCTCGGCCGGGCGCCTATCCCCCGGACAATTTGGCCGCATGGCCGACCGACACGGACCCACCATGACATTCCTCGCCTCGCTTCGCCGCGACTGGCTCGCCAACCCTCGCGCCGACATCCTCGCCGGCATCGCCGTCGCGCTCGCCCTCATTCCCGAAGCGATCGGCTTCTCGATCATCGCCGGCGTCGATCCGCGCGTCGGCCTCTACGCCTCGGTGTCGATCGCGATCGTGATCGCCTTCACCGGCGGCCGGCCGGGCATGATCTCCGCCGCCACCGCCGCCGTCGCGGTGCTGGTGGTGCCGCTGGTGCGCGAGCATGGCGTCGACTATCTGTTCGCCGCGACGATCCTGATGGGCTTGATCCAGATCGTCGCCGGGCTGCTGCGGCTCGACCTTTTGATGCAGTTCGTGTCGCGATCGGTGATCACCGGCTTCGTCAACGCGCTCGCCATCCTGATCTTCATGGCGCAGATCCCGCAGCTCACCAATGTCGGCTGGGAGACCTATGCGATGGTCGCGGCGGGCCTCGCGATCATCTATCTGTTCCCGCGCCTCACCAAGGCGGTGCCCTCGCCCCTGGTCGCGATCCTCCTCCTCTCTGCCTTCGCGATCCTGATGGGCACCCCGGTTAACACGGTCGGCGACATGGGACGTTTGCCCGAAGGCCTGCCCTCATTGACCTGGCCGCAAGTGCCCTTCACGCTCGAGACGCTGCGCATCATCCTGCCTTACTCGCTGACGATGGCGGCGGTGGGCCTGCTGGAGTCGCTGCTTACCGCGCAGATCGTCGACGACATGACCGATACCGACAGCGACAAGCAGCGCGAGAGCATGGGCCAGGGCTCGGCCAACATCGTCGCCGCTCTGTTCGGCGGGATGGGCGGCTGCGCGATGATCGGCCAGTCGGTGATCAACGTCACCTCGGGCGGCCGCGGCCGGCTCTCGACCTTCACAGCCGGCGCCTTCCTCCTCTTCCTGCTCGCGGTGCTCGGCCCGTTCGTCGGGCAGATCCCGATGCCGGCGCTGGTGGCGGTGATGATCATGGTCTCGATCGGCACGTTCAGCTGGAATTCGATCGCCAATATCCGGCGCCACCCGCCGACGTCCTCGGCCGTCATGCTGGTGACGGTCGGCGTGGTCGTCGCGACCCACGACCTCGCCCAGGGCGTGCTCGCCGGCGTATTGCTCTCGGGCATCTTCTTCGCGGGCAAGGTGCGGCGCATGTTCGCCGTCGAGCGGATCCTGAGCGACGACGGAAACACGGCCACCTATCGCGTCACCGGCCAGATCTTCTTCGCCTCGGTCGATCGCTTCAACCGGGCGTTCGGCGAGGAAAGCGCATCGCATGTCGCGATCGACGTCACCGCCGCGCATTTCTGGGACATTTCTGCCGTCGCCGCGCTCGACAAGGTGGTCGCCCGCATGCGCCGCGAGGGCCGGAGCGTCGCCGTCACCGGCTACAACCGCGCCAGCGCCGACCTCGTCGACCGCTTCGCGCTGCACGACAAGACCGGCGTCGAGATCGGCCTGACGCCGCATTGAGGTTCAGGAGTAGGGTGCCGCGCCGGCGCGGCCGGCTCCCCACATGAAAGCGATCGCCGCCAGCGAAAGGGCGCTCCAGAAGAACAGGTTGAGCAGGAACGGCAGCCAGTCGAACCGGTCTGCGGCGAACCACACCTCCATGATGTCGGCCGTGTCGACGACCGACATCCCGGTATAATCCCGCACGAAGACGAGCGGCCATCCGGACGCGGCGACCGTGCAGCTTTTCTCGCAGCCCATGATGTCCGGATAGGTTGCGGTCGCCGAGCGCGCGCCGACGAAGGTCGACAGCAGGGTCAGCGTCGTCCCGATGAGCACCGACAGGAGAAGTCTTGGCATGGCCTACGCCTAGTCCGGCTTGTGCGGCCGTGGAAGCTGCTCGCCGTCGGACTTAGCCCTCGTCTCGCGCAGGTGGCGGATGGCCCAGAGCGACGCCAGAATCAGCGCAACGGCGAAAGTATCGGCGGCCCAGTCGACGGCATCGCCCTGACGATTGAGGGCGGGGATGAGTTGCACCAGCTCGATCGCCAGTCTGAACACCGAGAGGCACAGGGCGATCAGAAGGAACGACTTACTCGGATAGGCTGCGACCGCGAGTGCCGCGAGGGTCGCGAAGCCCAGAATATGCTGTATCTTGTCCTAAGGAGCGCCCGGCAATTGCGGGGGATTGGGCAGAACAGCCATCGTGAAGGCGAACAGGAGCGCCGACCAAAAGGCAATGCGAAACAGGAGAAGCATGGTGCTGAACTCGTCTGGTTGAACCGTCGTCCCATGCGGATGCGGAGGCATTCACCCCCGAACGCGACAGACGCGGTGATCGGCACCAGGCCCATAGCGATTGTTCGCAACGGGTCGATGGCCGTCATTCCCATGGGACGAAACGCACGGCGCCTTGCCTTGGCGAACATCGCAAATGGGCGATTTTCCTGTGGTAGCGGAGGCCCGAGTTCATCAAGCTCCCTGACGCGCCGCCTCCCCTTTCGGTTGACGACGACGGGGTGATCGTGGGTGAGCCCTTACGAACGGGCGTTGGCGGTGGCGTCCCGTTTGGCTCCCTAGGGCGAGTGGAGAGAAAATGATGTCCGAGCAGGATCAACCGGAAACACCTTCTAACACCGAACGGACCGGTGCCCGCTCGTCGGAAAAAGCAGCTGGGCCCCGCCGTCTCGGGAAGATCACGGGGGCGTTCCCGAGGATTTTGACCGGCTCGGCGCAGAGGAAATCGCCGCTCTGTTCTATGGTGAGGGCGACGTCAGCTAACTTGGCCCTCAGCGTAAGAGAGTCGCCCACGGCCTGTTCAAGTCGCCGGTCGGCTCCGCGCCGAGCATCGGGTCGCTCAGGCCGAGCGCCAAATTGCTGAAAGCAGCTATCCAGCTTAGCCGGGAAAGGTGCTCCCCAGTCGCTTGGGATATCCAGTTCTACCACGTGCTCGGGTCGCCGGCCTATGCGGCCATCGTGGGCCGGGAAACGAGAATACCGCGGTGCGAGTCGCCGCCATGATCGATCGGTACGAATGAGCGGACAGGCGCCGGCCCGAGTTGTCCGGGGTACGCCGCTCGAATTCATTTGTCTCCGGAAGCGGCAGGCGCCGAAAGGTCGAGCGCGAGTTCGCGGGCCTGACCGGTCGCGAGTCCGAAATGCTTCACCATGTCCTCGAACAGCGACGGTTCCGGTTGTCCGAGCGCCAGGCGGTACCGCGTCAGATCGGCTTGCAGATCTTTCAGGCGGGTGGTGTTTTGGCTAAAGCGAACGTCGAAGGTGATGCTGATCGGTCGATGGTCGGGCGGCGACCACCAGCGCTGCAGTCCCCTGCCGTCGCTCGACGCCGCGCGTGCGGCCTCGAAGATTTTCCAGAACGGGCTCGTGCCTCGACCTGCTCTCTGCGCCGCGCTGGCATAGTCGCGGGCGAGGGCTCGCCGCACACAAAGGCTTGCGTACCGCGCGATGCGACCTTCGCGTTGTTCGAAATCGACCGGATCGCGGGGCAGGTCCCAGTGGATGATCCGGTCGCACCAGACGTGGAAGTCGAGGCCTTCCTGCCCGACCGAGGTCGTGGCGAGAACATGGGGCCAGAACGGGGAGTTGAAGGCGCGGCGCAGATTGTCGGAGCGGAGCTTGCCTTCTTTGGACGCCTTCGACCGTACGCGTTCCGCGCCGGCGTAAGGGACGGCTGCATGGACAGTGATTCGTGCCGGCTTGCGAACACCGGCGCGTCGCATGCGGACCCGGCCCGCGCGACCGAAAAAAGACTGGCGAAGATAGTCGATTGGCGTCTCGTCGCCGATGAGGCGCATTACCGCGATATGTTCGTCGATGACCGCCTCGAATCCGCCGCGTACGATCGCGCGGCGAAGCGCCGCCGGGTAGGAATGGCGCTTGCCCTTGACGGGCTTGGGCAGGATCGCGCCACCGAAGGTTCGCTGGCCAAGATAGGGCCGCAAGTCGTGCCAGCAGAACGCAAATGCCAGCCGCAGGCCCTCGGCATCTTCCAGCAACTCGGGCTGATGGCGCAGGAGACTTCGGCCGATGATCATGCCGGGCGACGACAACAGCCAGGCAGCCAGCAGGCGGACCTCGTCGCGGGTCAGTATCGGCTTCTCTGTCGAGGTCGCGGCGGCGCGCCACTGCCGCCGCTGGCTGGTCGGCAACCCGGGCACCTCGCGGAGCGCCTCGCCGACATCGCCGGCGCGATCATATGCTCGCTCGATGGCGATCGCGAGTTCCCAGGGCTTGCGCGACGCGCCTTCGCGAGGAGCGATCCGGAATTTCCTTCCCAGAAGCCAGGCCTTCAATTCGGCGTTCGCGGCGTCGATCACGTCGCTCGAACGACTGGCGGGGTCGCGGGCCGGATCGATCGCGTCGATGAGCGAAGGCCATGGCATGAAGGATGCGATCAGGGGCCAAGGTGTCTTGGCTTCGTAGCGAAGATAGGGCTGCGCCGTCTTGCTCGGCGGCTGCCGGCGGTGAACGTCGAGACCGAGCACCGCGCTAATTGAAAGCGGCGTTGCGATGTAGCGGCTGAACAGGAGCGCCTTACCCACCGGACGGTCGCGCGACGCGAGATCCGCCCATGGGCCGGCCAATCGCCACCAAGGGGCGGTCGGCGCCAGCCACGGCAAGCCAAGCAGCGGCAAATCGACCGGCGCGGGACGCGCAACAGGGTCTGTCGCATCCGCCGTGACCGCGGCCCGCAATTGCGGATGAGCTGCGCGCGGCGTGGCGCGAGCGCTATTAACCGTCGGCAGATCGGTGAGAGCGTCGCTGATCTTGTACTCGAACAAGGTCTCGGCGGGATAGGGCACCGACGACCAGAGCGTCGTTACCCATCCGCTCAGCGCCGGTTTTCGCTCTGATACGGCATGAGCGAAATGACGGAAGGCGCGCAGATCGTCGGCCTCGACAACTGCGGCGTGCGATCGGCGATCGAACAATTCGGTGGTGATCGTCGTCGCTCGCTCGGTGCGCGCGATGATCGGACGCAAGGCGGCTTCGACCTCAAGCTTCGCCGCGCGCACCGTCTTGAGCACCGTCGCCTTGTCCGCCTTCGACTGAAGCGCTTGGTGATGCGCGGTGATCCGCGCCGCGGCCTGATCGGCCGCCGCGATCGCGTTATCGCCAAACAGAAAGCGGACGAGCGTGATGAAACTGCGGTAGCGGCTCGCTTCGACCTCGGTGCCATCGACTCGTAGCAGCCGGTACGGTGTCGCCGACATCAACAGGAGCGCCGGCCGACGCCGGTCGTTGTCGTCTCCGAGCATCGTCCGGACCAGCAGGCGTTGAACCTCGAACCGCTCCGCTTTGATCCCTGAGAGTTTTAGCCCATCACGCGGGAGAATGAGGTCGGCGAAGCGATGGAATTCGTCGAGGATAAGCAGATGCGGCCGCGTCGCCGGATTGATCAGCGCCACCAACGCGAGAGCGGCGCGCGCCCGCAACACGAGTTCGGGGATTTCGTTGTCGCGCGCCTTGAGCCACCCGCGCAATTCGGCGTCGAGATCCGTGCCCGGGATCTGGAGGACGCGGATCAGGGCGGCGCGGAAGGCGGGCGGCAAATGCCTGGGCGGCTTCGTCGTCCATGTGAAGTGACGGTTGTGGCCTTGCGCGACGTGGTGGTCATCGATGCGTTTGAGGCTGCGCCAGAATTTCGGTGCGATACGCGCGAACAGCCCGGCAATCAGCCATCGCTCTTCGGCGCGACCGGCGCGCTGTCCGGCCTTCCAGCCCGGGAGACTGGTGTCGGGCGTGTACGAGAATAGCCGGAATGCCTCAACGGCCTCACGTCCGGTCATCGCAGCGGCGAGCGACAGGCGATCCGGCGGCGTTTCCCATGTCTCGTCCAGCGACGTGAGCTTGGTCAGGTTCTGCGACGCGATATCGAGGTTGGGGCAGAGATAGACGACGTTCAGCGGATCATCCTGATCCCGCTTCAGCCGCTGGGCGACCGCCTTCGAGGAGATCGTCTTGCCGAGGCCGACTTCGTCGGCGATCAGGAAGCGGCGGCTGCCTCCGCCATTGCAGAGCGCGCGATAGGCCGCATCGACCGTATTCTGCTGGAACCCCTCAAGCGCCATTCTTACCGCCCTTGCCCAGGCACTGCCGCACCGCAGACCAGAAGGCATCGACCTCGTCGAGCTCCAGTCGGGCCGCCACAGCCTCGTCGTCGTCGCGATCCGCCAGATCAGCTGCGAAGCCGTCGAGGAGATCCGAAATCGATGTGGCGCGGGTCTCGAACTGCGCGGGGTTTCGCGCCCAGGCCGACAGAACCTCTTCTAGCGCGAACGTTGCGATGCCGGGAAGCATGCCGTCCGGACCGCGTGGCACGCCGGGCGGGTCGCCGCCCGACCAGGTCGAGGTCTCAACGGGAGTGATGCCCTGCAGCCGGGCGCGCAGCCACGCCGCCAGGTTAGACGTGCCGATATAGGCGGCGGTTGCGGCGCGGTTGCGCGCCGGGACGTCGAGGCCCGGAAAAGCGACCGCCTGCGCCCAACTTCGCGTGACGGGTGGATCGGTTCGCGCGGTCGCGCGGAAGCCGACGAGAACCGTCTGCAAGCGCAGCGGGACGAGCTCGGTCCGCAATATGATCTGGCCTGCTCCTTGCGGCCATTCGACGGGCGCATCGGGGTAGGTGAACAGCCAAGTCTCTAGGCGGTAATCAGCGAGGAAGGCGGTCAGTTCGGCTTCGGTCGCGAGCGTCAATCGATCCGGTTCTGCCACGAGAGTGAAATCCGCCTCGAGCAGAGGCTGGAGCGCGTCGTCGAGCGCGCGCTCGGCCGCCTCTACCGCGAGCGCTTCTTCGCTCGGTGGTTTGGCGACAGCCAGCGCCTGCGCTTCGGCAAAGGCTTCGAGGGCGACCACGATCGGCTCACCGACATCGAGTTCCACGACGATCTCTGCGTTGCCCTTCGCCAGGCCGCGACCGGTGGCATTGGCGCTGCCGATCCACAGCCGGCGCGTCCTGTCATTGCGCTGCAGGACCAGCTTGGCGTGCAGGCCGCTCGGCGCGACGGGATCAGGCGCTTCCGCCGCCGAGGTCTCGTCGCGCTCGCGCACGGTGGCCGGCGTATCGCGTTGCGGCGTGCCGGCAACCCGCATGGTCGTTCCCGGAAGCTCGCCAAGCGCATCGGCCGTCGGTGCGATCGTGACGAGATCGACGGGGGTCCGCGGGGCCTTGATGCCGAGCGCGTCAAGTCCGCCCCGATTGACGAAGGGGCTGATGACGAGGGTGCGGCGAACGCGAGGTAGCGGAGTGAAAAAGGATTTGCGCTCACCGAGCCGTCGCCAGTGCAGCGCGCGAACTTTGGTATCCGCGGGCGCCTGCCAGCGGAGCGTGGTGAGCTCGTCGATGATGAGTTTGGACCAGCCCAGCGGCTGCGCCAGCTCGCCGACCATCCTGGCGATATCGGGGATGCGGCCGCTGCGACCGGGTGCCCCACACAGGACAATCCCCGCTTCACGGTCGGCGCTGACCGTGAGATTGCGACTGCCGATCCAGAGACGCCATCGGGGTTCGTCCTCGTCGCCGATGTAGCGGGCAAGCACGCACTTCGGATGCCAGGACGCGCCGAGCCGGGGTGTGACCTGATGCAGCATGCCGTCGAGCAGATGGAGGATGCCGAAGTGACGCCGCGCGACCTGCAGCCTGCCCTTCTGATACAGGATGCGCAGGTGCGGCCCCAGCGTCTCGATCGCATCGGCCAGGCACATCGGGCCGCCACTCAGTTCGTCCTCGACCTGACCGGACATCGAGATGAGCATGGCGGTGACGGCGACGAGGTCGAGCGAATAGGTCAGGCAGGCCATCCGCTCGATCGTGAGGCCGGGTCCCGGTCGCATTACCTCGAACACCGAATAGGCCTGCTCCGACCCGAACGGGCGATGGTCGTTCATGCGCGCGGCGCCAGTTCGTCGAGGAAGCGCGCGACCTTTTCCCAGCGATAGGTCAACGGCCACGGTTCGAAAGGCGACCATTGCGCGCGACGATCGACCGAGCCCTGCAGAAGAAACGCGCGATCGCCCTTGAGATCGAATTCACGCGCAAGGAAGATCGGTCGCATCGCGCTGTAGTCGCCGCGGTGGCCAGATAACCATTCCTGCGTCGCGGCGAGCAGCGGTCGCAGGCGGCCCACCGCGGTAACATCATCCTGGAGTTCATCGAGGTCGAGCGTCAGCGCCTTGTCGGCATGATCGGCGAGGGCGGTGGCGAGCATAGTGTCGGGCGCCGGCACAGTCGCGCCATCGGTGCGCTTGAGATCGCCGACCATCGCGACGTAGAGCGCGCGAGCGATGCACACAAGCGACGCGGCCTGATCGGCGCGGTCGAGCTTGCGCTTCTCATCGTCGGTACAAAGCTGGCGGACAGCGCGACTGTTGAGCGCGTCCGGCGCACAGCGACGACGCGCCGCAAGACGTGACAGCAACGGCGCCTCATCGGGATGCCCGAGCCTAGACCAGGCAGCAAGGATGCGCTCGCCTTCCAACTTGCCGGCATCGAGCTCGAAATCCAACGCGCCGCGCTTGCGGCTCCAGCCGGCGGGCATCGGCGGCGGATCGAGAAAGAAGTTACCACGCGCGGCTGCATCGACTTCGAGCCGATCTCGACGGGTGAGCTGATCCCAGCAACGGTCGAGATCGCCACGATACGGCGCGATCCCGGTCGAGGGGAGTGGCGCCAGCAGGCCCCATGTTCTAAGCGCGCTCCAGTAGATGGCGCTCGGCTTCGACACCGGGCTCCCGCCTTTACGGAGTACACGTCCGCCGATGATCCCCGTGCGATCGCCGCGACCGTAATGCTCGATCAGCCGATGACCCGTGCGATCCTCAATCTCGCGGAACATTGGTTCCGGGAAGTCGCCACCGGGACTGCGCTGCGCCATTTCCTCTAGCGCCCAGGCGATGAACCAGACGTAGCGCAGGCTGGTATGCTGTACGGATGTGCCGGGGAAGAACAGGTCGGCGTAGGCGAAGTGGATGACGCCGAAGCCCAGTTCGTCCCGCGTGCCCTCGAGACCGGCATCGTCGAGGCTGGCTTCGGCAGCCATGCGCTCGGATTGTGACAGCCATACCCAACCTAGCTTTGGTTCCAAACGAATCCTCCTGGCGAATACTGGATGTACAGACTTTTACGCCGCTCGGCTTTGCCAAGTGCCGTTGTCGCCGGTTCGGTTACGTCCTCCAAAACTTCTCGCGGCTTTTGTTAGCTGAACAACGGCGCCCCGTGCTGCGACAAAGGAGAGAAGGGCTGACCGGAACGTTGTCAACCGGATAGCACGCAAATCAGCAAAGGTCTTCAGCGTCCCGATCAGGTTTCACGATGCCTATGTCGCGGCGCTGAGCCAGAAGGGCGCATTAAAAGCCTGGGGCTAGCGACGCCAATCAGTTAGCGCCGGCATGGCAGAACTGGTTACGGACGATGGGTTGATGCGCGAGCCGCTTGCGCATCCCGGCACAATCAAGCGAATACGGGAGTCGGCCGCCGAGCAACGGTAAACGCGTGGATGAATGCCCGGACAGCGCCAGCAAGCGCAGGGCGCGAGGAACGACCCGCTCCCCGCCGCGCCCAAGGCGAACAAGAGCGACGCGTCACCCAAGAAGACTAGGCCCAGACCCAATTCGTCGGCCCTGCGTCTAACTGCTGCTTGATGCGTGGCTATGCAGCTTCACCCGCGCTGACTCTCAACTCCAGCTCTCGCGCATCAGGCGCCGGCCGCCCCTCCCCGCTAGCAGCGAGTGCGTCGGGGAGCCGTTAGACTGGTCCGAGTTCATCAAGCTCCCTGACACACCGACTGCCCTTTCGATTAACGGAAACGGGTTGATCGGCGACGAGGCGATACGGACGCGATACTTCGCGGGAGCGCGCCGGGAGCGCCCGGCATGATTATGGCCGGTACTCAGATCAGCCGGGAATTTCGCTGACCTGGGGTGAAGCTCCGACTCCGAGCCGCGTCTGGACTCAGTATCTGGCCGAAATCGAGTTGAGAGGCGCGAATTGGTATCCTCCGATTTTCGAGCAGGTCAGGTAATAATGTTTGGCGTGTCATTCGCGCAGTTTTGGATGATCGCTACGGCCGTCCAGCCTCGATCGAAAGTAAAGGTGCCGGTCCTTCCAAACGGATTGCGAATCTTGACGATGCGGGCTCGCGCATCGTCTTCCGCATGCTCGACCACGTACAGCCAATACTGGTCGCCATAACGGCGTGCATGCTCCATCTGAGGCTGGCTTAGGCCCACGGGACGGCCGGCAAGACTGCCCGTCATCGCCTTGACCTCGATCCACCGCTGCGGTTCGCCGATCGCGTCTGTTTCGATCAGGTCGAATCCCTTGTTGCCCGGTGGCAGGCGCTCCAGCCGCGGCTCAAATTCAAGGATACGCGCGATCGCGTGATCCTCCAGCCGCATTCGCGCTTCCTGAGTGAGGCCGTCCGGATCTGCCTCACCCTCGCCTACATGGGCGGCGACGTAGGAAATGAACTCACGTTCGCCGCCACGGTTGCCATTCCCGCCGGTGCCCTTCCCCTTGCTCTTGCCCGAGCCACTACCGCTGCTCCCGCCGCCACCTCCAGTGCTCCCGCTTTCATCATGATCTTCGCCGTTGTCACCTCCCCGTCCGTCGCCATCGGGCGGCGCATCCTCGTCCTCGCCATCGCCAACGTCGTAACCATCTTCTTCGTCGTGATCACTCGCCTCGCTGTGATTTTCCCCGGTCCTATCATCGTCGCTCTCATCGTCCGGGTCGACTTTGAGACGCGTACGCAGCTGAGCAAGATCCGTGACGCCAAGCCGTTTAAGTTCGTCGAGAACATCGGTGTCTATCCCCACTTCGCGAGCGAGCGCAGCGATCGCCGGCGGCTTGAATTGGATGCGGCTTTCGAGAAGCGGATGCGTCGGCCAGTCCAGGTCCTCGAACAACATCTCCGACGGCAGGCGAAGAACGCCATCGCGGTCAGATATCCAGGCATGCGCGTTCAACTTACGAATGAAGTGTGCATCAAACGAAGTCGTACGCTGATAATGGTAGGTCCAGCTATATTGCACGGACAGGGCATTGGCACGACGATCGGCCAGTTCCGCTAGCGCTTCCCAAAGCTGGCGCGATCGATCGCGCCGCTCTGCCTCGGGCAATGTCGGCAGCAATGCGAGCAATCCGTCGAGCCCGGTGATATCCTGATCAAAAATGCTGTTCTCGTAGGTGCAGCTCTCGCAGCCTGCGGCGCGCCGGTATTCCCGGCGCGTCTTCTCGGGCAGGTCACAAGGAACCGCAATCGTACGCAAGATGCGTACGCCGCCGCACGCTTCGAGCATCTCGCGGACCGCCTCTCCGCGAAGACACGCATAGCTGCTATCGAGCAGCAGCACGCCCTCGACCCCCTGAAAGAGATTCACCATTCGGTTCGAGGCGAGATAAACCTCGGTCGGGCGCGAGATGAAATCGTCTCCGCTCTTTGCATCGGTGCACATCACAATCGATGAGACCTTTAGCGCCTCCACAAGCTTGCCGCGCTGGACGGAAGAATCGGTTTGGAAGGCGCGCAGAATGCGCCCAATGTCCTCCTCATAGTTCGAGGTGTCGACGTCTCCGTTCTATATTTGGGAAGAAGATTGCGAATCACGTCGTCAACGGGGTCTGGCTTAGTAAGCCCAACGCCCTGAAGAAACTTGAGGGTCTGCGGCGTGCACAGAGTAGCCCGCAAAGTTGGAAAACCGGTCTTTCCCTCACCGGGAAGAAAGGCCTGAATGACCCCGTCTCGAATTAGCCGCACCTGTTTTCCGCCCTCAAGCCTAAGCAGCGGCATTTCTTTCGCGCGGCTCCGCCACAGAGCAGGTTGAGCGGCGAGCGCCCGATACAGACGCACCATCCAGCTGTCCGATTGATTGGTGAGGAACGCCTCCGTCATTCGGGCAAGCGCCATCTCCAACGTCAGCTCAGTAACCTTCAGCTCCTGCATCAGGAAACTTCGCAATTGGGGCGCACGGTCGGTGGTAATCTCGGCGCTCACCCATGAGACATTCCCATCCCCGCCAAGCAACTTTCCTTATTGCTGCGGCCCGAGCAGGTCGCGCACGTCCTGCGCGCGGGCGAGACGCACATCGCCGGCGGCGGCGAAACGGCCGGTCGAAGTTGGAACGAGGCGCTCTTCTGTGAATGCGCGCACGGTACGATCGAACAGAGGTGCGAAGAGGCTGCCCGCAAGTTTCTGGCGCTCGAGCGGGAGCGACTTCAATACCGCGACTTCTAGCAAACCGACATCCCGCAGACGAAGGAGCGCCTCGACGAGCAGGTCGGCGGTGATAGCCGCAAGCTTGACGTTCCAAGGCTTGTCCACCGGTACGTTGTCACGGCTCGGCGTCGTTTGATACGGACCCTGGACGAGAAAGCCTGTGTAGGTTGGCAGGACCGTCGGGAAGAAGACCACAAGCCGCGCGTCGGTGATCGGGCGAACGACCCTTTTGTCGTCCTCGAGAACGGTAAGGAACGCGATTTCTACGAGGCCGACCGGATTACCTTCATGCTCGACGGGGCGGGAAAACAGCAGATAGGTCTCATCGCGCGGCCCGCTGGCGCCACGTGCAGAGAGCCGCACCTGGTGCATGAACCCCTCGCTGGTGGGCGCGCGCTCATAGTTGCCGCTGCCGCCGCCTTCCACGCTCCAGACAACCTTGTCGACATGCTTGAGGAAGAGGAGCGCCTCTGGACCAAGCGCAGCGAGTCCGGCGGCGATTTCGTCGAAGGGCCCTGTTTCTTCCACCTTTAGCGGGAGGAGGATGACCGTTTCCTCTGACTCGCGGGCACAAGCCGGCACCGCTTCCGGAAGCACATAATCCAAGATAACGAAGGCTTCGTCCCCCGAATGCACTTCGGGACGCTCGGTGACTGCATAGACCGATTTGAAGCCGATACCGAACCGGCCGATCGCGGTGATGTCCTTGGTGCTCTCGTCGATCCCGCAAATGCCGCGGACATCGTCCTTGTCGAAGGGCGCGCCGTAATGGGAGATGCGGAGCCGATCCCGCGTGAGCTCGAACAGGACGGTTCGCGAGCCCGCCCAATCTGGACCGCGCCGGCGCAAAGCATCCTCCGCGTTCTGCAACACCTCATGAATGAAGTGGGTCCGCCGGTCGTAACGATCCTCGAGCAGCATTTTGCCGATGCGCTTGATCGCCCGGCCATACTCGATCCTGTTTTCCTCGGTCAGGGCCACATAATCGGTGGTCACGCGCAGCCTCCCGCCGCTTCGCCGGCCGAGCAAAGCCGCCGGAAATCGCATTGCCGGCAGCGATTTTGGTCGGGGTCCGGCGTGAACGCGTTGCTGCGCAGTGCCGCGGCCGTCGCATGGACGCGGGCGGTCACGTCCTGGATGAGATCCTCATCGACGGTGCGGGCCTTGCGGCGCTGCTTGTCGAGCTCATAGGTTTCGACAAAGTCCGCGTCGCGGCCGGTAAGCTCGCGGTAGCCGAGCGCATAGATGTGAAGCTGCGCCTCGGTCAGCGCTTCCGCTTGGGCCCGCTCGTTCGACTTCAAGTCGACGATCGCGATGTCGCCGCTGTCCCGTCGGCGTACCAAGTCGATGCGGCCCGCCACCGAGACACCATTGCCCAGGTTGAGCTCGATCGCCTTCTCACTGAGCTCGAGATGAGCGAATTCGGCCTTGCGCGCCTCAATATAGGCGTTGACCGTGCGTAAATTCGACGGGATCATCATCGAAAACCTCTCGCGATTGACGCGCGACGTTGAGGACGCCGCCTACACAATGAAGCGCGCCGAGTTCCATGGTGTGAAACTGTACCCCGCCAATGACAACGGTTCGCCGGTTTCCGGCGATATGGCGAATTTCCAGGCGATGATGGCCGAGATGGCTCGCAAGCAGGGTGCGCAGATGATCCACCGGTCGATGAGCGGTCTCGTCCTTGGTGGAAAGTCAGCCGGTGGGAAAAGCTACGGCTACCGCTCCAAGGCGCGCCGACCCGGTGAGCGCGGCGGCGAACTGGAAGTCGTAGAAGAGGAGGCGGAGATAGTCCGCGAGATTTTCGTCCGCTACGTCGCCGGCGAGTCCCCCCGCGCTATCATCACCGATCTGAATCGCAGGGGTATTCCAAGCCCGCGGGCGGGGATCAAGCGCAAGGACGGGTCGCTGACCACAGGGCGCTGGCGAGACAGCACGCTGAATGGGAACAAGGATCGGGAGACCGGCATCCTTTTCAACCCCCTTTACGCGGGTGTGCGCAAGTGGAACCGAACGAAACACATGAAGCATCCCGACACGGCCAGCCGCGTGTCGCGCGTCAATTCGAAGGATCAGTGGACCATAATGGGTGTGCCGGAGCTCGCAATCATCAAACCCGAGATCTGGGAAGCCGCGCAGAACCGTAAGGCAGACCGCAGCTTCAAGCAGAACACTCGACAGGCTCAGCGTGCGAAGCGCCTGTTCTCGGGACTGCTCCGGTGCGGGTCTTGTGGTTCGACGATCAACAGCAACGGCGTGGATGCAAAGACCGGCAAACCTCGCGTGCAGTGCGCCGGCAACGCCTCGCAGGGCATCTGCGACAACCCCGTCCGGGCCTATGTCGAGGACATCGAAGGCGTGGTGCTCACTGCCCTTCGCGCCAATCTCGCCGACACACGGCTCATGAACGCCTACATCGACGCCTACATGGCTGAACGAAAGCGCCTCGCCCGCCAAGCGGTCAACGAGCATGACACCATCAACAAGGGCCTTGCCGAGGTCGAGAGGAAGATGGAGCGACTCAAGAAGGCTTACATGGCGGGCGTCATCGAACTCGAGCAGTTCGGCGCGGACAATGCCCCGCTCAAGGACGAGAAGGCCGCACTCGTTGCCAAGCTCGCCGTCGTGGACGGGCCAGCGTCGGCGATCAGCTTCCATCCTGCCGCCGTCGCAAGCTTCAAGAACGCCCTGGCCGATCTGAACTCAGTGCTGTGCGAGGATGGCGAACGACCATCCGCCAAGCTTATCCGCTCCGTGGTTGATCGCGTTATCGTGACGCCCGCCGAGAAGAAGCCGAAGTCGCCCTTCGAGCGGCGGTCCATGAGGGTGGAGATTATCGGCGGATTGGACGCTCTCTTGAACGGTACGGCGGTGGATCGCTGTGCCGCCCTCCCCGTCAGGGATGGTAGTGGTAGCGGAGGAGGGACTTGAACCCCCGACACGCGGATTATGATTCCGCTGCTCTAACCAGCTGAGCTACTCCGCCCCATCGGGCGCGCCGCGGCTGCGCGCCGGGCGTGCGGGGCCTATAGGCAGCGACGCGGCGGCGGTCAACGGTGGTTTGCGCGCTGCCGGAACCGCGCCGCCCGACTGTCGTTGCAGAGACCAAGCCCTCGCTGGACGGAGAGATTGAATGGACCTGCTGACCCCGCTCGAGACCTATTGCAGGCTGCTATTGCGGGCGCGCGAATTGGAAGCCCAGGTGCCGGCCGCCGTGCCGGACGAGGACGCCGACAATGTCGACGATTTCGACGACGAGGGCGGCGAAGCGCTCTCCGCGCTGGAGGACGAGCTCAACACCGGCGTCGAGGAGGAAATCCGCGCCGCGCTGGACGACCTTGCCGACGACCAGCTCGCCGAGGCGCTGGCCTTGGCCTGGGTCGGCCGCGGCACCTATGACGCGAGCGAATGGGACGAGGCCTTTGCCGAGGCGAACGACACCGATCCCGAATCGACGGTCGATGAGCTTCTCGACATGCCCCTGCTCGCCTCGCACCTCGAAGCCGGGCTCGCCGCCTTCGACTATAGCTGCGAGGGCATCGGCCAGATCGACTGATATCCTGGCCTAGCCGCGGAAGACGTGGGTCCGGATCGGTTCCCACGGGCCGCCGGCGTAGCGCCAGGCGGCGAGGCCGCGGATCGCGAGCGGGCGTGGCTCGAACGTCGCGCGTAGGCGCTGCTGGAGCGCCCGCGCCTCCTTCGGCTCGACCTTGTTCTGGATGGTGACGTGCGGGCGCCACGGCGCCTGGTCCTGCGGAGTCAGCAGGCCGCGCAGCGCCTCGGCAAGGTCGGTGCGTATGTCCTCCAGCTCCTCGCTGTCGACGCGCAACGCCGTCCCCTGCCCCAGGTCCATCACGCCGGCGAAGATCGCCCGGGGCGCAGGCGTCGCGGCATAGACGGCGAGACGCTGGTTGAGTTCACGCTCGAGGCTGGGTGGCAGATGGCGGAACAGAGTGAGGTGCGCCGGCACCTGGTTGCGCTCGGGCGGGTAATACGCGCGCCGCAGCTCCTGCAGCCAGCCATTGTCGCCGTCGCCGAACGTGGCCGTGACGACGATCGGCGCCGTCACTAGATCTCGACCTGGCTGCCGAGCTCGACCACGCGGTTGGTCGGCAGCTTGAAGAATTCCATCGCGCTTTCGGCGTTGCGCAGCATCCAGGCGAACAGTTTCTCGCGCCACACCCACATGCCAGGCCGCGACGAGGGCAAAAGGGTCTGACGGGCGAGGAAGAAGCTGGTGTCCATCATCTTGAACAGGCCGCCGCAATTGTCGAGGCGCTGCAGCGCCACGGGGACGTTGACCTCCTGCATGAAGCCGTAGCGGACGATCAGACGGTAGAAGCCGTTGCCGAGATCGGTCAGCACATGATCGCCCTCGTCGACGAACGGCACGTCCTCGATGCGCACGGTCAGCAGCACGACGCGCTCGTGCAGCACCTTGTTGTGCTTGAGATTGTGCAGCAGCGCATGCGGCACGCCTTCGAGCGAGGTGGTCATGAAGACGGCGGTGCCCGGAACGCGGGTGGCGCTGGTCGCGGCGGACTTGATGAAGATGGCGATCGGCATCGCCGCCTCGTTCATCCGTTCGATCATCAGCTTGCGGCCGCGCGCCCAGGTGGTGAGGAGGGTGAAGGCGACAAAGCCCACCAGCAATGGGAACCAGCCGCCGTCGGGCACCTTGGTAAGGTTGGCGCCGAAATAAGCGAGGTCGACGATTGCGAAGACGGCGAGCACCAGGCCGGCGGCGATCTTGTTCCAGTTCCACAATTGGAACAGGACGACGGCGATCAGCACCGTGTCGATCAGCATCGCGCCGGTGACGGCGATGCCATAGGCGGCGGCGAGGTTCGACGAGGAGCGGAAGCTCAGCACGAGCAGGATCACCATCACCATCAGAGCCCAGTTGATCACCGGGATGTAGATCTGGCCGGCTGCGGCGGCGCTCGTGTGGGTGATGCGCAGGCGCGGCATGAAGCCGAGCTGGATCGCCTGCTGAGTGACCGAGAAGGCGCCGGAAATCACTGCCTGGCTGGCGATCACCGTCGCCATGGTGGCGAGGATGACGAGCGGGAGGCGGACCATTTCGGGGGCGAGGAAGAAGAACGGGTTCTTCACCACCTCGACCGCTTCCGCCGGAGTCAGCGACAGGATCATCGCACCCTGGCCGAGATAGTTCAGCATCAGGGCCGGCAGCACGAACGTCATCCAGCCGATCCGGATCGGGTTGCGCCCGAAATGGCCCATATCGGCATAGAGCGCCTCGGCGCCGGTCACGGCGAGCACGACCGAACCCATCGCCAGGAAGGCGAGCCATTTGTCGGTGAGGAAGAACTGGACCGCATACCAAGGGTTGAGCGCGGCGAAGATGCCCGGCGCCTGCAGGATATGCATCGTGCCGAGCACGGCCAGGGCCAGGAAATAAACGAGCATGATCGGGCCGAACAGGGCGCCGACCTTGGCCGTGCCGCGCGCCTGGATCGCGAAAAGTCCGATCAGGATGCCGACCGCGATCGGGATGACGAACGGCTCGAAGGCCGGTTCGACGACGGTGAGACCCTCGACCGCGGAAAGGACGGAGATGGCCGGAGTGATCATGCTGTCGCCGTAGAACAAGGCAGTCGCGAACACGCCGAGCAGGACGATGCCCTTGTTCCAGCGCCGCGGGCCGCCGCCCTTGCGGTTGATCAAAGCGAGCAGAGCAAGGCTGCCGCCCTCGCCCTTATTGTCGGCGCGCATGATGATCGTGACATATTTCAGCGTCACCACCAGCATCATCGACCAGAAGATCAGGCTGAGCACGCCATAGATGTGGAGCGCGTCGGGCGTCAGCGGATGGTGGCCGGCGAAGGTCTCGCGGAAGGCGTAGATCGGGCTGGTGCCGATGTCGCCGAAGACGACGCCGACCGCGCCGAGCGTAAGCTTGGCGAGACTGCCCGGATGATGGGCATGGCCAGCCGGACGTTCGTCCGGCAATTGCGAGGCGGCGGCGGTATCGGTCATTGCTCAGGAAGGCGCGAGACCTTGAAATCCTTCACTCCAAACGCCTGGACCCGCCAGGAAGTCGAGGCGCTTAGCACGGGGGCGTTCCGTTCCGCAACGGCGACAAACCGCCCGCCGCCCGTTATAGCCGCGCCACTCGTCCCTGCGATGGAGAGTTAAATGCGCGTCGGCGTGCCAAAAGAAATCAAGAACAACGAGTTTCGCGTCGGGCTCACGCCGTCCTCGGTGGCGGAACTGGTCGCGGCCGGGCACGAGGTCGTGGTCGAGACCCTGGCAGGCGTCGGCATCGATTTCGACGACGAGGCGTACCGGAAGGTCGGTGCACGCATCGCCCCCGACGCGGCTTCGGTGTTCCGCGATTCCGACATGATCGTGAAGGTGAAGGAGCCGCAGCCGCAGGAGATCGCGTTGCTCGAGCCGCGCCACCTGCTCTTCACCTATCTCCATCTCGCCCCCGACCCCGACCAGGCGCACGGCCTGATGCAATCGGGCGCGACCTGCATCGCCTATGAGACGGTGACCGCCGACGATCGGTCGCTACCGCTGCTCAAGCCGATGTCCGAGGTCGCAGGCCGCATGTCGATCCAGGTGGGCGCCCATTATCTCGAAAAGGAGCAAGGCGGGCGCGGCGTCCTGCTCGGCGGCGTCCCGGGCGTCGCCCCGGCGAAGGTCACGATCCTCGGCGGCGGCGTCTCCGGCGTCAACGCGGCGCAGATGGCGGTCGGCATGCGCGCCGACGTTACCATCTACGACATCTCCAACACGCGCTTGGCCGAGCTCGACATGTTTTTCGGAAGCCAGATCAAGACGGCCTATGCCTCGAAGGCGGCGATCGCGAGCGCGGTGGCGAAGTCCGAACTGGTGATCGGTGCGGTGCTGGTGCCGGGCGCGGCCGCACCCAAGCTCGTCACGCGCGACATGCTGAAGACGATGAAGCGCGGCAGCGTGCTGGTCGACATCTCGATCGACCAGGGCGGCTGCTTCGAGACGTCGCGGCCGACGACGCACGGCGACCCGGTGTTCGAGATCGACGGCGTGATCCATTATTGCGTCGCCAACATGCCCGGCGCGGTCGCCCGCACTTCGGCGATCGCGCTCAACAACGCGACCCTGCCGTTCGTGCTGAAGCTCGCCAATGCCGGCGCCGAGGCCGCGATGGCGGCCGATCCGCACCTCGCCAACGGCCTCAACGTGTCGGGCGGCAAGATCCGCCACCATGCCGTGGCCGAGGCGCTCAACCTGGAATTCGTGCCGCTCTAGGCGGCAAGCACCCCGATCCCGTCATTGCGAGGAGCGTAGCGACGCGGCAATCCAGTCGCGCGCCGGACTGGATTGCTTCGCTGCGCTCGCAATGACGAACCGTCTAGCGCCCCGCTCCCATCGCCCGCGCCTGCGCGATCATCGCGAGCCGCTCCTCGACCATCGGCCGCCAGGCGGCGTCGGCGGGGGCGCCTTCCAGCAGGCTGCGCCAGATCCCCTCGGCCTCGTCGATCTTGCCGCCCTGCGCCAGCGCAAGGCCATAGAAGAATTTGGGCCCGGGATGCTCGGGCGCGATTTTCGCGGCGCGCTGGAAGGCGAGCTCGGCCGCCGGGGTCATCAGCCCGTCGGCATGGATGACGAGCGCATTGCCGAGCCCAACCCACAGGTCCGGATCGTTCGGATGCTGCCGGAGGCCGGCGCGGATCACGCCGGCGGCGTTGCGCGTGTCGCCCGAGCGGTGGAAGCTGTCGGCGATGGTCAGCCAGCGCGCGGCACTGTCGAACTGGCCGAGCATGTCGCCGCGCGCACCGGCGAAGGCACTGTCGGGCAGGTTCTGACGTTCGGGCGGCGGCAGCGGCTTGCCGGGCAGGCCGGGCTGCCCCTGCCAGACATAGCCGGCCATGGCGAGCAGCAGGCCCGCGCCGAGGAACTGGAGCGCCGCCTTGTCGAAGCGGGCGAAGCGCCAGAGGGCGACGAAGGACGCGAGCGCGAGCAGGATGAAGATCAGCCAGCCCATCAGCTCTTCTTCCTGCGGAAGCGGCCGCGGGCGAGGAACAGGCCGATCAGCACCAGAACGACCGGCGCGGCCCAGAGCGGCCAGGTCAGCGGCTCGAGCGGCGGATCGTAGCTGACCCAGGCGCCGTAGCGGTCGACCAGCCAGGCGCGGATGTCCTCGGGCTTCTCGCCGGCCTCGATCCGGCGCCGGACCAAAGCGCGCATGTCGCCGGCCATGTCGGCGTCGCTGTCGGCGATCGACTGGCCTTGGCAGACGAGGCAGCGCAGCGTGACCATCAGCCCCTGCGCCGCAGCCTCCTGCTTCGGATCCTTGAGCTGGGTGTCCGCATATTCGGCTGGCGGCAGCAGCGAATCGGCCGACGCCGGCGCGGCCAGCGCCAATGCCACGACGGCGATCGCGCGGCTCAGGTCCCGCATCATCGCGCCGCCTCATAGGCTTGGACGATCTCGGCCATATGCTCGGGCCGGATCTCGCCGATATGCTGGTAGCGGATGATGCCGGCGCCATCGACCACGAAGGTCTCGGGCACGCCCGATGAGCCGAACGCCATCTGCACGCGACTGTCCTTGTCCGAGCCGATGCGCTGGTAGGGATCGCCCCATTTGGCGAGGAAGGCGGCGATGTCCTCGGGCCGGTCGCGGATAGCGATCGCGTCGATCGGCAGGTCGAGTTCCTTCAGCGCCAGCAATTGCGGCGCCTCGGTGATGCAGGGCAGGCACCAGCTCGCGAAGACGTTGACGATGCGCGGCTGGCCGGCGGCGAGGTCGCGGCTCTCCAGCCCCGGGCGCCCCGGCACCGCTGCCGGCAGCACGAATTGCGGCACCGGCTTGCCGATCATGCGCGAGCGGATCGTGCGGTCGGTGGGCGCGTAGAGGCTGACCGCGACCGTCACCGCGAAGACAAAGAACAAAGCGAGCGGGACCCACAGGACCAGGCGGCGCTTCATGCGTAGGCCTCCTCGAGCTTGACCCGTCGTTCGCGGCGGACGCGGCCGACCAGGGAGAGCAGCCCGCCCAGCGCGATCAAGATGCCGCCGAACCAGATCAAAGTTACGAACGGCTTCCACCACAAGCGGAGCTGCCAGCGGCCCTGCTCGTCGGGCTTGCCGAGCACGGTATAGAGCTGGCCGTCGAGTACGGTCGTGATGTCCGCCTCGCTCGTCTCGGTCGGGGGCGAGCTGAACATGCGCGCCTGGGGATGGAGCGTGAACGGCTTGCCGTCGCCGCGGCGCGCGGTCAGCGTCGCCTCGATCGCGGTCCAGTTGGGCCCGGCGATCGGATCGACCTTGTCGAAGCGGATCCGGTAGGGCCCGACCTCGGCGGTCTGTCCGGGCGCGACCGCAACCAGGGTCTCCTTGGTGAAGGCGCTTTCCGAGGCCATGCCGACGAGGCTGACGGCGATGCCGAGATGGGCGATCACCATGCCCCAGGTGAAGAGCGGCGTCCGGCGCAGGTTGCGCTTCCACAAAGGCGCAACGCTGGCCGCGCCGACGCCGAAAGCGAGGACGAGGCCGGCCAGCGGCAGGATGCCGACGCCGGGCGCGAGCAGGACCAGCGCGAACAGCATCACTGCGGAGAGCAGCACCGGCACCGCGATCCGGGCGAGGACGTCACGCGCCTTGTCGCGGCGCCAGCGGATCAGCGGCCCCGCCGCCATGATCGCGACCATGGCCAAGGCGAGCGGCCCGGCGGCGCTGTTGAAGTAAGGCGGGCCGACCGACAGTTTCTCACCGGTCACCGCCTCGACGCCGAGCGGGTAGAGCGTGCCGACCAGGACGATGCCGAGGATCGCCGAAAGCAGAAGGTTGTTGGCGACCAGGGCGCCTTCGCGGCTGACCGGCTCGAAGGTCGCGCCTTCGCGCACCGTGCCGACCCGCAAGGCGAACAGCGCGAGCGCGCCGCCGATATAGAGGGTGAGCAGGATGAGGATGAAGAAGCCGCGCTCGGGATCGACGGCGAAGGCATGGACGCTGGTGAGGATGCCCGAGCGGACCAGGAAGGTGCCGACCATCGACATCGAGAACGCGACGACGGCGAGCATCACCGTCCAGGCACGCAGGGAATCGCGAGTCGCGAGCACGGTCACCGAGTGCAGCAAGGCGGTGGCGGCGAGCCAGGGCATGAGCGACGCATTCTCGACCGGATCCCAGAACCACCAGCCGCCCCAGCCGAGCTCGTAATAGGCCCAGTAGGAGCCGGCGGTGATGCCGAGCGTCAGGAAGATCCAGGCGGCGAGCACCCACGGCCGCATCGCGCGGGCGAAGGCCGCGCCGACGTCGCGGGTGACGAGCGCGCCGACCGCGAACGAGAAGGCGATCGAGATGCCGACATAGCCGAAATAGAGGGTCGGCGGATGGAAGGCGAGGCCCGGATCCTGCAGCAGGGGATTGAGCCCCTGCCCCTGCGCCGGCGCCGGATTGAGCCGCTCGAACGGGTTCGAGGCGAACAGGAGGAAGGCGTAGAAGCCGAGCGCGATCGCCGCCTGCGCGGCCAGGGTCGCGATCAGGGTGCGCTGCTCAAGCTTGCGCTCGAACAAAGCGACGGCGCCGCCGGCGACGGCGAGCACCGTCACCCAGAGCAGCATCGAGCCCTCGTGATTTCCCCACGCGCCGGCGAATTTGTAGAGCCACGGCTTGGCCGAATGGCTGTTGGCCGCGACCAGGGCGACCGACAGATCGGTGCGCAGGAAGAGCAGGACCAGGCAGGCGAAGGAGATGGCGACCAGCACCGCCTGCGCCGCCGCCACCGGGCGCACCGTGCCGAGCAGGCTCTCGCCGCCCTGGCGCAGCGCAAAGGCGCCGAATGCGAGCTGCATCAGCGACAATGAAGCCGCCAGCCAGAGGGCCGCCAGCCCGGCTTCCGCGATCATTGCAGCGTCTCGCTCTTATGCTTGTCGCCGGCCAGCTGCGGCGGCATGTAATTCTCGTCGTGCTTGGCGAGGATCTCGGTGGCCACGAACGTGCCGTCCGGCTGGAAGCGCCCCTCGGCGACGACCCCGCTATTCTCCTTGAAAAGGTCCGGGGCGATGCCGGTGAAGCGCACCGGGATCACCGCCTTGGTCTCGTCGTGGACGAGGAAGTCGATCGTCACGCCGTCGGCGGCGCGCTTGATCGAGCCGTCCGACACCATGCCGCCGATCCGCACCGCCCGGTCGAGCGGCAGGCCCTTTCGCGCCACGTCTGCCGGCGCGTAGAAATAGGCCGCCTCGTCCTTCAGCGCCGACATGCCGAGCAAGACGGCGGCGAGCACCGCGCCGATCGCGAGGATCAGCAGAGTGAGGCGCTGATTCTTGGCCTTCACCTGTCGCGCCTCAAGGCATCGGCGTCGCGCTCGGCGCGCTTCATGGCGGCATAGCTCCAGGCGGTGACGCCGAGCGTGCCGAGGACGGTGAGCGCATAGGAGCCGATGATGAAGGGCCAGTGGTTCATGCCGCCATCCTCCGCAGCCTTGCCTCGATCTTCTGCCGGGCGAGGATGGTGCGCATCCGCATCAGCACGATCGCGCCGAACAGGCAGGAGAAGCCGACCGCCGCGACCAGCACCGGCCACAGCATCGAGGCGTCGATGGTGGACGTGCCGCGCACGAAGCTGATGCTCTGACCCTGGTGGAGCGTGTTCCACCACAGCACCGAATAATGGATGATCGGGATGTTGATCGCCCCCAGCAGGCCGAAGATCGCGGTGATCCGCCCTTCCCCGCCGCGCTCGCGGTCGGCGTCGTCGAGCGCGATATAGGCGACGTAGAGGAACAGCAGGACGAGCATAGACGTCATGCGCCCGTCCCATTCCCAATAGGTGCCCCAGGTCGGCCGGCCCCAGAGCGAGCCGGTGACGAGGCAGATGGCGGTAAAGAGCGCGCCCGGCACCGCGATGGCGCGCGCGGCGACCGTCGCCAGCGGGTGGCGCCAGACGATCTGCAGCAGGCTGGCAATGGCGATCCCGGTCCAGCCGCCCATGCCGAGCCAGGCCGCGGGCACATGGACGTACATGATGCGGACGCTGTCGCCCTGCAGATAGTCGGCGGGCACGACGAATAGGCCTGCGCCCAGCGCGAGCAGGATCAGCCCGCATCCGACCCACCCCAGCCAGGCTGTGAGGGGACGTGCGAGCTTCAGAAATCGGGCTGGATTCGCGAACTTGTGCATTTCTTGCCGGGGTCCATGTAGCGAAGCTTCTCCGCTCCCGAAAGGGATGCGTCCCCGGTCTTGCCCTTTTTAGGCGGCGGCACCAGAAGCGCCGGACCCATGGCCGATCCCGCCTCCCCCTCTCCCCCGCAGCAAAACCGGCTCCTCGGCATCCTGCTGCGCCTCGGCGCGACGACCTGCTTCGGCTTCATGGCGGCGATGATCAAGCTCGGTTACGAACACGGCGTCAGCACGGTCGAACTGGTCTTCTACCGATTCGCGTTCGGCCTGCCGCCGCTGCTGCTGTGGATCGCCTGGACCCGCAACTTCACCGCATGGCGGACGCAGAGGCCGCTCGCCCATATCACCCGCACGGCGATCGGCCTCACGACGATGATGCTGGGTTTTTCGGCGCTCGCCTTCCTGCCGCTCGCGGAAGCGACCACGATCGGCTTCGTCGCGCCCTTGTTCGCGGTGCTGCTGTCGGCGCTGGTGCTGCGCGAGGAGGTCGGACGCCACCGCTGGAGTGCGGTCGCGGTCGGCTTCGGCGGCGTGCTGATCGTGATGCAGCCGCAGGGCACCGATCTGCCCCTGGCCGGGCTCGCGCTCGCCTTGCTGTCCGCCTTCGGCGTCGCGGCCGTCACGATCACGATCCGCCAGATCGGCCGGACCGAGGGGACGCAGACCACCGTGCTGTGGTTCACCGTCCTGTCGATGCTCGCGGTCGGGATGGCCATGCCCTTCTTCGCCGGTTTTCACGACAGCCGCACCTGGCTGATCCTGTTCGGGCTCGGCACGTTCGGCGGCGTCGCCCAATTGCTGATGACGGCGGCCCTGCGCTGCGCCCCCGTCTCGGTGGTGGCGCCGTTCGACTATGCGCAATTGCTCTGGGCGGTGCTGCTCGGCTGGCTGATCTGGAACACGCAGCCCGCCGCCTCGACCTGGCTGGGGGCCGCGGTGATCATCGCGAGCGGCCTGTATACGCTCTACCGCGAGCATCGCCTGGGCCGGGAAAAGCCACGTCCGGAGCCGCTTTGAGCCCGCCTGCCGCGCTCCATTGATGCGTTGACGGCGGTCCCCATATAGATGTCAAAGGGCCGTTCGGCCCTGTGTGGAGTTACAATGACCGAATCCTATCCCGTTCTCCCCCTGCGTGACATTGTCGTCTTCCCACAGATGATCGTTCCGCTGTTCGTGGGACGCGACAAATCCGTGGCGGCGCTCGAAAGCGCGATGGCGGCCGACAAGAGCATCTTCCTGGTCTCGCAGCTCGATCCGGCCGAGGACGACCCCGATCGCGACGCGCTCTACGACCTCGGCGTCGTCGCCACCGTGCTGCAGCTCCTGAAGCTTCCCGACGGCACGGTGCGCGTGCTCGTCGAAGGCCAGCGCCGTGCGACCCTGGCCGCGTTGCGCGACGAAGGCACGTTCCTCGCCGCCGAGATCGAGCCGATCGAGATCGACGACCCGGAAGGCGCCGACGTTTCGGCGCTGATGCGCTCGGTGGTCGACCAGTTCGAGAATTACGCCAAGCTCAACAAGAAGCTGCCGGCTGAAACCGCCGTCCAGCTCGGTCAGATCGAGGAGCCGTCGCGGCTCGCCGACGCGGTCGCGGCCAACATCACGATCAAGGTCTCGGACAAGCAGGCGCTGCTCGCCGAGCTGAACCCCATTCGCCGCCTCGAAATGACGTTCGCCTTCATGGAAGGCGAGCTTGGCGTGCTCCAGGTCGAGAAGAAGATCCGCTCGCGCGTGAAGCGCCAGATGGAGAAGACCCAGCGCGAATATTACTTGAACGAGCAGTTGAAGGCGATCCAGCGCGAGCTCGGCAACGAGGGCGAGGAAGGCGAAGGCGACGAGCTTGCCGAACTCGGCCGCAAGATCGCCAAGCTCAAGCTCTCCAAGGAGGCGCGCGGCAAGGCGACGCAGGAGCTCAAGAAGCTCAAGGCGATGGCGCCGATGTCGGCCGAGGCGACCGTCAGCCGCAACTATCTCGACGTGCTGCTCGGCCTGCCCTGGGGCAAGAAGTCGAAGCTCAAGCACGACATCGCCGAGGCGCAGCGCATCCTCGACGAGGACCATTATGGCCTCGAGAAGGTCAAGGACCGGATCGTCGAATATCTCGCCGTGCAGGCCCGCACCAACAAGCTGAAGGGGCCGATCCTGTGCCTCGTCGGCCCGCCGGGCGTCGGCAAGACCTCGCTCGGCCGCTCGATCGCCAAGGCGACCGGGCGCGAGTTCGTGCGCCAGTCCTTGGGCGGCGTGCGCGACGAGGCGGAGATTCGTGGCCACCGCCGCACCTATATCGGCAGCTTGCCGGGCAAGATCGTGTCGAACCTCAAGAAGGCCGGCACCTCGAACCCGCTGTTCCTGCTCGATGAGATCGACAAGCTCGGCCAGGATTTCCGCGGCGACCCCGCCTCCGCCCTGCTCGAAGTGCTCGATCCGGAGCAGAATTCGAAGTTCCAGGACCATTATCTCGAGATCGACTACGACCTCTCGGACATCATGTTCGTGACTACGGCGAACTCGCTGAACCTGCCGCAGCCCTTGCTCGACCGCATGGAGATCATCCGGCTCGAGGGCTACACCGAGGACGAGAAGGTCGAGATCGCGACCCGCCACCTCATCGAGAAGCAGATCGAATCACACGGCCTGAAAGAGGGCGAGTTGGTCTTCACCGAGCCCGGCCTCCGCGCGCTGATCCAGGGCTATACGCGCGAGGCCGGCGTGCGCACGCTCGAGCGCGAGATCGCCAAGGTCGCGCGCAAGGCGCTGCGCCAGATCCTCGAGGGCAAGACCGACAAGGTCGAGCTCACGCCGGACAATGTCGCCGACTTTGCCGGCGTGCGGAAATTCCGCCACGGCATCGGCGAGGAGGAGGACCAGATCGGCGCCGTCACCGGCCTCGCCTGGACCGAAGTCGGTGGCGAACTGCTGACGATCGAGGCGGTGACCGTGCCCGGCAAGGGCCAGATCAAGACCACCGGCAAATTGGGCGACGTCATGCAGGAGTCGATCCAGGCGGCCTTCTCGTTCGTGAAGGCGCGCGCGCCGAGCTACGGCGTCCGCCCGAGCCTGTTCGGCCGCAAGGACATCCACGTCCACCTCCCCGAGGGTGCCGTGCCCAAGGACGGTCCATCGGCCGGCATCGGCATGGTCACCGCGATAATCTCGACGCTGACGGGGATCCCGGTCCGTCGCGATATCGCCATGACCGGCGAAGTCACCCTGCGCGGCCGCGTGCTGCCGATCGGGGGCCTCAAGGAGAAATTGCTCGCGGCGCTGCGCGGCGGCATCGCCACCGTGCTGATCCCGGCCGAGAACGAAAAGGACCTCGCGGAAATCCCCGCCAACATCACGGCGGGCCTCGAGATCGTCCCGGTCAAGCATGTCGACGAGGTGCTCGCCCGCGCGCTCACCACCCCGGTGGTGCCGATCGAATGGACCGAGTCCGACGAGCTGGCGGCGGTAGCGCCGAGCGAGCTCGCGGTAACGGCCGACGAGGGCGCCGGAGCGACCAGCCGCCACTGACGTCCCGGTCTGGAACCGCTATATCCAATATGGAGGCGCGATTTTCCCCGGAAAATCGCGCTTTCCTTTTGACTCGTGTCCCTAACCTGTTTGAAGATGCCCGACGGCATTTGCCGCGATTCATAGTAACAGGGGTTCAGAGAGGATGAACAAACAGGAGCTTATCGGCGCAGTCGCCGAGACGACCGGTCTGAACCGGGGGGATGCGACCAAAGCGGTCGAGGGTGTGTTCGAAGTGATCGGCAACGCCCTCAAGAAGGGCGACGAAGTCCGGCTCGTGGGCTTCGGCACCTTCTCCTGCTCGAAGCGCAAGGCATCCACCGGCCGCAACCCGCGCACCGGCGAACCGATGCAGATCAAGGAATCCACCCAGCCCAAGTTCAAGGCGGGCAAGGGCCTCAAGGATTCTGTGAACGCCTGATTCGAAGGGGGGCCGGATGCGCGGGGGCGCTCCGGTCCTTTTTTCATCCGGCATATGCTGGACAGCCAGCGGGCACCCCATTATGGGGACGCCCGGAAGGCGGCATCGCCGCCTCTTTCCCGACCGACCGGCCCTTTCAGCCCGGTGGAAGCGTGGGCGCGTAGCTCAGTGGTAGAGCACACCCTTCACACGGGTGGGGTCGCAGGTTCAATCCCTGCCGCGCCCACCACGCTTCTCCCGTCGGTGCGCCCTTGAGCGGCATTCCCTTTGCGATCGAAGATGGCGGCGTGCGCCTCGCCGTGCGGCTGACCCCGCGCGCCCGGCGCGATGCGATCGGCGGTGTGGGCGAAGACGGCGAAGGGCGTCCGGTCCTCGCCCTCCGTCTCGCCGCTCCTCCGGTCGACGGCGCCGCCAACAAGGCGCTAATCGCCTTCCTGGCCAAGGCGCTGGCCATTCCGAAATCGTCCATCACCATCCGGTCGGGCGAGACCGCGCGGCAGAAGATGCTGTTCCTGGTCGGCGACGGCGAGGCGATCGCGCGGAAGCTGGCCGCACTCGTAACGGCTGGCTGACCCAGCCACCGTCATTGCGAGCCAAGCGAAGCAATCCAGCGACGCGGGCAGGGCGGTGACTGCTTCGTCGCTGCGCTCCTCGCAATGACGAGGTGCGTCAGCCGGCAGCAGCTTCGAGCGGGGCCGGCGCCGCCGCGCGGCCGAAAAGCTCGGCAACGATCTCGTAGGAGCGCAGCCGCGCCTTGTGGTCGTAGATTTGCGAAGTGATCATCACCTCGTCGGCGCCGGTGCGCTCGACGAACGCCTCGATCGCCGCCTTCACGCTGGGTGGCGAACCGATCGCCGAGACCGACAATGTCTGTTCCAGCATTGCCCGGGCGGCATGCGGCAACGAGTCGACATAGCCTTCCATGGGGGGCTTCAATTGGGTCGGCGCGCCGGTGCGGAGCTGGACGAAGGCCTGCTGCATCGAACTGGCCAGATATTCGCCCTCCTCGTCGGTCTCGGCCGCGAAGGCGTTGAAGCCGAGCATCACATAAGGCTTGTCGAGATATTCGGACGGCGTGAAACGCTCGCGATAGACCTGGATCGCCTCCATCATCATCTGCGGCGCGAAATGCGAGGCGAACGAATAAGGCAGGCCGAGCATCGCCGCGAGCTGCGCGCCGAACAGGCTCGAGCCAAGGATCCAGACCGGGATGTTGCTGCCCTCGCCCGGGATGGCGCGGACCTTCTGCCCCGGTGCGGGCGCGCCGAGATAATGGAGGAGTTCGACGACGTCGCGCGGGAACTGGTTGGGATCGGTGTCGAGGTTGCGGCGCAGCGCCTGGGCGGCGGCCATGTCGGTGCCGGGCGCCCTGCCGAGGCCGAGATCGATGCGGCCGGGATAAAGCGATTCCAGCGTGCCGAACTGCTCGGCGACCTGCAGCGGCGAATGGTTGGGCAGCATGATCCCGCCGGCGCCGACGCGGATCGTCGTCGTGCCTTCGGCGACATAGCCGAGCGCGACAGCGGTCGCGGCGCTGGCGATGCCCGGCATCGAATGGTGCTCGGCCATCCAGAAGCGGTTGTAGCCCCAGCGCTCGGTATGTTGGGCGAGGTCGCGGGCGTTGCGGAAAGCGAGGGCGGCGTCGCCCCCTTCGATGATCGGCGCAAGGTCGAGGACGGAGAAAGGTACCATGTGCCCGATATGGGGAACGGATCGCGCGAAGCTAGGCGTGGAGCCTTTTGTGCCGAAGGGAGTGGCCGGCACGCGTAACTGTCCTTGACGCTGGCCACGGCGCGCCCTTATGAGCGCCCCCGCAGACATTGCACCATGTGGCGATCGTAGCTCAGCTGGTTAGAGCGCTGGTTTGTGGTACCAGAGGTCGCGGGTTCAAACCCCGTCGATCGCCCCACTTGTTTGAAATTTCTCAGGAAAACCAGCCATGCAGTCGCCTTGGGAATATCCCGACTTCGATGACCATGAGGTCGTGCATTTCGTAACCGATGCCAAATCGGGGCTGAAGGCGGTGATTGCGGTCCATTCCACCCATCTCGGCGCGGGCGCGGGCGGCGTCCGCTTCTGGCATTATGCCGAGAGCGCCGACGCGGTCCGCGACGCGCTCCGCCTGTCGCGCGGCATGAGCTTCAAGAACGCCATGGCCGGCCTGCCGCTGGGCGGCGGCAAGGGCGTGATCCTGGCCGACGCCAACCGCACCAAGACTCCCGAAATGCTGGCCGCCTACGGCCGCGCCGTCGAGCAGCTGGGCGGCGCCTACGTGACGGCCGAGGATGTCGGCGTGAACGTCGACGATCTCGTCGCAGTCTCCAAGCATACCAAATATGTCTCGGGCCTGCCCGCCGCCGAGGGCGCGGTCGGCGGCGACCCGGGCCCGCACACGGCCTATGGCGTCTATCTCGGCGTCAAGGCGGCGGTGCAGCGCAAGCTCGGCAAGGACAGTCTTTCCGGCCTTCACCTCGCCATCCAGGGCGCCGGTTCGGTCGCGAGCGGCCTCGCCCGCCTCGCCGCCAAGGACGGCGCGCGCATCAGCCTCGCCGACATCGACCAGGGCCGCGCCCGGAAGCTGGCCGACGAAGTCGGCGGCACCGTGGTCGATCCCGAGGACATTTTGTCGCTCGAGGCCGACGTGCTCAGCCCGTGCGCGCTCGGCGCGATCCTGGCCGCCGAGACCATCGACGCACTGCGCGTGGCAGTCGTCGCCGGCGCGGCCAACAACCAGCTCGCCACTCCGGCCGAGGGCGATCGCATCCACCAGCGCGGCATCCTCTACGCGCCCGATTACGTGATCAACGCCGGCGGCATCATCAACGTCGCCTCGGAATATCTCGGCGACGCCGACGAGGCCGGCGTCCGCGCCAAGATCGAGCAGATTCCGGGCCGCCTCAACCAGATCTGGGACGAGAGCGACGCCACCGGGCGCAACCCGGCCGCCGTCGCCGACACCATGGCCAACCGCCTGATCGGCCGCGGCTGATCTACCACTGAAATCAAAAGAGGCTCGCCGGACTCACAGCCGGCGGGCCTTTTTTTTGTGTCGGCGACATGTTACTGACTGAACGGTCATTAAGTGAGTCGCCTCGATGGGCTCTCCGCCGAAACGCCGCCGACTGAAGGAACAGCGCCCCGCCGATATCATCGCGGCCGCGCTGGAGGTCTTTGCCGCGAAAGGCTTCGCCGGCGCGCGGATGGAGGAGATTGCGGCGCGGGCCGGGCTGTCGAAGGGCACCATCTACCTCTATTTTTCCACCAAGGAGGACCTGTTCCGCGCGGTCGTCCAGGCGGCCGTCGTCCCCAATATCGAGGCGATCCAGGCGACGGCGCTCGCCAGCGACCGGACGTTCGCGGAGCTGGTCCGCACCCTCCTCCCCCGCTTCGCCGAACTGATCACCGCGATCCCGCTCGGCGCCGTGCTCAAGATGGTGATCGGGGAATCGCGCAACTTCCCCGAACTCGCCCGGGTCTGGCATGACGACGTCGTCCAGCGCGGAGTCGGCCTGCTCAGCGCGATCATCGCGCAGGCGCAGGCGCGCGGCGAGGTGCGGCCGGGCGATCCGCGCATCCACGCTTTCTCGTTGATCGGGCCGATGCTGCTCGGCGTGATCTGGCGCGAAACCTTCACGCCGGTCGGCGCCGCCGAGGTCGACCTGCCGGCGGTCGCGCGCCAGCATGCCGAAACCGTGCTCGAAGGACTGATGGAGAAAGCGCCGTGAAGCCGCAGCGCGTCGTCATCCTGGTCCTCGCCATCCTGGCCGTGATCCTGCTCGGCTGGCGCCTGACGGCGGCGCGCTTCCAGCCCGCTCCCACCTTGTCGGGCTATATCGAGGGCGAGACGCTGTATCTCGCCGCGCCGGTCGCCGGCACGGTCGCCGAGCTCGACGTGCGTCGCGGCCAGCGCGTCGCTGCCGGCACGCGCCTGTTCGTGATCGAGCCCGACCAGCGCGCCGCCCAGACCGGCCGCGCCGAAGCCGAGCTCGCCGCCGCAGAGGCCCAGGCCGAGGACGCGCGCAAAGGCCAGCGTCCGGTCGAGCTCGCCATCCTCGAGGCCGACCAGGCCGCAGCCGAAGCGCAGGCGCGCGAGGCCCGTGCGGTCCTGAACCGCACCGCGCCGCTGGTCGCGAAAGGCATTTACGCCAAAGCCCGGCTCGACGACGCCCGCAGCGCCTATGAGAGCGCGGCGGCCCGGGTGGCGGCGGCGCAACGCCGCGTCGAAGCAGCGACGCTCGGCGCGCGCAGCGACCAGATCCGCGCCGCCGAGGCACGGGTTTCTCAGGCGCGGGCATCGGCCGCGGAGACCGGCGCGCGCGTCGCCGACATGGCGCCGTCGGCGCCGGCTGCGGGCCGGATCGAGGATACATTCTTCCAGCGCGGCGAATGGGCCGCCGCCAACAAGCCGGTCGTGGCCTTGATCCCCGACGATCACGTCTTCGTCCGCTTCTTCGTGCCCGAGCGGGACGTCTCCGCCTACCGGATCGGCCGCACGATCCGCTTCGGTTGCGACGGCTGCCCCGAGCGGAGCGCGACCATCTCCTATGTCAGCCCGCGGCCCGAATTCACGCCGCCGGTCATCTACAGCCGCGATTCGCGCGATCGCCTCGTCTTCCTGGTGGAAGCGCGCCCGGCGGACGGCGCATCGCTCGTTCCCGGTCTGCCGGTCGACGTGACGCCCTTGCCATGAGCGCGGTCGCCATCGACGTCGAAGGGCTCAGCAAGTCGTTCGGCGGCCGGCGCGTCGTCAAGGACCTGTCGATCGAGGTTCAAGAGGGGCGGATCACCGGCTTCCTCGGCCCCAACGGCTCGGGCAAGACCACCACCCTGCGCATGCTCTGCGGTCTGCTCACTCCCGACAGCGGCCGCGGCACCGCTTTGGGCCTCGACATCGTCGCCGACGCCGCCGAGGTGAAGCGCCAGACTGGCTACATGACGCAGCGTTTCTCGCTCTACGAGGATCTGACGGTCGAGGAGAATCTCCAGTTCGCCGCGCGCATCCACAGCCTCGACCGCCGTAGGGAGCGGGTCGCCGCCGCGCTCGACGATCTCGGCCTCGCCGAACGCCGCCGCCAGCTCGCCGGCACGCTCTCGGGCGGCTGGAAGCAGCGCCTCGCGCTGGCCGCGGCGACGCTGCACGAACCGCGCCTGCTGCTGCTCGACGAGCCCACGGCCGGCGTCGACCCGCAGGCGCGCCGCCATTTCTGGGACGAGATCCACGCCCTCGCCGCGCGCGGCCTTACCGTGATGGTCTCGACCCATTATATGGACGAGGCCGAGCGCTGCCACGACATCGCCTATATCGCCTACGGCACTTTGATGGCGCGCGGCACTGCAGACGAGGTGATCGCCGATGCCGGCCTGGTCACCTGGCGCGGCGAAGGGCCCGGCGTCGACCGTCTCTCGGCCGAGTTGCTGCAGCGCCCCGGCGTCGAAATGGCGGCGCCGTTCGGTCTCGCTTTGCACGTCAGCGGCACCGACGGAGCGGCGCTCGAAGCCGCCCTCGCCCCCTATCGCCGCCCACCCCTCCGCTGGGAGCGGGTCGAGCCGACGCTGGAGGACGTGTTCATCCACCTGATGGGCCGCGCCGAGGACAATTTCCAATGAGCGGTGGCCGCAACCATAGGGCTTTCTCGCCCACGCGGATGCTGGCGGTGCTCGCCAAGGAGTTCATCCAGCTCACCCGCGACCGGCTGACCTATGCGATGCTGCTCGGCGTGCCGGTCGTCCAGCTGCTGCTGTTCGGCTATGCGATCAATACCGATCCCAAGCAGCTGCCGACGGCGGTGCTGGTCCAGGAGAATTCGGTCTTCGCCCGCTCCGCGCTCTCGGCGATCCGCAATTCGGGCTATTTCGACATCGTCGCCCAGGTCCGCACGCCCGCCGAGCTCGACACTCTCGTGCGCCAGGGCGAGGTCCAATTCGCAGTCACCATCCCCGGCGACTTCAGTCGGCGCGTGGTGCGCGGCGACAAGGCGCAATTGCTGGTCGAGGCCGACGCCTCCGACCCGGCCGCGACCGGCGGAGCGGTTGCCGCTCTGGCCGCCCTCCCGGCCGAGGCATTGCGCCACGACCTGATCGGTAGCCTTGCGCCCGACGCCGCCGCGCCGCCGTTCGAGGTGGTCGTCCACCGCCGCTACAATCCGGAGAACATCACCGCCCACAACATCGTGCCGGGGCTTCTCGGCGTGATCCTGTCGATGACCCTGGTGATGATGACCGCGCTCGGCGTCACCCGCGAGCAGGAGCGCGGCACGATGGAAAGCCTGCTGGCGACCCCGGTGCAGCCGCTGGAGGTGATGGTCGGCAAGCTCGCGCCCTATGTGGTCGTCGGGCTCATCCAGACCGTGGTCGTGCTGACCCTCGCCCGCTTGCTGTTCGACGTGCCGATGCGCGGCGGGTGGCTCGGCCTCGGCGTCGGGGTGATGCTGTTCATCGTCGGCTCGCTGTCGCTCGGCTTCCTGATCTCGACCGTGGCCCGCACCCAGCTGCAGGCGATGCAGCTCTCCTTCTTCTACATGCTGCCCTCGATCCTGCTGTCGGGCTTCATGTTCCCGTTCCGCGGCATGCCCGAATGGACGCAGGCGCTGGGCACGATCATCCCGGTTACGCACTTCCTGCGGGTGGTGCGCGGCGCCCTGCTCAAGGGGCAAAGCTTCGCCGACATGGGTCCGAGCCTGCTCGCCCTCGCCATTTTCGTCTGCGCCGTGGCCGCGCTCGCTTTAGCCCGCTACCGCACCACGCTGGATTAGGGCCTGGCTTCGAGCACCATGTTGAACGGCGTCTCGGCGGCGCGGCGGACGCGGGTGAAGCCGGCTTCCTTCAGCACGGCGGTGAGCCGCGCCTCGCCGGCCTGCGCGCCGAGCCCGAGCCCGACTTCCTGCGCCAGCGAGCCCGGCGTGCAGATCATCGTCGAGGCCGAATAGAACATCCGCCCGACCGGGTTGAGATTCTCGGCCAGAGTGTCGCCGGCATTGGGCTCGACCAGCATGAATGTGCCGTCGGGGGCGAGCATCTCGCGCGCGTGGCGGGCCGCGCCGACCGGGTCGCCCATGTCGTGCAGGCAATCGAAGCAGGCGACGAGGTCGAAACCCTCGCCCTGCGCTTCCTTGGCGGACGCGACCTCAAAGCGGAGGTTGCGCGGATCGCCGGCCTCCTTCGCCGCCTCGCGGGCCCGTTCGATCGACGCCTCGTGATAGTCCAGCCCCACGAACTCGCTGGCGGGGAAGGCCTGCGCCATGATCACGGTGGAGGCGCCGCAGCCGCAGCCGATGTCGGCGACGCGGGCGCCGCGCTCCAGTTTCGCGACCACCCCGTCGAGCGCCGGCAGCCAGGCGTCGACCAGGTTGGCGCGGTAGCCGGGCCGGAAGAAGCGCTCGGTGCCGCGGAACAGGCATTCGTGATGCTCGTGCCAGCCGACGCCGCGCCCGGTCTGGAAGGCGGCGGCGATCTTGGGTTCGTCGATATAGGTGGATGCGATCAGCTCGAACGCGCTGGCGACGTAGACCGGCGAATCCTCGTCGGCGAGCGCCATGGCCTGCTCGGGGTTCATCGAGAAACGGTCGCCGTCGGAATCATATTCGACGAAGTCGGCAGCGGCCTGCGCGGCCAGCCATTCGCGGACGTAGCGCTCGTAGAGACCGGTGCGTTCGGCCAGTTCCGCCGAGGTGCAGGGGCCGTTCTTGGAAAGGGCGCGGTAGAGGCCGAGACGCGCGCCCAGCATCACAAGCGGGCCGCTCATCGCCGCGCTCATGTCGCCCACCATCTTGCCCATGAATGCTTCCAACTTGGCCGGATCGGCCATCGTGGTGCCCGTCATCGCCCGTCTCCCGTGTGGAAGCCGCGCACAATAGCATGAAGGCCGGCGCTTCGCAGCACCGGCCTCCAGCATTTCCGGACGAAGCGAGGCGGGCTTAGGCCGCGCTCTCGCCCTTCTTCTCGGCATAGACGCGGACCGGCTCCTTGCGGCCCTCGACCACGTCCTTGTCGATCATCACCTCGTCGACGCCGTCCATCGAGGGCAGGTCGAACATCGTGTCGAGCAGGATATTCTCGAGGATCGAACGGAGGCCGCGCGCACCGGTCTTGCGCTCGATCGCCTTCTTGGCGACCGCGACCAAAGCCTCGTCGGTGAAGGACAGCTTCACCTCCTCCATGTCGAACAGCTTGGCATATTGCTTGACCAGCGCGTTCTTCGGCTCCTTGAGGATCTTGACCAGGGCCTCGGTGTCGAGGTCCTCGAGCGTCGCGATCACCGGCAGGCGGCCGACGAATTCGGGGATCAGGCCGAACTTCAGCAAATCCTCGGGCTCGCCCTGGCGCAGCACCTCGCCGGTGCGACGCTCCTCGGGAGCGGCGACATAGGCGCCGAACCCGATCGACTTGCCCTGCAGGCGGTCGGCGATGATCTTCTCGAGGCCGGCAAAGGCGCCGCCGCAGATGAACAGGATGTTGGTCGTGTCCACCTGCAGGAATTCCTGCTGCGGATGCTTGCGGCCGCCCTGCGGCGGGACGCTGGCCGTCGTGCCTTCCATCAGCTTCAGCAGCGCCTGCTGGACGCCCTCGCCGGAAACGTCGCGGGTGATCGAGGGGTTGTCCGACTTGCGGCTGATCTTGTCGATCTCGTCGATATAGACGATGCCGCGCTGCGCCCGCTCGACGTTATAGTCGGAGGCCTGGAGCAGCTTCAGGATGATGTTCTCGACGTCCTCGCCGACATAGCCGGCTTCGGTCAGGGTGGTGGCGTCGGCCATCGTGAACGGCACGTCGAGGATGCGGGCGAGCGTCTGCGCGAGCAGGGTCTTGCCGCAGCCGGTCGGGCCGACGAGCAGGATGTTCGACTTGGCGAGCTCGACGTCGGCGCCCTTCGCGCCGTGGTTGAGGCGCTTGTAGTGGTTGTGCACCGCCACCGAGAGCACGCGCTTGGCGTGGCTCTGCCCGATCACATAATCGTCCAGGACGTTGCAGATCTCGAGCGGCGTGGGGACGCCGTCACGAGTCTTCACCAGCGCGGACTTGGTCTCCTCGCGGATGATGTCGTTGCACAGTTCGACGCATTCATCGCAGATGAACACGGTCGGTCCGGCGATGAGCTTGCGCACCTCATGCTGCGATTTTCCGCAGAAGGAGCAGTAGAGGGTGCTCTTGGAGTCGCCGCCGCTCAATTTTGTCATTCTTCGTCCTTCGGGCCCCGGGCCCGCTGTTATCCGCTCCGTTAAGAGCCATCCTGACCGCGTTTATGCACGATCACAATGGCCTAAACGTTAAGCCGCGTTTTTGGCCGCATCCTCTTCCGAGGCGGCGGGCCGCTTGTCGAACACCTCGTCGACCAGACCGAATTCCTTCGCCTCGGAGGCGGAGAGGAATTTGTCGCGCTCGACGGCGTTCTCGATCGTCTCGATCGTCTGGCCGGTATATTGGGCCATCAATTCGTTCATCCGGTGGCGGATGCGCAGGATTTCCTTGGCCTGGATCTCGATGTCCGTGGCCTGGCCCTGGGCGCCGCCCGACGGCTGGTGGATCATGATCCGGGCGTTGGTCAGCGCCACGCGCATGCCCGGCTCGCCGGCGCCGAGCAGGAACGCGCCCATCGACGCGGCCTGGCCGATGCAGACCGTGCCGACGCGCGGCCGGATATATTGCATCGTGTCGTGGATCGCCATGCCCGCCGTGACGACCCCGCCCGGCGAGTTGATGTACATGAAGATGTCCTTCTTCGGATTCTCCGATTCGAGGTACAGCAGCTGCGCCGTGATGAGCGTCGCCATGTGATCCTCGACGCCGCCCGTCACGAACACGATCCGTTCGCGCAGCAGCCGCGAATAGATGTCAAAGCTGCGCTCGCCGCGGTTCGACTGTTCGATAACGATGGGTACGAGGCCGCTGACGATATCTTGATGGTCCATGTGGGGGAGAATCCTGTGGGCTTGTGGTCTGGCGCCAACATCGGAGCTTCCGCGCGGCGGTTCAAGCCCTGCCGCGCATCCCCGCCGCCTTTGACGCGCGGTCAGTCGCGCGGCGCAGGCTCGAGCGCGACCGCCTTCTCCACGATCGCGGCCACCGGCGTGCCCGCCGGGATGGCGGCGCTACGGCCGGTGAAGCCGGGCGTCAGCAGGACCATGCCGACGACGGCGCCTGGATCGACCTCGCCTTTCTCCGCAGCGTCGCCCGTGAGCCGCACGACGCGGCCGCCGACCTCGAGATAGAGCGGGCGCAGGGTGAGCTTGCCCGACATGCCCATCGCCCCCTTGGCGCGCGCGTCGGCGATCTGGCCGACCGCCTCGGTGTCCGCGGGGATCGCCACGCGGCCGTCGATCACCACGTCATGCGCCGTGCGCAGCGGGACCATGTCGCCCTTGACGTGGGTCTTGCTCGAAAGCGGCGTCGTCGTGACCAGCGGAACAATGGTGCCGATCGGGAGCATGATCGGCTGCCCCGCGAGCGCCGGCGCCGCCACGGCGGCCAGCAAAGCGCCGGCGATGCGCAGCCCGGTCATTGCTGCACCGGCGCGGCCGGAGCCTCCCCTGCGGCTGCGGCCACCCGGCGCGCGGGACCGGAGGACAGATCGAGCAGGACATCCTCGCCGATGAAGCCGGCCAGGATCTCGCCGGCCTTGATCTTGGCATTGTTGCCGCGGTGGAAGAATCCGGCGACGCCTGCGAACAGGATCGCGACGCCCGCCGAACCCGCGCCGGTGCCCTTCGCGCTCATCTCGCCCTCGAGCGGAATGTCGGCCTCGCCGAGACGGATACGGAGCAGGCGCGCGGTCATCTTTCCGGATTTTCCCAAACCTCCGGAATCGCTGGCGGAGATGACCTCGCCGAACGCTGGGGTGCCGACCGGGATGACGACCTGCCCGTCCACCGTCACCGCCCGGTTCACGCGCAGCTTGAACACCGTTCCCGGAGTGACGTCGGCCGTGCTGACTTCCGCCACGGCCATCAGCTCGACCGGCGTGTCCTGCGCGAGCCTGACGGTGCGCACGGGCGGGGCCGCGGGCGCCTCGGCCACGACCTCGGCGGCCGCGTCGACGGAGTCACCCGGAACGACCTCGCGGCCGTCCGAAACAGCGGCCGCCTGGACGGCCGCGAAATATAGCAGGATCATGCTCCCCCTCCCCCTTGAAAGAAGCATCGTGCATTTTTCAGCCCAGGCCCGCAAGTCATTGCGTACGCATGAGACTTCGTTCAATAAATGAGCGCGGCCGGCCCAGTGCGCCGGCCCATAAGGGGGTATATGAAAATCATTCATTCGGTAATTCTGGCCGCCATTCTGACGACGGGCGCCGCGTCCACCGCCGTTGCCAAGGACAAGCCCGCCAAGGCGTTCGTAATCGTCAACGAGGATGTCGGCGTTCCGGTCTTCCCGTACGACATCACCGACCGTCCCTACACCGTCGTCGGCGAGGTCAAGGCCGGCGTCCGCAAGGCGACCGTCTTCAGCAAGGAAGCCTCGCAGGAAAAGATCTATCGCGAGCTCTGGGAGCGCGCCGAAAAGCTCGACGCCGACGCCGTGATCAACGCTAAATATGGCGATTCCCACGTCTCGGCATTCAGCTGGGGCAAGACCAATGCCACCGGCACCGCAGTGAAGTTCACCGGCCCTGCAACCACGCCGGCAGCGGAGACTCCGGCTCCGGCGCAGCCGCAGACCGAGCAGTAAGGACCGCGGGCCGCCCGGGATCTCGCATCCCGGGCGGCCCCCTCACAAAAGAGGCGAGGCCTCGCGGAGCAACCGGCGGGTAACCCGCGACAGGTCTTGCGGCAGTTCGCCGAGCGGAAATTCTCTCACCTCTGCGACTTCGAGCGACCAGCGCGGCGCATAGTGGACGTCGCGGACCACGAACAAAGACGATCGGTCCTTCTTGAAATCGGGATAATGGTCGAAGGCCGTGACCAGCTCGACCGCGCCATGCGCCGTCAGCCCGATCTCCTCGCGGAGCTCCCGCAGCACCGCTTCGCGCGGATCCTCGCCGCGCTTCAGCCCGCCCCCGGGGAGCCGCCAGCCGCGGGCATAGCTCAAGGTCACGAGCACCACGTTTCCGGCCGGGGTGAGCGCGACGGCATGCACGCCGGCCGTCTCGGGCCGGGTGACGGACCAGACCAGGCGCCGGCCGCGATGCAGCCAACGGACGCCCCAATGGAGGACCTGCCGCACCGCCTTGAGCACCCGAACGCCGCCTTCCTAAGAGGCGGAGGGGCCCGTGGAGACCCTCCCCTTCGCTTCCGCCTACATCTTCACCGAGACGCGGACATAGCCGAACTGGCCGGGCACGTCATAGGTGGTCGGGTCCATATTGTTGAGGCCGCAGCTGATGCAGGGCGGCGGATCCTTGTCGAACAGATTGTTGACGCCGACCGCGACGCCGAACCTTTCGCCCCAGAAGCCGGGCGTCCAGCGCAACTGGATATCGGTGTAGAAGCGGCTGCCGAGCTTGTTGTCGTCGGCCTCGCTTTCCTTGACGCTGCTGATGTAGCGGCCGGTCAGCGAGGCGCCGAAATCGCCCAGGGTCCAGTCGAAGATCCCGGTCGCCTTATATTTCGGGAAGGCCTGATCGGGGCTGCCCTGCTCGGTGCCCTCCCGCTCGATCTCGGTCACGCCCTCGGTCGCCGGGACGATGACCGTGTAATTGAACAGAAAGGTGTTGGTCCAGAACAGGCCGAACGTGCCCGCGCCCGTCTCCGGGGTGCGATAGTTCAGCGTGACATCGAGGCCGTTGGTCTCGATGCCGGCAATGTTCTGGAGGAGGCCGCTAATCTGCGAGACCGATCCCGAGCCCGTGCGGCTGATCGCGGCGCAGCTCAGCGGGTCGTTGGTGAGCGCGCAGCGGTTGAGCAACGTGCCGGCGGCGATGGCCTGGATCGCACCGTCGACCTGGATATCGAAATAATTGGCCTCCAGCGACAGGCGCGGAATGAAGGACGGGCTGTAGACCGCGCCGAACACCCAGCTTTCCGACGTCTCGGCGTCCAGTTCCTCGTTCCCGCCGGTCACCACCGAGATTTGCGGGTTGGGCTGGGTGGCCCCAGTGGCCGGCACGCCCTGCAGGATGCAGTTGCTCCGCACGGTGGCGTTGTTGTTGAAATTCTGGCCCGTGGTCGTGCTCGTCGCGCAGGGATCGGCGACCTCTTGGTCGAAGCGTGACGGCGTGCCGAACAATTCGCCGATGCTCGGCGCACGGAAGCCCTCCGCCCAGCTGCCGCGGAACAGCAGGTCCTCGATCGGCTTCCAGTTGACGCTCGCCTTGAAGGTCGCGTTGGAGCCGGAGGTCGAATAGTCCGAAAAACGCGCGGCGAGCTGGACGTCGAGCTGGTCGAAGAAGGTCATGTCCTTGAGCAGCGGAATGCTGAGCTCGCCGTAAATCTCGTCCGAATTGATCGAACCGCTCGTCGGCAGCGCCGGAATGTCGGAGCCGAAGCCCTGTACGATGATCGGATCGGGATCGAACGAGCCCTTCACCGCGCGGTGCTCGTAGCCCAAGGCAACGCCGAGCGGCCCGGCCGGCAGGCTGAACAGCGACCCCGAAATGTTCGCGCTGAAGTCCCACAGGCGCTGCTTGCTGCGGTCGCGCTGGATGAAGCCGATATAATCGTACATTTCCGGCGTGATCGAGCCGACGCCGCCGAACAGGTTCAGCGGCACGCAGCCGTCGGTGGCGCCGGTGCAGGCCGCGACCGGCCCGAGCGCGCGCCGCACGCGATCGGCATTGACGTTTCCGAACACGGTCTGGTTGGCCTTGTTCTCGCCCCAGACGGCGTTGACGTCCCAGTAGAGCGTGTCCTCGTGGACGTTGAACGAACCGTTGAGCGTGGCCGTCGCGTAATAGGTCTCGACCTTCTGGTCGTAGCGGCGCGGACCGCCCTCGATGACACGGCGGAAGATGCCGTCATAATTGACGCCCGCGACCAGGGTCTCGCCGAACGGGTTGAACGGATTGCTCGCATCGACCGTGATGAAGTCGAGCAGATTGCCATTGCCGACCGCCGGGCCGATGCCGAGCGGCAGCGGCGCCGCCTGGTTGCTCGAATTGCGCCGGTTGTAGATGCCCTTCAAGGTGAAGGTCGTGACCGGACTCAGTTCCTGGGTCAGCGTGACGAAGCCGCCATATCGCTCGATGGGCACCTGGATGAAGTTGAACGGCGCGAAATTGAACCGGTCGGCATCGCCGAATGCCTTGAAATCGCTGTTCGGACCGGTTGGATCGGCCGGATCGAAGCGCGGGCGGCCGCTGACCGGGCCCTTCAGCGTCAGATTCTCGCCGAGCACGATGAAGCGCCCGAGCGGGGTGAACGAACTGCACCCGCCGGCCAGGCACGAAGTCGCCCCCGGCGTCGGGAATTGGGAAATATCGCGATCGGCGGCGCTCACTCCCTCCTGCTTCACATAATTGCCGCCGATGACGATCTGGGTCGGGCCGCTGTCGCCATTGCCCCAGCTCAGCTGGTAGTTCTGGGTCTCGCCGTCGCCCTCGCTGATATATTGGCCATATTGGGCCGAGGCGCGGAAGCCGTCCTGGCCGCGCTTGGTGATGATGTTGACGACACCGGCGATCGCGTCCGAGCCGTAGATCGAGGACGCGCCATCCTGCAGCACCTCGATCCGCTCGATCATCGATTCGGGAATGGAGTTGAGGTCGGTCGAGCCGGGCACGCCGCTGGCCGACGAGGCGTTGACGAACCTCAGGCCGTCGACCAGCACCAGCACGCGCTTCGAGCCGAGATAGCGCAGGTCGACTTCGGCCGCACCGGCGCCGACGCCGCCGCCGTCGGGCGGGTTGCCGAAATTGCCGCTGTTGTTGAACTTGCTGTTGAGCGCGCCGCCCGAACTGGGAATACGCTGCAGGACCTCGGCCACCGACACGAGGCCGGTGCGGTCGATATCGGCGCGGTCGACGAACACGACCGGCGCCGGCTGATCGAGCGGGTCGCGGCGAATGCGCGAGCCGGTGATGACGATGGGGCCGCTATCCTGCTGCTGGGCACCGGGACCGGCGCCGGTGGTGGGCGGCTGATCGGGGACGGTCGACTGGGCCGAAGCCGGCGATGTCGTTCCAAGCAGTCCCGCTGCCAGTGCCAGACCCGCACAGCCCAAACGAAAGTTGTTCTTCCGATGCAGCATGGTCACCTCCCCGTTCGATGTCGTTTTCGCTGACGCAAACCCGCCGCATCTCCGGCTTACTCAAGTAAAACACGGGACGGGCAGGCCGGCGAAGCGAAATCAACTTTTAGGAACGGGACCGCACCATTTCGGCAACGTGTGTTGCATGTGCGTGACACCGGCAGGCGACTGGCCCGGCCGGCCGCAGATCAATCGTGCGGAAGCGATGGCCGGCCGAGGAGGAGCGCGCGGACGACGGCCCAGACACCCACCGCCAGCATCGCCGCCAGCACGATCGCGTAGAAGCCGGCGCTCGCCTTGGGCGGGCCGTAGAGGAGGTGATCGAGGGTCGGCACCAGCAGGCCGAGCGTCAGGCCACAGAAGAGGCCCCAGGCGGCGGCGAGCGGTGCCGTCCCGGCCCGCGGTGCGATCGCTGCCGCCCCCAGCATCGCCACGGCGACGAGCAATTCATCAAACGCCAGCGGCACCAGCCGCGCCTGCCCCCACCAGCGCGCGACTTCGCCGAGCGCCAACAGGAGGGCGACGATCACCGTCAGAACGCGGAGGCTTCGCATCCCCTGCCCTCACTCGCCGACGGCGGGGAGGCTGAGATAATGGAGCCGCCGCACCTCGCGGCGGCCGCGCACAACCGTGTCGAGGATCAGGCCGGCGATGAAGCTCAACGCCGCCACGATGATGAGGCCGGTGGCAAGGAGCGCCGTCGGCAAGCGCGGCACCAGCCCGGTCTCGACATAAGTGATCGCCAGCGGCACCGCGAGCACCACTGCCAGCGCGGCGAGGAAGGCGGCGATGCCGCCGTAGAACAGCACCGGGCGCTCGATCCGGAACAGGTGCAGGATCGTCTTCATGATCCGCCAGCCGTCGCGATAGGTGGAGAGCTTCGAGACCGAGCCTTCGGGGCGCGCGCCATAGGCCGTCACGACTTCGCCGACCGGCATCGCCAGTTCGAGCGCGTGGACCGAAATCTCGGTCTCGGTCTCGAAGCCGCCGGATAGAGCCGGGAAGCTCTTCACGAAGCGGCGCGAAAAGACGCGATAGCCCGAGAAGATGTCGCTGAAGCTGCGGCCGAACAGGCGCGCAAGCAGGCCGGTGAAGAGCCGGTTGCCGAGGCGGTGGCCGCGCCGATAGGCTTCTTCGACTTCCGACTTGCGGGCGCCGACGACCATGTCGAGCCGCTCGTCGATCAGGCGCGCGATCAAGGTCGGTGCGGCCGAGGCGTCATAGGTCGAATCGCCGTCGGCCATGACGTAGATGTCGGCTTCGACGTCGGCGAACATGCGGCGGACGACATGGCCCTTGCCCTGCATGCGTTCGCACCGGACGATCGCGCCTGCCGCCGCGGCGACCTCGGTCGTGCGGTCGGCGCTGTTATTGTCGTAGACGTAGATGGCGGCGTCGGGGAGCGCGGCGCGGAAACCCGCGACCGTCTGCGCGATCGCCGCTTCCTCATTGTAGCAGGGCAGCAGGACCGCGATGCGGAGCCCGTCAGTCTCGTTCAGCAACATTCGCCCCCAATAGCCCGCTCCCCCCGCCGGGGAGAGGCTTGCCTAACCCGAACGCGCGTCTTTGGCGAGCCCAGGCGAGGCACGGGAGGGCGACGGATCCGGCTTAGTCCCGCCGGCGCCGTTGCCCTCCCGTCACGTTCGCTTACTTCTTGGCAGGCGCCTTCTTGGCGGCCGGCTTCTTGGCCGGCTTGGCCTCGGCGGCCGGAGCCTCTTCCTTGGCGGCCTTCTTCGGAGCGGCCTTCTTGGCAGCCGGCTTCGCTTCGGCCTTTTCAGCCTTGTCCTCGGCCTTCGCGTCCGCCTTCTTGGCGGCCGGCTTCTTGGCCTTCGGCTTGGCGTCGTGGCTGTGGTCGTGGCCGCAATCCGGGCCGTGGACATGGCCTTCCTCGGCCTCGATCTCGTGCTCCAGCTCCTCGCGGGTCACGGTGCGGTCGGTGATCTCGGCCTTGTCGAACAGGAAGTCGACGACCTTGTCCTCGAACAAAGGCGCGCGGAGCTGCGCGGCCGCCATCGGCTCCTGGCGGACATATTGGACGAAACGCTCGCGATCGGCCGGGCGGTACTGCTGCGCCGCCTGCATGATCAGCTGGTTCATCTCCTGGTTGCTCACCTCGACGCCGTTGGTCGAGCCGATCTCCGACAGGAGCAGGCCGAGGCGGACGCGGCGCTCGGCGATCTTGCGGTAATCCTCGCGCTCGGCTTCCATTTCCTTGCGTGCGGCTTCCGGATCGGCCTCGTGGCTCGCTTCATGCTCGAGCTGCGCCCAGATCTGGTTGAACTCGGCCTCGACCATCGACGGCGGGACCTCGAAATCGTGGGTCTCGGCGAGCTGGTCGAGCAGCTTGCGCTTCATGTGGGTGCGGGTGAGGCCGTTCAGCTCCTGCTCGGTCTGGCCCTTCAGCAGCCCGCGCAGCTGGTCGATGCCTTCCAGGCCCATCGCCTTGGCGAAGGCGTCGTCGGCCTTGGCCTCGCGCGGCTGCTGCACTTCGGTGACGGTGACGTCGAACGTGGCCGGCTTACCCTTCAGGTAGTCGACGTTGTAATCCTCGGGGAAGGTGACGTTGAGCGTGCGCTGCTCGTTCGCCTTCACGCCGACCAGCTGGTCCTCGAAGCCCGGGATCAGGCGGCCCGAGCCCAATTCGACCGACATGCCCTCGCCGGTGCCGCCCTCGAAGGCTTCGCCGTCGACCTTGCCGACATAGTCCATGATCACGAGGTCGCCGGTCTTGGCGGCATATTTGGCCGGAGCCGGATCGAAGCTCTTCTGGCCCTGGACCATGCGATCCAGCGCGGCGTCGACCGCGGCGTCGTCAGCCTCGACGGTCAGCCGCTCGAGCTTCAGCCCGTCGATCTTGGGGGTGCCGACGTCGGGGAGCGTCTCGAGCTCGACCGTGACGACGGCGTCCTTGCCGGGCTCGTGGCCGGCCTCGAGCGCCACTGCCGGCTGCATCGCCGGACGGAGCTTCTTGTCGGCGAGGAGCTTCTGGACGCCTTCCTGGACGGCCGTCTCGAGCGCCTGCTGCTGCAGCGCCTCGCCGTGCATCTTGCGGACGAGATTGGCGGGAACCTTGCCGGGGCGGAAGCCGGGCATGCGGATCTGCGGGGCGACCTTCTTGATCTCGCCGTCGACGCGAGCGTCGATGTCCTTCGCCGGAATGGTGATCTTGTAGGCGCGCTTCAGGCCCTCGTTCAACGTCTCGACAGTCTGCATTTCAGCTCGAACCTTCGCTTCAGGAAATTCGTGTTAGCGGCACTTCGTCCTTGCGGGACGAAGCTGGTGCGGGCGAAGGGACTCGAACCCCCACATCTTGCGATACTTGGACCTAAACCAAGCGCGTCTACCAGTTCCGCCACGCCCGCCGGGCCGCCGGTCGCGCGGGTCTATAGCAGGGTGACGGCCGAGGGCAAGCGCATTGCCAGCGAGCGTGCGGGTACGGGGCGCGGCGGCCGCGGAAACCGGTTGTCCCCGCCCCGTCCCAGACCGGGGCACGCGCTCCGCGCCCCTTGCGCGCGGCCGCTGCAACTGAAAAGCATGCTCGCATGTTGAGGCCAGCGGAGGACTTCATGCGAAACCTGACGATCGCGATCGCGCTGGCCTGCAGCCTTGCCGCAACCGCCCAGGCCGCAGCGCCGCAGCGGCCGGAACCTTTGATCACGCGCGAGGCGGACGGCAGCGTCCTCATCAGCCGCGACATCCGCAGCGAGGAGCCGCGGCTCTCGATCGACGTCGCGACCCTGCTCGACGACCGCGATCCGCGCCTCGCCTACGACTTCTCCCGTAGCCCGTCCGAGCGCGAGACCCTCTCGGGCACCGGGATCGAGGACGACGCCCGCGAAGCGTTCGAGGAAGCGATCGACCAGGCGCGCTCGGCCCGGTCGTTCTGAACGGCGCCGGGCTTAGCCCAGCGCCTTCTTCAGCAGTTCGTTGACCACAGCCGGGTTGGCCTTGCCGCCCATCGCCTTCATCGTCTGGCCGACGAAGAAGCCGAACAAAGCCTCCTTGCCGCCGCGATACTGCTCGAGCTGGCCGGGATTCTTGGCAAGAACGTCGGCGATCACCGCCTCGATCGCGCCGGTGTCGGAGGTCTGCTTGAGGCCGCGCTCTTCCACGATCGCGCCCGGATCCTGTCCGGTCTCGAGCATGATCTCGAACACCTGCTTGGCGAGCGTCCCTGACAACGTGCCGTCGGCGACCAAGCTCAGCAACTCGGCGCCCTGCTGCGGCGAGACCGGGCTGTCGGTGATGTCGCGGCCGAGGCGATTGAGAGCGCCGAACAGGTCCGAGATCACCCAGTTGGACGCGGCCTTGCCGATTTCGGGCCCGGCCTTGCCGGTGGCGGCGAGCAATTCCTCGAACCAGCGCGCCGTCGTGACGTCGGCGGTCAGCACCGAGGCATTGTAGGCGGAAAGGCCCAGCTCCTGCTCGTAGCGGCGGCGCTTGGCGTCGGGCAGCTCGGGCAAGCTCTCACGGCATTCGGCGAGGAACGCGTCGCTCAATTCCAGCGGCAGCAGGTCCGGATCCGGGAAATAGCGATAATCGTGCGCGTCCTCCTTGGAGCGCAGCGACCGCGTCTCGCCCTTGTCCGGGTCGAACAAGCGGGTTTCCTGGACGATTTCGCCGCCGCTCTCGAGCACGTCGACTTGGCGGTTCGCCTCATATTCGATGGTCGCCATGATGAAGCGGACCGAATTGACGTTCTTGGTCTCGGTGCGGGTGCCGAACGGCTCGCCGGGCTTGCGCACCGACACGTTCACGTCGGCGCGCATCGAGCCCTGTTCCATGTTGCCGTCGCACGAGCCGACATAGCGCAGGATCGAGCGCAGCTTGCGCACATAGGCGCCGGCTTCCTCGGGGCTGCGCATGTCGGGCTTGGAGACGATCTCCATCAAGGCGACGCCCGAGCGGTTGAGATCGACATAGGAGAAGCTCGGATGCTGGTCGTGCATCAGCTTGCCGGCATCCTGCTCGATATGGATGCGCTCGATGCCGATCGTCTTGGCCGAGCTTTCATCCTTCTCGTCCAGGATGATCTCGATCGCGCCCTCGCCCACGATGGGGTGGTAGAGCTGCGAGATCTGGTAGCCCTGCGGAAGGTCCGCGTAGAAATAGTTCTTCCGGTCGAAGCGCGACCAGGGATTGATCTGCGCGTCGAGCGCCATGCCGGTGCGCACCGCCTGGCGGACGCACTCCTGGTTGGGCACGGGCAGCATGCCCGGCATCGCCGCATCGACCAGGCTCACCTGGGTATTGGGCTCGGCGCCGAACTCGGTCGACGCCCCCGAGAAGAGCTTGGCGTTGGAAGTCACCTGGGCATGGACTTCGAGGCCGATCACGACCTCCCATTCGCCGGTGGCGCCCTGAATGCGATAGCTGCTCATAGCGAGATCCCGTTCGGGCTGAGCCTGTCGAAGCCCTGCCCTTCCTTAGGAAGAGAAGAAGAAGAGCCCTTCGACAGGCTCAGGGCGAACGGCGCGAGCCGGATCATGCTCACCACCATGCCTCCGGACGGGCGACGAAGCCGGCCCGTTCCTCGAACGCCAGTGCCGCGTTGAGCACGCTCTGCTCGTCGAGCGCGCGGCCGATCAGTTGCAGCCCGAGCGGCAGCCCCTGCCCGTCGAGCCCGGCCGGGACCGACATGGCCGGAAGGCCGGCGAGGCTCGCGGGAACCGCGAACACGTCGTTCAGATACATGGCGAGCGGATCATCCATCTTTTCGCCGAGCCCAAACGCCGCCGACGGCGCGGTCGGGGTCAGCAGCAGGTCGACGTCCTCGAACACGCGGGCGAAGTCGCGCGCGATCAGCGCCCGCACCTTCTGCGCCTGGTTGAAATAGGCGTCGTAGAAGCCCGCCGAGAGCACGTAGGTGCCGATCATGATGCGGCGCTTCACCTCGGCGCCGAAACCGGCGGCGCGGGTCGCCCTGTACATGTCGTCGAGGCTGCCATTTTCCGGCGCGACGCGCTGGCCGTAGCGCACGCCGTCATAGCGGGCGAGGTTCGAAGACGCCTCGGCCGGCGCGATGATGTAGTAGGTCGGCAGCGCATATTTGGTGTGCGGCAGCGAGACCTCGACGATCTCGGCGCCGGCGTCGCGCATCCACTGGATGCCCTGCTCCCACACCGCGTCGATTTCGGCCGGAACGCCGTCGATCCGATATTCCTTCGGGATGCCGATGCGCTTGCCGCGAATGTCGCTGGAGAGGTTCTGCTCCCACTTGGGGACCTCGAGGTTGAGCGAGGTCGAGTCCTTGGGATCGAAGCCGCTCATCACTTCGAGCATGATCGCGCAGTCGCGCACGTCGCGCGCCATCGGGCCGGCCTGGTCGAGCGACGAGGCGAAGGCCACCATGCCCCAGCGCGAGCAGCGCCCGTAGGTCGGCTTGATGCCGCTGATGCCGACGAAGGCGGCGGGCTGGCGGATCGAGCCGCCGGTGTCGGTGCCGGTGGCGCCGGGGACGATGCGGGCCGCGACCGCGGCCGCAGAGCCGCCCGACGAGCCGCCCGGGGTCAAAGCGGCATTGCCGCCGTCCTTGCGGCGCCACGGCGAGATGACGTTGCCGAACGCGCTGGTCTCGTTCGAGGAGCCCATCGCGAATTCGTCCATATTCAATTTGCCGAGCATGCCGGCGCCGGCGGCGAGCAATTTGCCGCTCACCGTCGAATCGTAGGTCGGCTTGAAGCCCTCCAGGATCTTGCTCGCCGAGGCGGTCTGGACGCCCTTGGTCGCGAACAAATCCTTGATGCCGAGCGGCACACCGGCCAGCGGCTTGAACTCGCCCTGACCGCGATCGCGGTCGGCCTCTTCGGCCGCGGCGATCGCATGGTCGGGGGTTTCGACGATGAAGGCGTTCAGCGCACGCCCCTTCTCCACCGCATTGTTGAAGGCGTCGGCCGCCTCGCGCGCCGAGAAGTCGCCGTTGCGGAAGCCGTCGCGGAGACCCGCGATGCCGAGATCGGTCAGATTGCTCACTATTCGATAACCTTGGGAACGGCGAAGAAGCCATGTTCGGCGACGGGCGCATTGGCGAGCACCTCGTCGCGCTTGCCGCCGTCGGAGACGACGTCGTCGCGCAGGCGCAGCTGGTTGGCGATGACTGCGGTCATCGGCTCGACGCCGTCGACGTCGACCTCGCGCAGCTGCTCGACCCAGCCGAGAATGTTGTTGAGTTCGGGCACCAGGGCCTCGACCTCGGCGTCGGTGACGGCGAGCCGGGCGAGCTTGGCGATATGGCGGACGGTTGCGGTGTCGACGGACATGGACAGGGCCGCTAGCATCCGCCCGCGGGCGCTTCAATCCGCTTCTGCCACTCCCGCCGGCAATCCCGACTTGAAAGATGCGGCGGCATGCTGTTGGAGCGCACCTCGTTTGTTCGGAGAGACTGATGCTGGCGCGGCGTTTTCTGTGGGTGGTTGCGGGGCTGACGATCTTGGTCATCGCCGGCGCGATTGCCTATCGCATCTTCCAGATGGACCTGATGAAGGCGACGATGGTGCCGACCATCGCGTTCGAGGAGGAGGCCGCTCCGCCCGAGGGCCCGACCTATGCCGACGCCGCGATGTGGATCGCACGGCCCGACATCGCCGACAATCCGGCCTTGTGGCTGCCCGAGGGTTTCGGCCCGGCCGACTCCGAGCCGCAGGGCGACGCGCCGGAACCGTCCGCCGAACCGGCCGCGCCGCCGACGCCGCCCAAGGCCTCGGTCTTCTTCGTCCATCCGACCTCCTATCTGGAGCGCTCGCACTGGAACGCGCCGCTCGACCACCCCGATTCCCAGCAGCGCGCGGCTTTGTTCGTGCGCAGCCAGGCGAGCGCCTTCAACGGCATTGGCGCGATCTGGGCGCCGAAATATCGCCAGGCGACGTTCGGCGCCTTCCTGACCAGCCACGAGGACGCCCAAAAGGCGCTCGCCTTTGCCTACAGGGACGTGCTCGCCGCGTTCGAGGCGTTCCTGAAGGAGGCGCCCGCCGACCGCCCGATCATCCTCGCGGCGCACAGCCAGGGCAGCCTGCACCTCACCCGCCTGCTGCGCGAGCGGATCGCGGGGCGGCCGGAGGCGAAGCGCATCGCCGCCGCCTATGTGATCGGCTGGCCGGTTTCGGTCACCGCCGACTTGAAGACGCTCGGCCTGCCCGCCTGCGAGACCAGCGACCAGGCCGGATGCATCGTCGCCTTCCAAAGCTTTGCCGAACCGGCCGACCCTAAGATGGTGACCGACGTCTACGACGCCTCGGTCGCGCCCGACGGCACGCCGCGCGTCGGTTCGCCGATGCTGTGCGTCAATCCGCTGACCGGCGCCGCCGGCGGCGCGGCCGGCCCGGAGCGCAATCTCGGCACTTTGGTGCCCAACGGCGATCTCACCCAGGCCAAGCTGGTCAAGGCGGCGGTGCCGGCGCGCTGCGACGTTCGCGGCTTCCTGCTGATCGGCGAGGACGATCCCGAGCTCGGCCCCTATGTGCTGCCGGGCAACAATTACCACGTCTACGATTACGCTTTGTTCTGGGCGAATTTGCGCGCCGACGCCGAGGCGCGGCTGACGAAGTTCCACCAATCATGATCACCAGCGCCCTCGGCGAATTTCGCGAGGCGCTGCCCATGGGCGGCCGCCTGCTCGGGCTCGATGTCGGAACCAAGACGATCGGCGTTGCCTTGTGCGATTCGGGCTGGACGATCGCGACCGCCGCCGAGCTCATCAAGCGGACCAAGTTCACGGCCGATCTCGCCAGGCTGAAAGCGCTGGCGGCGGCCCAGAACGTGACGGGGATCGTCGTCGGGCTCCCGCTCAACCTCGACGGCAGCGACAGTCCCCGTACCCAGTCCACCCGCGCCTTCGCCCGCAATCTCGATTCGCTCGGCCTGCCGGTCCTGCTGTGGGACGAGCGCTGGTCGACCCAGGCCGTGACCCGCACCCTGCTCGACGCCGACGCCAGCCGGGCCCGCCGCGCCGAGCTGGTCGACAAGATGGCCGCGGCCTACATCCTGCAGGGCGCGATCGACGGCCTGACGATGGGCTGACCCTTCGGGGATCATTAGACGACAGCTTTGCGCTGGCCTTAGCCTCGGCCTGATGTTACTGATATAGTCAGATAACACACGGGGGAGGAACCATGCGCTTCACGACAGCCCTTTTGCTCGCATCCGCCAGCTTCGCGCTCGGCGGCGTGGCCCACGCCCAGACTTCCGCGCAGGCAACGGCCCCCGCCCCGTCCCAGCTGCCGCGTTACTCGGCGCAGGCCTTTTACGACACCACCGCCTTCGGGCTCGCCGCGCCGGCCGGCTTCGGTTTCTCGGCCGACGGCAAATCGATCCTGGTGCGCAGCGACAAATCGGGCGTGTTCAATGCTTACGCCCTGCCCGTCTCGGGCGGCGCGCCGGCGATGCTGACCGGATCGAAGGACAATGCGATCTTTCCCGCCAGCTACTTTCCGAAGGACGACCGCATCCTGTTCACTTCGGACCAGGGCGGCAACGAGCTCAGCCATGTCTATGTGCGGCTGGCCGACGGGACGGTTCGCGACCTGACGCCCGGCGACAAGGTCAAGGCCGATTTCCTCGGCTGGAGCGCGGACGGCAAGACCTTCTGGCTGACCAGCAACGAGCGCGACCCGAAGATGTTCGACATCTACGCTTATGATGCCGCCACCTACGCCAAGAAGCCGGTCTTCCAGAATGACGGCTATGCGGTCGGCGCGATCAGCAGCGACGGTCGCTACGTCGCTCTGGTGAAGGAACGGACCAGCGCCGACAACAACCTCTATCTGGTCGATCTTGCCGCCGGCGGCGCGCCCAAGCTGCTGACCCCGCATGAGGGCAATGTCAGCTACGGCGTCTACGATTTCACGCCCGACGGCAAGACGCTCGTCTACGCCACCAACGAAGCCGGCGAGTTCAACCAGGCCTGGGCCTATGACATCGCGACCGGCGCGGAGAAGCCGATGATCGCGGCCGACTGGGACGTGATGGCCGTCTCCTACTCGCCCTCGGGCCGCTACCGCATCTCGGCGCTCAACGCGGACGGGTCGACCAGGCTCACCATTCAGGACAAGAATGGGAAGGTCGTCGCGCTCAAGGGCCTGCCCGAAGGCGACGTCGGCGCGGTCCGCTTCGACCGGGACGAGAAGAGGATCGCCTTCACGGTCGCCTCCGATACGTCGCCGTCCGATATCTTCGTCGCCGACCTCGCCACCGGCCAGGCGCGGCGTCTCACCACGGCGCTCAACCCGGCGATCGACGAGAACCAGCTGGTCGAGGCGACGGTGGCGCGCTTCAAGAGCTATGACGGCCTCGAAGTGCCCGGCATTCTCTACAAGCCGCGCGAGGCGAGCGCGACCAACAAGGTACCGGCTTTGGTCTGGGTCCATGGCGGGCCGGGCGGCCAGAGCCGGCGCGGCTATTCGGCCCAGATCCAGCACCTCGTGAACAACGGCTACGCGGTCTACGCGATCAACAATCGCGGCTCGTCGGGCTACGGCAAGACCTTCTTCCACCTCGACGACAAAAAGCATGGCGACGTCGATCTGAAGGACGTGGTCGCGTCCAAGGCCTTCCTCCAGGGGCTCGACTGGGTGTCCGACGACGCGATCGGCATCGTCGGCGGCTCCTATGGCGGTTACATGGTCGCCGCGGCTTTGGCGTTCGAGCCGCAGGTGTTCGACGCGGGCATCGACATCTTCGGCGTGACCAATTGGGTCCGCACGCTCGAGTCGATCCCGCCCTGGTGGGCCTCGTTCCGCGAGTCGCTCTATGACGAGATGGGCGATCCCAAGACCGACGCCGAGCGCCACCGCCGAATCTCGCCGCTGTTCCACGCCAAGAATATCGTCAAGCCGCTGCTGGTGGTGCAGGGCGCGAACGATCCGCGCGTGCTGAAGGTCGAGAGCGACGAGCTTGTCGCGGCGGTGAAGGCGAACAACGTCCCGGTCGAATATCTCGTCTTTCCGGACGAGGGCCACGGCTTCCTGCGCAAGGCCAACCGGGTTTCGGCGTCGGAAGCCTATCGCAAATTCCTCGACACCCATTTGAAGGCGGGCAGCTGACGGCTTGAGGCGGGAAGGCTGTGGCCCTAGAGCGAAGCTCGATGTCCACAGCCTTTCCGCACCGCCACCTCCTCGGCATCGAGGGCCTTTCCGCAGACGATCTCCGCTTTCTCCTCGACGAGGCCGAGCAGTGGGTCGAATTCAATCGCGGCGCGCGCAAGCAGGATAGCCGCCTTACCGGCCTCACCCAGGTCAACGCCTTCTTCGAAAACTCAACCCGCACGCTCTTCTCGTTCGAGATTGCCGGCAAGAGGCTCGGCGCGCAGGTCGCCAACTTCCACGTCGCCGCCTCCAGCGTGAAGAAGGGCGAGAGCCTGATCGACACGGCGCTGACGCTGAACGCGATGCGCCCCGACGTGCTCGTCATCCGCCACGAGGCCAATGGCGCGGCCCGCGACGTTGCGGCCGTGATGGGCTGCCCGGTGATCAATGCCGGCGACGGCCGCGGCGAGCATCCGACCCAGGCCCTGCTCGACGCGCTCACCATTCGCCGCCGCTTCGGCCGGATCGAGGGCCTGAAGATCGCGATCTGCGGCGACGTCCGCCACAGCCGGGTCGCCGGCTCGAACCTGCGCTCGCTGCCCGCTCTGGGCGCCGAAGTGCGGATCGTGGGTCCGGAAGCGTTGCTGCCGGACAAACTGCCGGTCGGAGTCGAGGCCTTCACCGACTTCGAGCAAGGCGTCGCCGGTGCCGACGTCGTCATGATGCTGCGCATCCAGCGCGAGCGGATGGAAGAAGCGGTCTCCGCCTCGCTCGGCGACTATCACAGCCTCTACGGGCTGACGCGCGCCCGGCTGGCGCTGGCCGCGCCCCACGCCATCGTCATGCACCCGGGCCCGATGAATCGCGGTGTCGAGATCGACGGGGACGTCGCCGACGACCCCGAGCGCTCGGTCATCCTCGAGCAGGTCGAGATGGGCGTGGCCGTGCGCATGGCCTGCCTCGACGTGCTGACGCGCACCCGCCGCGACGCATGAAAAAGGGGCGGCCGAAGCCGCCCCTGCCCCATAATTGAAGTGTCAGTTCAGGCGGTGCGCGCGTTGCGCGAGGCCCAGCGCACCGGCGCGTCGCCCGCGGTGACGCGGACGAAGCAGGCGCCGCCCTTGGCGCGGATCGTGCCGCAGACCTGCGACGCTTCGCGCGGAGTCTCGAAGCCCGAGACCGACAGGCGATGGAACGTGCCGCGGCCCGGAATGGAGACGGTGGTGCTGAGCGGCTCGAGCTCTGCCAGGTCGTAGCGCTTGTGCGCGCGCGTCCAGGCGGTTTCGACCTGTCCGGCCGACCGGTAGGCGCCGATCTGCACGACATAGCGGCCGGTCTTCGCGGCGCGCTCGGCCTTCATCTGCATCGCGCCGGCAATGCGCGGCGCCTTGCGCGGCACGAAGGCCGGGATCGGGGCCGGGGCGATTTCGGCCGAGGCCTGGATCACCGGCGCGGCCGGCACGACCAGCGACTGGGCGGCGGCGGCGTAAATGGATGCCGGGACCGGCTCGGAAGCCGGCGGCTGGGTTTCGGCCTGGGCGACCTCGACCGGCGCAGGCGCCGGAGCGGCGGCAAGCTGCACGTCCGGCGAAACAACCGGCGCGAGCGCGAGTCGGGTCGGCTGGCCGAGATCCTCGGCCGGCGTCACGCCGAGCAGGCCGGCAACCTGGGTCCAGGCGGCGGTCGGCTGGGCAAAGCTCGCCCACTGCGACAGGCGGTCATTGAGTTCGGCCGGAGAAATGTCCTGCGCCGCGGTGACGCGAGCCTTCTCCCAGTCGCCGGCGAGGGCGTAGGACAAGGCCAGATTCTGGCGGGTGCGTCCGTCGGCATTCTGCTCGCGCGCGGCGGTCTCGAGCATCTCGATCGCACGCTGCGGCTGGCCGGCAAGCGCATAAGCGAGACCGACGTCGCCGGCTGGAGCGCTGCCCGCCAGGCGGTCGATCTGGACGATGGCGGCGTAATTCTTGCCCAGCGCGATCTGGACCAAAGCGAGGTTCAGCGTGGCGCGCACATTGCCCGGATTGAGCGTCAGAACGTCTGAGAAGGTCGTCTCGGCGGAGGCGAAACGCCCGTTCTTCAGATAGATATCGGCGAGCGACATGCGGTAGCCGACATCGTTGGGCGCGGCCGCCACGGCATTTTCGGCATGGGTGAGAGCGGTCGCGAAATCGCCCTGGCGCATCGCCTGCTCGGCGAGCGCATAAGCCTTCGGGGCACCCTGGCCGGCCTTGGGCGCCTTGGCGGACAGGTTCACGGGACGCACCTGGCTGCTCGGCGTGCAGCCGATCGTGGTCACCCCGAGGAGGAGGCCCGAAGCGGCGATCTTCACTGCCATATTGTTCATGCCATTCACTCCGCTAGTTCCGCTTGCCCGCCTGGGCCGGCAGCTGCTTGGCCACCGTGTCGAGCTCGGGCAGCGTCTCGAGGAAATTGTCGAGCGCCTCGCTGACGATATGTTGGGCCGAACGGCGCGTCATCGCGCCGGCGAGGCGCAGGCGCAGATGCCGGTCGGGATCGAGGCGCAGCGTGAAGGCCGCCTTGGCCCTCGCCGGCATCTCATCCTTGGCACGAGCCGGTGCGGCGCGACGGCGCGGCGCCATCGGCACCACGGCGGCGGTCGACTGTGGTTCGTCCGCCTCGACCGGCTCCTCGTCGCCGAAGCTGGCGGCGATCGCGCGCTGCTGCTCGACGACCTGAGGCGGCGCTTGCTCCTCGCTCTGCTCGGAGGCACCGCGCGGCGCCGGCGTCAGCGCCGAAATCTTGCTCGGGACGCGTTCGATTTCCTGCGGGTGCGGATCGAATTCGGGCGCGCCGGCGGCGTAGCCCATGTCGTTCCAGCCGAGATCTTCTAATCCCATGCCCATCTGGCCGAAGCCCTGTGGACGCATGGCCGGCTTGGCTGCACCCTTGCGGGCGAGCAGGCCGGACGACAGCGAGGCGAAAGTCCTGGGTTCACTCATCACGCAACGCTCCGTTTAACCGACGACCCGACGACCAAAGCCCCCGGCGGGGCGCGGCGCGACGGCCTGCATCGGCATCGCGCCGGGTGCGGCAAAGACGGTGCGGCGGAAATTCTTCTCGAGCCGGTCGGAGATGTAATCCCAGAGCTCGCGGACCTCGTTGGCCGACTTGCCCTTGGGATCGACCTCCATGACCGTGCGGCCGTCGATCATCGAGGCGGCATAATCGGTGCGGTGATGGAGCGTGACGGGAGCGACCGTGCCGTGCTGCGAGAGAGCGACGGCGGCTTCGTAGGTGATCTTGGCCTTGGGCGTCGCCGCGTTGACGACGAAGATGAGCGGCTTTCCGGCGCGCTCGCAGAGATCGACGGTGGCGCCGACGGCGCGCAGATCGTGCGGGCTCGGCCTGGTCGGGATAACGATCAGCTCGGCAACCTGGATGACGCTCTGGATCGCCATGGTGATCGCCGGCGGAGTATCGATGACGGCGAGTCGGAAGCCCTGCTGCCGCAGCACCTCGAGGTCCGCGGCGAGGCGGGCCACCGTGGTCTGGGCGAAAGCCGGCATTTCGGATTCGCGCTCGTTCCACCAATCGGCCAGCGAGCCCTGCGGGTCGATGTCGATCAGGCAGACGGGACCCTGGCCGGCGAGCTGGGCCTGCACGGCCAGATGGCCGGAAAGCGTCGTCTTGCCGGACCCGCCTTTTTGCGACGACAGTGCCAGAACGCGCATGTTTTCCCCTCGATCTCGTACTTCAGCCCGACGAAATGCGCCCGTGGCTGCTAAAATCTGGTTAACTCAGGCTTCCCCCGCAGGCTGGCCATGGCCAACACTCTGATTTTTATCTAAAGAACGCGTTAACGCTTCTGGCGTAGGGATGCGGAGCTACAGCGCCCGTGGGGGAGGATCATATGAAGTTGGAACGCCGTTCGTGGATCGTTGCCGCAACGATGCTGGCCGCCTTTGCCTCCGTCCCGGCCGCCGCGGACGTCAAGACGGGCGTCGACCTGTGGCAGGCCAAGAATTATGTCGGCGCGGTCAAGGAATGGCGCCCGCTCGCCGACAAGGGCAATGCCGACGCGCAGTTCAATATGGGCCAGGCCTATAAGCTCGGGCTCGGCGTCCCGCAGGACCTCAAGATCGCGCAGAGCTGGTTCGAGAAGGCCGCGGCGCAGAAGCATGAGCAGGCCCAGGCCAATCTCGCCGTCATCATGTTTCAGAACGGCAATCGCTCCGCGGCCATGCCCCTGCTCAAGAAAGCGGCCGAGCGCGGCAATCCGCGCGCGCGCTATCTGTACGGCACCGCTTTGTTCAACGGCGACGTCGTCGCCAAGGATTGGCCGCGCGCTTACGCGTTGATGACCAGCGCTGCCTCGGCCGGCCTCGCCCCTGCCGCCGAGAGCCTGGCGCAGATGGACAAATATATGTCCGAAGGCGATCGCAAGAAGGGCATCGCCCTGCTCGCCCAGATCGACCGCCCGGACATCGCGAAATCGCCGACGCCGGCGCAGGTCGCGCGCGCCAATGCCGCCGCCGCCGCCAAGCCCGCGCGCGTGGCCGGCGCGGTGCCGGCCACGAAGCCGGCCGCGGCTTCGCCCAAGCCGGCCCCTGCCCCGGCCGTCGCCGGCGGCTGGCGCGTCCAGCTCGGCGCTTATGGCAGCGCCAGCGCGGCGCAGGGCCAATGGGCGGCGCTGAGCAAGAAGATCGGGGCGCTTTCGGGCATGCAGCCGAGCTACGAAGCGGCCGGCAAGTTCACCCGCCTCCGGGTGGGGCCGCTCGCCAGCCGCGCCGCCGCCGACAAGCTGTGCGCCGCCGCCAAGGCCGCGGGCCAGGCCTGTTTCCCTGTCGCGCCTTAACCCTGCCGCTTAATCATTCCTAATCCCGGCGGTCGCTATTTTCGCGCCCACACAGGGATTCGGGGGAATGCGGGATGAGCGCAAAGCGGAAGTTCAGCGATGCGCAGCCAATGGCCTCGCGCTGGCGGCGCCGCCGCATGTGCGTGCTGATCGCCGACCAGCCGGCGCCGGCCGCCCTGCGCGACATCTCCGCCGTCGGCGCCTTCCTCGAGACCAACGCGCGGCCGCCGCTCGGCACCGCGGTCGAACTGCATCATCCCGAAGCGGGGACGATCGCCGCCGTCGTGCGCGCGTTCGCGCCGGACGGGATCGCCTTGGGGTTCGAGACCGGCGAGCGTTCGGTGGCCTTCGCCCTCGCCGCGATCACCGCCGACATGAGCCGCCCCGCCGCCTGAAGCGCGGGGGCTATTGCGCCCACTCGCTCCGCGCATAGCCCTGCGCGAACAGCAGGGCAGTAAGATCGTTGAACTCGATTCGCGCCGGCGCTGCGGCGGCGACCTTGGGCTTTGCGCGATAGGCGACGCCGAGGCCGGCCGCCTCGATCATCGGAATGTCGTTGGCGCCGTCGCCGACCGCGAGCGTGTCAGTGAGTTCGATCCCGCGCGCGGCCGCCGCGTCGATCAGCGCCTGGCGCTTGGTCGCCGCGCCGACGATCGGCTCGCCGACCGTTCCGACGAGCCTGCCGGCCGCGATATCGAGCCTGTTCGCGATCGCGCGGTCGAAGCCGATCTCCTCGGCAACCGGATCGGCAAAGCGCGTGAAGCCGCCGGAAACGAGCAGGCAGTAGGCGCCGTCGCGCTTCATCGTCTGCACCAAGGCCCTGGCGCCGGGCATGAGCTTCACCCGCTCGGCGCGGCAGCGGTCGATCATCGCCTCGTCTAGTCCCTGGAGCAGGGCGACGCGGCCGCGCAGCGCGCCCTCGAAATCGATCTCGCCGCGCATCGCGCGCTCGGTGACTTCGGAAATCTCCGCCTTGAGCCCGGCATAATCGGCCAGCTCGTCGATGCATTCGATCGTGATCATCGTCGAATCCATGTCGGCGATCAGCAATTTCTTGCGGCGGCCCGCCTCGCCCTGGACGATCGTGTCGACGCCGCGGAACAGCCCCTCGATCGCGCCGCGGGCGGTGGTGGGGTCGGCCGAGAAGAGCAGGTCGCAGGCCTGGTCCTGCTGGACCCAGCTCCGCCCCATCGGCTCGATGCCGGCGGCGCGCAGCGCGTCCTCCGCGGTAGAAATATCCCCGCTCGAAAGCCGCTGGGCTGCTATCAGGGTCGCAATGAACATGTCTTCGTCCTTACCAAGGGTCGCGCTTATTGCGGGGCCGACGGCCAGCGGCAAGTCCGCACTGGCACTGGCGCTCGCCGAGCGTGCGCGCGGCACGATCATCAATGCCGACAGCGCCCAGGTCTATCGCGATCTCTGCCTGGTTTCGGCCCGGCCGAGCGCGGACGAGGAGGCGCGCGCGCCGCATCGTCTCTACGGCACGCGCGACGGCGCCCTGCCCTGCTCGGCCGCGGACTGGGCCGCCGACGCCAGGGACGCGATCGACGAGACGCATGGCGACGGGCGGCTGCCGATCCTGGTCGGCGGCACTGGCCTCTATCTGCGCACCCTGCTCGAAGGGATCGCGCCCGTCCCGCCGATCGATCCGGAGATCCGCGCGCAAGTCCGCGCCCTGCCGGTCGCCGAATCGCACGCCGCCCTCGCGGCCGAGGACCCGGACGCGGCGGCGCGGCTGCGCCCGACCGATACGACCCGCGTCGCCCGCGCGCTCGAAGTCGTCCGCTCGACCGGGCGGCCGCTGGCGCAATGGCAGGAGGAAAAGGTCGGCGGCATCAAGGACCGCATCGGGCTCGTGCCGCTGATCCTGCTGCCGCCGCGCGACTGGCTCTACGAACGCTGCGACCGCCGCTTCGAAACCATGATGAGCGAAGATGGGCTCGCCGAAGTGCGCGTATTGGTCGGCCGCGGCCTCGACCCGGCTTTGCCGGTGATGCGCGCGATCGGCGTGCGGGAGATCGCGGCCTTCCTCGCCGGCGATCTCGAGCGGGAGGACGCGCTGGCGGCGGGCCGGATGGCGACGCGGCGCTACGCCAAGCGCCAATATACCTGGTTCGCGCACCAGCCGCCGGCGGATTGGCCGCGTTTTTGCGATGCGCTCGATTGCGGGGGCGTCGCGGATGCCGTAGCGCGCCTCGCAGCCGCCGGGAGGGATTGATGCGCGCTTATTTCGACCAGGATGCCGACCCGGCAGCGATCGCCGACAGGAAGGTCGCGGTGTTCGGCTACGGCAATCAGGGACGGCCGCAGGCGCTCAACCTGCGCGACAGCGGCGTCGGCGCGGTGCGGATCGCCTTGCGCGAAGGCGCGCCGAGCGCCGCCAGGGCGCGCGACGACGGGTTCGACGTGACGACTCCGGCCGAGGCCGCGGCCTGGTGCGACGTCGCCGTTCTGCTGCTTCCCGACGAAGACCAGGCGCGGCTCTACGACGAAGCGCTGGCGCCCCACCTTCGCCAAGGCGCGGCTTTGGTCTTCGCTCACGGGCTCAGCGTTCATTTCAATCTGATCCGTCCGCGCGCCGATCTCGACGTCGTCCTGGTCGCTCCCAAGGGGCCCGGTACGGCGCTGCGCGACGAATATGTGAAGGGCAGCGGCCTGATCGCCCTGTTCGCGGTCCATCAGGATGCCACCGGCGGCGCCCGCCCTCTCGCCCTCGCTTATGCGGCGGCGCTCGGCAGCGGCCGCATCGGCATGCTCGAGACGAGCTTCGGCGAGGAATGCGAGGCCGATTTGTTCAACGAGCAGGCCGTGCTGTGGGGCGCGATCCCCGAATTGATCCAAGCCGGGTTCGAGACGCTGACCGATGCCGGCTTCTCGCCCGAAATCGCCTATTTCGAATGCCTGACCGAGGTGAAACTGATCGCCGACCTGATCTACGCGCGAGGCATTGCCGGGATGCGCGAAGCGATCTCCAATACCGCCGAATTCGGCGCGCTGAAGGGCGGCAGCCGGATCGTCACGGCCGAGACCCGCACCGAGATGCGCCGCATCCTGCGCGAGGTCCGCAGCGGCAGCTTCGTCAAGGAACTGCTCGCCGACGCCGAAGCCGGCTATCCGCGCCTCAGGCGCTCGCGCGCCGAGGCCGCCGCACAACCGATCGAGGAGGTCGGAGCGCGGCTGCGCGCCTTGAAGCCGCCTGCGGGCTGAGGTCGCGGCCAGTTATTTCCGGCCGAACAGTTTCTCGATATCGCCATGGGACATTTTCACCCAGGTCGGGCGGCCGTGGTTGCACTGGCCGCTATGCGGCGTCACCTCCATCTCGCGCAGCAGGGCGTTCATCTCGGCGACCGAGAGCAGGCGGCCGGCGCGGACCGAGCCGTGGCAGGCCATGGTCGCCGCGACATGGTCCAATTTCTCCTTCAGGCTCAAAGCCTCGTCATAGGCGCCGATCTCGTCGGCGAGGTCGGTGACCAAGCCGCGAATGTCGCCCTGCCCGAGCAAGGCCGGCGTCGCGCGGACCAGCACCGCCTTGGCGCCGAACCGCTCGAGCTCCAATCCCATCTCGGCCAGTTCCTCCGCGCGCGCCTCGAGCCGGTCGCAGGCAACCTCGTCGAGCTCGACCACTTCGGGCAGGAGCAAGGCCTGGCGGGCGACGCCGCCATTGGCCATCGCCTTGCGCATCCGCTCGAGCACGAGCCGCTCGTGGGCGGCATGCTGGTCGACGATGACGAGCCCGTCCTCGGCCTCGGCGACGATATAGGTCGCCGCCACCTGGCCCCGGGCGACGCCGAGCGGGTATTGGACAGAGGCCGGCGGCGGCTGAACCGCGGCCTCGGCACGGGCTTGCGGGAGGTAATCGGCGTGGCGATCCCACACCGCCCCCTGCGCCGCCCCCGCGAAAGCCGGGGTCCCGCTTTCGGCACCCGGCCAATAGGATGCAAAACCGGGATTCCCGCTTTCGCGGGCATGACGGGGTTGATCCGCTGACCCCACCCAATTGCCGAGCGCCGCGGCCGAGGGATGCTGGGCGCTGCGGTGCCCCGCCGCATCGAGCGCGTGTCGCAGGCCGCCGACGATCAGCCCGCGGATATTGCCGGGGTCGCGGAAGCGCACCTCGGTCTTGGCGGGATGGACGTTGATGTCGACCTCGGCGCCCGGCAGATCGATGAACAGGGCGACGATCGGATGGCGGTCGCGCGCGAGCATGTCCTGATAGGCGGCGCGGACCGCGCCGATCAGCAGCCGGTCTTTCACCGGCCGGCCGTTCACGAACAGATATTGATGGTCGGCGACGCCGCGGTTGAAGGTCGGCAGGCCGGCGACTCCGCCCAGCCGCGCCCCGCCGCGCTCGTAATCGACCCCGACGCTGTTGTCGGCGAGGCCGCGGTCGGTGAGGCCGGCGACGCGGGCGGGTCGGTCCTCGCCCGGCTGAACCGCGAGGCTGCGGCGGCCGTCATGCTCGACGCTGAAGCCGATATCGGGCCGGGCCATGGCCAGCCGTTTCACGACGTCGAGGCAGGCGGCATATTCGGACCGTTCGGAGCGCAGGAATTTGCGGCGCGCCGGCACACGAGCAAACAGATCCTCGATCGTGATCCGCGTGCCCGGCGGCAAAGCGGCCGGCCCCTCGCGCACGACAATGCCATTGTCGACGGCGCGGCTCCAACCGTCGGCGCCGCGCGCGCGGCTCTCCACCGTCAGCCGGGCGACGCTGGCGATCGAGGGCAAAGCCTCGCCGCGAAAGCCCAGAGTGGCGACATTTTCGATGGCGTCGTCGGGCAGCTTGGAGGTGGCGTGCCGCTCGAGCGCCAGCGCCATTTCGGCAGGGCTCATGCCGCAGCCGTCGTCGGCCACTTCGATGCGGCCGATTCCCCCGCCCGACAGCGTCACCGCGACCCGCGTCGCGCCCGCGTCGATCGCGTTTTCAACCAGCTCTTTCAACGCACTGGCCGGTCTTTCCACCACTTCACCGGCGGCGATGCGGTTAACCAGATGTTCGGGCAATCGCCGTATTGACATGAATCAGGGCCTAAACCAATTGCCGGCCTCCCGCGACCGTCCTTAACTAAATTTTTCAGGGTCAAGTGATTTTGTGGACGCAGCCGCCGGGGGCACCCTATAGAGCTATACACGGGCGGAGGCCGAGGCATCGGCTGGGCGCGCCGCGATACTAGGAAGCGAGACCTGCGACGATGTCCTTTATGCGTTTTCTGAAGTTTCCGTCCCATGACATGGCGATTGACCTCGGCACCGCCAACACGGTCGTCTATGTCCGTGGCCGCGGCGTCGTGCTCAACGAGCCGTCGGTCGTCGCGATCGAGACGCTGAACGGCGTCAAGCGCGTCAAGGCGGTCGGCGACGACGCCAAGCTGATGATGGGCAAGACCCCGGACCAGATCGAGGCGATCAGGCCGCTGCGCGACGGAGTTATCGCCGACATCGACGTCGCCGAGCAGATGATCAAGCATTTCATCCAGAAGGTCCACGGCAAGCGCCGCTTCCCGCGCTGGCCCGAGATCGTGATCTGCGTTCCCTCGGGTTCGACCTCGGTCGAGCGCCGCGCGATCCGCGACGCCGCCTCCAACGCCGGCGCCTCGCAGGTCTGGCTGATCGAGGAGCCGATGGCGGCCGCGATCGGCGCCGACATGCCGGTGACCGAGCCGATCGGATCGATGGTCGTCGATATCGGCGGCGGCACCACCGAAGTCGCCGTGCTCTCGCTGCGCGGCCTCGCCTACACCACTTCGGTGCGCGTCGGCGGCGACAAGATGGACGAGGCGATCTCCTCCTATGTCCGCCGCAACCACAACCTCCTGATCGGCGAAGCCACGGCCGAGCGCATCAAGCAGCAAGTCGGCATCGCCAAGCCGCCGGCCGACGGCGACGGCCTCACCGTCCACATCAAGGGTCGCGACCTCGTCAACGGCGTGCCCAAGGAAATCACGATCAACCAGCGCCAGATCGCCGAGGCTCTGTCGGAGCCGGTCGGCACGATCGTCGAAGGCGTCCGCATCGCGCTCGAGAATACGGCGCCGGAACTGGCCGCCGACATCGTCGACCAGGGCATCGTGATGACCGGCGGCGGCGCTCTGCTGCAGGGCCTCGACGAAGTGCTGCGCGACGAGACCGGCCTGCCCGTCACCGTTGCCGACGACCCGCTGACCTGCGTCGCACTCGGCACCGGACGGGCGCTCGAGGAAGAGATCTTCCGCGGCGTGCTGCAGACAGCCTAAGGCGGGATTCAAAACATGGCGCCGCCAAAAACACGGCGCCCCGGCTTTTCCCGCAGGGCGCAATACGGACTGTTTGTCGGCTATGTCGTCGCCGTCGGGGGCGTGATGCTCGCAGTGCTCCTGCTGGTCGTCGCGGCGGTGGACCCGCGCGGCTTCAGCGCGCTCCGGGGCGCCGCCCTCGACGTGACGACGCCGATCAGTTCCGGCGGGCGCAGCGTCGTCACCTTCTTCACCGGCATGGGCGATTCCATCTCCAACTATTTCGTCGCAGCGTCACAGAATGACGGTCTCAAGAAAGAGCTGGAGGGAAGCCGCCAGCGGCTGGTCGAGGCGCGCGCGATCGAGTTCGAGAATAAGCGGCTGAAGCGCCTGCTGAAGCTTGCCCACGACGTGACCGACGACGTCACCACCGGCCGCATCGTCAGCTCGACTTTCGACACCAGCCGCAGCCTCGCCACCCTTTCGGCGGGGTCGTCCGCAGGGGTCCGCATCGGCCAGCCGGTGCGCGCGCCCGAGGGCATTATCGGCCGCATCGTCGAAACTGGCCGCTACGCCTCCCGCGTCCTGCTCGTCACCGACGGCGCCAGCAACGTGCCGGTCCAGCTCGTGCGCGACGGCACGCCGGCGATGGCGACCGGGCGCGGCGACGGGACGATCGAATTGAAGCCGCTCGAGGTCGGACAGAATCCGTTCAAGCGCGGCGACATCGTCGTGACCTCGGGCACCGGCGGCATCTACGCGCCCGGAATTCCGGTCGCGATCGTGGTCAAGGTTGATCACGACGACACCGTGGCGCGTCCGCTCGCCGATCCCTCGCGGATCGACTTCGCGATCGTCCAGCAGATCTACGTGCCCGAAGCCAGCGAGCCGATCGAGCCGCAAGCGGCAGTGCCTGCTCCTGCCCCCGCTCCGGTCCCTGCCGCGGCGCCATGAGCCGCATCGCCCTCACCCAGCGGGACTATGACCGCAAGACGATGCGGCGCAAATATGTGCCGATCGTCTCCACCATCTTCGCCTGTACGCTGGTGCTGCTGCCGATCGTCGTCAGCTCGCCGATCGTGCCCGACTTCGCCTTTCTCGTCCTGATCGCCTGGCGCCTGCTGCGGCCCGAATTGTGGTCGGCGACCACCGCGCTGCCGCTCGGCCTGTTCAACGATCTCGTCGCCGGCCATCCGCTCGGCCAGTCGATGGCTTTGTGGACGATCATCTTCCTCGCCTTCGATATTCTCGACAGCCGCCTGCTCTTTCGCGACTACTGGATGGACTGGTTCTTCGCCTCGCTCGCGATCATCGGCTACGTCTTCGCCGGCTGGTGGATCGGCCGGATGATGGGAAGCACGGCCGAATTCACGATCATGGTCCCGCAGCTCATCGCGTCGGTCCTGGCCTTCCCGGTGGTCGCGCGGCTGGTGCTGGCGCTCGACCGATGGCGGCTGTCGCGATGAGAAAGCGCGGCATCCCGCTCATCACCGAAAATTCGCAAAGCTACACCTTCACCCGGCGCGCCATGGTGCTCGGCGGATTCCAGGCCGGCATCGCCGTCTTGCTCGCCGGACGGCTCTCCTACATCTCGATCGCCGAGAACGAACGCTACGAGCTGCTGTCCGAGGAGAATCGCTTCCAGCTCGTGCTTGTGCCGCCGCGGCGCGGCTGGATCGTCGACCGCCACGGCCAGCCGATCGCGATCAACCGCAGCGACTATCGCGTCGACCTCATCCCGGACCAGTTGAAAGAGCCCGAGCGGATCATCCCGCAGCTCGCCCAATTGCTCGCGCTCCCGCCCGAAGAGGTCGAGCGCATCCATAAGGAGCTGAAGCTGGCGGCCGGCTACCAGCCGGTCGCGGTCGCGGAGAATTTGCCGTTCGACAAATATGCGGCGGTGACGCTGCGCCTGCCCGAAATGCCGGGCGTGGCGCCGCTGCGCGGCTTCAGCCGCTTCTATCCGGAGGGGGCCGCGGTCGGCCATCTGGTCGGCTATGTCGGCGCCGCCAATAAGGAAGAATATCAGAAGGAGAAGAACCCGCTCCTGATCACGCCCGGCTTCAAGATCGGCAAGGAAGGGCTTGAGAAGGTCATGGAGCAGAGGCTCCGCGGCAAACCCGGCGCCAAGCGGCTCGAGGTCACCGCGCGCGGCAAGCTGGTGCGCGAGCTTGCCTCGGTCCGCGACACCAGCGGCGGCACCCTGCCCCTCACGATCGACGCCGGTCTCCAGGCCTTTGCCGCCCGCCGCATGGGCGAGGAATCGGGCTCCTGCACCGTGCTCGACTGCCATACGGGCGACATTCTCGCCATGGCGTCGATGCCGGCCTACGATCCCAACGCCTTTTCGGACGGCATCAGCACCAGCGAATGGAAGATGCTGTCGGAGGACGAGCGCCGTCCCTTGCTCAACAAGACGCTGAACGCGCTCTACCCGCCGGGCTCGACGATCAAGCCGATGGTGGCGATGGCGCTGCAGGGCGCGGGCGTCGATCCCAGCGACACCATCTTCTGCGGCGGCGGCTGGCGGCTCGGCAATCGCTTCTTCCGTTGCCTCGGCCGCCACGGCAGCGTCAACATGCACCGCGCCATCGCCAAAAGCTGCAATTCCTATTTCTACGCCATGGGCAACCGGGTCGGCTACGACACGATCGCGGTGATGGCGCGCAAGCTTGGTCTCGGCGTCAAATATGACCTCCCAGTGGTCTCGCAAAGCTACGGCACCGTCCCCGACAGCGAGTGGAAGCAGCGCAAATACAAGCAGAAATGGACCGCGTCCGACACGCTCAACGCGTCGATCGGCCAGGGCTATCTGATCGTGAACCCGCTCCAGCTTGCGGTGATGGCCGCCCGCCTCGCGTCGGGGCGCGACGTCAATCCGCGCCTCATCGGCACCGGCAAGGCGGCGGCCCCGATCGACGCGCCGCCCGAACATTTCGAAACCGTGCGCAAGGCGATGTGGGAGGTCGTCAACGGCGACGGCACCGCCGGCCGCAGCCGCCTTCCCTTCCCCGACATCGCGATGGGCGGCAAAACCGGCACCGCCCAGGTGCGCCGGATCACGGGCGGCCAGCGCGGCCAGAGCGGCGACTGGAAATATCGCGACCACGGCCTGTTCGTCTGCTTCGCCCCGACCGACAATCCGCGCTACGCCTGCTCGGTGGTGATCGAGCACGGCATGGGCGGATCGCGCGCCGCCGCGCCGGTCGCCAAGGACGTGCTCACCTATCTCTTCGACAAGGAGAAGGCGATGCAGGCGCTGCTGCCGATGGAGGAAGCCTGGGGCGGCAACGTCGCCCAGCGCATGCAGCGCCGCGCCAACCAGTGGCTGGCGGCGAACGGCAAGGCGCCCGGCGCATGACCACCAATTCGCTAGTCCCGGCGCCGATCGCGCAATTGCCCTGGAAGCTGATCTTCCTGATCATCGCCATCGGCACGTTCGGCGGCCTCTGCCTCTATTCGGCGGCGGGCGGATCGATCCGGCCCTGGGCCCTGACCCATTTCATCCGCTTCTTCGCCTTGCTCGGGGTCGCGGTCGGCATATCCTATATCAGCCCGCAGCGGTTCCGCGATCTCGCCTATCCGGCCTATTTCGTCCTGCTCATCTTGCTGGTCGTGGTGCTCGTCATCGGCGTCGTCGGCGGCGGCGCGCGCAGCTGGCTCGATTTCGGTCCGATCCGGCTTCAGCCCTCCGAGCTGATGAAGCCGGTGATGGTGCTGGTGGTGGCGAGCTTCTACGCCAGCCTACCGGCCAGCGAGATCCGCAAATGGAGCGCGATCTGGCCGCCGATCGCGCTGACCGCGATTCCCGCTGCCCTCATCATCCTGCAGCCCGATCTCGGCACCTGCCTGCTCCTGCTCTTCTCGGTCGCGACGGTGATGTTCCTGGCCGGCCTGCCGATGCGCCTCTTCATCGGCGCCGGAGTGGCGGTCGCCGCGGCGATCCCGATCGCCTACAATCTCTTCATGATGCCGCACCAGCAGAAGCGCGTGCTGATCTTCCTCAACCCCGAGGACGATCCCTTGGGCGCCGGCTACCATATCACCCAGTCCAAGATCGCGATCGGCTCGGGTGGCCTGTTCGGGAAGGGCTATCTGAACGGCACCCAGAGCCACCTCCACTACCTTCCCGAGCAGCATACCGACTTCATCTTCCCGGCGATGGTCGAAGAATGGGGCCTCATCGGCGGCCTGTTCCTCCTGATCTGCTTCGCTTTGATGTTCCGCTGGGGGATGGCGGTCGCGCTCGACACCAAGGGCCGGTTCGAGCGGCTGGTCGTGTCCGGCCTCACCATGACGATCTTCTTCTATTTCGCGATCAACCTGTTGATGGTGATGGGCCTGGCGCCGGTCGTCGGCATCCCGCTGCCGCTCTTTTCCTACGGCGGGTCGGCGATGATGACGGTGCTGATCTGCCTGGGCATCATGATGGCGATCGACCGTGATAACCGCAGAGACCGCCGCGGATTGTGACCGACGCGAAATTAGGGTTTGCATCGCGCGCAGGCCCTGCTAATGGCCAGCCCGCGCCGGGGAACATCGCTTCCCCAGAGCGCTTTGCCTTCCGGCAATGGACGCATAGCTCAGTTGGTAGAGCAGCTGACTCTTAATCAGCGGGTCCTAGGTTCGAGCCCTAGTGCGTCCACCATTCCTTCGATCATTGCAGCCCGCGCGCTCTGCAAAAACCGAGCGGCAGCAGGTCCGGTAGCGGTAGCGGTACAGGACCGGGCGAGACGCTCTCTGATTATCTTATGACGAAACAATGTCGGTTGGCGCTGCCGGTGAAAGCGATGCCGGCCTCGGTGCCCCGGCGACATCGTAAGACGTCTCCTGTAGACACCACATAGAAGTCCGCCTTCCTGTACCGGCCGGATCCGGCGCTCCGATAAACCTCCGTGGCGCAGCCATGCGAACCGCAATCGAACAGGGAGCGATATCTGACCACTACGTCGGATCTGCCGTCCTCATCGAGATCGGCGATTACGGTCTGCAAGCTATATAGCCGGTTGAAACGCCGCTCCGTGCAGACGCGCGCCAAGTTCGGAAACAGCCTCAAACATGCGGAGCGATCGGCGAGATCCCGGAACGGAAGCGTCAGAGTCTCGCCGCCCCCCACGTGAGCCTTGGCCGACGGGAAAGGCTCGGAGCGAGGCGGTTCATGGCCCGATCTCTGGGCATGTGCAGTGCTAATGCAGGCCATCAGCACCCCGGCGACCAGATAACCCCCCGCTTTCATCGCAACCCCCCAGTCTAATGCAGCTCATTCAGCCTGCGGTCCACTCACGCGCCCTGTCACCGCCTGGCCAGCCTGGCCGCGAGCTCTCTGGCCTCCCGCACCTCGGCGCGCGTGCCATCAGCCTGCGGCGTCTGCTCGACGATCTGGGCATAATAAGTTCGGGCCATGGCCGTGTCGCCAGCCAGCCGGGCCGCCCGCGCGGCGCCGTAAAGCCCGGCCAGCCGGCGCGGGGCGTGTGCGAGCGAGGCTTCATATTCCGCCAGCGCTTCCTTGGGTCGGCCCAGCTCGAGCAATAGCTCGCCGAGTTGCTCCCGCGCCGGCAGGATCGCGCCGGGCGTGACCGGATGCTTCTCGGTGGCGTCGTCCAGGTCGGCGGCCGCGCGCATCAGCCGCGCCGCTTCCTCCTTTCGGCCTTCGGCATGAGCGAGCCAGCCTTCGGCTACCTGCCGTTCGATTGCCACCTGGGTCCGCCAATCGTAGCTGCCCGGCGGGATGGTGAGCGCCTGCTCGATCGCCTTGAGCTTCGCCACCTCATCCCGGGCATCGGCGGCGCTCCCGCTGCGCGCCGCGCCGACGGCCCGCGCGAAGTGGATATGCGCGTCGCCCCAGGTGAAGCTGTCGAGCGGGGCAAGCTTGCGCACATTGTCCTGCAGCGCGAGCGAGGCCGCCTCCTTCCACTGTCGCCGCTCGAGCGCGAGGCGCGCGGGGATGGCGGTCGCCGCATAAGCGACCGTGAAGATCGGCGGGTCGGCGCGGCCGATCGCGTTCAGATCGGCGAGCACGCGCCCGGCGCGGCCGTCCTGCCCGGTCTGGAGATAGCCGTAGGCCAGATAGTCCATCGCGTGCAGCCGCTCGCTGGACGAATCGGGCAGGCCCTGCGCCTTGGCGAAAGCGCGGGAGGCGGCTTCGGAGGCGATGTTGGACTCGATCGCCTCGTCCCACAGGCCGAGCCGCACGAAGATGTGCGACGGCATATGCTGTGCGTGCGGCGAAGCCGGCGCGATGCCGGCGTAGCGCCGGGCGGCGGGAAGCGCGAGCGCGGCCAGCGGCGGATAGTCGAAGCTGTGGATCAAATAATGCGACACGCCCGGATGGTCGGGCGCGAGCGCCAGCACCTGGTTGAGGATCGCACCCGCCTCCTTCTCCCTGGCGAAGTCCGGATCCTTGTCCATCGTGCCGGCGGCGATCAACGACAGCGCATGGAAGATCGCGGCCTCGCGATCCTGCGGGTAGCGCTTGTGAAGCTGCCCCATGGCTTTCGAGTAAGCCAGCGCGCGCGTCTTGTGATCGAGCCGGTCGGAATCGCGGTAGAATGTCTCCAGCGCACCGACATAGGCTTGCTCGCGCGCGCTCTTCGCTCCGGCTGCGCGCGCGGCCGCGAGGGCATGCCTGCCCTTCTCCAGCTCAGCCGCGCTCGGGGGCGCCCACAGCGGGTGATAATAGCTCATCGCCACGCCCCATTGGGCGATGCCGCATTGCGGGTCGGCCGCGGCCGCTTCGGCAAAGGTCCGCGCGGCCTGCTCATATTCGAACGAATGAAGCCAGCCGAGCCCGTCCCGGAAACGGGCATCGGCCTCGGCCTTGCAACTCGTTTCAAAGGCGACCTTGCCGAGTTGCGGACCGTGGCCGTCGTGACTGTCCTGGGCGGCGACCAGTGCGAGCGCCGAAACGGCGAGAAGCAGGTTCATGGCAGCACCTCCACGCGCCTTCTACCATGGCGAGGCCGCAACCACGAGCGATGCGCGAACCCCCGCCCGGTGGGGTGGCCGCCCCGGGTCCTTCCGCTCTTTCCCCTATGTCCCCCGTCCCTTGCGGGGAGAACTTCCCAAAGCGCCCTTGCTTTGACACAATCGTTTCCGAAAGCCCGGGGGACAGGGAGATCAGGGTGAAGGCACCAAGCAAAGCGGGCACACGCGTGCCGGCCTGGGGATTCTATCGAGGCGTGCGCGGCGCAGGGATGGCGCTCGCCGCTTTGGTGTGGCTGGCGATGCTGATCTGGGGCGGCGCCGGCTCGGTGTTCGACGAGCGGCTCTATGGCGATCTCTATGCCGGGACGAACCGCGTCTTCGCCCGCAACGCCTCCTTTCTGACCCTGCTGGGGAGCTGGAAGGTGCTCGTGCCGCTGGCGATCGTCGCCGCGGTCTTCCTCGTCTTCACGCGCCGGATGCGGGCCGCGTTGCTGCTGATCATCGTCTTCGGCGGCCGGCTGCTGGTCGAACTCCAGAAGGTGCTGATCGATCGGCCGCGGCCGGGCGTTTCCCCGCACCTGGAGGCCGTCCATTCGATGAGCTTCCCGAGCGGTCATTCGGCCAATGCGATGATCACTTATGTCGCGATCGCGGCCCTGCTTCCGGTCAGCCAGCGCATGCGCGCGGTCGCGGTCGGCATCGGCCTCGCCATCGCCCTCCAGGTCGGGTGGAGCCGGGTCGCGCTCGGCGTGCACTGGCCGAGCGACGTGATCGGCGGCTGGGCGTTCGGCTTGCTCTGGGTGGCCCTGTGCGTCCGCATGGCGAGCAGCCGGCCCGAGGCCGAGCCGAACTGACGTTTGAGCCGCGCCGCGCACGGCGCGGCGGCCGTCAGCTATGGCGGAACACCACCGACAGGTTGTTGGCCGGCATTTCGACGACGCGCTCGAGCGCGAGGCCGCGCTGCGCCGCCTCCGCGAAGACGTCCTCGAGCCGGCGGACGCCCCATTCGGGGTTGCGTGCCCTGAGCGAGCGGTCGAACGCCTCGTTGCTCTCTGCCGTTGCGACGCCGTCGCGGCGATAGGCGCCGTAGAGGTAGAGCGGCGCGCCGGGGCCGAGCAGCCGCTCCGCGCCGGCCAGAAGGCCCCGGGTCGCCGCCCAGGGGCTGATATGGACCATGTTGATGCAGAGGATCGCGTCGGCGCGGTCGACCGGCCAGGACGCCTCCTGCGCGTCGAGCATCACCGGGCGCAGCAGGTTCGGAGCGCCTTCCGCCTCGCGCCACGCCTCGATCGAGGCGAGCGCCTGCGGATCGGGATCGCTCGGCTGGAATGTCAGTCCCGGAAAGGCGCGCGCGAAATGGAGCGCATGCTCGCCGCTGCCGCTCGCAATCTCCAGGACGGTCCCCGTGGCGGGAAGCACGGTGCGCAGGACATCGATGATGGCCTCCGCGTTGCGCGCGACATGCGGCGCAATGCGGCGCGGATCGCCTCCCCTCCCGCCTGCGGGAGGGGCCGGGGGTGGGCCGGCGCCGTCGGCATGTGACTCTGTCATAAAGCCCACCCCTCAATCCCCTCCCGCAAGCGGGTGGGGAAGTTCTTCATTCCGCCGCCTGGGCCTGCTCGGGTTCCTTGTAAACCAGCACCGGCTTGCGCGCCGCGAGCGTCTCGTCGAGGCGGCGGCGGGGGGCATGGACCGGAGCGGCCTTGAGCGCCTGGTCGCCGGCCTTGGCGCGCTGCGCGACGTGCCGCAGCGCACCGATGAACTGGTCGAGCGTCGCCTTGCTCTCGGTCTCGGTCGGCTCGACCAGCATCGCACCGTGGACGACCAGCGGAAAATACATGGTCATCGGGTGGAAGCCCTCGTCGATCAGGCCCTTGGCGAGATCGAGCGTCGAAAGGCCGCCCTCGAAGTCCTTATCGCTGAACAACGCCTCGTGCATGCACGGGCCGCTGGCCCCGAACGGGGCGTCGAGCACGTCGTCGAGGCTGCGCAGGATGTAGTTCGCGTTGAGCACGGCGTCGCCGGACACCTGGCGGAGGCCGTCGGCGCCGTGGCTGAGGATGTAGCTCAAGGCGCGGGTGAACATACCCATCTGGCCGTTGAACGCGGCCATGCGGCCGAACGTGCGGCCGTGATGCTCGCCCGCCGTCTCTTCCTCGATCAGGGCATAATGGTCGCCCTGCTTCTCGACGAAGGGCAGCGGCGCGAACGGCGTCAGCGCTTCGGAGAAGACCACCGGACCCGAGCCCGGGCCGCCGCCGCCATGCGGGGTGGAGAAGGTCTTGTGGAGGTTGATGTGCATCGCGTCGATGCCGAGGTCGCCGGGGCGGACGCGGCCGACGATCGCGTTGAAGTTCGCGCCATCGCAATAAACGAGGCCGCCGGCGGCATGGACCGCCTCGGAAATCTCGATCATGTCGGGCTCGAACAGGCCGCAGGTGTTCGGATTGGTGATCATCACGCCGGCGACATCCGGCCCAAGCCGGGCTTTGAGCGCCGCGACGTCGACGCGGCCGCGCTCGGTGGCCGGGATGTTCTCGACCCGGTAGCCGGCAAAGGCCGCGGTGGCCGGATTGGTGCCGTGGGCGCTTTCGGGGACGAGGATGACCTCGCGCGCGTCGCCGCGCGCCTCGAGCGCCGAGCGGATCGCGAGCAGGCCGCAGAGTTCGCCATGCGCGCCCGCCTTCGGGCTCATCGCGACGCTGTGCATGCCGGTCAGCTTCACCAGCCATTCGCCGAGCTGATGGATGAGGGCATAGGCGCCCTGCACGGTGTCGATCGGCTGCAGCGGGTGGATGTCGGCGAAGCCCGGCAGGCGCGCCATTCGCTCATTGAGGCGCGGATTGTGCTTCATCGTGCACGAGCCGAGCGGGAACAGGCCGAGGTCGATCGCGTAATTCTGGCGGCTGAGGCGGGTGTAGTGGCGTACAGCCTGCGGCTCGGAGAGGCCGGGCAGGCCGATCGCGCGCTTGCGGTCGAGGCCGCCGAGCCGGCTCGCCGCCTTGGGCGCCGGGTCGAAATCGACGCCGGTGCCGTTCTCCTCGCCCAACTCGAAGATCAAGGGCTCTTCGAGCATCAAGGCGCGGTTGCCGGTGTAGGTGTCGATGGCCGCGACGTCGCCGCCCTCGGGGCGCTCGGGGCGCCAGCCGCTCTGGTTGATGCTCATGCCAGGATCTCCTGAAGCGCATCGGCCAGCGCTTCGATATCTTCATCTGTGACGGTTTCGGTGACGGCGACGACGAGGCCGTTCTGCAGCGCGTCCACGCCGGGATAGAGCCGCCCCAGCGAGACGCCGCCGAGGATGCCGCGCTCGGCCAGCGTGCGGATGACCGGGCGCGCTTCCTTGGTGAGCTTCAGCGTGAATTCGTTGAAGAAGCTCTCGTTGACCAGTTCGACGCCGGGGACCTTCGCCAGCCGCTCGCTCGCGCGCACCGCCTTGGCGTGGTTGATCTCGGCGAGCTGGCGCAGGCCGTTCTCGCCGAGCAGCGTCATGTGCACCGAGAAAGCCAGCGCGCACAGGCCCGAATTGGTGCAGATATTCGACGTCGCCTTCTCGCGGCGGATATGCTGCTCGCGGGTCGAGAGCGTCAGCACGAAGCCGCGCTTGCCCTCGGCATCAACGGTCTCGCCGCACAGGCGGCCCGGCATCTGGCGGACGAACTTCTCCTGGCAAGCGAACAGGCCCACATAAGGCCCGCCGAAATTGAGGCCGACGCCGATGGACTGGCCCTCGCCGACGACGATGTCGGCGCCCATCTCGCCCGGGCTCCGGATCGCGCCCAGAGCCACCGGCTCGGTGACGACGGCAATCAGCAGCGCGCCATGGGCATGCGCCTTCTCGGCGATCGGGGTGAGATCGGTGATGCGGCCGAGGATGTCGGGATATTGGACGACGACGCAGCTCGTCTCGCCGTCGATCTGGGCGAGGAGGCGCTCGGCGTCCGTCTCGGCAACCAATGCGGGCGGCGCCAGGTCGAGCACGTCGCCGGTGAACCTGGCCATCGTCTCGGCGACCGAGACATAATGCGGGTGGAGGCCGGCCGACAACACGGCCTTGCCGCGACGGGTGATGCGGCGGGCCATGACGATCGCCTCCCAGCATGCGGTCGATCCGTCGTACATCGAGCAATTGGCGACGTCGCAGCCGTAGAGGCGCGCGACCTGGGTCTGGAACTCGAACAGGACCTGCAGCGTGCCCTGCGCGATTTCCGGCTGGTAGGGCGTGTAGGCGGTCAGGAACTCGCCGCGCTGGATGATATGGTCGACGCTGGCCGGGACATGGTGCCGGTAGGCGCCGGCGCCGAGGAAGAACGGCACCTCCCCCGCGACCATGTTCTGGCGCGCGAGCGTGGTGAGCTGGCGCTCGACCGAAAGCTCGCTGGCATGATCGGCCAGGCCCTCGATCTTGCCCGGCAGGCGCGCGGCCGCGGGCACGTCGACGAACAGATCGTCGACCGAGGACGCGCCGACCGTGCGGAGCATCTCCTGGCGGTCGGCATCGGCGAGGGGGAGGTAACGCATGTGCTTTGGGTTCCCGGGCTTACTGCGCGTCGCAGAAGGCTTTGTACTCCTCGGCGCTCATCAGGCCGGAGAGTTCGTGATTGTCGGAGACGGTGAGCTTGAAGAACCAGCCCTCGCCTTCCGGATCGCTGTTGACCAGCGACGGATCGGCCTCGAGCGCGGCATTGCCCTCGACGATCTGGCCGGTGAGCGGGGCATAGACGTCGGACGCGGCCTTGACCGATTCGACGACGGCCGCTTCGCCGCCCTTCTTCACCTGGGTGCCGGCGGCGGGGACTTCGACGAAGACGATGTCGCCCAGCTGGCCCTGCGCGAAATCGGTGATGCCGACGGTGGCGGTGTCGCCCTCGACCGAGATCCACTCATGTTCCTGGGTGTAATAGATGCTCATTGACCGGCTCCCTTGCGAATGTAGCGGTGCGGAACGAAGGGCATCGGGACGACCTTCGCTTCGAAAATCTTGCCGCGCGAGGCGAGGCGGATGGCAGTGCCGGGCTCGGCGGACGCGACCGGCACATAGGCCATCGCGATCGGCGTCTCGAGGACCGGCGAGAAGCCGCCGCTCGTCACCCTGCCGACTTCGTTGCCCTCGCCGTCGACGACCATCGCGCCCTCGCGGACCGGCTGGCGGCCGAGCACGGCGAGGCCGACGCGGCGCGTGATCGTGCCGTTGGCGAGCTCGTGCTGGATGCGGGCCGCGCCCGGAAAGCCGCCTTCTTCCTTGCGGCGCTTGGAGATGGCGAAGCCGAGATCGGCCTCGATCGGCGTCGTGGTCTCGTCGAGGTCGTGGCCGTAGAGCGGCATGCCCGCCTCCAAGCGCAGCGAATCGCGCGCGCCGAGGCCGATCGGCTTCACTTCGGGTTGGGCGATCAGCAGGCCGGCGACCTTCTCGGCATCCTCCGCGGGGATCGAAATCTCGAAGCCGTCCTCGCCGGTATAGCCCGAGCGGCTGATCCAGGCGGGGACGCCATTAATCTCGAACGCGTCGCCGGTCATGAAGGTGAGCGCGTCGACGCCCGGCACGATCCGCGCGAGCGCCTCTGCGGCCTTCGGCCCCTGCAGCGCGAGCAGAGCCTGGCTGGTGAGATGGTCGAGGCCGATGCTGGCCGGCAGGCGCGAGCGCAGGACGGCGATGTCGCCGTCCTTGGTGGCGCCGTTCACGACCACGTAGAAATGGTCGTCGCGACGCGTGACCATGAGGTCGTCGATGATGCCGGCCTCGTCGTTGAGCAGCAGCGAATAACGCAGGCGGCCGTCCTTCAGCAGCGACAGGTCGGCCGGGAAGACGGTCTCGAGCGCCGCGTCAAGATCGTCGCCGCTGATCGTGAGCTGGCCCATGTGGCTGACGTCGAACAGGCCGGCCGATTCGCGCGTCCAGCGATGCTCGACCATGATGCCCTCATACTGGATCGGCATCGCATAGCCGGCGAAGGACACCATGCGGGCGCCCTGGGCGCGATGCCATGCATCGAGCGGAAGCGTCTTGTCGGCGGTTTCGGAAGCTTCGCTCACTTGTGGTCTCCGTGACTTGCAAAGTTGCACCGGAGCCAGGACCGCAACGGCCCGCATCTCCAGCGCCCCCTCTGTCACTGAAACCTGAGAGCTTTCCCCCGGATCCTCTCCGGGGTTACCCCTTCGGTGGGACGTGGTGTACGTCCGCTTTCCAGAGTGCCGACATGAGCGCGCGGTCCTTCGGCCTGAGAGATTCCGGGGCGGTTGCTCCTTCGGCGGCGGCCTGCCGGGTTGCCCCGCCATGCCACGCTCTCCCGCGCGTCACTCCGACGGTTTCCCGCCGGCGACGGACGCCGCTCTGGAGCGGCGCCGCGCCAGAGTCAATCGACCTTGTCCGCCGATCGGCCCTAACGGGTCGCGTTGTAGGCGAGCTGCTCCTGGGTGAGCTGGAAACCGACCAGCAGTTCGAAGCTCGCGCGCTGGACGGCGGTGCGGACGGTCGGGTCCGCCATCGGGTCGAGCGCCGCGTCGGCATCGCCCGGCTTGCGCTCGCGCGTGATCTGGCGGCGGATATCCTCGGGCAGGGTCGCCGCCGAGCGAAGCACGCGCGAGGTGGCGGTGCCGGCGCTGGAAGCGCGATACTGGCCGTCCTCGAAGCGCAGGGCGACGCGGCCGACCCGCTTGGAAACGACATTGTTGCCGCCCTGCACGACGACGGCGAAATAGGGAACGACCACCTCGCGCGCGCCGCTCGGATTGCGGCGCTGCCCCTGCACCTCGAAGGTCGCGTTGCTGATGATATATTCGCCCGTTTCGTCGCAGGTGGAGCGAAGATTGGTGATGCTGGCGACGACGTCGATCGCCGTGGCGTCGCGGCTGGTCTCCGGGTTGAACAGAGTGATGTCCCCGGTAGCGGCGGGAATCGCCACTGCCGGGCAGGCCGAGCGGGTCACCGTAATGCCGGTCGCGGTGATTTCGCCGTCACTGGCGCAGGCGGCAAGGGCGAGCGACAGCAAGGCGGGAAGTGCGACTTTGGGGTTGATCACAGACGTCGGTCCTCAAACATAGGAATGGAGCCGCCGGGCCCCGGATCGGCGGGGATCATAGGAAGGGGCCTTGCCGCCTGCAAGCGAGGAACGGGGGGCAATCCGTTGCAGCCTCGCACCCTAGCATCGGTAGACGGCCGTGCCCGATCATCGTAGAGACGCCCCCATGTCGACATTGAAACGCCCCCTCACCCTGCTGATCGCGGCGCCGCGCGGATTCTGCGCCGGTGTCGACCGGGCGATCAATATCGTCGAGCTGGCGATCGAGCGCTACGGCGCGCCGGTCTATGTCCGCCACGAGATCGTCCACAACAAGTTCGTGGTCGACAGCCTGAAGGCGAAGGGTGCGATCTTCGTCGCCGAACTCGACCAGGTGCCGGACGGCGTGCCCGTGGTCTTCTCCGCCCATGGCGTGCCCAAGGCGGTGCCGGCCAAGGCCGAGGAGCGCGGCCTCAACTATCTCGACGCGACCTGCCCGCTCGTCTCAAAGGTCCATCGCCAGGCCGAGCGGCTCGTCGAAAATGGACGCCACATCCTGTTCATCGGCCATGCCGGCCATCCCGAAGTGATCGGAACGTTCGGCCAGGTGCCCGAGGGCCGCATGACTTTGATCGAGACCGTGGCGGACGCCGAGACGATCGTCCCGGCCGATCCCGACAATCTCGCCTATCTCACCCAGACCACCCTGTCGGTCGACGACACGTCGAGCATCATTGCGGTTCTTGAACGCCGCTTCCCCTCGATCCGCGGGCCCAAGGGCGAGGATATCTGCTACGCCACGTCGAACCGCCAGGCGGCGGTCAAGGACATCGCCCGGCGCTGCGAGGCGGTGCTGGTGATCGGCTCGCCGAACAGCTCCAACTCGGTGCGCCTGGTCGAGGTCGCCGAGCGCGAGGGCGTCCGCGCGCAGCTGATCGGCCGCGCCGGCGACATCGACTTTGCCTGGCTCGACGGCGTCGCGACGCTCGGCATCACCGCCGGGGCCTCCGCGCCGGAAGTGCTGGTGCGCGAAGTCGTCGACCGGCTCGCGGCGCATTTCGACGTCCGCGAGGAAGCGGTCGAAGGCGTCCAGGAGCGCATGGTCTTCAAGCTGCCGCGCGGCCTCGAAGCGGCCTGAGGCTCAGATCATTACCGACATGACCGAAGTCGAGATTTTCACCGACGGCGCCTGCAAGGGCAATCCGGGGCCTGGCGGCTGGGGCGCTGTGATCCGCTCGGGCGCGCACGAGAAGGAGCTGTCCGGCGGCGAGGCGCTCACCACCAACAACCGCATGGAGCTGCTTGCCGCGATCCGCGCGCTCGAGGCGCTGAAGCGGCCCTGCCACGTCATCCTCACCACCGACAGCGTCTATGTCCGCGACGGCATCACCAAGTGGATCTTCGGCTGGCAGAAGAATGGCTGGAAGACCGCCGCCAGGCAGCCGGTCAAGAATGCGGAATTGTGGCAGGAGCTGCTCGCCGCGGTGAAGCCGCACAAGATCGACTGGCGCTGGGTGAAGGGCCATGCCGGCCATCCGGAAAATGAGCGCGCCGACAAGCTCGCCTGCGATGCCGCCCTTCAGTTCCTGAAGCGTCCCGCCAGATAAGGCGAAGGATCGATCCCGGCCACCATCGGGTCGGGTGCTGATCCAAGCAGCAAGGACGCGGCCAGCCGCGCCCCGGCCGGTGCGGTCTGGATGCCGAAGCCGCCCTGCCCCGCGCACCAGAAGAAGCCTTCGTTCTCCGGATCGAAGCCGTAGACCGGCAGCCGGTCGGGCGCGAAGCTGCGCAGGCCGGCCCATTTGCGCTCGACGCAGTCGACCTTCCAGTCGACCAAACGCTCGAAGCGGTCGATCGCGACTGCGACATCTACCTCCTCGGCCGCCGCGTCGCACGGATCGCAGGCGGTCTCGTCATGCGGGCTGAGCCAGATCCGTCCTCCCGCTTCCGGCTTGAAGTAGAAGCGGCCGAGCGCGTCGATCACCAGCGGCAGATCGGCCGGGGCCGGCGGATCGGTGCGGAGCTGGACGATCGTGCGGCGATAGGGCCGGACGCCGATCGGCGTGACGCCCGCCAGGCGAGCCACGTCGTCGGCCCAGGCGCCGGCGGCGTCGACGAGGATCGCGGCCTCGACGCGCCCCGCCTCGGTGTCCAGGCGCCACGACCCGCCATCCCGCTCTGCGCTGACGAGGCCCGCGTTGGTCAGCAACCGGGCGCCCACTGCCCGCGCGGCCCTCAAATAGGCTTCGTGCAGGGCGGCGACGTCGATGTCGGTGCAGCTCGGCTCGACCACGCCTTCGTCCCAGCCCGGCCGCAGCCCCGGGACCATCGCCGCGAGTTCGGCGCGGCCGACCCGCTCCAGCGCCAGGTCGGTGCCCGCGAACTCGGCGCACAGATCCCGGAGCGCCGCTTCGCCTTCGGCATCGGCGATGTGCAGCGCGCCGCGCGGCGAAAGGAAGGACCGCTCGCTAAAGTCCGCAGGCGGCGACGCAAGGAAAGCCCCGGAGGCAAGCGTCAGCGGCCGGATCAGGGGCCCGCCATAGCTTTCCGACCAGAAAGCCGCCGACCTCCCCGTGGAATGGTAACCCGGCCGCGCCTCGGCCTCGAGCAGGACGACGCTCGCGTGCGGCGCGACTTCGGCGGCGAGGCTGGCCCCGGCCATGCCCGCGCCGACGATCGCGATGTCGGCTTTCACCGCGCATGCTCGTCGAGGAACGCGTCGATGCGGGCGAGCGCCTCGGTGCGCACCGGATCGCTCTCGCGCAGCAGCTCGTGGGCCGCGCGAGGAAACATGTGCAGTTCGGCCCTGGGCAGGAGGCGTGCCGCCCGCCGGATCGCCGTCGGGCTCACCAGCCGGTCGCGGTCGGTCCCCACGATCAGGACCGGGATGGACATGGCGCGCAGCTTGTCGGCGGTGAGGCCGTGGATCGACTGGTAAGCGGCGTTGAGCCAGCCCCAGCTCGGCGGCCCGAGCTGGTAGCCGGGCTTCCGGCCGTGCCACCACGCCTCGTCGGCATAGCGATCGGCGCAGCTGGTGAGATAGGACTGCCGGCTCGAACCGGGCAGATGGGGCCGCTCGTTCTGCCCCCAGGCCCGGACCCGGGAAAGGCCGAGCGCCGACAGCGTCCGGGCGGCCCAGCGGCCGATCACGTCGGGTATCGGCCGCGCGTTGATCCCGATCATCGGCGCGATCAGCACCGCGGCGTCGATCGCGGTCCGGCGTTCCGCCAGTATCCGCAGCATCAAATGCCCGCCCATCGAATGGGCCACGATCACGTGCGGCCCCGGCGTCGCCGCCAGCCACGCCTCGATGAGCGCTGCCCCGTCGGCGACGAGCCCGTCGAAACTGTCGAGATGCCCGCCGAGGATGTCGCCGCGCGACTCGCCCTGGCCGCGCCAGTCGAACGAAGTGACGTCCCAGCCCGCCTGGTGCCAGTGCGCCAGCGGCTCCAGATATTTCTCGATGAAATCGCTGCGGCCGCCGGCGAACAAGAGGCTGCCGCGAACGCGCGCGTTCGTCGGTTGGGGCCAGTCCATGCGCCGCAGATCCCACCCGTCGGGCGCCTGCCAGGACGAGAAAGCGGCGCCGGCCGGATGGGCCCTCCGGTCAAATACTGTCGAATTCATGAGCGGTGGTTACGGTTTAGCAAGCAACCGCGTCTAGACCGTAAACCATGATGTGGGCTCACGTGGACATTTTGCTCGCCTTGCTCGCCGTGGCCCTGGCCGCGGTGATCGTCGGCGACTGGCGCACGCGGACCATCCCCAACTGGCTGAACGGCGCGATCGCGCTGCTCGCCATTCCCTTCTGGTGGATCGCCGGGCTCCCGCTTTGGCCGGACGTTGTGGTCCAACTCGGCATGGCGCTGGTCCTGTTCCTGCTCTTCGCCCTCGCCTTCCGCTTCGGCGCGATGGGCGGCGGCGACGTCAAGCTGATCGCGGCGCTGGCTCTGTGGCTGGATCCGGTCGCGATGGTGAAACTGCTGGTGGTGATGTCACTCGCCGGCGGGCTGCTCACGATGGTCATGCTGATCCGGCACCGGCTCGCCAAGGCCGGGCACAAGCTCGAAATTCCCTACGGCATAGCAATCGCCTTCGGGGGATTCTGGGTGCTTGGCGAACGATATCTTAACCAATTTGGCTGATGAAAGTCGGGTTTGAATTGAGCCCGATTGGGAGGCGACTGGCGTCATGGATGTAAGAAAGCTCGTGCTGCTGATCGGTGCGCTTGCGGTAGCCGCAGTGACCGCTTTGATGGCCCGCAACATGTTTGCCGGAGCCTCGGCGCCGACCGCGCAGGCCGCCCCGGTGGTTCCCGCCGGGCCCGAAGTCCTGGTCGCGACCCGCGCCATGCCCGTCGGCACGATCATCGATGCGACGGCGCTCAAATTCCAGGTCTGGCCCGAAGGTTTGGTCCAGCCTGCTTATTTCATCAAGGGCGCCGAAGGCAGCGTCGATCCGGCGAGCCTGATCGGAACGGTCGTCCGCAACGAGGTCACCGCCGGCCAGCCGCTCACCCAGGGCACGCTGATCAAGCCCGGCGAGCGCGGCTTCCTCGCCGCGGCGCTCGGGCCCGGCATGCGCGCCGTCACGGTCTCGGTGTCCAACACCAGCGGCGTCGCCGGCTTCGTCTTTCCGGGCGACCGCGTCGACCTGATGCTGACCCAGGAAGTCACCGGCGGCGGCGACGGTGCTCCGCTCAGGGTCTCCGAAACCATCCTGCGCAACGTCCGGGTGCTCGCCACCGACCAGCGCATGAGCTCGCTGGGCGAAGACGGCAAGCCGGTTGTCCAGACCAGCTCGACCGTCACGCTCGAAACCACGCCGAAGATCGCCGAGAAGATCGCGGTCGCGCAGACGATCGGCCAATTATCGCTGTCGCTGCGCTCGATCGCCGACAATACGGCTGAGTTTGAGCAGGCGATCGCCTCGGGCGAGGTCAACCTGCCGGAAGGCGTCGACGCCAAGGCCGAAAAGCAGATTCTGCTCGCCGTGGCGTCCAAGCCCGCCGACGCCAATCCGACCTTCACCGTCGGCGCGGACGTCTCGCGCTACCAGCGCAGCAGCGTCCCGGCCAAGGCCGCGCCGGCACCCGGTACCGGCCAGCCCGGCGAAGCCGCTGCCCCGACCGGTCCGAGCGTCCGTGTCGCCCGCGGCAACAGTGTCACCGTCGTCCCGGTGGGAGCCAAGTAAATGATCGTCAGCAAGCCTTTCAAGCGCGCGACCCTGAACACCGCCTTCGCGGCGCTGTGTGTCGCCGGTCTCGGTGCCGCGGTCGCCGCTCCGGCGAGCGCCGCTCCCACGCCGATCAAGCCGTCGGGCGAAGTCCTGCTCTCCGCCGGCACCGGCCGGCTGGTCAACCTCAGCAGCCCGATCAGCGACGTGTTCGTGGCCAACGAAGCCATTGCCGACGTTCAGGTCCGCTCCTCCACGCAGATCTACGTGTTCGGCAAGGGCAATGGCGAGACTTCGGTCTTCGCCACCAACAAGGCCGGCAAGGTCGTTTATTCGACCAGCGTCCGCGTCGGCCAGAACTTGGCGTCGATCGACGACATGCTGCGCCTGGCCATGCCCGAGGCGCAGATCCAGGCGACGCCGATGAACGGCATGGTCCTGCTGACCGGCACGGTCGCGGCGCCGAGCGACGTCGAAGAAGCCGAGCGTCTGGTCCAGGCCTTCGTCGGCGACGAACCCAAGATCGTCAGCCGCCTCAAGACGGCCACGCCGCTCCAGGTCATGCTCAAGGTCACGATCGCCGAAGTCAGCCGCTCGCTGGTCAAGCAGATCGGCGTCAACCTTCAGGCGCTCGACACGACCGGCGGCTTCCAGTTTTTCGGCGCTAGGGGCCGGGACTTCATCGATGAAGCGAATAGCAAGCTCCTCATGCCTGACGGCGGAGGCACGCTCGGGGCGCTCGGCAACCTGTTCGGCCTCAACGTGGCCGGAGCCGTCGATCTCAACGAGAATAGCGGCCTGGTCACGATCCTGGCCGAGCCGACGCTGACGGCTTTGTCGGGTGAGACCGCGAGCTTCCTCGCGGGCGGCGAATTCCCGATCGCGACATCGAACGGCATTCAGGGCACCTCGATCGAGTTCAAGCAATATGGCGTCAGCCTCGCTTTCTCTCCCGTCGTGCTCGATGGCGGCCGGATCGCGATGCGGGTGAGGCCGGAAGTGTCCGAACTCTCTTCGGACGGTGCGATTACGCTCAACAATATCGAGATCCCCGCCCTCACGACCCGGCGCACCGAAACCACGGTCGAGCTGGGTTCGGGACAGAGCCTGATGCTCGCCGGCCTGCTCCGCAACAACGGCAACAACGCGGTCGAAAAGACGCCCTTGCTCGGCGACATTCCGATCCTTGGCAGCCTGTTCCGGTCGTCGAGCTTCCGCCGCAACGAGACCGAGCTGGTCATCGTCGTGACGCCCTATCTGGTGAAGCCGGTGCATGCATCGCAGATCGCGCTCCCGACCGATGGCTTCCGCCTGTCCAACGAACCGCGCCGCGTGTTCATCGATCAGCGCAATGCCGGCCGCAGCGGCGAAGAACGGCCCGTGGCTTCGGTCGCCGGTCCGCGGACGGTCTCCCCGGGCATCGCCTCGGCCGTGCCTTCTGCGCCGTCGCAGGTTCCCCAGGTTGCGCCGGCCCGCCAGGCCGACGGCCGTCCGGCTGCCGCCTCGGCGAAGCCCGGCTTCAGCTTCTGACCGTCGAGAGGATAGGATAATGGCATCCGTGAAATCATCCGCCGCCCTGCTCGTTCTCGGCATCTCCCTCGGCGCCTGCGTGCACGAGCCGGCCACGAACGGTCTCTCGGCGCATTATAATCCGAGCCTCTACTCGGTGAACCAGCCGGTCGTGCAGCGCACCGATTATGTGCTCGACCTCGGCGGCGGCGGGGGTGTGGGCCCGGCGGATCTGGATCGCCTCGGTGCCTGGTTCGAATCGCTCGGCCTCGGCTATGGCGATCGCGTCTCGATCGACAGTGGCGCCGGCTATATCGACCCTTCCAGCCGCGACGCGATCGCGCGCGTGGCTGCCTCCTATGGCCTGCTACTCAGCGATGGCGCCCCGGTCACGGCCGGGAGGCCGCAGTCCGGCGCCGTTCGGGTCGTCCTTAGCCGCATGACGGCGAGCGTCCCGGATTGCCCGCAGTGGAATTCGGAAGAAATCGGCGCCCGCGTCACGACCTCGCCCAATTTCGGCTGCGCCACGAACGGCAACCTCGCCGCGATGATCGCCGACCCGACCGATCTGGTCCGGGGCCAGACCTCCGTGGGCGGCACCGATGCGGCAACCTACTCGAAAACGGTCAAGGTCTTCCGCGACAGAAAGCCCAGCGGCACTGACGGTGCGATCAAAATCGAAAAGGTGGATGGCAACTGATGAACGCTCCTTTCCATGGCGCCCGCTCCGGCGGCCTGCGCGACCCGTTCACCGCCTTTGTCTGCGACGAGGCGACGGCGGAAATCCTGCGTCCGATCGCGGTCGAACATGGCTGGGCGCCTGAAAAGGTCAACAAGGGCGGCCTGCGCAACGCGGTCCAGTCGCTCTCGGTGTCGGCGAGCCCAAACATCCTGTTCGTCGATCTCTCCGAATCCGGCGATCCGCTCAACGACATCAACGCCCTTGCCGAGGTTTGCGAGCCGGGAACGGTCGTGATCGCCGCCGGCCAGGTCAACGATGTCCGCCTCTACCGCGACCTCGTCGCGAGCGGCATCCAGGATTACCTGCTGAAGCCTTTCACGCCTGATCAGGTGCGGGACGCCTTCGCCCATGCGCAGATGACCATTTCCGGCCCGCGCACCAACGAGCCCTCGATGGAGCGGCCCCACGTCGTGGCGGCCGTGATCGGCGCTCGCGGCGGCGTCGGCGCTTCCACCGTCGCTTCGTCGATGGCCTGGATGATGGGCGACAAGATCAACCGGTCGACCGCCTTGCTCGATCTCGACGTCCATTTCGGCACCGGGGCGCTCTCGCTCGATCTCGAGCCCGGCCGCGGCCTCACCGACGCGATCGAGAATCCGAGCCGCATCGACGGCCTCTTCATCGAGCGCGCTATGGTCCGCGCCAACGACCGCCTCAGCGTGCTTTCGGCCGAAGCGCCGATCAACCAGCCTTTGCTGACCGACGGATCGGCCTTCTTCCAATTGCTCGAGGAAATGCGGGCGGCGTTCGAGACCACGATCATCGATCTGCCGCGCTCGATGCTGGTCCAGCATCCCCATCTCCTCAACGACGCGCATGTCGCCGTGCTGGTGGTCGACCTGACGCTGGCGGCCACGCGCGACGCCATCCGCATCCTTTCGTGGCTGAAGGCCAATGCGCCCCAGGCCCGAGTCATCGTGGTCGCCAACAAGGTCGCGCCCGGAGGCGTCCAGGAGATTAACCGCAAGGATTTCGAGAAATCGATCGAACGCGCGGTCGATATCGTCATCCCGTTCGACATCAAGGCGGCGACCAACGCCGCCAAGCTCGGCCAGCCCCTCGTCAAGGGCGCCGGCGGGGCCAAGATTGCGCAGCCATTCGGAAAGCTGTGCAACATGACGGTGTCGGCGGTCGACGGCGACGAGGCAACCGCGGAGAGCAGCCCGTCGGGCGCTTCCCTCCTCGGCAAGCTCAATCTCAAGGGTTTTGTGACGAAGAAGCCGGCGAAAGCCACGGCTTGATCATTTCGCGAACGTGCGAAACGGGTGAAGGGCGGTAGATGATGGTGCCGATGATCGCGATGATGGCCGGGATGCTGGGCACGCTGGCGCTCGCCTATTTCGCATTCGCCGGCCCGTCGGTGGCGAAGGCGCAGAACCGCCGCCTCGACCAGTTGCGCGAGCGCCACAGCAGGTCCGCTGAAGTCACCCAGCAGGTCCAGCTCAAGAAGCTGATGGGCGGTTCGAACACGCGCATGGACGGCCTTGCCCAGCGCCTGGTCCCCAATCCCGCCCTGCTGCGCAAGCGCATCGAACAGACTGGACGTTCCTGGTCGGTCGGCCGCTACGCTTTGGTCTCGGCCGGCATCGCGGTCGTCGTCGGCACCCTGCTAGTCCTGCGCGGCGCCCCGCTCCTCCTCGGCCTGTTTGCCGGCCTGTTTGCCGGGATTGGCATCCCCCACTTCGTTATCGGCCGCATGATCCAGCGCCGTATCGCCAAGTTCACCGCGCGCTTTCCCGACGCGATCGAGCTGATGGTGCGCGGCCTCCGCTCAGGTCTGCCGATCTCGGAGACGATCGGGATCGTCGCCTCGGAAATTCCGGGCCCGGTTTCGGTCGAGTTCCAGTCGGTCTCGGACAAGATGCGGATCGGTCGCACGATGGAGGCCGCGCTCCAGGAAACCGCCGACCGCCTCGGCACGCCCGAATTCCAGTTCTTCGTCATCACGCTCGCCATCCAGCGCGAGACCGGCGGCAATCTCGCCGAGACGCTCGCCAACCTGGCCGACGTGCTGCGTAAGCGCGCGCAGATGAAGCTCAAGATCCGCGCCATGTCGTCCGAGTCCAAGGCCTCGGCCTATATCATCGGCTCCCTGCCCTTCATCGTCTTCGCGATGATCATGATGGTCAATCCAACCTATATGGGCCAGTTCTTCACGGACCAGCGGCTGATCGTCGCCGGGCTCGGCGGCATGGTGTGGATGAGCTTCGGCGCCATGATCATGGCCAAGATGATCAACTTCGAGATTTAGGGGCGCGCCGACATGACCTCTACCCCTCCCAGCGGCCCAACCCTGCTCGGCGTCGACGTGATGATGGTGGCGACCGCGCTCGCGGCCATCGCGACCTTCGCCGTGCTCGTCGCCATCTACACCGCCACCACGGTGCGCGATCCGATGGCGAAGCGGGTCAAGGCGCTGAACGAGCGCCGCGAGCAGTTGAAGGCAGGCATCGTCGCCTCGACGTCCAAGCGCCGCAAGAAGATCACCAACAAGAACGAGGCGGCCGACAAGGTCCGCAACATCCTCGGCTCGTTGAAGATGCTCCAGGACGAGCAGGTCGAAAAAGCCCAAACGCGCCTGATGCAGGCCGGCATCCGCTCCAAGGACCTCGCCTTCGTCGTCATCTTCGCACGTTTCGTGATGCCGCTCGTCCTCGGCACCGCGATGCTGATCCTCGTCTATGGCGTGGACTATTTCCCCGATTGGTCGGCGCTGAAGAAATACGGCCTGTGCGCCGGCACGCTCCTGCTGAGCTACAAGTCGCCCGACCTCTGGCTCAAGAACAAGATCGACAAGCGCACTGCGGCCATCCGCAAGGGCCTGCCCGACGCGCTCGACCTGCTCGTGATCTGCGCCGAGGCCGGCCTCACCGTCGACGCCGCCTTCAGCCGCGTCGCTCGCGAACTCGGCCGCGCCTATCCCGAGCTGGGCGACGAATTCGCTTTGACCTCGATCGAGCTGGGCTTCCTGACCGACCGCCGCTCGGCGTTCGAGAACCTTGCCCAGCGCATCGACCTCGAATCGGTGCGCGGCGTCGTCACGACGATGATCCAGACCGAGAAATACGGCACGCCGCTCGCCAGCGCGTTGCGCGTGCTCTCCGCCGAATTCCGCAACGAGCGCATGATGCGCGCCGAGGAAAAGGCCGCGCGTCTGCCGGCGATCATGACCGTGCCGCTGATCCTGTTCATTCTGCCGGTGCTGTTCATCGTCATCCTCGGCCCGGCGGCCTGCGCGATCTCCGATAACCTGATGAGTTGAGCCGGGGGCGGAACAACCGCCGTCCCCGCCGCATTCAAGCTATCTGGCGGTAAGGAGACTGCGATGTTTGCGTTGACCCCCGAACAGTGGCTGACGGTGCTTCTGTTCTTCGTTCTCGGCCTCGTGCTCGGCATGTACCTGTTCGCCGGTACGAAGTGGAAGCGCCGCTATCGCACCGAGTCCGCGCGCTGCGAAGCGCTCGAGGCGGAGAATGCCCGACTGCGGCGCGAGGCTTCCGAAATGGATTCGCTGCGCCACGCCGCCGCCCGCAACCCGGCGGTCGACCGAGACCGGGGTCCGCTCTGATCGCCCCTCAAGTCGTCATTGCGAGGCGCGAAGCGACGCGGCAATCCATCTCCGGGCCGGGACCGGACTGGATTGCTTCGCTGCGCTCGCAATGACGAGGTATCTAACAGCCCCTACAATCGCGGACATGACCACGCCCTCCCCCGTCATTGCGAGGAGCGCGAGCGACGCGGCAATCCAGTCCCGCGCCGAAGGCTGGATTGCTTCGCTGCGCTCGCAATGACGGCTCTTAATCAGCTCTTCTTCAGAGCCGCCTGCGCCGCCGCGAGGCGGGCGATCGGCACGCGATAGGGCGAGGCCGAGACGTAATCGAGGCCGATATCCTCGCAGAAGGCGATCGAGGTCGGATCGCCGCCATGCTCGCCGCAGATGCCGAGCTTGATGCCCGGCGCGGTCGCCCTACCCCGCTCCTTGGCCAAGGCGATCAGCTCGCCGACGCCCTCGACGTCGATGGTGACGAACGGGTCGCGGGCGAAGATGCCCTTCTCGACATAGGTGGTGAGGAAGCGGCCGGCATCGTCGCGGCTGACGCCCAGGGTCGTCTGCGTGAGATCGTTGGTGCCGAAGCTGAAGAATTGCGCTTCCTCGGCGATGCTGCCGGCCATCAACGCGGCGCGCGGCAGCTCGATCATCGTCCCGACCAGATAGTCGACGGACATTCCCTGCTCTTCGAACACGGCCTTGGCGGTGCGGTCGACCAGCTGACGGATGATGGCGAGCTCGGCCTTGGTCGCGACCAGCGGCACCATCACTTCGGGGATCGGAGCGTCGCCGCTCTCCTTCGCCACGGTCACCGCCGCCTCGAAAATGGCGCGGGCCTGCATCTCGTAGATTTCGGGATAGGTGATGCCGAGCCGGCAGCCGCGATGGCCGAGCATCGGATTGAATTCATGCAGCTCGGCCACGCGGCGCTTCAGCACGTCCACCGTCGTGTCGGCGGCGGCGGCGACGATCGCGAACTCCTCCTCGTCGTGCGGCAGGAATTCGTGGAGGGGCGGATCGAGCAGGCGGATGGTGACCGGCAGCCCGGCCATGATCCGGAAGATCTCCTCGAAATCGCTGCGCTGGGCCGGGAGCAATTTGGCGAGCGCGGCACGGCGGCCGGCCTCGGTCTCGGCCAGGATCATCTGGCGGACGTTGCTGATCCGCTCAGCGTCGAAGAACATATGCTCGGTACGGCAAAGACCGATGCCCTCGGCGCCGAATTCGCGCGCGGTGCGACAGTCGAGCGGCGTTTCGGCATTGGCGCGGACGCGCAGACGCCGCACTTTGTCGGCCCAGACCATGAGCGCCGCGAAATCCCCGGCCAGCTCGGGCTGCACGGTCGGCACGGCGCCGAGCATCACTTCGCCGGTGGAACCGTCGATCGTGATGACGTCGCCTTCTTTGATCTCGTGGCCGGCGGCGCGCATCACCTTGGCCTTGGCGTCGATGGCGATGCCGCCGGCGCCCGAGACGCAGGGACGGCCCATGCCGCGCGCGACCACCGCCGCATGGCTGGTCATGCCGCCGCGCGCCGTCAGGATGCCGCGGGCAGCGTGCATGCCGTGAATGTCCTCGGGGCTGGTTTCGACCCGGATCAGGATGACCGGCTCGTTCATGCCGGCATAGCGTTCGGCGGTGTCGGCATCGAATACGGCCTGGCCGCAGGCCGCGCCCGGCGAGGCCGGCAGGCCGCGGGCGATGACGTTGCGCTCGGCGCTCGGATCGAGCGTCGGGTGGAGCAGCTGGTCGAGCGCCTGCGCGTCGACGCGGAGCACCGCTTCCTCCTCGGAAATCAGGCCCTCGCGCGCCATGTCGACGGCGATCTTGAGCGCCGCCTTGGCGGTGCGCTTGCCGCTCCGCGTCTGGAGCATCCATAAAGTGCCGCGCTCCACCGTGAATTCGATGTCCTGCATGTCGCGATAATGGTTCTCGAGCAGGTCGAACACGCGCGCGAGCTGGCCGTAGACTTCGGGCAGCGTCTCTTCCATCGAGGGCTGCTTCGCCCCGGCCTTCTCGCGGGCGGCGAGCGTCAGATATTGCGGCGTGCGGATGCCGGCGACGACGTCCTCGCCCTGCGCGTTGATCAGATATTCGCCATAATAGGCCCGCTCGCCGGTCGAAGGATCGCGGGTGAAGGCGACGCCGGTGGCCGAGGTCTCGCCCATATTGCCGAACACCATCGCCTGGACGTTGACCGCCGTGCCCCAGTCGTGCGGGATGTGGTTCAACCGGCGATAGACCTTGGCGCGCTCGGACTGCCACGAGCCGAACACCGCGCCGACCGCACCCCAGAGCTGCTCGTGCACGTCCTGCGGGAACGGCCGCTCCCACAATTCCTCGACCAGTTCCTTGTAGCGCCGGACCAAAGCCTCCCAGTCGGCCGCCTCGAGGTCGGTGTCGAGATGGACGCCCTTATCCTCCTTGGCGATCTCGAGCGCTTCCTCGAACGCGCCATGATCGAGCCCGAGCACGACGTCCGAATACATCTGGATGAAGCGGCGATAGCTGTCCCAGGCGAAGCGCGCATCGCCCGAGGCTGCGACGAGGCCGGCCACGGTCCCGTCGTTGAGGCCGAGATTGAGGACCGTGTCCATCATGCCCGGCATCGATACGCGGGCGCCCGAGCGGACCGAGACCAGCAAAGGATCGGCGGGATCGCCGAAGCTTTTGCCGGTGATCGCCTCGATATGGGCGATGCCCTCGGCGACTTCGGCGCGCAGGCTATCCGGAAAGGCCTCGCCTTCCTCGTAATAGCGCGCGCACATCGCGGTCGAGATGGTGAAGCCCGGAGGAACCGGCAGGCCGATCGAGGCCATTTCGGCAAGGTTGGCGCCCTTGCCGCCGAGCAATTCCTTGTCGCCCTTGCCGCCGTCCGAAACGCCGCCGCCGAAGCGGTACACATATTGGCTCATCATACGCCCCCAGAAGCGCGAAGGTTGGAAAAGGTGAGACCGATCCGGCCGATTCTGTTCGGACCGGCCATGGCTTAGCCCTCGATACGCGAGAAGTCCGCCACCGCATGGACCGCGTCGCGCATCCGGGCGAGCAAAGCGAGCCGCGCCGCGCGCTTGGCGGGATCCTCGTCATTGACGGTGACCTTGTCGAAGAAGGCGTCGACCGGGCCGCGCAGGGTCGCGAGAGCCCCCATCGCCGCCTCGAAATCCTCCGCCTCGACCGACGCGCGGGCGCGCGGCTCGGCCGAGTCGAGCGCCTCGACCAGCTCGGCCTCCTCGATCTCTTGGGCATACGACGCCTTGTGGTTGCGGGCCTCGCCGCCCTCCCACTTCTCGCGCTTCAAGATATTGGCGGCGCGCTTGTAGCCGGCGAGCAGGTCGGCGCCCTCGGACGTCTCGACGAATGCCTGAAGCGCCTTCACGCGGGCGAGCAGGCGGACAAGATCGTCTTCGCCGCCCAGCGCGAACACCGCGTCGATCAAATCGTGGCGGACGCCCGCTTCGCGCTGCTGCACCTTGAGGCGATCGGCAAAGAAATCGAGCACGGCTTCCTCGACCTCGGTCACTTCCTCGATGATCTTGGCGCGCTCCATCTTCGGCGTCAGCGACGCATCCCAGCGCACGACGACCCGGTCGCCGTGGCGGTAGGTGAACGAGCCGACCTCTGCGGTGATCTCGTGGTCGTCGTCGTCCTCGTCGAGCAGGTTCGGGAACGAGACCGACGACAGGGCGCCCATGCGCGAGACGATGTTGAGCACGGCCGCCTGGACCAGCACGTCGGACAGCGGAATGCGGAGGCCCGTCCGGGTCAGGATCTGAAGGAAGCCGAGCGCGGCACGGCGCAAGGCGAACGGATCGCGCGATCCGGTCGGCTTCTCGCCGATCGCGAAGAAGGCGACCAGCGTGTCGAGCCGGTCGGCGATGTTGACCGCAGCGGTGACCTTGTCGGTGGGGACGTCGTCCCCCTGGCCGGCCGGCTTGTAGTGGTCGCGGACCGCGTTCACCACCGCCTCGGGCTTGCCCTGCGCCCGCGCCAGGTACGAGCCGAGCGTGCCCTGCAATTCGGGAAATTCGCCGACGCTCTGGCTGACGAGGTCGGCCTTGGCGAGCTTCGCCGCCGTCTCGACCTCGGCCTTGTCGGCGCCCTTGATCAGCCGTTCCTGGACCAGCCACTGGGCGAGCTTCGCCACCCGCTCCACCTTGTCGGCGACCGTGCCGAGCTTCTCGTGGAAGACGATCTCGCCGAGCTTCTTCGCCTGATCCTCGAGGGGCACGTTGAGGTCGTGCTCCCAGAAGAATTTGGCGTCGCTGAGGCGCGCGGCCAGTACCTTCTCGTTGCCGGCAGTGATCGCCTTGCCGCCGTCCACCGCCTCGATATTCGCCGTGCAGACGAAGTTCGGGGCGAGCGAACCGTCCGGCCGCGTGCAGGCGAAATATTTCTGGTTGGTGCGCATGGTGAGCTGGATCACCTCGCGCGGCACCTGGAGAAAGGCGGGATCGAAGCCGCCGAGCAGAGGCACCGGCCATTCGGTGAGGCCGGCATTCTCGGCGACCAGGCCCTCGTCCTCGACCAGCGCAAGCCCGGCCGCCGCTGCGGCGGCACGCGCGCCCTCGGAGATGATGCGGCCGCGCTCGGCCGGATCGAGGATCACGTGGCAGGCGCGCAATTTCTCGGCATAGTCGTTGGCCGAGCCGATCGTGATGATGCCGGGATGGTGGAAGCGGTGGCCGATCGTGGCCGCGCCCGACCGGATGCCGGCAATCTCGAATTCGACGATCTCCTCGCCGAGCAGGGCCACGATGCCCTGCAGCGGACGGACCCAGCGCAAGGCTTCGGTCGAGGCCGAAGCCGCGCCCCAGCGCATCGACTTGGGCCAGGGAAAATTCCGGATGATCGCCGGAACGGCGTCGGCGATCACCGAGGCGGTGCTGCGGCCGGGCTTGTCGAGCGTCGCGAACCACACGCCGTCGCGCTCAGTGAGCTGGTCCTGCGAAAGGCCGGTCTTGCGCAAAAAGCCTTCGAGCGCCTGCGGCGGCGCGCTGGTGCGCGGACCTTTCAGTTCCTCGCTGACCGCTGCAGTCTCGGTCGGCAGCGCGCGCGCGATCAGCGCCAGCCGGCGCGGCGTCGCATAGGTCTCGATCCCGGCCACGGCGAGGCCGGCGGCGGCAAGCTGCTCGGCGAACAGGCGCGCAAGATCGGCCTGCGCCTTGGCCTGCATGCGGGCCGGGATTTCCTCGGAAAGAAGCTCGAGCAGGAAATCAGCCATCTCAGATCCTCCCCTGCACGGGGAGGGGGACCAGCCGCAGGCTGGTGGAGGGGCTGCGCAGGACGAGCGGCGTCGCGCCAACCCCTCCGCCGTTCTTCGAACGGTCCCCCTCCCCGCTCCGGGGAGGATTTCCACACAGCATCACGCGTCCCATCCGTTCTTTTCCATCCAGGCCGCGGCGACCGCCTTGGTGAGGTCGCGGACGCGGCCGATATAGGCCTGGCGCTCGGCGACCGAGATCACGCCGCGCGCCTGCAGGGTGTTGAAGATGTGGCTTGCCTTGATCGCCTGGTCGTAGGCCGGCAGCGGCAGCTGGCGGTCGACGCAGGCGCGGCACTCGTCGGCGGCCTCGCGGAACCAGCGGAACAATGTCTCGGTGTTCGCCACTTCGAAATTGTAGGCGCTGAACTCGCGCTCGTTCTCCTGGAAGACGTCGCCATAGGTGACGGCCTGCTCGCCCTCTTTGGCATCGTTGAACTTCAAATCGAACACGCTGTCGACGCCCTGGATGTACATGGCCAGCCGCTCGAGCCCGTAGGTGAGTTCGCCCGCGACCGGCTTGCAGTCGAAGCCGCCGACCTGCTGGAAATAGGTGAATTGCGTCACCTCCATGCCGTCGCACCAGACTTCCCAGCCGAGGCCCCACGCGCCGAGCGTCGGGCTCTCCCAATCGTCCTCGACGAAGCGGATGTCGTGCTTGGTGAAATCGATGCCGATCGCGGCGAGGCTGCCGAGATAGAGCTGCTGCAGATCGGGCGGGCTCGGCTTCAGGATCACCTGATATTGGTAATACGCCCCCAGCCGGTTCGGATTCTCGCCGTAGCGGCCGTCGGTCGGGCGGCGGCTCGGCTGGACATAGGCCGCCTTCCATGGATTGGGCCCGAGCGACCGCAAGGTCGTGGCGGGGTGGAAGGTTCCGGCCCCCATCTCCATGTCATAGGGCTGGAGGATGACGCAGCCCTGGCTGCTCCAATAATCGTGGAGGGTCAGGATCAGCTTCTGGAAACTGAGCGGTTGGGAGCCCAAGAGGATACCTTCGCAACGGCTGGATGAGGTGGCGTCGCTTTGGCGCATGGGTGAAAGACGGTCAAGCAAGCCGGTGTTAAGCCGGGTGCGGCACAAAGGGCCGGCAGAATGGGAGTTGCCATGTTCGCGTTGAAGAAAGTGTCCAAGTTCCTGGCCGCGTTGGGCGGGCTGTCGGTCGCCGCCTGCGCCACGCCCGAGGGCGCCGCGACCGCCGCGCCCGCGCCCAAGCCGGCTTTGTGGAAGGTCGCGGACGCGGACACGACCATCTATCTGTTCGGCACGATCCACATCCTGCCCAAGGATCTGCAGTGGCGCACGCCCAGGCTGGCCGAGGCGATCGCCGAGAGCGACGAGCTCGTGCTCGAGACCGAAATGGGCACCGATCTCGCCGCGACCGCCAAGGTGATGCGCAAGATGGGCCTCTCCGACGGGCTGCCGCCGCTGATCGAACGCGTTCCCGAGGAGAAGAAGCCGGCGCTCGCCAGCCTGATCAAGTCGACCGGCGTCCCCGCCAAGGCGCTCGACCGGATGGAGACCTGGGCGGCGGCGCTGATGCTGACGGCCGCCTCGTTCCGCAACATGGGCTTTGCCGCCGAGGCGGGCGTCGAGAAGAGCATCGAGGTCGATTACAAGGGCCAGGACAAGAGGATCAGCGGGCTCGAGACCGTCGAGCAGCAGTTCGGCTTCTTCGATTCGCTGTCCGAGGAGGCGCAGCGCGCCTTCCTGGTCGGCGCGATCGAGGATCCGGCCGGCGCGCGTGCGCAGTTCCAGGCTATGCTGAAGGCATGGGCCTCGGGCGACACCGACGCCATCGCCGCCACGTTCGACGCCGAGACCGCTTTCTCGCCCGAACTGCGCGCGGTGCTGATGCAGCGCCGCAACGTGGCCTGGGCGGACTGGATCGCCAAGCGTCTCGACACGCCGGGCACGGTGATGGTCGCGGTCGGCGCGGGCCACCTCGCCGGGCGCGACAGCGTGCAGGCGATGCTGGCGCAGCGCGGGCTGAAGGCGCAGCGCGTGCAGTGACGCGGGCGGGGCGTTCGCCTTGCCTTCGCTGCCCCCCTCCCCTATAGGGCCCGCTTCCCCGTTCATGGTCATCCCTGGAGGCGTGCGCGGCGGAAGTTATATCAATCTGTTTTGAAGGACATGCACATGAGCGAACAGCTTACGCTGTCGGCCGAGACGCGCGATCGGGCAGGCAAGGGAGCCTCCCGTGCCATGCGTCGCGAAGGCCGCGTTCCCGCCGTGATCTACGGCGCCAAGGAAGAGCCCCTCTCGATCCACGTCGAGGAGAAGGTTCTGATGAAGATGCTCAACACCGGGCACTTCATGAACTCGGTCGTGATGATCGACGTCGCCGGCAAGGCCAACCGCACGCTCCCGAAGGACGTGCAGTTCCACCCGGTCACCGATCGTCCGCTGCATGTCGACTTCCTGCGCATCGGCGAGCATTCGACCGTCACGGTCGCCGTGCCGATCCGCTTCGTCAATGAAGAGGGCTCGAAGGGCCTGAAGCGCGGCGGCGTGCTCAACACCGTCCGCCACGATCTCGAGCTGATCTGCGAAGCGTCCGTGATCCCCGACGAGATCGAGATCGACCTCGCCGGCCTCGACATCGGCGATTCGCTGCACATCTCGCAGGTGAAGCTGCCCAAGGGCACCGAATCCGCGATCACCGACCGCGACTTCACCATCGCGACGATCGTCGCTCCGTCCGGCCTGAAGGCCGAGGCCGAGGAAGCCGAGGAGGCTGCGGCCGCGGCCGACGTTCCGACCGTGGGCGAAGAGTCCGCGGGCGAAGAAACCTCGGAAGGCTAAGGGCCTTTTGGCTTTGTTCGGCTGGCTCAGCTCCCTCTTCGTGCCACGGCGCGTGGAGGTGCTGGGCCAGACCGGCGAAGACGTCGGCGACTGGGGTGATTTCGAACCCATGCAGATCTGGGTCGGCCTCGGCAATCCGGGCGCGCAATATGCGATGCACCGCCACAATGTCGGCTTCATGGCGCTCGACGCCATTGCCGAAATCCACAATTTCGACCCGCCCAAGAAAGCGTTCCAGGGTTGGACGCAGCAGGGCCGGATCGGCTCGGAGCGCATCCTGCTCCTGAAGCCCGCCACCTTCATGAACGACAGCGGCCGCGCGATCGGCGAGGCGATGCGCTTCTTCAAGAAGGATATCGACGCCCTTACGGTCTTCCACGACGAGCTCGATCTCGCGCCGTTCAAGGTCAAGGTGAAGACCGGCGGCGGCACCGCCGGCCACAATGGCCTGCGCTCCACCGAGGCCCATATCGGCAACGCCTTCCGCCGCGTGCGGCTGGGCATCGGCCACCCCGGCCACAAGGACCGGGTCACCAAGCACGTCCTCGGCAATTACGCCAAGGCCGAGACCGACGACCTCGCCGCCATGCTCGGCGCGATCGCCGGCGAGGCCGATTGGCTCGCCAAAGGCGACGACGCCCGCTTCATGAGCGAAGTCGCCCGCCGGCTCCAGGACTGACGGTGCGGCTGAACCAGGTCACCGTCGGCACGACCGATTATGACGCGGCGGTCGCCTTCTACACCCGGCTCGGTCTCACCCAGATCGTCCATTCCCCGCCCCGCTATGCGCGGTTTGAGACGCCCGACGGCGAGACTCTCTCGATCCATCTGGTCGACGCGGTGGCGAGCACCACCACCATCTATTTCGAGGTGGACGAAGTCGACGCGTTCGTCGCGAAACTCGGTCTGCCGCTGCTGCACGAACCGATCGACCAGGCTTGGCTGTGGCGCGAGGCGCGGCTGCGAGATCCCTCAGGCAACGTCATCTGCCTCTACCATGCCGGCGACAACCGGCGCTTCCCTCCCTGGCGGGTTAAGATCTAATCCGCCCGGCGCGCGCGGACGATCGGGATCGGCGGCGCCAGCATCTGGCCCTTCATCGCGCCCTCCCCTGCGGTCGGCGAGGTCGGCGCGGCGAGGATGCGGCGCACCAGGTCCATCCCCTCGACCACCCGGCCGAACACGGCGAAGCCCTGATTGTCGCCCGGCTGCTTGGGGTCCGCGTCCATCGAGACGAGATCGCCTACGGTGATGAAGAAATCGGCATTGGCCGAGCCCGGCGCCGCCCGCGCCATCGAGATCGCGCCGTCGACATGGCTGAGCCCGGTCTTCGTGGTCGGCTCGTGCGCGATCGGCGGCAGCACGCGCTTGGGATCGTTGCGCACGCCGCCTTGGATCAGGCCGTAGCCCTGGCCGATCGGCGTGGCGCGGTAGAAGGCGACGCCGTCGAGCCTTTTGCCGTCGACATAGCGCAGGAAGTTGGCGGTCGTGACCGGCGCGCGCTCCTTCTCCAGCGCCAGCACGATCGGCCCCTCGGCCGTCTCGAGGACGACGCGGATCACGGCCGGCTGCGGCGCGGCCGCCGGGGCCGGCTCCTGCGCCTGAGCGGGGACGAGCGGGAGGAGGGCAAGAGCGAGCAGGGCGAATCGGGCGAACATCCGCCAAGGCTAGCGAAGTTTCGCGCCCACACCACCGCATCGCTGGCATTTCGCCGGTCCAGCCGCTAACGGGCGGGCATATTTCATCCTCTCCGGCGTGGGCAGAGGATCAAGGAGACATTATGGGTTTTCGTTGCGGTATCGTCGGCCTTCCCAACGTGGGCAAGTCCACCCTGTTCAACGCGCTGACCGAGACCGCGGCGGCGCAGGCGGCCAATTATCCCTTCTGCACGATCGAGCCCAATGTCGGCCGCGTCGCCGTGCCCGATCCGCGCCTGCACAAGCTCGCCGAGACCGCCAAGTCCGCCAACATCATCGAGACGCAGCTCGAATTCGTCGACATTGCCGGTCTGGTGCGCGGCGCCTCCAAGGGCGAGGGGCTCGGCAACCAGTTCCTCGCCAACATCCGCGAGGTCGACGCGATCGTCCACGTGCTGCGCTGCTTCGAGGAAGGCGACGTCACCCATGTCGAGGGCCGGGTCGATCCGATCGCCGACGCCGAGACCGTCGAGACCGAGCTGATGCTCGCCGACCTCGACAGCCTCGAGAAGCGCGTGCCCGCCCTCGCCAAGAAGGCGCAGCAGGGCGACAAGGAAGCCAAGGTCCAGGCCAGCGTGCTCGGCAAGGCGCTCGAATTGCTGCGCGACTCCAAGCCGGCCCGCCTCACCCAGCCCGCCGACGAGGAAGAGACCCGCGCGCTCGCGCAGGCGCAACTGCTCACCAGCAAGCCGATCCTCTACGTCTGCAACGTCGACGAGGGCGATGCCGCCAACGGCAACGCCCACAGCGCGCGCGTGTTCGAAAAGGCGGCGGCCGAGGGCGCCAAGGCGGTGATCATCTCGGCCGCGATCGAGGCCGAAATCGCGACCATGCCGTCCGAGGAGCGCACCGAATTCCTGAAGGATCTCGGCCTCGAGGAAACCGGCCTCAGCCGCATCATCCGCGCCGGCTACGAGCTGCTCGATCTCATCACCTTCTTCACGGTCGGGCCCAAGGAAGCGCGCGCCTGGACGGTGGAAAAGGGCTCGAAGGCCCCCCAGGCCGCCGGCGCGATCCATTCCGACTTCGAGCGCGGCTTCATCCGTGCCGAGACGATCGCGTTCGACGATTACGTCACTCATGGCGGCGAGAGCGGCGCCCGCGACGCCGGCAAGCTCCGTTCCGAGGGCAAGGACTATGTCACCAAGGACGGCGACGTGATGCTGTTCCGCTTCAACGTCTGATCGTCGGCGGGCGTCGGCGCGCGATCGCAAGCGGGATTCCCGCGTTCGCGGGAATGACGGGATGGTGGGTCGGTGCTAGAACGCCAGGCGTAGCCGATGCCCTGCGCTTCCTCCTTCGTCATTCCCGCGCACGCGGGAATCCCGCTTCCTTCGTGAAAGGCGGCTGGGTCTACATGATGGCCGACCGCTATCGCGGAACCATCTACACCGGCGTCACCGCCGATATCGCCCGTCGCGCATTCCAGCATCGTGAAGGCTCGGGCTCCCATTTCACTCGCAACTACAGTCTCCACCGCCTCGTACACGCCGAATTCTACGAGACGATCGACGAAGCCATCGCCCGCGAGAAAGCCATCAAGAAATGGCGCCGCGCCTGGAAAATCGATCTGATCGAGAAGGCCAATCCCGACTGGAGGGACCTCTTCGACCATGTCCTCATGGTCTGAAGAAGCGGGATTCCCGCTTTCGCGGGAAGGACGGCCCCGGCTTGCGCCACTTCCTTCGTCATTCCCGCGTACGCGGGAATCCCGCTTCTGCGCCGAACGGCGGCCTTAAGGATCGATTTGATCGAACGTGCCGATCTCGACTGGAATGATCGCTCCGACCATGGGATCACGGGCCGAACAGCAGCGGGATTCCCGCCTGCGCGGGAATAACGGAGACGGACGGAATGAAATATCTCGAGGATCTTGAAATCGGCCAGAAAGCCGCGTTCGGGCGCTACGCGGTGACGCGCGAGGAAGTGCTGGAATTCGCGCGCAAATATGATCCGCAGCCCTTCCACCTCTCCGACGAGGCCGCGGCGCAGACCCATTTCGGGCGGGTGGCGGCGAGCGGCTGGCACACCTGCGCGATGACGATGGCGATGCTGGTCGAGCATCTCGGCGCGGACCCGCAGGCGGGCCTCGGCTCGCCCGGCGTCGACGAATTGCGCTGGCTGAAGCCGGTCTATCCGGGCGACACGTTGCGCGCCGAGAGCGAGATCGTCGAGGTCACGCCCTCGCGCAGCAAGCCCGATCTCGGCTCGTTCCGCTCGAACGTCACCGTGTTCAACCAGGACGACCTGCCGGTGCTGCGCTTCACCTCGATCGTGCTGATGCGCCGCCGACCGGCCTGACCCTCAATCGCGGATGTCGCGCCGGTTCTCGCGGCGCAGCGCGCGATTGTCCTGCCTGAATTCCCGACGGAATTCGCGCCGGTCCCCGCGCCGGTCCTGACGGAACTGGTCGCGCGTGACCTCGCCGCGCCGGAGCGCGCCGCGGTCGTCGCGCCGTTCCTGGCGGAAGGCGCGATTGTCCATCCGGCGGTCCTGGCGGAAGGCGCGCCGGTTGTCGCGCAGTTCGCCGCGGTCCTCGCGCCATTCGTTGCGGTCGCGCCGCCATTCGCCGCGGTCGTCACGGTCCCAGCGCCGGTCGCCCCAGCGCCGCCCGTCCCCGCGGCGGTCGCCGCGGAAGCCGTCCCAGCGGTCGCGGAAGTCGCCGCGCCATGCGTGGCGCCGGCCTTCCCAATGGCGGCGGTGATTGTCGTTCCAGCGGTGGCGGGAGCCGAACCGGTCGTAGATGAAGAAGCCCGTGCCCGGATAATAGAAATTGTCGTACCAGCCCCAATAAGGCGAGCCGTAGCCGCCCGCATAATAGGGATCGTAATAGCCGGCGCTGCTGTAGCCGACCGAGAGGCCGCCATAGCCGTAGCCGTCCTCGTAGCAGGCGCTGAGGCCCAACGTTGCGGCGGCGGCGAGAACGATAGTGCGGAGACGGGAAACGATCATGCGAACCTCCCGAACATGCGATGCGACCCGAGAGTCCGCCTCGCGCGGTGAACGACCGATGAATGGTTAACCCGCTGAAAACGAAAGCGCCTCGGCAAAGTTCCTGAGACGTAACGACGCGCATTGGCGGCGCTCAATCGCCCTTGAACGATACCAGGGAATGGACGGGAAAGCCCTCGCCGCGCAGCCGCTCGGCGCCACCCAGATTGGGCAGGTCGATGACGAAGCTGGCGCCGGTCACCGAGGCCCCTGCCCGCCGCAGCAGCCGCGTCGCCGCCAGCGCGCTGCCGCCGGTCGCGATCAGGTCGTCGACCAGCAGCACCTGCGCCCCGGGCGTGCACGCATCGACATGCATGGCGAGACGGTCGCTGCCATATTCGAGCGCATAATCCTCGGCGATGGTCGCGCCGGGCAGCTTGCCGTCCTTGCGGATCAGCAGCAGGCCGGCGCCGAGCCGCTGCGCCAGAGCGGCGCCGATGACGAAGCCGCGCGCCTCGACCCCGGCGACGAGATCGGGCTTGGCCTCGATCCGGGAGGCGAGCCGCTCGATCGCCGCGGCGAAGCCGGCCGGGTCGAGCAGCAACGTGGTGATGTCGCGAAACTGGACGCCCGGCTTGGGGAAATCGGGAATCGTCCGGATCAGCGCCTTGAGGTCGTCATGCTCCTGGATCATGCTTTGCGTCTCCAAGCAAAAGGGGCGCCGCGGATCGTGCCGCGGCGCCCCTTCTATCGTTCAGCCCTGCGGCCGATCCGCGATCAATGCTTCTTGTCGGCCCAGATGTTCCGGTACGACAGATAGGCAAGCGCCGTGGCGAAGATCAGGAAGATCAGCACGGCGAGGCCGGTACGGTGGCGGGCCTCCAGCTTCGGCTCGGCCGTCCAGACGAGGAAGGCGGAGACGTCCTGCGACATCTGGTCGATGCTCGACTTGGTGCCGTCGGCATAGGTGACCTGGCCGTCGGCCGCGATCGGCGGCGGCATCGCGATGTTGAGGTTCGCGAAATAGGGGTTGTAGTGCAGGCCCGTGCCCGGCTGGTTTTCCTTCGGCAGGTCGGCCGGCGGGTTCTGGTAGCCGACCAGCAGCGAGCGGATGTACGGGGCACCGCCCTCGCGCGCCTTGGTGATCAGCGAGAGATCGGGCGGCAGCGCGTTGTTGTTCGCGGCGCGGGCGGCGGTCTCGTTGGAATAGGGCTCCGGGAAGCGGTCCGCCGCGGTCGCCTTGCGGGTAGTCGCCTCGCCGGTGTCCGGATTGATCGAGGGAACCTCGATCGCCCACTGGTTGGCGATCGCCTTCACCTCGGCCTCGTTATAGCCGAGGTCCTCGAGGTTGCGGAACGCCACCTGGTTGAGGCCGTGGCAGGCGGCGCAGACTTCCTTGTAGACTTGGAAGCCGCGCTGCAGCTGCTGGCGGTCGAACTTGCCGAGCGGGCCGTCGCTGGCCAGCCTGAGCGGTTCGGGCTCCTTGTGGAAGCGGTGCTCGACCGTCTCCGTCTTGCCCTCGGCGATGAAGGCGCTCGCACCGGTGATCAGCGAGATCAGCAGGACGAGGATGAAGCCTGCACCTGCGAGCGCGGCAATGAAACGTACCATGACTCGTCTAACCCCTTATTCGGCCGGCGCGACGCGGGCGTCGACACCGATTGGCGCAGCTTCAGCCTTCTCGCCGTGCAGCACGCTTTCCGAGATGGAATTGGGCAGCGGCAGCGGACGCTCGAGCTTGGAGACGAGCGGAAGGATGATGAGGAAGTGCGCGAAATAGTAGATGGTCGCGATCTGCGAGATCATCACATAGGGCTCTTCCGCCGGGGCGCCGCCGCAATAGCCGAGCACCAGCACGTCCGCCACGAGGATCCAGAAGAACATCTTGAACTTCGGGCGGTAGCTGCCCGAGCGGACCGGCGAGCGGTCGAGCCAGGGCAGGAAGAACAGCAGGATGATCGACGCGAACATCGCGATCACGCCCCACAGCTTAGCCGGCAGGATGAAATCGACGGTGAAGGCGCGCAGGATCGCGTAGAACGGCCAGAAATACCATTCGGGGACGATGTGCGCCGGCGTCGAGAGCGGGTTGGCCGGGATGTAGTTGTCGGCATGGCCCAGCGCGTTCGGCAGGAAGAACAGAACGATCGCGAAGGCGATGAGGAACAGGCCCAGTCCGAAGCCGTCCTTGGCGGTGTAATAGGGGTGGAAGGGCACCGTGTCCTGCGGCGACTTGACGTCGACGCCGGTCGGGTTGCCCGAGCCCGGAATGTGCAGCGCCCAGATGTGCAGGATGATGACGCCTGCGATCACGAACGGCAGCAGATAGTGGAGCGAGAAGAAGCGGTTCAGCGCGGCATTGTCCGGGACGTAGCCGCCGAGCAGCCAGGTCTGGATCGGCTCGCCGACCAGCGGGATCGCCGCGAACAGGCCGGTGATGACCTGCGCGCCCCAGTAGCTCATCTGGCCCCAGGGAAGGACGTAGCCCATGAAGGCGGTCGCCATCATCAGCAGGAAGATGACCAGGCCAAGCAGCCACACCATCTCGCGCGGCGCCTTGTAGGAGCCGTAATAGAGACCGCGGAAGATGTGGATGTAGGTGACGATGAAGAAGAAGCTCGCGCCGTTGGCATGGGCATAGCGCAGCAGCCAGCCCTGGTTGACGTTGCGCATGATGTGCTCGACCGAGTCGAACGCGATCGCACCGTTGGCGGCATAATGCATCGCCAGGATGATGCCGGTGATGATCTGGATCGTCAGCGCGACGCCGGCGAGGACGCCGAAATTCCAGAAATGGTTGAGGTTGCGCGGCACCGGATAGCCGGCGCCGACCGCGTTGAACACCAGCCGCGGCAGCGGCAGGCGGTCGTCCACCCAGCGCATGAACGGCGACTTGGGATTATATTGTTCCGCCCAGGGAAAGCTCATCTGTTCTTACCTCAGCCGATGCGGATGACAGTGTCGGACGCGAATTCATATTCGGGCACGACGAGGTTGGTTGGCGCCGGACCCTTACGGATGCGCGCGGCGGTGTCGTAGTGCGAACCGTGGCAGGGGCAGAAATAGCCGCCATATTCGCCGCGATTCTCGCCCTCGGCGGCGCCCAGCGGGACGCAGCCGAGATGGGTGCAGACGCCCATCGTGACCAGCCAGTTCTGCTTGCCTTCCTTGGTGCGCTCGGCGAGCGTCTGGGGATCGCGCAGATCGGCGGCCGGCACCGCGTTGGCGGCGGCGATTTCCTGCGGGGTCAGGTTGCGGACGAAGACCGGCTGCTTGCGCCAGCTGGTCTTGATCGCCTGGCCCGGTTCGATCGCCGAAATGTCGAGCTCGGTCTGGGCCAGCGCGAGCACGTCGGCCGACGGGTTCATCTGGTTCACCAGCGGATAGACCACAGCGACCGCGCCGACGCCGGCGAAGCTCACTGCTGCGATATTGATGAAATCGCGGCGGCGGACGCCCTCGGGCGAGCCGCCAACCGTATCATCGGGATGTTCAACCGTCGCCATTATCACCCTTCAGCGATTCAAACCGGATGTGCAAAAAGCCGCCAGGGCCGGTGGGACCGGGCCGCGGCGACCGACTTACACGCCGCGAAGGGACCCCCTTATGCGGCTTCGGGGGCCTGATAGACGCCTGAACGCCGCTTTGCCAACAGCGATTTTGCCGCCGGTATGACACGCTCCGGCGCTTTCGCTATGCGGAAACCATGCGGATCGCTTTGTATCAACCCGACCAGGCCGGCAATGTCGGCACGATATTGCGGTTAGCCGCATGTTTCGGCACGCCGCTCGACATTGTCGAGCCGTGCGGATTCCCCTATTCGGACCGGGCCTTGAAGCGCGCCGGCATGGACTATGCCGAAATCGCCAACGTCACCCGCCACGCCGACTGGACCGACTTCGCGGCGCGCCTGCCCGGCCGGCTCGTCCTGTTCACCACGCAAGGCGCCGTCCCCCTGCCCCAGGCCCACTTCGAACCCGGCGACACCTTGCTCTTCGGCTCCGAAAGCCACGGCGCCCCGGGCGACGTGCACGCGCGGGCGGACGCGCGGGTCCGCATCCCCCAGGTGGAAGGCACCCGCTCGCTCAACATCGCCGTGGCGGCGGGCATCGGCTTGGCCGAGGCGCTCAGGCAGACGGCGTGGGCGTGAGGGCTGGACACGAGCCAAATCGGGCAATGTGCGACTACCCGCCGGTTTACTAAAAGCTGTGCGTATCCATCCGCCGCGCCAACGTCCGGTTTCGACCCGAAGCAGGCAACCAACCGAACGTGCGTTAGCCGTGGGGCGATCAAGCGGCCAGCACACGGCCCAAGAGAAGAGCACCGATGATTGCGGGGACCACCAGCAAACCTGAGATGGATAAGCCGAATAAGAGAGTAGCTGGATTGATCGCACCGCGCCTTCGGATAGCGCTCAGCAACACTGCACCCGACGGGAGGACCACCGCGGCGGACGTGACCACGCCCGGTGTATAATAACCGAAAAACGACGTTTGAGCGATGTGGCCGAAGCCGTGCAGGAAGAACGCGCCGGTGCAGAGCACGAAGGCCCAAGTAGCGAGCTTCGAGAGATTGGTCTGATTTGCCCAGATAGTGACGCCGACGAATATCGTCAGGATTACTCCCATCGCCGCCAGAGTGCCGAGTGACGAGGAATATACGTCAACAACAAGCTGCGCTGGAATATCCCCAGCACGGCTGCGTAAATCGGCAGCATGTTGTTCGAGCCAGCGCCTGCCTGTGATGAACTCTTCAGCATCGTGTACAACGAAGGCCAGTGGCAACAGCCACAGGGTGCTTAGGGGGCCTCGCCTGGGCCATTCCTGCTCGGGGTTGGGGTTAGCTGGGGGCTGCATCATCCAACCCTTGGTTTCTGACGAAGCCCGATATTACCGCTCTTTGCCGTCCCCCGGCAAACGTCCGCTCTCCACCTTAGCGGACGCCCAACATGAAATCTGGGTCTGGACGACGGAGATGTCCGCATGGGTGGAAAGCGGACCGGCAGCTTTCGGATGCCAGGCGGCACAAGCTGCCATACGGTCAGGAATAGGCCTAACGGCTGCAAACGACCCAAATCGGCCGTAGAAGGTCGTTCGCCCGATGCCCGAAAGCAGCCGATCGTTCATGCCGAGCGCGAATGGCTGCAAACGACCCCATGCGGGCATTGAGAGAGCGGTGTGTCGAGCTTATCGAAGGCGGGTATGTTTACGAACGCCGCGTCGCTCAATATGCAAGATCACGGTGCAGAACGCGTGCCAGGTGCAGTGACCGGCGCCTTAGCAGCACTGCATGCCACTCTAGCCCACCTTCCGGCAGATCACGCTGGCATCCGCATCCGGCGGGTTGCAGGGTTGGCTTACTTGCTCGGCCCGCATGGTCCGATCGGAAAGATTGCCACACGCTCTCTTGGCCTGAGCAGCCGACCGGTGCGCGCTGTCCTGTTCGACAAAACCGAGCGCACCAATTGGTCTCTTGCTTGGCATCAGGATCGAACGATCTGCGTCGAGCAGCGCGTGGAGGTGGACGGCTTCGGGCCGTGGACGATGAAGGACGGGATGCAGCACGTCGCCCCGCCCTTCGATCTTTTATCCCGAATGGTGACGTTGCGCGTTCACTTGGACGACGTTCCGGCCATCAACGCACCCCTGCTGATCGCGCCCGGCTCACACAAGCATGGTCGCGTCGCGGTGGGCGCAATTGATGACGTGGTGCGCCAGTGCGGCACCTATGCCTGCCTAGCAGATGCCGGCGACGTATGGGCGTATTCGACGCCGATCCTCCACGCATCTGAAGCCGCCGCCACACCTGCGCGCCGCCGTGTCTTACATGTCGATTACGCGGCGGAGGAACTGCCGGGCGGATTAGCTTGGCTCGGCGTCTGACGTCCGCTTTCCCACCCTTAGCGGACGCTCGGCGCGGAGTCTGTGCCTAGGCAATGTCGGCAAAGGGGTGGAAAGCGGACGCTAGCGTTGAGCTGCAGAGTCCAGTGCGTCATCGATGAACGTGGACTCGAAGGTGTCGTAACCCACATCTCTGACAGTGTAGGAGAAGGTCCTCGGGTAGAGACGGCGCACGCAATTAACAATCTCCTCGTCAGATGGATGCCACGTTTTCACGTTTTCCCAAATAGTCGACGACGAAGATGGCACCACAATAGCTTCCCAATGCGAGGATTGCTCGTACCAACTTAGTCCTGTTCCGCAGTTGATAACTGCGAAGATTAGTTCCTGCACATTCATCTCCCCTGCTTCACGTCCCTTCACCCTGGTGAAGTTTGGAAGACGATTTGCGTCTTGTGTAAGCGGGAATATCAAGGATCGGTTCGCAGATGCCTTGGCAATCCTGTTTTCGCTTCCGGATCGGGCGGCGCCGAATCTCGTCGGTTCCAGAACTTCCCGATCAGGCGCGTCCGAGCAAGAGGTGACCAGCAGACCTAGAAAAACCAGTTTGCGCCGCTTCAAGTCCTGTATCCTTATTCCTGGGCGGCGAAGAGAGCGCCCACGATGATGGCTCACCAGTATCCTGCCAAGATGGCAACTCAGCTTATGCGCGTCGGGTCGAAGTAATGTCCGCAACGGGTCGTTGCCCGACATGATCCTAGAGCAGCGCAGCTGCATTTTTAAGAAGCACAATGCCGCTGATCAGAGCGTAAAGCGTGGCCAGAGCCCAAAATCCCATCGGATTCCTCGTTCGTGCCGGCCAATCATGGCGCTGGGCATCCGTCCTGTGGCCAAACCTGCGGCAAGCATGATCCCCGCTAGAGCCCCTATTCCGAGCTGCAATAAATCCACTCGGGATCGGTCGCACGTCCGATGAATGTCCGCATTGGGTCGTGAGCCGACATAGAGCCGGCGGAACCGCGAACGTCCGCTTTTCCGTCACTTCGTCCGAAAGCCGCCGGTCCGCTAACCACCCATTGCAGACATTCACCTACCGGTCCGGCCTGAACAATTCCGTCATCACCCAGACCATGGCGTCGGCGCGGTCGGGGCTGCGGCCGGGGCCTTAGGTGCCGGCTGCCTGCACCGTTTCTCCTCCCAACGCTCATCGGCCGCGCGCACTTCCCTGCCAAAAGCATGGCCCTTGGGAATCGGTTCGCGGGAGGCTCACGTGCCAGGCCTTGTCATCACGCTTATCGCCTATGTCGCAATGTGCTGCTTTGCGGTCCTCGCGCCTGCCTATCTCCTCGCGCGCATGGGCTTCGCAAGGACGTCCCTCGCGGTAGCATTAGCCACCGCCGCCGCGCTGACGATCGACCATTTGTACAATTGGGAAGGGCTTTCCTACCCGCACGTCTTGCTGGGCGGGGTGACCGATTTCTTTCCGCTCACGATATTGTTCGCCCTGGGCGCCATCGCGATCGGCTTCTCGGCCTGCCTGGAGCGGCTCTGACCAACTGTCCCTTGCGGCAGACGGAGCGTGACCGAAGCAACCTCAAGGCGCTGGCGCGGAGCTCCGGGTACAGTCTCGGCGGACGCGGTGGACGAAGGGTTGGGCGCGTCGCCTGCCCTCCACCAATAAAGCACGGCCGCACCGAGCATTAAGAGGAAGATCAGCAGCAACACGACGCTGCGGCGCGCGGACGGCTTCCAAGGTGGTCGCATGCGGCTTGCCCAGTCTTTGCGGATAAACGAACCGGGCCGGACCGGGTTGCCATTCGCACCCGTCAGCGATCGTAAATCCGCCTTCGACTCAGGTCGGGCGTAAGGGGCTGTCCGGCCCGGCGCTCGCCCCAAGAAACGGCGAACTCTTTTGTAACCACCCTTCCTCCACACTGCATTATGCAGCGGCCTCCTTACGATAGCTCTCGATGGACGGGAGACTTGGACCAATCCCCCGACGACCGTACAGGCTGGACGGCCAGGATCGGCCAACCATTTGTTCCGCCGCACCTGCAGCGTGCCGAAGTCCGGCCAGCCTATGGGGCGAACCAGCTGCGCGCCATGCATCATGCGGCGCTGTTGATGCTTTCGCCGATCCTCATTTGGCTGGGCGGGGTCCTGACGGAGGCCTTGACGTCCGATTTTCTGGTCGACGCGCCGCCCGTGGCCGATCTTTGGCCGTTCCCGCTTCTTGCCGGCCTCGCGCTCTGGTTTACAGCCGGGAAAGGGGTTGCGCCAAACCTCTGTCGCTGGCTGGGCCTCGTCGGTTGGATCGCGACCGGAGTGGTCGCCCTCCTCTATCCCGCAGCAAGCTTCTATGCGCGGGCTCATGCCGCTCCAGGGCCGGAGCTCAGGAGCCAGATCTCGAAATTTGAGACGCGGGGGGGCAGGTTCAAGACAACGATGACGACATTCGCTCTTCAGGATGGCTCCTCTGTCGAGACCAAAGCTTACCCTGCAGGCGAATATGGGAGCATGGGGCGGTGTCTCGCGGTGCGGAGGCTCGCCGGGCCATTCGGGTTCATCTGGCTGCAGGTCACCGAAGCCGCGCCTTTGCCGCCGGCGCCTGGCCCGGGACAACTGGCTTGGCCGGTGGAGCCGGTAAGTCGGGTCGATTGCTTCTCGCACAAGCCCCTTTCGGAGCTGCGCGCGACGACTTAGCGGTCCCTGAGCGCAAACGTGCGCTAACCACCCTTGCCGGCGTCCACCTGCGTCCGGTCACCGACTAAGCGATATCTCCGGCGCGACCGCACCTGCCTCCCCTGTCTCGAATGGAGGGGCTGGGGGGTGGTCCCGTCGAGGCGCTCGGCGGCCTTTGAGCAGGATGGCCCTTATCCGCCGGCGCCGTCCGCGTCGTCATTCTCTTTACGGTGGCGGCGAAGCATCTCGTCCGATTGGCCGACCAGCCGCTCCGTCTCGGCTATGCTCTTCCGCAAATTTGCTTGGCTCGCCTCGACCTCGGCTGTCTGTCGGTCACGGCGCCTAGCTCGATCTTCAGGTGTCGGCATGAGTTGCCAACGCCCATCACTCAAGTTGGCTCCGCGTGACCGGGCAGAAGCTCGCTCAGGTGATGGAGCCGATCTTCTGGCCCGCGTGGTAAACGTCGCAGATGGGACAATCTTCGTCGCTCGCGGCGACTTCCATGGCGACCTTCTCGCTTTGAGCTAGAATGTCCCTCTTCTTAAGCACGACGCCGCCGGGCTTGGCGACTTTGTTAATGCGATAGTGTTTCATGGAACCCCTCCCAAACCGGCGGATATTATCAATGGCGGAGCCCGGGGCCGTCAAGGCAGTTGGCGAGGGCGTCGAACGTCTGCCTTCCACCCGTCGCAGACATTCACCTGCGAACAGCTACAGCATCCGCACCCGCACCTCGCGCTCCGGCTTGAACAATTCCGTCATCGCCCAGACCATGGCGTCGGCGCGGTCGGGGCTGCGGCCGGGACCTTCGTAGCCGGCATAGGTGAGGCCGCAAAGCTGGTCCTCCAGCTCGGGAAAGAAGCCGGCGAGCTTCGCCCGGCCGGTCTCGAAAAGGAGCGCGATCGGCTCGGCGCGGGCCTCCTTGCTCAGGGTCGCGGCGACCAGCCGCACCGGCAGGCCGACGCTCGCCGCGCGCAGCACGCTCGCGACCATGTCGCCGCCCTGGTTCTTCTCGGCGACGACCAATTGCGCGTCCCACGCCTGCGCCGCGGCGGCGACGCGGCGCGCCCAGCCTTCGGGCCGCGCGCCGGCGATCGTGCAATCGGCGAGGACGTAGCCGACGCCGTCGCCCCCCATGCCGCAGACGATGATGCCGCAGCTGTCGCCATGGGCGGAAGCGGGCGGATCAACGCCGACGACCACGCGAAGCAAGGGAGGAAGGTTCGCGCAGAGGCGCAAAGGCGCAGAGGGATCGTTCCCGTCGCCCAGATCGGACGAAGCCGAGGGCTCCGCGTCGAAGGGATCGAGGGCCGCTTCGCGGCGGTGGGCGCCTGCGGCCTCTCCGCGTCTCTGCGTCTCTGCGCGAACCCCTGCCCGCGCCTGCTCCAGCATTTGCCGGGTCCAGAGCGCGCCTTGCACGTCCTCGAGCAGCACGCCGTCCAGCTCCTGCCGGCCGAGCCGCGTGCCGGCATAAAGCGCGGTGACGGCGTCGCGGAAGTCGGCGGGGAGGTGCGGATTTTCGGCGGTGCCGCCGCCGGTCTGCGCGGTGTGCGGCAATGCGAGGATGCGCGTCAGCAGCGGCCCCGGCCGCGGGGTGGTGGTGAGGACCGTGCGCGGCTGCGGCCCGAGGCGCAGGCCGAGCATGAGGTTGTCCCACGTCGCCTCGGCGTGGCGCCATTTGGCGAGCTCGTCGACCCAGGCGAAATGATGCTGCGGCCCGCGCAGCTGGTCCGGACGCTCGGCCGAATAGACGAAGCCCTGCGCGCCGCCTGGAAAGCGCAAGACGCCGCGGCTCGGCGTCCAGCGCGGCGCCTCGCCGCTGCGCGCGCAGGCGATGAGGCCGCTTTCCCCCTCTACCATCACCCGCGCCGCTTCCTCGCGCGTCGCCGCCACCAGCGCGATCCGCGCCCCCTCGCCGCCGACGCGCGCCCGCGCCCAGATCCATTCGGCGCCGGCCCTGGTCTTGCCGAAGCCGCGCCCGGCGACGATCGCCCACACGCGCCAGGGCAGCCCGTTCTGCGCCGCGCGCGGCTCGTGCTGGCCACCATGGACGCCCCACCACCATTCCTCGGCGATCGCGGCGACCGCCGCCTGCGGCAGCGCGGCCAGCGCGACCCGGCGCCGCTCGGGCGAGAGCGCGGCCAGCATCCGCAAGGCGGCGACGGCCTCGCTGCGCTTCACGGCGCCCCCTCCCCTTCGCCCGCTTCACCGTCATAGCGGGCGGCGACGCCGGACGGCAGCGGCGGGACCGCCATGCCGAGCGCGGCGAGCCGCCGATTGAGCAAGGCGATGGCGCCCTCGAAGCTCCACGGCTCCTGCCGCCCGTCGGGCGCGGCGTGGCGCTCGGGCCGCCGCGGCTTGCGGTCCCAGCGCGCGAGCAATTTCAGCACGCGCTCGAACTCGGCGGCCATCTCCGCGGGGAGGAGCGGCGCGGCCCCCGGCTGCGCCCCCGGTTCAGAGCGCTCGACCGCGGCGCGCAGCGCCTGCTGCGCCGCCAGCCGCTGGCGCAGCGCCTCCGCCTCGAGCCGCGCATAAGCCTGGTCGAGCGCCGCCTGGAATTCCTCGGCGAAGGCCGGGTTGCTGCGCCGCTGGTTGTAAACGGTGGTCTCGCACACGCCCGCTGCTGCCGCCGCCGCCAGCGTATCCGCGCTCCACGCGAAATGGGCGAGGAAGCACTGCTGCCGCTTCGCGCCGAACCGCACGTGCCGCATCTTGCGCACCTGCAGCCCGCGCAAATTGTTGGCGGCGATCCGCTCCTCGCCGGCCGGGCCGACGCTGCCCCGCCCGGCGCCTCCCCGCTCCGCCGCCGCCGAGGCAGCATGCGCCGCCCGCCACCCGGCGTCGAACAGGGGATCGCGCTTGCGCGCGCGCTGCAGCGCTTGCGGCGTCACGCCGATCGCCGCCGCCAGATCCGCCACCCGCGCTCCGGCAAGCAGTCCGTCGAGGCAAGCCGCCTTCGCCGCGGCATCGATCCGCACCCGCCGCCCGCTCGACTCAGTCCTCCCGCCCATCGGCGAGTTTAAAACATAAAAGGAACGAATAGGAAAGTTTTTAACCGTATCGGTTACTCTTAAGCTATCCCGGCTTGCCGTGATACCGGCGATGGAGCGCGTGGATTTCGTCTGCCAATTCCGGCACCGGCCCTTCGGCCGCCACGCCGGGCGCGATCTCCCGGATCGATAGCGGGCGGACCGGAGCGGCGGGAGCGCCGAGCTCTTCAAGCCATGCCGTCAATTGGGCGGCGGAGGTCGCGAAGACGATCCGTCCCAGGCCCACCCAGCCGTGCGCGGCCGCGCACATCGGGCAATGTTCGCCGGAAGTGTAAACCGTCGCTTTCGCCCGCCCTTCCGGGCTCATGTTGCCAGCCGCCCATCGCGCCAGCGCGAATTCGGGATGGCGCGTCGCGTCCCCCTCGCCGATGCGATTGCGCTCCTCGGCCAGAACCTGGCCGTCGCCACCGACCAGGACGGAGCCAAAGGGTTGGTCGCCCGCCGCCAGCGCCTCGGCCGCCAGGTCGACGCAGCGGCGCAGGTGCCGCAACGGATCATCGTGCATCGCTTCATCCTCCTCGGCCGATGCCTGGGCCGCTATCCGCCCGCCTGTTCCCAGCCCCAACGAACGGAGCGAGCCGCGGCTGCCATCCTTGTCGCAGAAGAACCAGACGCCTGTCCCCTGATCCATCAGGGGCCGATGGTTCGGAATAGGTTGAAATAGCTCGTCACTGCGATGATCCAGCCGATCGCCAGCGATTGGAACCAGATGGCCTGCACGCGAATGGCGAGCGCAGCGAGAATGGCGCTGACGATCGGCAGCATCGAGCGCCAGTCTCCCCAGGCGCCCCAGTCGCCAGAAACGCCGGAATCTTTAATCATCAGGGCGACGTTGAGCCCCAGGCTCAGCGTTATCAAACTCCACCGATGGCGCATCGACGCGATGTAGAAGGCGCGGAGATCGATCCCTTCGGCCGGAACGTCGTCCGGCAGGGCCGAAGCCACCATCAAGAAGCTGATCGCGAGAAAGACGAAGTCGAGGAGAAAGGCGGCGACCGTCAGCGTCTCCGTCCGCGGATAGCCGAACTGCCACCACCAGAACACGATCAGCGCGTAGAGCATCATCGCCGCATAGGCGATCGTCAGCCAGTCCCATTTCACCCTTGCCCCTGCTCGCAGGAGTTTGTGCAGGCTGGTCAGCAGATCGCCGACACCAAGACCGATAACGACGCCGACAAAGGCGAGCACGAATTCGTTTAGCGACATTCCATCCCCCCTTCCCCAGCCATCCCATGGCGATGCCGCATCTGCAAGCGCAGCGCCTGCCGTTCGTTTTCAGGTCATCGGGGAGACGGAATGGTGGTTGCAGTCGCGTGTGCCTCCAATAGGGAGACGGAGAGCACCGATCGTGCTGGCGTTCGCAGTCGCCCGCTATCTTGGCTTGATGCTAGGAACGCCCGCTTTCGACCCATTGCAGACGTTCGATGTTGCTTTTGGCGGTATAGCTTTTGCACCGACAAGCTATGATGGAGCTCATGCGCATCTGGCAAACCATCGGCAGCGTCACGGCCTCTTTAGTCTTGGTAACGTGCGTTGCATGCGGCTCACGACAGGCTGGCTGGGGTTTTCAGGAAAGGGGCAACAGCGCGCTGGTTTTCGGCGAGCAGGAGACTGACAACATCGGGTACGCCCTCGCCTGTTTGGACGATAGGCTGGAGCTTAGCCTATGGTCATCGTCCTCAGGACAGCCGTTGGGCACCCACCTTGCCGAGCCGCTACTGCTACACGTGGCCGATCGCACGTTCCGGGCCACAGCGACCGGCGAGGTAACGGAGGTTGGAGACGAAATTGTCTTCACCGCCTTGTTCGTCGACGCGGCGAGCGTCCTCCGCGCCCTTTCCAAGGGGCGGCGGCTCACGACGCAAGTCGGCAGAGAATTCGGCAGCGCTCCGACACCCTCACGGGAACAATTGATGCGTTTGGCGCGAAGCTGCGGCGCCGCGCTTTAAGTCCGCATGCCACCCATTGCAGACATTCGGAGGGCGTGGAATGCTGCCGCCGTGAACCGAATTCGCTTCGCAGCTGCTTGCGCTGTCCTTGCCGGATGCGGCGGGCAATCGAACCAGGATCCCGCCAGCGTCGACTTCGTCGCGGTCGCCGGCGAACTGCGGTCCCCAGCCGAGTCGATTCCAGCCGCTTGGGAGTCCTGCGAAACGGTCACCTACGACTCGATTGGAAACCGGTGGTGGGGCGGAATTACCGCCTGCCAAGGTACCGTCCGGGTCGACATCGAAGCGGATTCCGTGACCCTTGGAGGTCCTTCGGTTCGCGTCGTCATCCGCACCCCCTCTTGCCCGGCGGGTCGAGGGGCCGGCGGCGGGAGCTTCGCCCGGGCGGTTTTCGAGCGGCCCTTCGACGGCCAGCTCACCGAAGTGAAAAGGATCGTGACGCAGTCTCTGACGCAGATCGACGAGGCCTGCGGCGGCCCCGCCCACGCCCCTGGACTGCTTGGCCGACAGTTCGATGCGGAATTCCTCGATCTCGCCAGACGCTACTGGCTCCACCTCTCTGCTGCCGACAGACAGAGGTCCTGGACATCCTGACAGTCGCCCGAGACTTCCAAGCTGAGGGATACTGCGGCCCCGGGTCCGGCGATAGCGCGACGATATCTTCCGCTATGGGTGGAAAGCAGCCATTGGCAATGGCATGGATTGCCGATGCTGGAAGGTCGCGATTGGTATCGGATGGAGGGGGCATCGGTTCAAGCCATCGAGGCATTGCGCGCTACTGCTCCTGATGAGCTTCCCGAAAGCTACGTCCAGCTTCTGATGATTAGCGACGGGGGTGAAGGGCCGCTGCCCGTCAGTCCATTCAACCTCTGCCTTGACCCGGCAAGGGAGGTGATCGCTCGGATAGCTGACGGCAATCACGCGCAGCCCGCATTTGACGGCTTCCTCATTTTCGGCGGCAATGGGGGTGGTGAGTATTTCGCTTTCGATATGCGGCTGGGAGCTCCTTGGCCGGTCGTCGCCATCGACATGGTCGCGGGACGTGAAAGCGCCGAGGTTGTGGCATCGAACTTTGACCGGTTCATCGACCTCATCGGCGTGGCACCCAGCGACGCTTAGCGTCCGCAACGGGTCGTTCCCAGTCATTCGCAGGCGGGATCAACGAACCGCGACTTTCGGCGAGCCTCGCGATCACTCCAAGAAAAATGGGGCCCCCACCCCGCCCTTGCCATTCCGTCCGCTTCGCGGCATCCGCCTCGCATGATCGAGCTTGACCAGGAACAGCAGGCGGCGCGGGACTGGTTCGAGTCGCTGCGCGACCGGATCTGCGCCGAATTCGAGGCCATCGAGCGCGAGGCCGGCAGCGACGCCGCGTTCGATTACACGCCGTGGGACCGCACCGACGCCGACGGGTCGCCGGGCGGCGGCGGCGTGCGCGGGCTGATGAAGGGGCAGGTGTTCGAGAAGGTCGGCGTCAACGTCTCGACCGTCGGCGGCCGCTTCGCCGAGGATTTCGCCAAGACCATCCACGGCGCCGGCGAGGATCCCAGCTTCTTCGCCACCGGCATCAGCCTCGTCGCGCACATGGCCAATCCGCACGTGCCGGCCGTGCACATGAACACGCGCTTCCTGGTCACCACCAAGCGCTGGTTCGGCGGCGGCGCCGACCTCAATCCGCCGATCCCCTATCAGGAGGATACGGACGACTTCCACGCGCGGCTGCGCGCCGCCTGCGCCGCGTTTGACCCGACTTATTATCCCAGGTTCAGCCAATGGGCGGAGGACTATTTCTACATCCCCCATCGCGGCGTGCAGCGCGGCGTCGGCGGCATCTTCTACGACCATCTCGAATGCGCTGCGCCCGGCGAGGGGGTCTCGTTCGACGAGAATTTCGCGTTCACGCGCGCGGTCGGCGACGCCTTCCTCGACATCTTCCCCAGGCTCGTGCGGCGGCGCATGGCTACGCCCTTCACCGAGGCCGACAAGGCGCGGCAGCTCGAATGGCGCGGCCGCTACGCCGAGTTCAACCTGATCTACGATCGCGGCACCCTGTTCGGCCTCAAGACCGGCGGCAATGTCGACGCGATCCTGATGAGCCTGCCGCCGCTCGCGACCTGGTCTTGAGCCCGGTCCCCGACGGGGAGGTCGGCGCGGTCGTCACCTAACTCAAGATCCGCCGGACATAGCTTGTGCCTGCCATGACGCTTGGCTGACCGCCCATGCGCCTCGTCTGGATCCGGTCGAGAGCGGACGGGCGGCTTCGGAGCGGCGAGGCTTAAAAACGGGCGTTGCCGGACGAAGTAAGAGCAGCTGACACTTTGTCGGTTCTATCGGAACCGGTAGGAAGTGGTTCATGCCGAACTGCTCTCGTTGCAGCCTCGCGCCGAGGTCGACGCACGCGCCCGCGGCCGTGCAATGCGCCAGCTCGAGATCGCGCTCGCCTGGGAAGTGGAGAATGATGGTGACTCCCGCGCCGATCCCATGCGCCTCGAGCGCCTCCGGCAGTTGCGTGAGGCCCTTGCAAATGACAGCCAAGCATCCGCTGTGACGTGAACCCTCAAGGTAGGTCTGGCAAACTGCCTTGGGCGCCCGGCGCTCGCACGTTTCCGACATCCGGGCTGCGGTTCGGCAGGACCTAGACCTGGCGCCTCTCGATCCGTAAATCGGTAGCGCAAGGCTCTAATCGCGCGATCGGGCTTTCATGCCAAATCTACTGCCACGATCGAACGTGCCTCTCATCCCTGCCGAGCTCAGCGTGGGCGGTGATCTTTGGTACGAGCCGCCGCTCCTGCCCCAGCCGGGCGAGGCGGGCTATTCCGTCATCACGATGGACTGGACGGCACCAGGCGTCGACTTCGCATGGCCCAACCGGGCGCGGACGGGCAAGCCGGACCCATGGCTCGGGGCGTTTGAGACCCTTGTCGAGGCGCCGCAATGGCATGCCGACGCACCCGAACCTCACGACTTTGCCGAAATCATGATCGGGCTGACCCACACGGTATCCGAGAGGGTTCTGGACGTCTTTTTGAAGTTCGACGAAAGCGCCGTGAAATATCGGGAAATCGACATCCGCTTCAAGGGAGGCACCCCTTCGCGCCGGCGATATTTCTGGATGCATGTTACCCGCGCGCTGCCCGCGATCGACTTTGCCAATTCCCGAATTCGCTACCTATGGCCGAAACGCTCCAGGCCCTACCCGGGTCAACACGGGCCTGTCCGCCTGATGCCGGACATCGAAGGCATCCCCTATCTCTGCGCGACAACGCTGGGGAGCCGGGCCGTTTTCATCTCGGACGAGATGCTCCGGACTTTCCGGGGCATCGAGCCTCGCCTGGCACATTTCGAGGCACAGGACATTTCGGGCGGGTTCACCTTCTAGTGCCACCGGCCGAGCAGCGGCCTCGAAGCCTCCATGCCGCGCGGACGCATAGTCGCGCGCATGGCCAAAGCCGTTCGCGGTTCACGGTCTGCTGGTGGTCGAACGTGAGTTTGCCATGCAGGCTCGACGCCCAGCCAATCCGACCAGTAGCCGGCTGGATCGGGTGCAGCGATACGAGCGTCCGTTTTTAGAAGTGCAGCGCGACGCTTTCAACGGCGGCAATTGGCGCAAAGCCGTCGGGGGCGATAGCGCACTTGGCGCCCGCGCCTTCCCCGCCGCCGCCCCTAGCCATTGCGTACTCTTCGCGGCATCCGGCTCGCATGATCGAGCTGGACCAGGACCGACAGGCGGCGGCGGCGGGTCCGGCCTCGGGACCGACGGAAAGGTCGACGCGGCCCCGATGAGCCTGTCGCCGCTCGCGGCCTGGTCATGAGCCTGATCGCGCGGGCGAGCTAGGCGCCTCTTCACCTCCCTCGAGATGACCGAGCGGCCCAGACCGCGGCCCTTCGCGGACAGAGCTTGTGCCTGCCATGGCGCTTGGCTGACCGCCCCTGCCCTGCGTCTGCTCCTGGCCGTTAGCGGACTGTCCGCTTCTGAGTGTGACGGCGGAAAAGCGGACCTTTGCGGCTTCTGCGTGCTCTACGTCTGCTTACGACCCATTGCGGACATTAGCGGGCATCGATACCCAACCCGCAAGGGAGGGCAGATTGCGGCTAATCGAACTCATCCAAGGCTCATCAACTTGGACCGGTGACGATACAACCATCTATGTTGCGCGGCCTTGGTCGTGCGATGCGGATGCGACGCTTATCTCGCCAGCGCCAGACACAACCGAACCGGTGGAACAGGGCGGCAGACTCTACGACTATTTCCTCGAAACCTTCATTGCTCGCGAGGTCATTGAGGGATTCGCTGGCTCTGACGAAAAGCGGTGCCAGCGGCTGATAGATTACGCTGAAAACGATGCGTGATTGAATATCCGATTTCCACCCTTCGCGGACGCTCAACATGGAACTGACGCCTGGGCGACGGCATGTCGGCTATGGGTGAAATGAGGACCGGCGGCTTTTGCGCGAAGTGACGGAAAAGCGGACGTTCGCGGTTCCGCCGGCTCTATGTCGGCTCACGACCCGTTGCGGACATTCCGACACGCCGTCGGATCAATCGAATGTTGTCTTGCGCATCGATACGGAAAGCCCCCATTCCCGCTCTAGGTTGTGCGCATAGATGTTGCTGTTGAAGCCAGCGAGCGCAGCGGTTCGCACCCAGTTCTTGATATTCACGTCGATCTCCATGCCGTTCGCCGAGAGGCTGAAGAGGTCCATGGAAGCCACCATCCGTTCCCCACTGGCGAGCAGCAGCTCCGCCCCTTCCCAAGTGCCGGGTGGTGCCTGATTGAAGCCGGCTTTCTGTTCGACAACCGAAAAAGTCCTATGTCTGGACTGCGTGAATCCGGCGACCCTCAATCTTTGATCGAGCGCCCGCGCTATTTCAATGGCCTCGCCGACCCTGAGCGGACGGTGGTGCGGCGAGAACTGGATCGAGGTCACGATTCCTCTCTGGACTCCCGAGCTTATGATCAGTGGCCCATGGTCCAGCCCCCCCACCGTGGGAAAGCTCAGGATCGTGTCGCCAACGCGGATGCACAAGGTCCACCAGGTCGGTCGTGAGAAAAATGCCGTTTTCCTGAAACGATGTCCCAAATCTGTAGGTCGACCGCGATACCGTGTCCTTGAATGGTTCACCCAATCTCACGTCGATGGCGCCCTCCGCCACCGGATTGATCGGCCCGTTGCGCTCGAGTTCCCAACCGCAAAGAAGGAGGGCGATTACAGCCACCAGGAGGATCCACCCGGAATGGCGGGACTTTCGATTCAGATAGACTACGGCCCACGTGAGTGCCGCTGCGAACACGGCCAAAAGAGCAATGGCCAGTAAAATACCTTCGGCTAGGCCATCGACAAACATTGCACGCCCCCGTTACGCCCCCAATGTGGAACAGCCAGTCCACCGCAGCAATCAGGAAACAACTAGTCCGTTTTCCACCCTTAGCCGACCTTGCCGTCGCCAAGAGCAGCATCCGCGCCGTGCGTCCGGTACGGGTGGAAAGCGGACATTGAATGACCGCCGCCGACCTGCAAGCAGTGGCCTGTGGCGCCTTCACCAGCGCTAGAAGCGGTTCGGCACTTCCGTAGGGATGTTTGGGATGGCGAGCCACCCACTGACAAAGCCCTATCTGAAGCGTTGCACCGGCTGGTTGCCGTTTCTCAGACGGCATTCGGCCCATAACCGTTTGCGCTCGGACGACAGCGCCCGAAGGTAGAGATCGGCCAATCGTTATCTCCTGTTCCGTACTTTTCGCGCGCGGTAGCGGCGGACCGTAGCCACGTTGCTGTTTTCCGCATCCTCATTGGCGAGCTTGCGCCACCGTTCGACGCGAGCCGGATCAAGCTCCCCTTCCACCATCGCGGCCCGGATAGCGCATCCGGGCTCGTCGGCATGGGTGCAGTTCGCGAACCGGCATTCGAGCGCCAAGACCGTGACGTCGTCGAACACCTCGGTCACGCCCCAGCCCACTTCGGACATCTGAAGCTCGCGCATACCCGGCGTGTCCACGAGCCAGCCGCCCCCGTCGCCATCGCCGGCCAGGCGATGCATCTCGCGGACAGTCGTCGTGTGCCGGCCTTTGCCGTCATCCTCGCGGACGGTCTGCGTGGCGATGCTATCCGATCCCTTCAGCGTGTTGATGAGGGTGGACTTACCTACGCCGGAGGATCCTACCAGCGCGACCGTCTCTCCAAGGCCGCAATATCTTGCGAGGTCAGCTGCACTCGTCGGATCGCGCCCGTCGACCAGTTCCACCCGCAAACCCGCCTGGAGCGCGCGCGCCTCTTCGACGAGGCGCCTAGGCGCAAGCGAAAGGTCGGATTTCGTGAGGACGACCACCGGACGCACGCCTGCCTCACGCGCGAGGACGAGATAACGTTCGATGCGCGCGACGTTGAAGTCTTGGTCGCAGGACGTGACGATGAAGAGCGTGTCGATATTCGCCGCGATGAGTTGGACCCGGCGATCGTCGCCTGGAGCAGGCCTTTTGAGCAGGCTCATCCGATCGAGAATGCGCACGAGGGTCCGGCTGCTCCGGTCGATCAGCAACCAGTCTCCGACGGTAGGTCGGTCTACCTCTCCCCCTTCCACGGGGAGACTAGACGAGATCGAGTCGTCGAGCCCCTCGCCGGAGACGGTCACTCTTCCGCGATGAACCGACATTACGCGGACAGGCTGGCAGCTGAGGGTCTGGGCGGCTGAAACCTGCTCGCTGAAGAAAGATCTCCAGCCGAGCCGGGCGAGAATTGGGTCTGGCGCTTTCATCATGCGTCAGCGAACCTAGCAATCGGCTGACTGATCCGCATCCGACGTTTCCTGCCCAGCCGCCCGCTTATCCGCCTTGGCTTGCGCCTTCTTCGCGGACTCGGCCGCCTTGGTCCTCTCCCGCTCGCGGCGCTCGAAGTCGTAATTCGGTTTACGTGGCATGTCGGTAACTCCGGACAGTGGGTCGCGGCTTGAGCAAAACGCTCGACCTAGGGACCCTCGCCTTCCGGCTACACCGATTGAGTGCTCGCTACTAGGCTGGCGGCGTGACTCTGGGCCGCCCGTCGGCATGGCAGGCGACACCCAGAGTCGGTCATCCACCACGTACCGACTGCTCGCCGGAATCGAGCGCTCCCGACAGGCTCCTGAATGGCGCTCTGTGGTAACCGGACATAGCTCGCAAGCCTGAACGAACGTCCGTTTCCCGGACAAAGCTTGTGCCTACCATGGCGTTTGGCTGAGCGCCCCTGTCCCTCGTCTGGATCTGGCCGGGAGCGCACGGGCGGCTTTGCCGCCAATGATCAAGATCGTGGACGCGGCAATCGTCGCCGCCTCAGTTCCGGGTCCGCACCGGCGCACTTGCCCACGGGCCCTGGAAGGTGAAATTGCCCAGCGTCGGCTTCCCGTCCTTCGTCTTGGCCTGTTGCGCGCTGCGTCATGTGTAGGTCTCGTGCTCGCGTTCATCGAAGGATGCAATGTCCGCCGTGACCGGCAAGCGGAACTTGGCGATCACAATTTCTGGCGCTAATCCAGAGAGATGACCGGAAACCTTCTTCGATGACACCTCTGTTAACTGCGCTGTTGCTCACGCTCCAGTCATCGGCACCGCCGGTTATCACACCCGCCCCAGTCCTTCCTGAGGACGACAGCAAGCAGACCTATCGCGCGCACTCCCCGCCCGTCTGTGGAGACTGGCGTGCGGCCCGCCACGGTACGGCTCAAGAGAGCGTAATTCGCCTCGGAATCTACAGAATGTGGGTCCTGGGCTATATCACCGGCTTCAATATCGTAGGACCGGACCAGACCGGGAACCTGCTAGGCGATGCTCCGCACGACGAGTTTTATGCGGCTATCGATGGATACTGCACCCGCAATCCGTCGCACACCGTCGAGGACTCCATGTATCCGATAGCGGCAGCGTTCATTCGAAGGCGACAAGCAACCCCGGCGTCGAGCCCGCCTTCCCCGGGAAGCCGCCGGCGCGCTCAGGCCGTCGCAACAAGAACGTGTCAAGACTGGGCTCAGGACCGGGACAACGCCATCATGCGACTGGCCTACGTCAGCGTGGTGCGTGGGTACGTGACAGCGTATAATCGTTGGGGGCCGGATCCGACTGGAGACGCGGCTGGTACCAACGACCAGACGCTTATCGAGGAACGGCTGGACGTCTGGTGTCGCGAGCGACCTTCCGGCCTGCTGATCGGGGTCATCGCTCCTCTCATCGACCATGTCGCCGCCGAGAGAGCCGCCGGGCGACGGCCACCGGCCGGAATGAGGCCACGCGATCGTTTCAGTCTGCCACGCCCTGGCGAGCCGTCGCCGGACAGCTAAGGGTCGCTGTTTATCGAAAGCGGCCATTCGCAGCGCCGCCGCTACGCCGAATTCAACCTGATCTACGACCGCGGCACCCTGTTCGGCCTCAAGACCGGCGGCAATGTCGACGCGATCCTGATGAGCCTGCCCCCGCTCGCAACCTGGTCCTGAGCCCGGCCGCGTGGGCGGGCCAGGCGCGGTCGTCACCTACTCGAAATGCGGGAGCGGCGCAGGCCGCGCGCCTTCCGGACAGAGCTGGTGCCCTGCCATGGCGCTTGGCTGACTGCCTTTGCCCCTGGTCTGGATCTGGCCGCTAGCAGACCGTCTGCTTACGGGATGAGCAGGTGGAAAAGCAGACGCCTAGGCGCTGCATTGGCCTATGACCGGAAACGACCCAAGCCGGTCGTTAGATGTCGTCAGCCCGATCCCCGAAAGCAGCCGTTCGTTCATGCGTTCGCGAATGACTGCAAACGACCCATTGCAGACATTCGCGGGAGGTGCGAACCTTCCCTGTCGGAGGTGAGGCACGGATGAGGAAGCTCGCGAAGCATAAGTCGGTGGAGAAGCCAGAGTGAGGGCGTTCATCCCGCTGGCGTTAGCCGTGCTGCCCGCAGCAGCGATTGCGTGCCCACCTCCGCCGCCGCCCACAGCCGAAAGCGAGGCTGCGTGGCAGCAGCAAGTCGATGATTACAAACAGTACGCCACCAGGGCGCCGAGCATCGTTTATGGCGTCGTAGAAGAAGACATCGGCTACGATGAGAAAAGGCACAACCACAAGAAAGTGGGAACTCTGCGAATCCTACACGTCTACAAAGGCCCATATAAGCGAGGCCAACGGGTCAGAATGAGCGGGGGTTTCTCCCGACTAGCAACCTGCCCAATGGCGCCCATGTCACTCAGCAAAGGAGCGTACGGCGTTGTCATCCTCGACAAAGCCAAAGAGGGGCAACCGCTACGGCATAACGGCTTTCTCCCTCCCAATATGATCCAGCAATTTATCGGCGAGGGAATCATCAGGAGCGCACGCGGAGGTGCAGCCGGGGATGCGGGCTTGTAAACGATACAACTGCCCATTTAGTGCCGAGGCGCGGTTGTCCGGAATTCACCCATAGTGGACATGCCGTGACGCAGGCGCCAATTCCATGGTGAGCGTCCGCTAAGGGTGGTTTGCGGACGTAACGTCAGGGCAGCGTCACCTCGGCTTCGCCCGTGCCTATGCCATCGACCGCGAGTCGAAAGGGCCCCCGTACACCAGCCTCCAACGGAACCGTCTCTTTAAAGCTTCGGGGGGCTTCACCGACGATAAACGTACTCAGATCGACACACTGGCCTGTCGCAGACTCCGCGAGCCACACGATCCGCTCCACGCCTACAGCCCCTGCTTCAAGTTCGAGGGTATGAACACAGGGCGGCTTCTCACCTTCAAATAGTCCCCAGGCCTGAGACAGGTGGGCGACTTGCCTCCCATCCATTCGCTCAACTGAGATATTGATCGAGGGCGGCGAACATGAGGCAGTAAGAACTGCGCCTCCGAACACGACAAAACAAGGTCTACTCGGCTTCATTCTGCCACCCCTAAATCGAACGTCTGGAATGGGTCGTTTCCAGTCGTTAGACCGATGTCTAAACCAACGGTTGTTTCTGCGGCCTGGTGCCCGGAAGCTGCCGGTCCGCTTTCCACCCAATTCAGACATTGAAGGCCGGCGAAGCGATCGAAACCCTAGAATGGCCGCTAAGGGTGGAAAGCGGACCTAGTCCGACGGCGGAAAATACGCCTTATAATCGTCATGTTCGGAAAAGAACGCTTCGAACTCGCCACCATCCCGAAAAAATACCGTTAGCTCCCGCTCTTCGAGTGCGTCTGCGTAATCTGCGATCGAAATGGCAGCGCTGTTGATGCGGCCATGTTGATCTGCGCACACGAGGAATGACTGCCCCCGATCTCCAACATAATCGCCCTCAATAATATTCGCATGTTGATCTCGATCGTATTGATCGGAGGGCGCGAACGGGCCGAAAGCAACGCCCATTGGGGGATCGATGTGTTCTAATCTGCCGGTCCCTAAGATGGTCGAACCTTGAAGGACGCTCACTCGCATACGGGCAGCTTCTCAGGTTAGCCGAATGTCCGCAATGGGTCGAAAACGGACACAGCGCCGGAATGGGGGAAACGCACAGAGGCTACAGGTAGGTTTGGACGGTTTCTGCCGCCCTTTGCGGCGCGGGATGGCGGGACATCATTGTAGAGATGTAAGTCCTCTCACCCGCGCTCAAAGTGATAATGATGCCCTTTCTAAGGACATTGTTCACGGTGGCCACACTCTCGATTTCGGCAAGTGGCACCCTCCTCCGACCGTAGACGACGAAATCATCACCTCTAAGCGCCAACGCGCAACTGCCTCCCTGTAAAGTTCGCAATGAGTGCGGGAGGTAACGAACGCAAAAGACTGCGATAAACACGCCGCCGAGAGCGGCCCTAAAAGGTGACACTTCGTTAGGGCTTAGGAAGTGGCTGAAGTCCAAAAGGGACCACCCGCCAAGAACGACCCACTGAAGGTGGATAGCCAATAAAAGCGCTGGAAAAAACAGCACTGCCGCAAGGGCGCGAGGAATCGATGTGCTGATCAAACACGTTATCTCACCCACGGCCCGCTCCTTCAAAGCCGCCCCGTGTGCATCGAGCATCGAATGTCCGCAATGGGTCGATTGCAGCCATTCGCGGGCGACATGAACGAACGGCCGCTTTCCGGCATCCGGGGAATGCCCTCCTACGACCGACTTGGGTCGTTAGCGGACATAGCTCGCAAGCCTGAACGAACGTCCGTTTCCCGGCGTCTGCGACAGCGGCCCGAATGGCGGCGATTGGCGCACAGCGGACGACCGATCGCTAAGCTGACCGTCTCCTCCCCACCGCCGCCCCTTGCCATTCCCCCGGCTTCGCGGCATCCGCTTCGCATGATCGGGCTGGACCAGGAACGACAGGCGGCGCGCGACGGGTTCGGCGGCGATGGCGACGCCGCCCTGCCCAGCCTTCCGCCTGGCGCGGCCTCGTCATGAGCCTGATCCCGATCCCCGACGGCGAGGTCGGCGCGGTCGTCACCTATCTCGAGATGACCGAGCGGCCGAAGCCGCGGCCGCTGCCGCCCTCGCCGCTGCGGCTGCGGCCGTGGCGCGCCGTCGATCCGGCCAAGTACCGCACCTTGTTCGCGCGAGTCGGGGGGCCCTGGCTCTGGTATTCGCGGCTGGCGATGGGCGACGCGCAGCTCGCCGCGCGGATGGGCGAGGTGATCGCGGTCGAGGATGCGGCCGGGATCGAGGTCGGGATCATCGAGCTCGATTTCCGCACGCCCGGCGAATGTCTGATCGCCTTTCTGGGCCTCGTCCCCGAGCTCGCCGGCAAGGGCCACGGCCAGTGGCTGTTCGCGCAGGTGATGATGCTCGCCTGGCGCAAGAGCGTCGAGCGGGTGCACGTCAACACCTGCACGCTCGACCATCCCGCCGCGCTCAAGGCCTATTTGAAGGCCGGCTTCCGCGCCTACCGGCGCGCGTTCGAAAGCTTCCCCGATCCGCGCCTCGCCGGACTGCTGCCGGCCGAGGCCGCGCCTCAGATCCCCTTGGTCTCGCCCGGCGCCAGCGCCCGGTAGAGCGAAGCGAACAGGACGATCAGCACGGTCGAGAGCACGGCGCTGGTCAGCGAGTTCAGGATCAGCACCAGCAGGTCGCCGACCTTGCCCGGGCTGATCAGGCGCAGGATCGAGCCGAGCACGGCCGAGATAGCGATGCTGATGATGAAGCCGGTCAGCGCGATGATCAGCACCAGCAGGAAGATCGCCCAGCCCTTGCCCTTGCTGAGCTGCCAGCAGCGGGCCAGCGCGCGCAGCGGGCCCCAGCGCTCGGCGACGACGACCGGGCCGAGCATAGCGAAGCGGCCGAACACGTAGAAGCCGGGCACGATCAGGAAGATGCTGGCGAGGCCGACCGCCGCGCCGGACAGCATCGTCGCGACGAAATAAGCGGGCAGGATCGGCAGCGCCGCGGCGATCGCGCCGCCGACGGTGCGGTCGCCGCCGTCGAGCAAGAGCAGCAGGATCGCGATCGCGCCGACCATGTTGACGATATTGGCGAGCAGCAGCCAGTGCCAGTTCTCGCCGACATAGGCGATCATCGCCGCCAGCGCCTCGCCCGCTTCCGCGGTGGGCTGGGGAATGAAGTGGCCGACCAGCAGGGCCGGCAGGAACAGGAACACGCCGGCGATGGCGAGCACCAAAGCGCTGTTGGCGCGCAGCATCGCCACCGTGTCGTCCCAAACCGCGCTGTAGGAGAATTTCATGCCGTGCCGCTTTCTGTTCGTCGGCGCAGCCATAGCCGCGCCGCCGCGCCGCTTACAAGCAAGGCTTGAACGAAAGCGCGCGATGCGGAAGAGAGCGGCGGCGATGCCGCAACCCGATCCCCCCGCCGCCCCTGCCCCTGGTGGCTCCGGCCCCGCTGGCCCCGCTGCCGCGGTCGAATGGCGCTTCACGCCCGGCCTTACACCCTATCCCGAGGCGCTCGCCGAGATGGAGGCGCGCGCGGCGGCGATCCAGCGCGGCGAGGCGGCCGAATTGATCTGGCTGCTCGAGCATCCGCCGCTCTACACCGCCGGCACCAGCGCCGATCCGGCCGAATTGTTCAACCCGCAAGGCTTCCCGGTGTTCGATGCCGGGCGCGGCGGCCGCTACACCTATCACGGCCCGGGCCAGCGCATCGGCTATGTGCTGCTCGACTTGGGTCGGCGCGGCCGCGACGTGCGCGCCTTCGTCCATGCGCTCGAGGGCTGGGTGATCGCCGCGCTTGGCGAGCTCGGGGTCGCGGCGCACCGCGCGCCGGGCCGGATCGGCATCTGGGTGGACCAGGGCGAGACCGAAGCGAAGGTCGGCGCGATCGGAGTAAGGGTGCGGCGCTGGGTCACGATGCACGGCTTCTCGGTTAACATAAGTCCGGAACTTTCCCACTTCTCAGGCATAGTGCCTTGCGGTATTGCTGAGTTTCCAGTGACCAGCCTCGACGAGATGGGAGTGGCGAACGCGCAACGACGTTTCGATCTGGCACTGAGACAGGGGCTTGACGATTTTCTATTCTCTCTCGGGGGGAGAGTAACCAAGGCTTGAGAGCCTTAAACTTTCCGATTAATGTGCAGCCTGATTTGGCAAGAAGGGGCCTACCCCGTCCAAATCTTCTATCTAGGGAGTTTCTAAATGCGTGACCTTCTCAAGACTGTGATGACCTCGTCGATGGTCGCCGGTGCGGCTCTCCTCGTTGCGGCTTGCGGCGGCGGCGAAAACGCCGAAGTCAACAACACCGCCGACGCGAACCTGACCATGGACACCACGCTCGACGGCACCACCAACGACGTCACCGCGGTCGACGCCGGCACCGGTGCCGATGCCAACATGGCGCTCGACGCCAACATGACGATGGACGCCAACATGGCGAACACCACCGACATGAACATGTCGAACACCACCGACGCGAACATGACCAACGGAATGTAATTTCCGGACCGTCATTTTCGGTTCGAACGGGCCGTCCGGCATTGCCGGGCGGCCTTTTCATTGCCTCCATCCAGCGATCCCAGCCAAGCCGTGCGATTACGACGGTGAAAAAACATGTTGAATCTGGATTGCTTAGAGGGCTGCGTTAATCATAGGGACAGGGGAAACGCCGGACAGTGGCGTGGTGCTTAGAGGGGTCGTGAGATGTCAGGTTTGTTGAACAAAGCGCTTCGAGCCACCGCGCTCGCGGCGGCGGCGTGGACGGCGATCGCGGCGCCGACGGCCGCTTCGGCGCAATTGTTCGTCACCACGCCCAATTTCGCGCGAGGCCCCGTCGAGGGCAGCGATCCGCTGGTCGGGCTGCCGATCCCGGGCGCGACCGCCGCCGAATATCGCGCTCACCTGCTCTGGAACATGCGCGCCGGCCTCAACGTCGCTGCGCTGCAATGCCAGTTCTCCCCGTATCTGCGCGCGGTCGACAATTATAACGGTATCCTCGCCCATCACGGCAAGGAACTGGCCGAGGCCTATGCCACGGTGAACGGCTATTTCAAGCGCACCCGCGGCGCCGCGCAGGGCCAGAAGGCGTTCGACGATTACACGACCATCACCTACAACAATTTCTCGACGCTGCAGGCGATGTACGGCTTCTGCCAGGTCGCGGCCGACATCGCCAAGGAAGCGCTGACCCGCCCCAAGGGCGATCTCCACCTCACCGCCCAGAGCCGCATGCGGGAACTGCGCAGCAGCCTGGTGCCGGCCTATGACCGCACCGCCGTCTATAATCCCTATCTGATCGCGATGCCGGTGATGCCGCGGCTCGAGGATTCGTGCTGGGACCGCAAGGGCAACCTCAAGCGCAAGTGCGCGATCGTCTGAGCGCCGCCACCCTGGCGATCAGGGCAGGCCGAGCAGCTTGTGCGCCTGGAGGCTGAGCTTCCAGCGCGGATTGGCCATCACGAAATCGATTGCCGCCTGCTGCGCGGCCGCAGCCTCGGCGCAGTCCATCGGCTGCACGAGGAAATGATCGAACGACCAGGTCGCGATCTCGGCCGGGTCGACGCCCGCCTGCGGCCAGACCAGTTTGAGCTCGTTGCCGCGGCGCTGGACGACTTCGGCCGTCCCCTTGGGGCTGACGCAGATCCAGTCGATCCCGTCAGGCGCGGGCAGCGTGCCGTTGGTCTCGACCGCAATCTCGAACGCGCGCGCATGGAGCGCCTCGATCAAAGCGGCGTCGAGCTGCAGCAAGGGCTCGCCGCCGGTAATGACGACGAGCCGGCGCACGCTCTCGCCCCACAGCGCCGCCACCCTGTCGGCGAGCGCGGCGGCCCCGTAGCGGCCGCCATTCTCGCCATCCATGCCGACGAAATCGGTGTCGCAGAAATTGCACTGCGCGCTCGCCCGGTCCTGCTCGCGCCCCGTCCAGAGGTTGCAGCCGGAGAAGCGCAGGAAGACGGCGCGGCGCCCGGCCTGCATGCCTTCGCCCTGCAGCGTCAGGAAGATTTCCTTGACCGCATAGCTCATGGCTGGACGGCGTAGACCGTGGGATCGGCCAAGCCCGCCTCGACGAAGCCCTTGCTGCGCAGCCGGCACGCGTCGCACAGGCCGCAATGCACCCCCGCCGGCGTCGGATCATAGCACGACCAGCTCAGCCCGGCGTCGATGCCCAGGCGCGCCGCCTCGGCCGCGATGTCGGCCTTGGTGAAATCGAGCAGGGGCGTGTGGATCGTGAACCTGTCGCCTTCGACCCCGGCCTTGGTGGCGAGATTGGCCATCGTCTCGAACGCCGCGACGAACTCCGGCCGGCAATCGGGATAGCCCGAATAATCGAGCGCGTTGACGCCGATATAGAGGTCGCGCGCGCCCGCCGCCTCGGCCCAGCCGAGGGCGAGAGACAGGAAGATCGTGTTGCGCGCGGGCACGTAGGTGACCGGGATCGCCCCCTCCTCCACCCCGGCCTTCGGCACGTCGATGTCGGCGGTCAGCGCCGATCCGCCGAAGCCGCGCAGGTCGAGCGGCAGGACGATGTGGCGCTCGGCGCCGAACTCGGCCGCGATGCGCCGCGCCGCGTCGATCTCGACGCGATGGCGCTGGTTGTAGTCGACGGTGAGTGCGAGCAGCCGGTAGCCCCGTTCGCGCGCGATCGCGGCACAGGTCATGGAGTCCAGTCCGCCCGAGAGCAGGACGACGGCAAGTGGAGAATGTTCGGACATGGGAAGCGGCGATCTAGGCTTCCCGGCGGGCTTTCGCAAGCACGGCACCAAAGAGCGGGCCGCCTGTCGGCGGCCCAGGTGGGGCTTGAGCCCTAGGGAGGAAAGCGTGCCCAACTCGGCACGCCCTCCTTATACGCCGAACTTGCTAAACGAAGTCTTAACGCGCGCCGCCGCGGCGGGCGGCTTGGCAGGCGCCGGTCCGCCGCGCCTCGAGGCGGTAGGCGAACGGGGCGTTGTCCGAGATGCCCTGGGTGTCGATCTGCGCCAGCCGCGGCGTCTCGACGCGCAGCGACGTGCGGCCGAAGCCGTTGGCCGGGCAGGTATAATGGACCGTCGCGGCCTTGGCGTCGTTGGACAGGACCATGCGCGAGCAGGGCGAATTGCGGTGCTGGACCTGCATCAGCATGTTTGGATCGGCGATGCAGATCGACTGTGCCGGCGCCCCGGCATTGTCGAGGTCGCGCAACTGCCACAGCCCGGGCTCCAGCCGCGACAAGGCGGTCAGCTTCGACGCCTGCGTCCAGGCGGCGGGCGTCACCAGGGCGGCTGCCCCGAGCGCGACGAGCGCCCGGCACAATGCGCCGTTCAACCGTGCCATATGGCCACTCCAAAACTGAGCAGGAGGCCCCCGCCCCTGCCGTGAACGCGGCGAGCCCCCTGCCGCGAATGGAGGCTCCTTAACAGATGTTCAGATTGAAATCGACTTAACGTTTTGCGCGGCAGGCCCCGGTCAGACGCTCAAGTCGCTGCTGGATATGGGAAATACGCGGCTGCAAAATTCGCAGTCGACGCTGATGAAGCCGTCCTGGTCGGCCATGTCGCGCCGCTCGTCCTCGCCGAATCGCGCGATCACGTCGCGAATATATTCGAAGTTGCAGCGGCAGCCCTTGCTGAGCGGGACCGCCGAGAGGACGCGGATCTCCTCCTCCTCGTGGAACAGGCGCCAGAGGATGTCGGCGAGCGGCAGATCGCGGTCGAACAATTCGCTGCCCTTGATCGTCTGGGCGAGCGCATGGACATGCTCCCACTCCGGATGGTCGAGGCGCGTGTGAAGCCGTTCGCGTCCTTCCTCGCCGTCGGGCAGATGCTGGACGAGGATGCCGCCGGCGATATGGCCGGTGTCGTTGACCGCCAGCCGGACGAGGCTCGGAATCTGCTCGGACTGGCAGAAATAGCTTTCGGCCGCCTCGGCGATCGAATTGCCCTCCAACGGCACGATGCCCTGATAGCGTTCCTTGCTGAGCGGCTGATCGAATGTGATCGCGAGATAGCCCTTGCCGAACAGGCTGCGCAAAGTCGGCAGCGCGCCCGGCTCGGCCAGCAATCGCTCGCGATCGAACCGCACATAGCCGCGCAGCTCGCCGCCCTTATAGTCGCAGACGAGCAGGTCGATGATGCCGGCCTCCGTCTGCGCCTGCACCGTCAACTGCCCTTCGACCTCCTTCAGCATCGCGCCCAGCAGGGCGGTGAGCGTCAGCGCCTCGGACAGGATGCGCGCGATCGGGGCCGGATAATCGTGCGCCGACAAGATCTCGTCGAGCAAAGGCCCGAGCCGCACGACGCGGCCGCGGGCATGGCGAGCGGGTATCGTGAAACCGACCGCCTCGTCGAGATTGGCGGTCAGCGCCGCGTCACTGAAATGTTCTGAGGACATGATCTTGGATGTAGGGAACGCCGCAAGCCTTTGCAGTATCCCCCCGGCCCTCAGGCCGCGGCCTGGGGCATGTCATACTGGCGCGCCGCGGCGGACAGCTTCTCGACGAACTCGGTGATATGCGCCTCCTCGATCGTCAGCGGCGGCAGCACGCGCATCACATTGTCGCCGGCGGCGACGGCGAGCAGGCCGTGGTCGCGCAGATAGGTGACGAAGGCGCGGCTGTCGGTCTTCATCTTGAGGCCGAGCATCAGGCCAAGGCCGCGCACGCCTTCGAACAGATGATCGTGGTTCGGGATCATCTGCTCGAGCGCGCCGCGCAGGCGCTCGCCCATGCGGGTGACGCGATCGAGGAACTCGTCATTGGCGACGATGTCGAACACCGCCTGGCCGGCCGCCATGGCGAGCGGGTTGCCGCCATAGGTCGAGCCGTGCGTGCCGATGACCATGCCGCCCGCCGCTTTCTCGGTGGCGAGGCAGGCGCCCATCGGGAAGCCGCCGCCAATGCCCTTGGCCGAGGCGAGGATATCGGGCTCGATGCCGTAATGTTCGTAGGCGTAGAGCTTGCCGGTGCGGGCGACCCCGCACTGGACCTCGTCGAACGCCAGCATCAGGTCGTTCTCGTCGCAAATCGCGCGCAGGCCGCGGATGAACTCCTGGCTGGCGGGGCGGATGCCGCCCTCGCCCTGGACCGGCTCGACGAGGAAACCGGCGGTGTGCTCGTCGACCGCGGCGCGGGCAGCCTCGAGATTGTCGAACTCGACGACCTTGAAGCCCGGCAGCAGCGGCGCGAAGCCATCGCGGAGCTTCTCCTGGTTTGTCGCGCTGATCGTGCCGAGCGTGCGGCCGTGGAAGGCATTGGCACAGGTGATGAGGACGTGGCGTTCCGGCGCGCCCTTGGCGTGGTGGTAGCGGCGCGCGGTCTTGATCGCGCACTCGACCGCCTCGGCGCCCGAATTGGTGAAGAAGACGGTGTCGGCGAAGGTGAGTTCGGTCAGCCGTTTGGCGAAGGCCTCGCCCTGCGGGCTGCCGTAGAGGTTGGAGACGTGGATCAGGGTCGCTGCCTGATCCTGGATCGCCTTGGTGAGATGGGGATGGCCGTGGCCGAGGAGATTGACCGCGATGCCGCTGGCGAAGTCGAGATATTTCTCGCCCTGCTCGCCATAGAGATACACGCCCTCGCCGCGCACCGGACGCACGGGCGAACGGGGATAGACGGGCATGAGCGGCGTGATGGTCATCGGGACACCTCGAAGGCTGTGTGAAGCGAAGAAGGCGACCCCTGGGGCCGCCTTCCCGCGTCTTAGAGATGTGCCCGCCGTCCCGTCAATGACGGGGCCGGCCGATCAGCGGTCCCAGCGGTCGCGACGATCGTCCCGGCGATCGTCGCGGCGCTCGAACTGCAGCCGCTGGCGGAGATTCTGGATACGGTTCTGCAGATCATGATGCTCGCGCTGGTTGATGCCGTTGCGGCGGTAGCGGTCGTAGAGCCGGTCGATCTGCTCGGCCTGGCGCAGGAGGCGGTTGGCTTCGCCCCGCGAGATGCGGTTGCGATCCTCGGCCCGCCGGATCCGGTCCGTGATCTGGTCGAGCTGGCGCTCGATGCCTTGGCCGCCGCGATAGTCGCTGCCGCGATCATAGTCGCGATACTGCGCCGTAGCGGGTGCGGTGACGGCGGCTACCGAAAGGAGAGCCGCAGAAATCAGAAACTTGCGCATATTTACCTCCATCGAACCTGTGGTCCTGGAGAGGATTTTACGCCGCCGGCGCTGCGCGATTGCTGAACGGGGTCGTCAGCGAAGGTTCAGCCCCGAAACGAGGTTTTGGGTCAGTTCTTGAGCTTCCAGCCCTTGCGCAGCAGCGCGTAGCAGAGCGCGGCAAGCCCGACATTGATCAACAGCAGCAGCAAGGCGCCGAACAGCACCGGCGAGTCGGCGGTGCCGAGGAAACCGTACCGGAAGCCCGAAATCACGTAGAAGAACGGATTGGCGTGGCTGATCGCGCGGAACGTCGGCGCGAGGCTTTCGATCGAGTAGAAAGTCCCCGAGAGCAGGGAGAGCGGCGCGACCACGAAATTGGTGACTGCGGCGGCATGATCGAACTTTTCCGCCCAGATCGAGGTGAGCAGGCCGAAGAAAGCCAGCATGGCGCTGCCCATCAGGCCGAACCACAGAATCGCCCAGCCGACCTGCGGCGTGACATGCACCCCGGGCCAGAACAGCATGAAGATCCACACCGCGATGCCGACCAGGACGGCGCGCGTGATCGAGGCGCCGACCAGTCCGGCCATCAGCTCGGTGGTCGAGAGCGGCGGCATCAGATAGTCGACGATGGTGCCCTGGATCTTGCCGACCAGCAGCGAGAAGCTGCTGTTCGCGAAGGCGGCCTGGATCATTCCCATGATGATCAGGCCCGGGGCGAGGAAATCGGCGAACGAAATCCCCATCACGATTCGGCCCTCGCGGCCCAAAGCGACCGTGAAAATGACCAGAAACAGGAGGGTCGTGACCGCCGGAGCCCAGATTGTCTGCAGCTGGACCTTGAAGAACCGGCGCACCTCCTTCAAATAGAGGGTCTTGAGGCCGCCCCAATTGACGCTCCTGATTACCGGGACGCCAGGGTCGGTCCGAACCCAATTCGAAGGCTGATCGTTCATGGCGCCTCCCGCTAGAGGCAGACGCCCGGGGCCGCAAGCCGTAAGCTGCTAAGGATGGAAAACCCATGTCGTGGACCGATGAGCGCATCGACCGGCTGAAGGAGCTGTGGAGCAAGGGCATGACGGCGAGCGCCATCGCCGACGAGCTCGGCGGCGTGTCGCGCAATGCCGTGATCGGCAAGGCCCACCGCCTTGGCCTGCAGTCGCGCCCTTCGCCGGTGAAGCCCAATGAACCGGCCCCGGCCAAGGCCGCAAAGGCGCCCGCCGCGCCGCCCGCTGCCGCTGCCGCCGCTTCGGTCGCCCCGGCCGACGCCCCGGTGCGCGAGCCCAAGCCGGCCAAGGCCGCCCCGCAGGCTGCGCCTGCCGCCCCCGCTGCGTCCGGCGCGCCGCAGCCGGCCGCTCCGGCCCAGCCGCAGCCCCGCATCGTCTCGGTCGGTCCCGGCGGCTTCCTCCGCCAGGGCCCGGGCGACCAGCAGCCGCCGATCCCGCCCGCGCCGCCGCGCCGCCTGGTGCCGGCCAAGCCGAGCGCCGAGGTTGCGGACAAGACCAGTCTGCTCGACCTCAATGAAAAGATCTGCAAGTGGCCGCTCGGCCATCCCGGCGAGCCGGACTTCCACTTCTGCGGCAAGCCGTCCAATCCCGGCTTCCCCTATTGCGTCGACCATTGCGGCGTCGCCTATCAGGCGCAGCTGCCCCGCCGCGACCGGCGTCCGCCGCCGCCGCTGCCGTTCGGCGGGCCGCGCATCCGCTAGAAAAAGGGCAGTTTTCTCCCGTTTCGTTGATCCAAATCAAAGCGATCGGCGGAACGGGAGCAGAACCTGCACGTTGATATTCCTGTGTGCCCGGCCGTCCGGCCGGGCGTGTTTCAGACCAGGAGCGATCAACCGACATGTCGCGGGACGACAGCTTTTATTTTGAACGACGCGCCGAGCAGGAAATCGAGCTGGCGCAGCATTCCAACGACAGCCGTGCCGTCCAGGCCCATTACCAGCTGGCCTCGGCCTATCTCGACCGGATCTATCCGGAGCCCGCGACGAGCGAACCGCTCCCGCAATAGTCGAATCCACCGCAAGACGAGTGACGGCGCCGCGATTGCGGCGCCGTTTTCATTTGTGCGGCAGAGAGTTAGAATAAGCCATGATCCGCCGCCTGGCTTTGCCCCTGCTGGCGATGCTGGCCGCCTCCGCACCGGCCACGCAGGACCGCGCGCGGGAACGCGACCTGATGATCCTGACGATCGACAATATGGCTGCGACCGCGGGCGCGAGCGAAAGCCGGTCCATCACGCCGCGCGTGCTGGCGGCGATGCGGCTGGTCCCGCGCCACCACTTCGTGCCCGAGGACGTGCGCGCCCACGCCTATCAGAACCGGCCGCTGCCGATCGGCCACGACGCCACCATCTCCCAGCCCTATATCGTCGCCTTGATGACCGGCCTGCTCGAGCCGGGCCCGCGCGACCATGTGCTCGAGGTCGGCACGGGCTCGGGCTATCAGGCGGCGGTGCTGTCGCGGCTGGTCGCCCAGGTCCATTCGGTCGAGATCGTGGCCCCGCTCGCCCGTCGCGCGGCCGCGCAATTGAAGGCGCTCGGCTATGGCAATGTCGCCGTTCGCGCCGGCGACGGCTATGCCGGCTGGCCCGAAGCCGCGCCGTTCGATGCGATCATCGTCACCGCCGGGGCGAACCATGTGCCCAAGCCGCTCCTTGCCCAGCTCAAGCCGGGAGGGCGCCTGGTCATCCCGGTCGGGCCCGATGCGGACAATCTGGTGCTGACGGTGATCGAGAAAGACGCGCGCGGCCGCTTCACGCGCCGCGCGGTTACGTCGGTCCGCTTCGTCCCGCTGGTGCGGGCGAAGGACTAGACGCCCCTCTTCTCCCAGGCTCCGGCCTTCAGGCTGGATATCTCCACCCGCTTCGCCATCCAGGCGGCGAGTTCATCGAAACGCAGCGGCGAATCGAACACGATTCCGACCATGCCCTCGCGATACCAGCGGATGCGGCCCTTCACCGCCCGGAAGCTTTCGATAGTGATGACGACGTTCTTGCCGACGCAGGGCCAGACCTCGAGCGCGATCTTCATGCCCGCCAGCGAGATGTCGCGCACCTGGACGCGGTGGTAGAAGCCGTCGATGCGCACGGTCGCGCCGCACGTCACCTCGAGCCGCGGCGGCCGCAGCGTCTGGCCGTTGACGGGGCGGCGGGCGGCGAGAAGTTCGCGCAAATCGACATCTTCGGCAAATTTGACGCCGACCGCGCCGTCGCGCGTCCACACGATCTCGCCGGCGATGCGCTGGTGCGAGTTCAATTCGACCACGACCCGCTCGCCGACCGCGAACGGAGCCGCGCCCTCGGCCATCAGGCCGCCGGCGGAGATGTTGCGGATCCGGCAGAAATCCTGGCGGTGATCGGAGATGAGCCGCGCCGTGGGCAGCATTCCGAGGATGCGCGCGTCGGCGCGCCGCTCGGCCGGCCGCGGCACCTGCGTGCTCAGGGAAAAAGTCGTGGTTTCGAGCGCGAGATCGCGCGGCGTCCGCCGCACCACCACCCGTCTGATGAGCGCTGCCAACATTGCGCCCTCCTTGCGCTTCGAGTCGAACCCGGGAGGGTAGCCGAACAGGGTTAAGCAAGCGTGTCGAAGCGTGTGTGGCAAGGCCGCGCCGGACGAACCGCTTGGCTTCGCAAGCTCCCCGGCCCTATAGATTCGTCATGTCCGATCTGTTCGCGTCCAGCGCCCCAGTCTCCAACGAATATGACGCCTCCTCGATCGAGGTCCTGGAAGGGCTCGAGCCGGTCCGGCGACGGCCGGGCATGTATATCGGCGGCACCGACGAGCGGGCGCTGCACCATCTCGCGGCCGAGGTGCTCGACAATGCGATGGACGAGGCGGTCGCCGGCTTCGCCAACCGTATCGAGGTGACGCTGGAGGAAGGCAATCGCCTTACCATCACCGACAATGGCCGTGGCATCCCGATCGACCCCCATCCTAAATATCCGGACAAGTCGGCGCTCGAGGTGATCCTCACCATGCTGCATTCGGGCGGCAAATTCTCCGACAAGGCCTATGCCACGTCGGGCGGCCTCCACGGCGTCGGCGTCAGCGTGGTCAACGCGCTGTCGACCGACACGGTGGTCGAGGTTGCGCGCAACAAGGAATTGTACCGCCAGAGCTACAGCCGCGGCGCGCCGACCTCGAAGCTCGAGAAGATCGGCGCCGCCCCGAACCGGCGCGGCACCTCGCTGGCCTTCACGCCCGACGGCGACATCTTCGGCGAGACCGCCAAGTTCCGCCCCGCCCGCCTTTATCGGCTGGCGCGGTCCAAGGCCTATCTGTTCGCCGGCGTCGAGATACGCTGGAAATGCGATCCCACACTGATCGACGACGACACGCCCGCCGAGGCGGTGTTCCAGTTTCCGGGCGGCCTCTACGACCATCTGAAGGAGCAGGTCGGCGCGCGCGAATGCGCGACCGCCGAATTCTTCCGCGGCACCCAGGAGTTTCCCGACCGCCAGGGCCGCGTCGAATGGGCGGTGGCCTGGCCGTTGTGGAGCGAGGGCGGCTCGTCTTATTATTGCAACACCATTCCGACGCCCGACGGCGGCACCCACGAGCAGGGCATACGCAACGCCCTCACCCGCGGCATCCGCGCGTTCGGCGAACTGGTCGGGCAGAAGAAGGCCAAGGACATACAGGGTGACGACATCGTCTCGGGCGCCGAGATCATGCTGTCGGTCTTCGTCCGCGAGCCGCAGTTCCAGAGCCAGACCAAGGACCGGCTGACCAGTCCGGACGCGGCGCGGCTGGTGGAAGCGGCGGTGCGCGACCATTTCGACCATTTCCTGACCGACAATATGGACCGCGGCCGCGCCTTGCTCGGCTTCGTGCTCGACCGCATGGACGAGCGGCTGAAGCGCCGCGCCGAGCGCGAGGTGAAGCGCAAGACCGCGACCAGCAGCCGCAAGCTGCGCCTGCCCGGGAAGCTCACCGACTGCGCCAATGACGATCCGGCGGGCACCGAATTGTTCATCGTCGAGGGCGACAGCGCCGGCGGCTCGGCCAAGCAGGCGCGCGACCGCAAGACCCAGGCCATCCTGCCGATCCGCGGCAAGATCCTCAACGTCGCCTCGGCGAACAGCGCCAAGATTGCCGGCAACCAGGAAATCGCCGACCTGATCCAGGCCCTGGGCTGCGGCACGCGCGAGCGCTGCACGATCGACACTTTGCGCTACGAGCGGATCGTGATCATGACCGACGCCGACGTCGACGGCGCCCATATCGCGACCCTGCTGATGACCTTCTTCTTCCAGGAGATGCCCGAGCTGGTGAAGAAGGGCGCGCTGTTTCTCGCCCAGCCGCCGCTCTACCGGCTCGTCTCGGGCGGGACGATCGCCTACGCCAAGGACGACGCCCAGCGCGCGGAGCTCGAGCGCACCTTGTTCAAGAACAAAAAAGTCGAGGTGTCGCGCTTCAAGGGCCTCGGCGAGATGAACCCGTCGCAATTGCGCGAAACGACGATGGACCCGAAGACGCGCTCGCTGATCCGCATCACCCTGCCCCAGGAATATGAGGAACGGGCCGCGGTGAAGGACCTCGTCGACCGCCTGATGGGCAAGAATCCCGAGCATCGCTTCCACTTCATCCAGAATCACGCGGCCGAGCTGGACGAAGAAGAGATCGACGCCTGAGGCAGCGATGACGGGATTGTGGACATTGCGGCGGGCGACCGGGATCGGCGTCGCGGCCGGCCTCGCCGCTTTGGTGCTGTGGCCGGTCTATGCCGCGTGGCAGGAAGCGGTGCGGCTGCCTTATGTCGCCGCGCTCGCGCTCTCGGCTTTCTGCGGCCTCTCGATCCTGGCCTTCACCGCGATCGACCTGGTCCAGCACCGGAAGCGCGGCCGCCGCCTGCGGCCGATCCGCGTCTTCGACCTGGTCCTGGCGCTGCTGCTGGCGGTACCGCCGCTACTCGTCCTGGAGGCGCTGCGGCCCCTGCCGTAGAGCTCAGCTCGTGACGGCGGGCGCGACGAGCGGAAAGCGCGGGATGGCGACGGCGAAGCTGTGGCCGTCGGCGCCGATCATGTGATAGCGGCCCTCCATCGCGCCGGTCGGCGTGTTGAGCGGGCATCCCGAGACATAATCGAAGGACGCGCCGGGCTCGATCACCGGCTGCTCGCCGACCACGCCCTCGCCCTGCACTTCGTGACGGCCGCCGCGGCCGTCGACGATCGTCCATTCGCGGCTGACGAGCTGGACCGCGCGCCGGCCCTCATTTTCGATGCGGACATGATAGGCCCAGAACCAGCGGCCCCGCTCGGGCTCCGACTGTTCGGGGAGGAAGCTGACGGAAACGCGCACGGTGACGTCGCGGGTGGTCGTCGAATGGGGAAAAAGAGCTTTCACAAGAGGACCTTCCACTGTCGCGTGCGCGCCGTCAACGCGTGACCCGCCTGAGCCGCTCCACGAGCCGATCGCGGGCGGCGAGGATGTCGGCCTGGCGCTCGATCAGCAGGTCGCGGGCGAGGAAATGGCGGGTGATCCGGAGCCCGGCGAAAATGTCGTCCCACTCGGCCGCACCGCCGCCAAGGACGAAGGCCGGGAGCGGCAGCAGCCGGTCGGCATAGTCGCCCGCCCCCTCCCGGCTCACCGCGCGGCCGCTCTTCGGGCTGACATAGGCCAGGTCCTCGGTGACGCCCGATGCGGCGCACTGGCTGAGATCGAGGCCGAAGCCGAGCTCGGACAACAGCAATATCTCGTAGCGAACCAGCGAGCTGGCCCAGCCCTTGGCGCTCGGCGCCGCCTCGACCGCCGACAGCAGGCCGTCGAGCGCCTCGTACAGGCGCGGATAGGGCTGGCCCTCGGGCAGGGTCGCGGCGGTGAGCGCCGTCGCCCAGTCGATCGCCGCCGCCGGCAGCGCTTCGACCAGCAGGGGCGCGCGGCTGTGCACCAATTCGACGCCGAGATGGGCGAGCTGCTCGTCGGTGCGGGCGCGATAGTCGGCCTGGACGAGGTTGCCGGCTAGCAGGACCGGGCGCAGCCGGCGCGAGCGGCCGCCGCGCACATAGCCCGGCTGGACGCCGTCGGCGGGCGTCAGCGCGCGCACGATCGCGCCATGCTCGCCATGGGGGCGCACGGCGACGATGATGGCCTGGCTCTCGATATGCATGAGCGCGTCAGCCTATCAGCGCAGGCGGGCGCGGACGAGCCTTTCCAGCCCAGTCTTGGCCAGCAACGTCTTCACGCCGGCGACGGCGCCGTCGAAGGCCGCGAGTCCGTGGCCGAGGAGGCGGTTGGCGAGGGTCGGGCGGAGCAGGAGCAGGTCGACGCAGTCGATCCTGCCGGTCGAGAACAGGCGCTTGTGCTGCCCCTCGCCTTCGGTGAAATCGAACAGGCGGAAGCGGTTCTCGGCCATCAGATCGCGCATCGCCTCGAGCTGCAGCACCGTGCCGGGCGAGAGATCCGCGCAGGCCGGGTCGTAGCCGAGATAGGCGTAGAGCAGAGTGTCACCCTCCGCGGGCGCATAGAGATAGCTGACCGGCTCCTCGTCCAGGAAGAGGATCCACGCCCGCACGGCGTCGCGTCGGGCGAGCGCGCGCATGCCCTCCAGCGCCTCGCGCCCTTCGGGCAGGCCGGCGCCGAGCAGCCGCTCCTGATAGGTCTTGGCCGAAACCGAGCGCGCGTTGCGGTAAAATTCGTCCATCGCCTCCGGCGTGGAATAGGCGCGAACGTCGATCGCGCCGCCGCTCCGCTCGGCGAAGCGGCGCAGCTTGCGCTTCAGGGTCGAGCGGGTCTTGGCCGAGAAGTCTGCGAGATAGGCGTCGTAGCCGCGATCCAGATCGGCATAGCAGCGCTGGTAGGATTGCCGCACGAACGCGATGAGGCCGGCATGGCGTCCCAGCGCGTCAGCATGGACGGCCTGGACCGCGGTCACCAGGTAACCGTCGCTTGCCCGGTCCAGCGGCGGCAGAGACGGCGTCCCGCCGGCCAGCCCCTGGGCGAGCGAGACGGGCACGCGCACGAGCCGGCGGCGGACGCGCCACAGGGTGCGCGGCCCGACGCGGAACGGCAGCGCGATGCCGTCAGCGCGCGGCATAGGTCAGCAATATCTCCAGCCCGGTCGCGGACGTCCCGGACAAAGCGGTCAGCGCCGAAGCGGGCCGCTCGTAGCGAGCCTCGGCCCAAATCTGCTCGGCGACGCGCAGGTTCGTCCGCAGCCGATCGGGCGGCAGCGGGGCCGCCTCTTGCGCGAGCGGCAGCGGACCCAGATCGGCGAAATGCGCGGTCGGAAGGGCGTCGTGCCGTTTGGCCAGGAAGCGGCACAATTTCTCGAAGCGGCGGCACAGCGCCCAGTTGGGGCGGAGGCCATCTCGCGTGGCGAGTTCGAAGCTGTGGCTGACGATCGTCACGAGCGGGTGATCGTTGGCCACCGCGTGGTTCAGGGCCGCCCGCATCTCGGCGGCGGAGACCGCGCACAATTGGAGGTGACGCAGGCGGCCCGGCCGGTCGCGCGCTTGCGTCACGGGAACGATCGTCACACCGCGGTGGCGGACCGGTGCGATCTGCGCGGGGTCGAGCGGCAGCGCGCTCGGCCAGGGATGATGGCTGCCATTGTGGCTGCTGTCGTAGCGTATCCCGAGCCGGTCTAGCGCTGCCAGCGTATCGAGGTTGGCGGCATAGCTGCCGGAGCGGAATGCGATCGGATCGGGCACGCCGGCCTCGACCAGCAAGTCGCGCGCGTCGCGGATGAGATCGTGCTGAAACTCGGGCGGGAACGCGGTCAGCTCGAAAACCGGGTCCTCGCCATTCTCGTCGCCAAGCCCGGCCCAGAACGGGTGGAGATGGAGCTGCACCTCCTGACCGGCCTCCAGAATGGGATCGACCATGCGCCGTACGGGATCGAGCCCGTAATGCAGAGCCGGCATCGGATCGACGAAGAAGCAGGCCTTGAGGCCGTGCTCGGCGAGCATCCGCAGCTGGTAGGGAATGCCGACGCCCGCCGCCGCGTAGGAGCGCTCGAAATTGTCCTGCCACGAGAGGCCGGCGGCATAATGCCGCCAGGTCAGTTCGGTATCGACCGTGAGAAGGACGGGCGTCGCCATCCTCCCTGCTTAGCCGCGCGGATGAAAATAATCGTAAATGCCGCGCGCCATCGCCTTCGAGATGCCGGGCGCCTTCTCCAGATCCTCCAGCGCTGCGCCCTTCACCGCCCGCGCCGTGCCGAAATGCATCAGCAAGGCGCGCTTGCGGCTGGGCCCGATACCGGGGACGTCGTCGAGCGGATTGGCGGCGAAGCTCTTCGCCCTTTTCTGGCGGTGGGCGCCGATCGCAAAGCGGTGCGCCTCGTCGCGCAGCCGCTGCAGGAAGAAGAGGACCGGATCGTTGGGCGGCAGCGTGATCTCGCGCCCGCCGGGAAGGTGGAAGACCTCGCGCCCGGCATGGCGATCGGGTCCCTTGGAGATGGCGACGACGGGCACGTCGTGGACGCCGGCATCCTCCATCACCTCGCAGACCGCATTGAGTTGCCCCTTGCCGCCGTCGATCAGCAGCAGGCTCGGCCAGTCGCCCTTGGTGCGGTCCGGATCCTCCTTCTCGAGCCGGGCGAAGCGGCGGCTCAGCACCTCGCGCATCATCGCGAAATCGTCACCCGGGACGGTCTCCTCGCGCTTGATGTTGAACTTGCGGTAGCTGTTCTTGCGGAAGCCCTCCGGCCCGGCGACGATCATCGCGCCGATCGCGTTGGTGCCCATGATGTGGCTGTTGTCGTAGACCTCGATCCGCTCCGGCGGGCCCTCGAGCTCGAACAGGTCGGCGAGCGCGCGCAAATTTGCATTCTGGGTGCTGCTTTCGGCGAGACGGCGATCGAGCGCCTCCTCGGCGTTGCGCACGGCCTGGCGCATCAGCTTCGCCTGGTCGCCGCGCTGCGGCACCTTCAAGGTCACCTTGCGCTCGGCGCGCTCGCCCAGCGCCTCGGCGAGCAGGTCCGCTTCGGACAGGATGCGATCGAGCAGGATGAGCTTGGGCGGCGGCATCTCCTCATAGAATTGGGTGAGGAAGCTGGTCAGCACCTCCTCCTCGGGCACGTCGTTGGTATGGGCCGGGAAGAAGCTGCGATGGCCCCAATTCTGGCCACCGCGGATGAAGAAGGCCTGGATGCACATCGTCCCGCCCTTGCAGGCGAGGCCGAATATGTCGGCATCGCCCAGTCCCTCGGCATGGACGGTCTGCGAGCCCTGGATGAAGGTGAGCGCGCGCAGGCGGTCGCGGTAGACCGCGGCCAGCTCGAAATCCATGTCCTCGGCCGCCTTGGTCATCAGCAGCCCAAGCTTCTGCTGCACCTTGGTCGATTTGCCGCCGAGGAAGTCCTTGGCGTCGCCGACGAGCTCGTCATAGCCGGCCTGATCGATGCGGCCGACGCACGGGGCCGAGCAGCGCTTGATCTGGAAGAGCAGGCAGGGACGCGAGCGATTGGCGAAGAAGCTGTCCGAGCAGCTCCGCAGCAGGAACAGCTTCTGCAGCGCGTTCAGCGTCCGCGTCACCGATCCGGCGCTGGCGAACGGGCCGTAATATTGGCCCTTCGCGCGCCGCGCGCCGCGGTGCTTGGTCACGCGCGGAAAGGCGTGGTCCTCGCGCAGCAGGATGAAGGGGAAGCTTTTGTCGTCGCGCAGCAGGACGTTGTAGGGCGGCCGGTAGCGCTTGATCAGCTGCGCCTCGAGCAGCAGGGCCTCGGCCTCGGTGTTGGTGGTGACGATCGTCATGTCGCGGGTCTGCGCGACCATGCGCTGCAACCGCTTGGTGAGGCGCGACACCTGGGTGTAGTTGGTGACCCGGTTCCTGAGCGCGCGCGCCTTGCCGACGTAGAGCACCTCGCCCTTGGCATCGAGCATGCGATAGACGCCGGGGCGCACCGGCAGCGTCCGCAGGACGTTGCGGATCGCCGCGACCCCCGCTTCGACGTCGGGCTTGTCGCTGCCGCGGACCGTGTAAGCGGATTTTTCCTCGTGGAATCGGTCGGAAGAGGTGGGATCGTTCACGAGGCGGATTTAGGGGGCCGGCGCGGCGGAGACCAGCCCGAACGCAAGAAGACCGGCCGGGCGGGGTGCGCGCGGCCGGTCATCTTGTAACCCGGAGGCCTGGCTCAGTGGGTGCGGCCGAGACCCGCGATCGTCTGGTCGACCATCGCCTTGTCGGCCGACGCGTCGTGCTGCTGCGCGATCAAAGTCGCGGCGGCGGCGGCGGCAGCCGTAGCGGCCTTGGCCCGGATTTCCTGAACGGCGGCGCGCTCGGCGGCACCGATCTTGTCCTCGGCCATGCGCGTGCGGCGCTCGACCAGGGCAGCGCTGTCGGCCTTGGCCTGCTGCACGATCGCGTCCGCTTCGTGACGGGCGCGGTCGATCATGGTCTGCGCCTCGGCGCCCGCCTGGGCGGCCTTGGCTTCATATTCGGCCTTGAGCGCCTCGGCTTCGGCACGCAGCTTGGCGGCCTCGTCGAGCTGCTCGCGGACACCGGCGATCTTCTTGTCGAGCGACCGCCCGATCGCCGCCGGCACCTTCTTCCACAGCATGATCAGGATGACGATGATCATCGCCAGCGCCACCCACATGGTGGCGTCCATGTTCAGCGCCTCGGGCTCGGCGTGGAGCGCGGCGTCGCCATGCCCCTCGGCCGCCGTGGTCGCGAGGGCGTCGCCGCCGGTATGCGGGACCGCGCCCTGCTCGCCCTCGGTGGACGCCGCGGCGAGATTGGCCGCGACCTCCGCGGACTGCGGATCGATGTTGGTGTTAGCCATTGGCCAGCGCCGCCTTCACTGCTTGCTGCGCCTGCTCGGCGGATACCGAGGCACCCGACAGCTTGGCGACCATGTCCTGCGCGGCGTCGGCCGCGACAGTCTCGATATCGGCCAAAGCGGCGTCCGCGGCAGTGCGGATCTGCGCCTCGGCCGCAGCGACCTTGGCGCCCAACTCGGTGTCAGCCGCCTTGATCTTGGCCTCGGTCTCGCGGGCCGAAGCCTCCTTGGCGGCTTGCGTCACCTTGAGGGCTTCGGCGCGATTGGCCTCGGTCTTCGCCCGATATTCCTCTTCCGTCGCGTCGGCCTGAGCGCGGGCGCTCTCGGCAGCGGCGAGATCGGACGATATGCGTTCGTCGCGCGCTTCCACGGTCGCTTCGATCTTGGGCAGCATCCCCCGGCCGATCACGAAATAGATCAGGCCAAAGGTGATCAGCAGCCAGAACAGCTGCGACGCAAAGGTTGCGTCGATTTGGGCTATCTGAGGCATCGGGCGCTCCGCCTGCTCCGGTCGTTGTTAAGCGACGAAGAGCAGGATCATGGCGACGACGAACGCCAGCAGACCGAGAAGCTCGGCAGCGGCGAAGCCGATGAAGAGACGGCCCTGCTGGCTGTCGGCGGCGGCCGGGTTGCGCAGCGCGCTCTCGAGGAACGAGCCGAACACGTTACCCACGCCGAGCGCCGCCATGCCGACGCCGATTGCGGCCAGACCTGCACCCAACAGCTTTGCGGCTTCTGCGTCCATGATAAACTCCTTTGGTAAAACGTTAGAAAAGTTGACGAAAACTCAGTGCAGGTTGATCGCGTCGTTCAAGTAGAGCGACGTGAGCAGTGCAAAGACATAGGCCTGGATCGCGCACACCAGCAGCTCGAGCAGGGTGATGCCGATCATCAGGATGAAGCTTGGAAGGCTGACCACCGGCGCGACCCACAGGGCCTCGGCGTTGATGCCGTTGATCACGAAGCCGGCGAGCACCTTCATCAGAATGTGGCCGGCGGTCATCGCGACGAACAGTCGCAGCGCGAGGCTGAACGGGCGGACCATGAACGAGACGAATTCGACCGGGATCAGGATCGGCATCATCCACCACGGCGCGCCCTGCGGCACGAACAGCGAGAAGAAGTGGAAGCCGTGCCGGGCGAAGCCGACGATCAGCACGATCGAGAAGGACAGGATCGCGAGGATGCCGGTGACCGTCAGGTGGCTGGTGACCGTGAACGGGTGGATGCCGACGATCCCGAACGGCATCATGCCGAGGATGTTGGCGACCAGGATGAACATGAACAGGGAGAAGATGTACGGCGTGAACTTGCGGCCCTTGGGACCGATGTTCGTCTCCATCATACCCGAGATGAAGCCGGTGACGCCCTCGACGGCCGCCTGCCAGCGGGTCGGGACGAGTTGGCGCTTCATGCCGCCGAGCATGAACACCCACAGCACGACCAGCGAGACCAGCATCCACATCGCGGAGTTGGTGAACGCGATCTGATAGCCGCCGATGTTGAACCCTTCGAAGATGGTCTGCACCTCGAACTGGTGCATCGGGTCGATTTTACCGCCTTCGGCCGCCACGCTTCTGTCCCTGTTCAAATAACCCAAACGCCCGAGTTTACTTCGGGCGCTGGTTGGAAAGCTTGATGATGTTCCAGAACCCGGCTGCCGTCCCGAGGAACAGCATCGCGAGCAGGAGCCAGGGGGAAGTGCCGAACAACTGGTCCAGGGCCCAGCCGATCGCCGCTCCGCCAAGCATGCCCCCGATCAAATAGGACAAGACGCGATTGCCGAGCTGCTCGTTACGATCAGCCGGCTTGCGATCTCGTCCCGTCCTCGCCGCTTCGTCGGCCTGCGCCTGCCGGAGCCGCTCATCGAGCGAAGCCAGCCGCGCATCCTCCGGAAGCTTAGGGGCCTGCCCGGGCTCGTTTTCCGTCACGTCATTCTCCCGAGGTGCAAGGCCGCGCTTTTCGCGAGGCATCGCAGGGGCGTGGGACATGCCGGCGAACGAACCCGCCAAGGCGCGGTTCCTTTAGGAAGGGGGCGAACCCGAGTCAACAGCGATGCCGCACCGGCCGGCCCGCATTGGCCATGGACGGGCCGTAAAATGACGGTAGCGTGGCGTGATGACAAGAACCGCCCTCGCCGCCGCCTTGCTCCTCTCCGCCTGCTCGGCCGAGAGCGACCCCGCCCCCACGGCCAATACGGCAGCCGTTCCGGGGTCCGCCGCGGCTGCGGCGCCGGCCGAGCCGAAGACTGAGCCGGCCAAGCCGCGCAAGATCGAGGACAAGAGCGACCTGCTCGAATTCTCTTATTCCTGGCCGGCCGAAGCCGCGGCGATCGCGCCGCTCAACGCCCGCTTCGAAGCCCAGGCCGCCGAGGCCAAGCCCGAGGCGCTGGCGACGGCCAAGGAGGATCGCGACGGCCGCGGCCCCGATTTCCCGTTCAACGGCCATTTCTTCCACGCGGAATGGGAGACGATGGGCGACACCCCTGCCCTGCTCAGCCTTGCCGGCCAGATCGCGACCTTCACCGGCGGCGCGCACGGCAATTCGGCCTATGACGCCCTGCTGTGGGATCGCGCGGCGGGCCGCCCGATCGCAGCCGCCGACCTGTTCGAGCGCAGCGAAGGGGCGTTCGCGGCGATCGGCCCGGCTTACTGCGCGGCGCTGGACCAGCAGCGCTCGGAGAAGCGCGAGGAGCCGCTTCCGCTCTCGGGCGACGGCTGGATGGTGGAATGCCCGGCGCTTGCCGAGCAGGTGATCGCTCCGGTGGACGCAAACAAGGACGGCCGGTTCGAACTGCTGCGCGTGCTGATCGCGCCTTACGGGGCGGGGCCCTATGCCGAAGGCACTTATGAAGTGGACGTGCCGGTGACGCCGGCGATCAGGAAAATGGTGAAGAAGGCCTATCAAGCGGCCTTCTAGCCCCTCCCGGCGCCCGGGAGGGGTCGAGGCTTCAGATCAGCCGCAATAGCTCGGCAGCGGCACGGGCCCGTCGCCGCGCTTCTGCCAGGCGCCGTCCGTGCCGCGATAATATTGGCCCGGCGCGACCTTGGTGCGGAACAGTTCGCAGGCAGTCGTGGCGGCGACTTCCTCGATCTTGGCGCCGCGCTTGGCGGCGAGATCGGTGTAATAAGCGCGGCGCTTGATGTTGACCGCATCCACCTGGGCGCGGAGCGCGGCCGACGGCGAACCGACGATGCCGAGATAGCCGTCCGCCTGCTCGCCGGCCTGGCCCGAGGAGCGCAGCGCCGCAGAAGCGTCGGCCTGGAACATCGCATAAGCGATGCTGGTGCCGCCCACCGTGGCCGCAAGGCCGATGCCGGCGGCGAGGATCAGTTTCATACGGCGGTTCATGTCAGAACACTCCTGGATTCTCTTTGATGAGATCTCGTACATCCTGCTGAAGACGGACGACAACCTCTTGTCTGATATTGATGTTGAGGTTGATCTCGATCGGCTTGTCGGGGGCGCTGACCTGGACGCACCCGGCCAGCGATCCCCCGACCACGGCCGCCAGCAAGGGGAAACTGGCGGCGCGAGCGCCGAGACGCACTCTCGTCAATATCGCGGCTTTCATGGCATGGACTCGCTTTCTTCAGGCTGAACGGTTGTTGTCTTGGGCGCTTCCCGCAGCACGTCGGGCAGCACGCTTTCGATGAGGAGGCTCGGATCCTCCAGCGAACGGGCGGTGGCGAGCAGGGCCCGGAAGGGACCCCGCACCGAGATGTTGAACTCGAACGGGATCTTGGCGAGCTGGCCGAGGGCCCGGCCCGCGATCATGCCGCTGATCCCGCCGGCGGAAGCGGGCGCCGCCTGGACATCGCGGGCGACGCCGTCGAGCTGGATCTCGGTCAGGAATTCGCCGTCGAGCGAGCCGTTGAGGTCGATCGAGAGGCGACTGTAGCGCAGCGACTTCAGCGCGTCGAAGGCGAGCTTGCCATAGGTGCCCAGATCCTTGTCGGTGAGCTCGCCGATATAGGAGAGCGTGCCGCCGCCCGGCCGCGCCTCGAGATGGCCGTCGACGATGCGGCCGCCGCGATCGTCGAACACCATCGGGATGACGCCGTCGAACGTGCCGGTGGCGGCGATATTGTTGAACTCGAACACCTGCACGAAGCGGGCGGCGTCCATGCCGACGAGGCGGAAGGTCAGCAGCTTCGGGCTCGGCTTGGAGAAATCGAGGATCGTCTCCTCGAGCAGAAGCTCGCCGCCGGCATAGGGCCAGCGGCCCGATTCGACGCGCACCCGCTGATCGGGGAGCAATTGGTAGCGGATCAGACCGTCGAACACGTCGATGCCGGTGCGGATGAGGTCGATATTCGCAACCTGGCCGGGTGCGGTCTGCAGGCCGAGCAGATCGGTGAAGCGGATGGTCGTCGACAAGCCTTCGACCGGACCGAAATTGGCAGCGAAATTCATCTTCTCGGTCGAGAAGGTGCCGGTGCTGGTCGTGCCCTGCGGGCTCCAGGCGATCTCGCCCTGCCCCCTCACGCTGCCGCGCACGAGGGCGACGACGCCGGTGGTGAGTCTGGTCAGCGCCTCGGGCTGGAAGCTCTCGCCAAAGGTGATGCCGGGCACGTCGAGCACGGCCCGGCCGGTGCCGGTGCCGAGATTATGGGCGATCGTGACGTCGGTGACGTGGGTGCCAGTCTCCGGATCACGCAAGGCGCCGCCGGCCTCGATCCTGTTGTCGCGCAGGGTCAGGCGGAAATTGTCGGAATCGAGCGGATAGAAGCGTGCCGGATCGGCCTGGTCGGCGACCCGAAGCCGCCCGTCGAGCGCGAGCGCGCCGTCGACGAGGCTCCAGCGACCGTTCGCCTGGCTGATCAGGAGCGGCACATTGGCGATCTGGCCGTCGCCGCCGGTGAAGGCGCCGGTGACCCCGCGGCGATCGACGCGGCCGGACAGGCTGGCGAGATCGAGCCGGTTGACATAGCCCGCGCCGCCGAGCCGGATCGCGACGTTCGAACTGGTGAAGCTCGGCCCGTCGAGGGCGAAGCGGAAACGGTCGGCGGCCAGCCGCATGGGCGTTCCGCCCAAAGTTCCGGCGAGGCGCGGCGCGCGCAGCTCCGCCCCGCCCTGCACCGCGCCGCCATTCGACCAGACCAAGGCGCGCCCAATCGGGCAGAGCGGCAGCCGCGTGGCTCCGAACCGGAAGCCGGAGGCCTCGAGCGAGCGGAAGCTGACATTGGTGCAGCTTTCCCCGAACGCGAAGCCGCCCCCGCCGACGCGGCCGCGGATCGGCACGACCAGCCCGGTCACGCGGCCGTCCCCGAGCGGGCCATCGATCAATGCGGCGGTTTCAATGCTTGTGCCGCGGCCCTCGGCCCGAAAGCGGACCGGCGCGAGCTGGAAGCGGGCGCCGCCGGCGCTCAGCGGCGCGATCCGCGCCTCGCCGCTGATCGGTCCGCCGCCGCGCGGCTGGCTGAGGCTGAGCCGCGTCGCAGGGAAACCGCCGCCGGACAGAGCGAACTCGCCATCGGTCCGAACCACGCCCAGCGGCCAATAATAAGTGACGCCCTGCCCCCCGGCGAGGCCGAGGCGGGCGCCGCTGCGGCTGGTCGCGTCGAGTCGGCTGGCTCGCACCGCGCCGCCCTCCGGCCCGTTGACCAAAGCGAAGGCGCCGTCGACATCCAGCGCGCGGCCCGCGCGTGCGGCCGCCGCGGCCAGCGCCTCGCCGATCGGCGCGAGCGGAGTACCGCCGGCGCCGGACAAAGCCTGCACCGCCGGCCGCAACGCGGCCTCCGGAACGACGATCCCGCGCGCGCCGCCATCGGCGAGCAGCGAGAGCCGGTTGCCGTCGGGCGAGAAAGCATATTGCCCGTCGATCGCCGGACGCGCCGCGCGGAAGCCGGCGATCCGGCCTTCGGCAGCGGCGAGCTCGACGCGGCCGCGCGTCAGCGCACGGGTGCCGGAAAAGCCGACCTTGCCGCGCACGCCGGCCAGCCGGTCGGCGCCGACCCGCGCCTCGCGCGCCTCGACCGTGACTCCGCCCAGCCAGCTGTCGAGCGTTTCCGGAACGGTGAGGTCGAGCCCGAACCGCGGCAGCACGACGTCGGCATCGAGCTCCGGGCACAGAATCCGGGCGGCGCCGGCGGGACCGTCCAGGGTGGGCCGGCGCGCCGTGACCGCGAGATTGGCGAAGCCGTAGGCGCGGTCGACGGCGCAGCCCGCCAGCAGCAGCCGCGGTGCCGCCATGCCGATCTCGCCCCGGAAGCCGTTGGCGAGATTGCCGCGCCCTTCGACGGCGAGGCCGATGCGCCCGGCCGGCGTATCGAGCGAGATTGCGGCGTCGGCCAGGTCGACCGCCTGGTCGGGCAGGCGGAACGGCGCGCCGGTGGGCGGCGGCAGCAGCTTGTCGATCTGGCCGAGCGAGAGCTTGCCGTCGACGATGCGGCCGAAGATGCGCACGCCGCGGGCCGTGATCAGCTCCACCTTGGGCGCGCGGAAACCGAGCGAGATCTGCACCTCGACCCAGCGCGCCACCGCGTCCGGGCGGCGCGGATCGCCGATCACGAGATTTTCCAGCCGCTGCGTGCCGAAGCCGACGCGCTTCACCTCGTAGCTCGCCTGCACGCCGCGGCGTTCGAGCTCGCGGTCGATGAAGTCGGCGGCGATCGTGCGGCGCTGCGTCCACAGGATGACGATGACGAAGAGAACCACCAAGGCCAGGCCGACGGCGACGAGGCGCCAGCCTTGCCGTCGCCGGCGCGTCACGGGCGGGTCTTCATCCTCCATCGCGCAGGCTCAGCGGCGGACGAAAAGCGTTACAGGCAGTGTAAACAGGCGCATCGCCCCTCAACCTCCGTCAGTCGGGTTACGTTCCGCCCCCGTCACCTTCTTTCGGCCGTGGACGCCGCCGTCAATCCGCCGGCGCATTTGCCTCAAGCCAGCATCAAGCTTAATCCAAGCTGATGGCGGACCTTTCGACGGACGGAAGCGGCCACCGCGCTCGGCTTCGGCAACGCCTGTTCGAGGGCGGACCCGACGCCTTGCTCGACCATGAACTGGTCGAATATCTGCTCGCTTTGGCCCTGCCCCGCCGCGACACCAAGCCGCTCGCCAAGAAACTGCTCGCGGAGTTCGGCGGCTTCGGCGCGCTGCTCAGCGCCGACGCCGAGGCGATCGCGCGCGTCGGCGACATTTCGGAAGGCGCGGCGGCGGCGCTCAAGATCGCGCAGGCCGCAGCCTTGCGCCTGCTCCAGTCGGAAGTGCGCGCGCGGCCGATCCTGGGGTCTTGGCAGGCTTTGCTCGACTATCTCCATGCCGACATGGCGCACAATCCGGTCGAGCGGGTCCGCGTCCTTTTCCTCAACGCCAAGAATATGCTGATTCGCGACGAGGCGATGTCCGAAGGGTCGGTCGACGAGGCCGCCGTCTATGTCCGCGAAGTGATGCGGCGCGCGCTCGATTACCACGCCACTGCCCTGATCCTGGTCCACAACCACCCGAGCGGCGATCCGAGCCCGAGCCAGCAGGACATCCGCCTGACGCGCGACATCGTCGAGGCCGGGCGGCACCTCCGGATCGCGGTCCACGACCATGTCATCATCGGATCGAGCGGCCACAGCAGCCTGCGCGCGATGGGGCTGATCTAGGAACTCGGGCCGGAAGAAGGGGCGGCCGCGGCCGCCCCGTCAGGTTTATTGCGGCGAGTAAGCCATCAGCTCTTCGCGGCTCACCATCCAGTCGCCGTTGGTGTCGGCCCTCGCCAGCGCGCCGGCCGTCATGTTGAGCACGTTGATCGCCGGCAGGTTGGACTGGCGGCCGGTGCGGGTCGCGTCGACCCTGGCGTTCATCGCGCCCTGGCCGTTGGCCTCCATCATCCACTTGCCGAACTCGAGCGGGGTCAGGCTGCCATTGCCGTCGCTGTCGTAGCTGCCCCACTGGCGCTGGATATCGGCCGGGCCGCCCATGCCGGTCGATGCCGCCGAACCAGTCGAGGCGCCCGTCGCCGTGCCGGTCGTGCGCATCGTGTCGGTCGCGATGCCGCCGGCGCTGGTGTCGGGCTTGGGAGCGTCAACTGTGCCGGTCTGCGTCGTCGGCTGCTGGACGGTGCCGGTGGCGGTGCTGGTGGTCGTCTGGCCGCTGGGTTGGTGCTGGTCGTGGCCTGCCGAACCCGTGGCGACGCTGCCGGGCCGCGGCTGTGACAGGTCGTCGTTGGTCGAGCTCTGCGCGCTGGCGGCGCCGGCCAGCGCCAATGCGCTCACCATCAGAATAGGCTTGATCACTGGTCCTTCTCCATCATCTTGATGTCGCTTGGAAAGTTCTCGCCTGTACGACGGCGCGTAAGCATGGTTAACAAACCCGCAAGGCCGTCGCGGCGTTCCGCGATTTCGACTGATTGCCGCTGGAGCGCGACTTTGCTAACCGCCGCGCAACACTCCAGCAGATAGGCATTCCATGATCCCTCGCTACGCGCGCGCCCAGATGACGAGCATCTGGGAGCCGGAAACCAAGTTCAGCATCTGGTTCGAGATCGAGGCCCATGCGCTCGAGAAGATGGCCCGCAACGGCGTCGTCCCCGAATCGGCGGCGCAGAAGGTGTGGGACTGGTGGGCGACCAACCCGGCCATCGACGTCGAGAAGATCGACGGCATCGAGGCAGTAGTGAAGCATGACGTCATCGCCTTCCTGACCTGGGTCGCAGAGGAAGTCGGCCCGGAGGCACGCTTCCTCCACCAGGGCATGACGAGCTCGGACGTGCTCGACACCTGCCTCGCCGTGCAGCTGAAGCGCGCCGCCGACCTGCTGATCGACGATCTCGACCAGCTGCTCGAAGTGCTCAAGCGCCGCGCGTTCGAGCATAAGATGACGCCGACGATCGGCCGCAGCCACGGCATCCATGCCGAGCCGGTCACGTTCGGCCTCAAGATGGCCGAGGCCTATGCCGAGTTCGCCCGCAACCGCGCCCGCCTGGTCGCGGCCCGCGACGACGTCGCCACCTGCGCGATCTCGGGCGCGGTCGGCACCTTCGCCAATATCGATCCGAGCGTCGAAGACTATGTCGCCGAGAAGATGGGCCTCGCGGTCGAGCCGGTCTCGACCCAGGTGATCCCGCGCGATCGCCACGCCATGTTCTTCGCGACCCTGGGCGTGATCGCCTCGTCGATCGAGCGGCTCGCGACCGAGGTCCGCCACCTGCAGCGCACCGAAGTGCTCGAGGCCGAGGAATATTTCTCGCCCGGCCAGAAGGGCTCGTCGGCGATGCCGCACAAGCGCAATCCGGTGCTGACCGAGAATCTCACCGGCCTCGCCCGCATGGTGCGCTCCTACGCGCTGCCGGCGATGGAGAATGTCGCTCTGTGGCACGAGCGCGACATCTCGCACTCCTCGGTCGAGCGCTATATCGGCCCAGACGCGACGATCACGCTCGATTTCGCGCTCGCCCGCCTCACCAACGTGATGGACAAATTGCTCGTCTATCCCGAGCGGATGCAGAAGAATCTCGACCGCATGGGCGGCCTCGTCCACTCGCAGCGCGTGCTGCTCGCGCTGACCCAGGCCGGCGCCAGCCGCGAGGACAGCTACCGCCTCGTCCAGCGCAACGCGATGAAGGTATGGGAATCGGACGGCGAACTCTCGCTGCTGGAACTGCTCAAGGCCGATCCGGAGGTCGCCGCCTTGCTCTCGCCGCAGGAGATCGAGGAGCGCTTCGACCTCGGCTATCATTACAAGCACGTCGACACGATCTTCGGGCGCGTCTTCGGGGGATAAAGGAAAAGGCCCTCTCAGCAAGTGCGGAGAGGGCCTCATTCGTTCAAGGGGACCGGCCGCCGAAAGTCAGTCCGTCAGTTCTTCCCAGAAGCCCTTCAGCTTCCTGAAGAAGTTCGAGCTCGCCGGGCATTCGTCGCCGGTTTCGGTCGAGCGGAACTCCTCCAGCAATTCGCGTTGTTTGGCGCTGAGCTTGGTCGGAGTCTCGACCTCGACCTGAATCACCATGTCGCCATGGCCGCGGCCGTTCAGCACCGGCATGCCGGCGCCGCGCTGGCGGATTTGCTTGCCCGACTGGATCCCGGCCGGAATGCGGATCTCGTGCCTGCTGCGGTCGAGCCCTGGAACCTCGATCACCCCGCCCAAAGCTGCGGTCGTGAAGCTGACCGGGCAGCGCGCGAACAGGGTCGAGCCCTCGCGCTGGAACAGGGAATGGCGGGCGATGTGGATGAAGATGTAGAGATCGCCCGACGGTCCGCCGCGCGCGCCGGCCTCGCCCTCGCCGGTGAGGCGGATGCGCGTGCCTTCGTCGACCCCTGCCGGGATCCGGACCTCGAGCGACTTCTGCTTCTCGATGCGCCCGTCGCCGCGGCAGCGATCGCAGGGATCGGCGATCACCTCGCCCACGCCGCGGCAACTCGGGCAGGTGCGCTCGACGACGAAGAAGCCCTGGCTGGCGCGGACCTGGCCGCGGCCCTCGCACATGGTGCAGCGCCGCGCCGCCGTACCCGGCTTGGCGCCAGACCCGCCGCACGGTTCGCAGGCGACCGTCCCGTCGATGCGAAGCTCGACCTGCTTGCCTTCGAACGCGTCCTCGAGCGTGATCTCGAGGTCGTAGCGCAGGTCCGAGCCGCGCAGGACATTGCTCTGCCGGCCGCCCTGGGCGCCGTTCATGAACTCGCCGAAGATATTCTCGAAAATGTCGGAGAAGGAGCCGAAATCCTGCGCCCCGCCGCCATTGCCGAAGCCGCCATTCTGGAAGGCGGCATGGCCGAACCGGTCATAGGCGGCGCGCTTCTGCGGGTCCTTCAGGCAGTCATAGGCCTGGCTGATCGCCTTGAACCGCTCCTCGGACGTCTTGCAGCCGGGATTGCGGTCCGGATGGCATTCCATGGCGAGCTTGCGATAGGACGATTTGATCGTCCGCTCGTCGGCCGTCCGGTCGACCTGCAGCAGCTCGTAATAATCGGTATTCAACATCACAGCCCCCGGGCAACCCGGCCCGCCCGGACCGCCCCTGCAGCCGCCATCCCGCCTTCACCATCGAAAGACAAGGCGCTAGGCGCTGCGGAGAACGCGGTACGAGCGGGCCGTGCCATGGCTTAGCCCTTGGTGTCTTCGTCGACTTCGGAGAATTCGGCGTCGACGACTTCCTCGGCGTCCGCCGTGCTGCCGGCGGCTTCACCGTCGGCGCCCGGAGACGCGGCCGAGGCCTGCTCCTTCTCGTAGATCGCTTGGCCGAGCTTCATCGCGACCTGGGCCAGCGCCTGGGCCTTCTCGTTCATCGCGTCGGGCTCGCCGCCTTCGACCGCCTTCTTGGCCTCGTCGATCGCGGCCTGGATCTCGCCCTTCAGCGATGCGTCGACCTTGTCGCCATGCTCCTCGAGCTGGCGCTCGGTGGTGTGGACCAGGCTCTCGGCATTGTTCTTGGCCTCGGCCGCGGCGCGACGCTTCTTGTCGTCCTCGGCGAACTGCTCGGCATCCTTGACCATCTGCTCGATGTCGGAGTCCGAAAGGCCGCCCGACGCCTGGATGCGGATCTGCTGCTCCTTGCCGGTGCCCTTGTCCTTGGCGTGGACGTTGACGATGCCGTTGGCGTCGATGTCGAACGTGACCTCGATCTGCGGCACGCCGCGCGGCGCCGGCGGAATGCCGACCAGATCGAACTGGCCGAGCATCTTGTTGTCGGCCGCCATCTCGCGCTCGCCTTGGAAGACGCGGATCGTAACCGCATTCTGGTTGTCTTCGGCGGTCGAATAGGTTTGCGACTTCTTGGTCGGGATCGTCGTGTTGCGGTCGATCATGCGGGTGAAGACGCCCCCGAGCGTCTCGATGCCGAGCGAGAGCGGCGTAACGTCGAGCAGCAGGACGTCCTTGACGTCGCCCTGCAGCACGCCGGCCTGGATCGCGGCGCCCATGGCCACGACCTCGTCCGGATTGACGCCGGTGTGCGGCTCCTTGCCGAAGAAGTCCTTCACCGCTTCACGCACCTTGGGCATGCGGGTCATGCCGCCGACGAGAACGACCTCGTCGATCTGGTCGGCCTTGAGGCCGGCGTCGGCGAGCGCCTTCTTGCAGGGCTCCATCGTGCGCTTGATCAGCTCGCCGACGAGACGCTCGAGGTCGGCGCGGGTGATCGCCTTGACGAGGTGCTTCGGGCCGGTCTGGTCGGCGGTGATGAAGGGCAGGTTCACTTCGGTGGTCTGCGCGGAGGACAGCTCGATCTTGGCCTTCTCGGCCGCCTCCTTGAGGCGCTGCAGCGCGAGGCGATCGCCGCGCAGGTCGATGCCCTCGGCCTTCTTGAACTCGTCGGCGAGATACTGGACGATATGAGCGTCGAAATCCTCGCCGCCCAGGAACGTGTCGCCGTTGGTCGACTTCACTTCGAAGACGCCGTCGCCGATCTCGAGGATCGAGATGTCGAACGTGCCGCCGCCAAGGTCGTAGACGGCGATCGTCTTGCCGTCATTCTTCTCGAGCCCGTAGGCGAGCGCCGCCGCGGTCGGCTCGTTGATGATGCGCAGCACTTCGAGGCCGGCGATCTGGCCGGCATCCTTGGTCGCCTGGCGCTGTGCGTCGTTGAAATAGGCCGGAACCGTGATCACCGCCTGGGTGACGGTCTCGCCGAGATAGGCCTCGGCCGTTTCCTTCATCTTCTGCAGGATGAAGGCGCTGATCTGCGACGGCGAATAGTCCTGGCCGCCGGCCTGGACCCAGGCGTCGCCGTTCGAGCCCTTGACGATGTGGTACGGGACCAGCTCGGTGTCCTTCTTGGTCACCGGATCGTCGAAGCGGCGGCCGATCAGGCGCTTCACCGCGAAGATGGTGTTGTCGGGATTGGTCACGGCCTGGCGCTTGGCCGGCTGGCCGATCAGGCGCTCGCCATCCTTGGCGAAAGCGACGATCGAAGGCGTCGTGCGCGCGCCTTCAGCATTTTCGACCACCTTCGGCTTGCCGCCTTCCATCACGGCGACGCAGCTGTTGGTGGTGCCGAGATCGATACCGATAACTTTTGCCATAAAACCCTCTTATGCCCCAATAAAGTCGAAGCCCGCGCGCCTTCTGTCGAGGTGCCGCGGGGTGTTACGGATGCGATATAGGAGCGCTTTCGGTTGCGACAAGAAGCGGCTGGGGGCTAAGAGCACGGCATGCAAATCCTGGCCCGTATCGGTACTCTCGCTGCGCCCGCGGCGCTCCTCTTCCTCGCCGGCTGCGACGGCGCCCCGAAAGCGCCCGAAGTTGCGGTGAAAGAAGCCTGGGTGCGCCTCCCCGCGGTGGCGGGCCGGCCGGGCGCGGCATATTTCACGCTCGACAGCAACGTCGCGCCGATGAAGCTGGTGAGCGTCACCAGCCCCGACGTCGAGCGTATCGAGCTGCACGACAGCATGAGCGAGGGCGGCATGATGAAGATGGCGCCGCTCACCGACACGACCTTCCCCGACGGCGGCGAGATGGAATTCGCGCCCGGCGGCAAGCATGCGATGCTGTTCGGAATCGACCCCAAGATCCAGCCGGGCGGCAAGATCCGCCTCAATTTCACCTTCGACCCGGCGCCGGCCGTCACCGCCGAGGCCGAGGCGCACGCGGCCGGCGACCCCGGCCACAGCAGCCATTGAGGCGCGGGCGGATGGCGCAGCCGTGACCGTCCGTCCGCTCACCACCGGCGAGCGCGCACTCGCTGCATCGGTATTCGGCGCCGCGATCGCCTATGACTCGGTGACGATCCAGCGCCGCAAGTGGATCTTCTTTCAGCCGCGCAACACCGCGATGGCGCCGTGCGGCCACATCCACTTTCACCCCAAGAGCGATTATTGGAGCGAGGATTACAGCCAGGAGCGGCTCGGCCTCCAGGGACTGTTCCTGCACGAACTGACTCATGTCTGGCAGGCCCAGCAGCGCGGGCGATTTTACCTGCCGCTGATGCGCCACCCGCTCTGCCGCTACGATTATGCAGTGCGGCCCGGGCTGCGCTTCGAACGCTACGGGCTGGAGCAGCAAGCCGAGATCGTCCGCCACACCTTCCTCCTGCGCCGCGGCGCGACCTTCGCCGGCGCGCCGCCGCGCGAGCAGCTCGAGACCATCCTTCCCTTCACGGTCTAACCACCCGCGCTAACGCTGCGGCAACCTCAATGCAGTATTGATACCGCCTGACTTTCCTCAGCCCGGGTTTCGATATCGGGACGTGAAACCCGGCCATTGCCAGAGGAGGCACCGTAAGCGGCCATGAAGGATTTGCGCCTGCTCCACCCCTTGCTGCTGGAGCTTTTTCCGGACCGGCTCGACCGCGCCTTCGCGTTCGGCGACGTGCTGGTGCTGATGGGGCATGACGGCTTCATCGTCGAAGGTGCCGGCTTCCGCATCCGCTACAGCCGCGAGCGCGGCGCGGCCGACGCCGCGACGGTTGCCTGGGCCGAGAAGGGCCCGACGGCCGAGGTTTCGGAGCGGCTCGACGCCTTCCTTGCCGCGATCGACTATCTCCGGATCGTGCACGAACAGGATGCGCGCGAGGCGCGCCTGTCGGCCGACAGGAACGCGCGCGTCCGCAAATGATCAGCGCGGCCGGCTGAGCCGCGCCGCCAGCCACTCCTCGATCGCGCGATAGGCCGAGCGGCCGCGCGGCGGATCCTCGCCATTGTTCGCCGACAGATAGGCGATGCCCTCGCCTCGCTCGGGATCGATCCACAGCCCGGAGCGGACGCCGTAAGCGTCGCCGGCATGGCCGGAGACGGCGCGGCCGTCGGCGAACAGATCGTCCCGACATCCCGCCACGTCGCGCACCGGCAGCTTCTGCACCGCAAGGCCATAGGCGCAGTAGAAGCCACTCTCGGTCGCGCCATTGGCGCCGTCGTAGCGCCAGTGCGGTGCCAGCAGCGCTTCGATGCTTTCGGGCCTGAGGAAGGCCGCTCCCTCGTGCCGGCCCCGATTGAGCAGCAGACGGCCGACGGTGGCGAGGTCGCGCGCGGAGATGCGCAGGCCGCCCTGGGGCGAGAAGAGCGCGCCGTTGCTGCCCAAGCGGTAGGATTGCAGAGCGCAGCTTGCGTCCGCCGCGGGCACCACCGGGCAATCGGGCCGGCGGCCGCCGAGATCGTCGCGCAGCACCGCCCCGTCGCCAGCGTAGAGCACCACCGCGCGAGCCATCGCCGCATCGCTGCACGTGGTCCAGTTGAAGCAGGCGTCGAGGCCGAGCGGGCCCAGCACCAGCCGCCCCATCAGCCGATCGAAACGCTCGCCGGTGACGGCCTCCATCACCGAGGCGACGACCGGGAAATTGAGGTTGGAATAGCGGAAAGAGGTGCCGGGCGCGTGCGCCGGATCGAACGCCTTCGGGTCCGCCACGGCGGCCTCGACGCTCTTGCCGAGCGGGATCGCGTAATCGACCTCGTCGCGCAGCCCGGAGCGGTGGGACAGCAGCAGGCGCAAGGTGATCGGCGTCGCGGGAAAGGCCGGGTTGCGCAGCCGCCAGCCGAGATAATCGGAGACGTCGCGATCGAGATCGAGCCGGCCCTCCTCGACCAGCCGCATCACCCCGAGACCGACGACGAGCTTCGAGATGGACGCGATCCGCACCGGATCGTCGACCGTCAGCGCCCGCCCCCGCGCGCGGTCGGCGAGGCCGCCGGCACCAACGGCGCGCTCGCCGTTCGTGTCGAACGTCACCCAGGCGTAGCTGACGCCCGGCACGGGAGGCGGCGGCGAAGGCCCGACCTGCGGCGCGACGCAGCCGGCGAGCGCGAGGCAAAGAAAAAGGGAGAGGCGGATCACCGTCTCTCCCTTAATCGAGTTCGTTACGGTGCGAAACCGATTCAGCCCTTCCTGGCGACCCCGACCAGAGCCGGCCGCAGCAGCCGGTCCTTGATCGTATAGCCGGGCTGCATTTCCTGGACGATCGTGCCGGGTTCGGCGTCGCTCGGCACCTCGATCATCGCCTGGTGCTTGTTCGGGTCGAGCGGCTGGCCCATCGCTTCGACGCGGACGATGCCGTTGCGCTGGAACACCGCGTCGAGCTCGCGCGCGGTCACTTCCACGCCGGTGATCAGGCCCTTGAACTTCTCGTCCTGGAGCAGCTCGTCGGGAACCGCCTGCAGGGCACGGTCCAGATTGTCCTTCACGGACAGCAGGTCGCGGGCGAAGCCAGTGATCGCGTAAGCCGTCGCGCTCTGCTTCTCCTGCTCCAGCCGGCGGCGCACATTCTGCGTCTCGGCCTGCGCGTAGAGGACGTGCTGGCGCACCTCCTCGAGCTCCTTTTCCAGCTCGGTGAGGCGGTCGGCTTCGGCCAGTTCGGGCGCTTCCGCGGCGGTTTCCGCGCGGATTTCCTCAGCTTCGTCTCTCACCTTCTGATCGTCATTCATCTCATCAATCTCGATAATGCCTGTGCTGTGAAATCAACCATGGGCACGACCCGGGCATAGTTCAACCGGGTCGGCCCGATCACGCCGACGACGCCGACGACCTTCCCGTCGGTGCCGCGATAAGGCGCCGCTATCACCGACGATCCGGAAAGCGCGAACAATTTGTTTTCCGAGCCGATGAAGATTTTCATGCCCTTGCCGGCGCGTGCCCTGTCGAGCAGGCGGGCAATCTCCTCCTTGCCCTCCAGTTCGTCGAGCAGCTGCCGCACTCGGTCGAGGTCCGCCGCCGCCTCGTTGTCGAGCAGATTGGCCTGGCCGCGCACGATCAGCACCGGCCGCTCGCTGCCGTCGCGCGACCAGATGGCGAGGCCGCGCGCGATCAGCTCCTGGGCGACCGCGTCGAGCTCGGCCTCGCCAGCGCGGATTTCCTCGCTGAGGCGCAGTTGCGCTTCGCTCAGAGTGAGGCCCGAGAGCCGGGCGCTGACATAATTGCCGACCTCGGCCAGGACCGAGGGGGTGACGCCCTGCGGGAGGCTGACGACGCGGTTCTCGACGGTGCCGTCGCTGCCGACCATCACCGCCAGCGCCTGGTCCGGCGACAATTGCACGAAGCCCAATTGGCGCAGCACAGGCTCCCTTTTGGGAACGAGCACGATGCCGGCGCAGGCGGACAGGCCCGAAAGCGCCGCCGTCGCCGAGGCGAGCGCTTCCTCGATCGGACCGCCCCGCTCCAGCCGCCCCTCGATCACCGCCCTCTCCTCGAGGCTGGGCTCCGCCGCCTGCATCATGCCGTCGACGAACAGGCGGAGGCCGCCTTCGGTCGGCACGCGTCCGGCCGAGGTATGGGGATGGCTGAGCAGGCCCAGTTCCTCGAGGTCCTGCATGACGTTGCGGATCGAGGCCGGCGACAGGTTGATGCCGGGCAGCCGCGAGACGGTGCGCGACCCCACCGGCAGGCCGTTATCGATGAAGCTTTCGACCACGAGGCGGAAGACATCCCGAGCGCGATCGTTGAGTTCGGTGATCGGGGCAATGGACATGGCGCCTATGTAGGCGGGCTGCCGCGCCGGCTCAACGGCCGATATGGATCGGCGGTGGACGCGCTCCCGGCGCGCGGCTAAGTGCCCGGCAAAGAGCAGAAAGGAACATGCATGCGCCCGTCCGGACGCGCCCCCGACCAAATGCGGGCGATCAGCATCGAGCCGAACTTCACCCGCCACGCCGAAGGCAGCGTGCTGGTCAGCTTCGGCGATACCAAGGTGCTGTGCACGGCCTCGGTCGAAACCAATCTGCCGCCCTGGCTGCGCGGCAAGGGCAAGGGCTGGGTCACCGCCGAATATGGCATGCTGCCGCGCGCCACCCACACCCGCGGCCGGCGCGAGGCCGCCGGCGGCAAGCAATCGGGTCGCACCCAGGAGATCCAGCGCCTGATCGGGCGTTCGCTGCGCGCCGTGGTCGATCTGGAGAAGCTCGGCGAGCGCCAGATCACGCTCGACTGCGACGTCATCCAGGCCGACGGCGGCACGCGTACCGCCGCTATTTCGGGGGCCTGGGTCGCGCTCCGCATCGCGGTCGACAAATTGATCGCGGGCAAGCAGCTCGAGGTCGATCCGATCATCAGGAAGGTCGCGGCGGTCAGCTGCGGCATCCACGGCGGCAACGCGGTCCTCGACCTCGATTATGACGAGGATTCGACCGCCGGCTGCGACGGCAATTTCGTGCTGACCGACGACGGCAACATCGTCGAGGCGCAGGTTACGGCCGAAGGCGAATGCTATGACGAGGAAGGGCTGCTCCGCCTGCTCCGCCTCGCCCGCATCGGCTGCAAGGAGATCTTCGCCGCCCAGGACGGGGCGACCGGCCGATGAGCCGCCGCCTCCAGCCCGGCAAGCTCGTCATTGCCAGCCACAATGCGGGCAAGGTCCGCGAGATCGCGGAGCTGCTCGGCCCCTATGGCATCGAGCCCGTTTCGGCCGCCGACCTCGACCTTCCCGAGCCGGAAGAGACCGGCAACAGCTTCGCCGACAATGCCGAATTGAAGGCGCGCATGGCGGCGGACCTGTCCGGCCTGCCAGCGCTCGCCGACGACAGCGGCCTGTGCGTCGACGCGCTCGACGGCAAGCCGGGCATCCATTCGGCGCGCTGGGCCGAGCCGCCCACCGCCACGCCGCAGCTTTCGCCCGACGGTGAGCCGGGCGAAGCCAAGATCGAGCGCGACTTCGGCTATGGGATGCAGCGCATCGCGAGCGAACTGGAAGCCCTTGGGCCGGACGCCGGCCGCGGCGCCCATTTCGTCTGCGCCCTGTCGGTGTGCTGGCCCGACGACGGCCAATGCGAGACGTTCGAAGGCCGGGTCGACGGCACCCTCGTCTGGCCGCCGCGCGGAAGCCAGGGCTTCGGCTACGATCCGATGTTCCAGCCGGTCGGGCACGAACAGACATTCGGCGAGATGGACCCGGCGCAGAAACATGCGATGAGCCACCGTGCAGACGCCTTCCAGAAGCTCATCGCCACCCTCTTCTGAGGCAGCGGGACCGGGGTCGGCGCCGCTGGCGCTCTACGTCCACTGGCCCTTCTGCGTCTCGAAATGCCCGTATTGCGACTTCAACAGCCACGTCCGCGAGGCCGTCGACCAGGCGCAATGGCGCGACGCCCTGCTCGCCGACCTCGCTTATGAGGCGCGGATCGAGCCGGGCCGCAAGCTCACCTCGATCTTCTTCGGCGGCGGCACGCCGTCGCTGATGCCGCCCGAGACGGTGGCTGCGATCCTCGACGCGGCGGCGGGCCACTGGGGCGTCGCCCCGGACATCGAGATCACGCTCGAGGCCAACCCGTCCTCGGTCGAGGCGGCGCGCTTCGCCGATCTGGCGCAGGCCGGCGTGAACCGGGTGTCGCTCGGCCTCCAGTCGCTCGACGACACGGCGCTCGGCTTCCTCGGCCGCGCCCATGACGTGCGCGAGGGGCTGGCCGCGCTCGACACCGCCCAGCGGGTATTCGGCCGCGTCAGCTTCGACCTCATCTACGCTCTGCCCGGCCAAAGCGAGGCGGCGTGGCAGGCCGAGCTCGACCGCGCCTTGTCGTTCGGCACCGGCCATCTCTCGCTCTACCAGCTCACGATCGAGCCCGGCACGCGCTTCGCCACTTTGGTCGCCAAGGGGGAGTTCGAGCCTGCGGACCCGGACCATAGCGCCGGGCTGTTCGAGCTGACCCAGCAGATGACCGAAGCGACCGGCCTCCCCGCCTACGAAATCTCGAACCACGCCCGGCCCGGCGAGGAGAGCCGCCACAATCTCGCTTATTGGCGCTACGACAATTATCTCGGCGTCGGGCCGGGCGCGCACGGCCGCCGCGCAGGCGCCGTCACGCAACGCCACAAGAAGCCCGAAAACTGGCTGTCGGGCCTCGCCCGCAACGGCCACGGCATCGTCGACGAAGCGCCGATTCCACCGGCCGACAAAGCGGTCGAGGCGCTGCTGATGGGGCTGCGCCTCCGCGAGGGCGTCGAGCGTGCCCGCATCGCCGCCTTGGCCGGCCGGCCGTTCGGACAGCTCGTCGATCAGCGCGCGGTGACGCGCCTCGCCGGGCAGGGGCTACTCGCGGACGAGACGGAGCGCCTGCGCGTCACCCCGGCCGGTATGATCCTGCTCGACGCGATCCTCGCCGAGATCGTCACCTAGCGCCTCTTGCCTGCGCCGCCCCCGAAGCCGCGCGGCGCCGGCGACACGGTGGTGACGCCGCCTTGCCCGATCTGCAGCACTTCGAGCGAACGCTCGGCAACGCCGTCGCGGCGGAAGCGGAACGCGCCGTCGACGCCGACGAAGCCTTCGGGATCCATCAGGTCGGCCGCCGGGAACGCCCTGCCGACCCTCCAATTGCGGCCGATCCGCACCGTCAGCAGTACCGCGTCATAGCCGAGGCTTCCGAGCCGGTAGGGATTGACGCCGTAGCGGGCGCGGTAGCGGGTGCGCAGCTGGTTGAACATGTCGTCTGAGACGCCGGCGAACCACGCGCCGCGCAGCGCCGCGGTGGCGCCGAGGCCGCTCTCCATCTTCCAGAGCTCGGTGCCGAGGATCTTCGCGTCGGCCGACGACCCCTTGCGGATGAGCGGGGCCACGCCTGCCGCGCTCTTGCCGGTGTCGGCGATCAGCACCGCGTCATAGCCCGACTGGTCATTCAGGCGGTTCACAGCCGAATTGAGCCCCTTGGGCGTGCGGTCGTAATTCTGCATCGCGACCATGCGGCCGCCGGCTTTCTCGACCGCGCCGATCAAAGCCTGGCCGACACGGCGGCCATAGACGCCGTCGGGGACGAGCCCGGCGAAGCGCTCCACGCCCTTGCCGCGGGCATAAGTGACGACGCGCCCGACCGACTGCTCGGGATCGAAGCCCATCACGTAGACGCCGTTGCCGGCGATGCTGGTATCGTTCGAGAAAGCGATGACCGGGACATTGGCCTTGCGCGCGAGCGGCGCGACGGCCGTGACGTCTTCGGCGAGCAACGGTCCCAGGAACAGCCGGTTGCCGTCCGCCAAAGCCTCGTTCGCCGCCGCCTGCGCGCCGGCCTTGGCGGTGTCGTAGATGGTGATGCGGATGCCCTCCCCGCCGGCATCGAGCAAAGCGAGGTTGGCTGCATTGGAAATGGACTTGCCGACGCCGCCATTCTCGCCGGTCAGCGGCACCAGCACGGCGACGCGGTTGCGGTTTGTGTCGGTGGGGAGGCCCGGCGTGGGCTGGGCCGGCTCGGGGGGTCGCTCGGGCACCGGCGCGGGGCGCGGCTTGGGCACCATCTGGCAGCCGGCGAGCGCCAAACCCAGGACCGCCGCCGCGGCCAACCCGATAAAGGTGCGCCGCGCTTGCGGGTGGTGGGACTGCTCTGCCATGACGATCTTCCTATGCGCGAACCAATGCCCCCGGGCCTCTATATCGTGGCGACGCCGATCGGCAATCTTTCCGATCTCAGCCCGCATGCCGCCGCCGTTCTGGCCGGGGCGGACCTTATCGCCTGCGAAGACACGCGGGTGACGGCGAAGCTGCTCCACCATATCGGCGAAAAGCGGCCGATGACGCCCTATCACGACCATAGCGACGAGCGAGTGCGGCAGGATCTGATCGCGCGCATGGCGAGTCAGGCGGTCGCGCTGGTCTCGGACGCCGGCACGCCGCTCATCTCAGACCCCGGCTACAAGCTCGTCCGCGACGCGCGCGCCGCCGGGGTGGCCGTGCACACGGTCGCCGGCCCTTCCGCGGCGATCGCCGCCCTCACCCTCGCCGGCCTCCCTACCGACCGCTTCCTATTCCTCGGCTTCCTGCCCGCCAAAGGCGGCGCGCGGGCGTCGGCCATCGGCGAGATCGCCGCAGTTCGCGCGACGCTCATCCTCTACGAGAGCGGGCCTCGCCTCGGGGCGGCGCTCGAAGCCCTGCACAAGGGGCTCGGCGACCGCGACGCGGCCGTCGTGCGCGAGATCAGCAAGAAGTTCGAGCAGACCGTAACCGGCACGCTGGGCGAGCTTGCCGAGCGCTACGCCGACGCCCCGCCCAAGGGCGAGATCGTGATCGTCGTCGGCCCGCCGGGCGAGGCCGAGCCCGCCGGCGAAGCCGAGATCGATGCGGCGCTCAAGGAAGCGATGACCCGACTTTCCGCCTCGCGCGCAGCGGCCGAAGTGGCGGCGACGCTCGGCCTGGCCCGGCGCGACGTCTACGAGCGGGCGCTGGCCCTCAAATGACGCGGCGGCGCGCCGAACGGGGCGGCCGGCGCGCGGAGACACTGGCCGCCTGGTGGCTGCGCCTGAAAGGCTGGTCGATCCTCGCCCGCCGCGTCCGCACGCCGCGCGGCGAGGTCGACTTGGTCGCGCGCCGCGGCCGCATTGTCGCCTTCGTCGAGGTGAAGGCGCGGGCGGCCGAGGCGGACATCGCCCTTTCGCTCGACGATTACCGCCTGCGACGGGTGGCGGCCGCCGCCGAGGCGCTGGCTCAGCGCTTCGTCCGCCCCGGCGACGACATGCGCATCGACGCCGTCTTCATCGTGCCGCGACGGCTGCCGCGGCACCTCCCGAACGTCTGGCGCGGCTGAACCCTCCGTCATTGCGAGGGGAGCGAAGCAATCCAGTCGCGCCCTCTGCGCCGCTGGATTGCCTCGTCGCTGCGCTCCTCGCAATGACGAACGCGCCGCTTAGCGGACGCCCATCTCGTCGAGCAGGCGCTGGGCGCCGTCGACCTTGTCCATCACCCACAGCATGTAGCGGCTGTCGACGTGGATCGTGCGGTTGATCGATGGTTCGTACCACCAGTCGGCGATGACTCCGTCGAGCGTGCCGTCGAAGGCAAGACCGACGAACTCGCCCTGTGCGTTCAAGGTCGCCGAGCCCGAATTGCCGTTGGTGATATCGACCGTCGACAGGAAATCGACCGGCAAGGTGCCGAGCTCGGGCGAGGCGTAGGGGCCGTAATCCTTGGCTGCGACCAGGGCGACCGCCTTGTCGGGCGCGTCGAACTCGCCCTTGCCGGTATGCTTGGCGGCCATGCCCTCGGCGGTGGTGAACGGCGTCCAGATCTGGCCGTCGCGCGTGCGGCCGGTGACCTTGCCGTAGGTGAAGCGCAGGCTGCCGTTGGCGTCCGGATACATCGGTTTGCCAGTCGCGGCGGCGTAAGCAAGCATGCCCTTCATATAGTCGGAGCGCGCGCGCTGCAGGCGTCCTGCGCGGTCCTTGTCGGCCTTCTCCTTGGCGAGCTCGGACGGCGCCATCGCGACGGCGAGCTGGAGGAACGGATCGGCCGAAGCCCCGAACTCCGCCCCCGGCTTGTCGAGCCAGGCGAGGCGCGTCGCCGTGTCGCCGAGCTTGGTGCCGGCATAGAGGCGGTCGGCGCCGATCGCGGCGAGCTTCGCCTCGAAGGCGGCGTTGCGCCTGGCGGCCGGCAGCTTGCGGTATTCGGCCAGGGCCGCGTCGAACAAAGCGCGGTCCACTTCGGGCACGAAGCGGCGCTCGATCTGGCGCAGGCGCTCAGTGACGAGCTGGCGGTCGCGGTCCTGGTAGCCCGGCTCGCGCTGCGCATCCGGCTTGGCGCGCTCGAGCGACCAGCGGTAGAGCGTGCGCGAGGCCGACAGCAGCTGGGCGCGGTTGATGAGGTTGGCGCGAAGGTCGCTGAGCGACGCCTCGTTGGCCTCGGCAATCAGCGCGTCGAGCGCTGCGATGCTGGCGCCGTAGCGCTTCTGGCGCTGCGGATCGGCGGCGACCCAGGCACGATATTCCGCTTCCTGCGCCTTCTTCTGCTCGCCGAGCCGGACAGCGTCGGCGCCGGCCATCTGGCCGAGCAGCTTCTTCTTGTAATTGTCGGTGCCCTGCAGGATCGACGCATATTTGATCGTCGCATCCGCATTACCGGCGGTGGCGCGGCCGATCGCCGCGGAATAATCGGCGAGCAGCTTCTGCATCGCCGGATAGTAGCTGTCGTAATAGAAATCGGCTTCGGCCGCGCTGCGCAGCCGGTCGGTAACGCCTGGGAAGCCGGCCACCATCACATAATCGCCGTCCTTGACGCCCTGCTGGGCGATCTTGAGCCAGCTCTTGGGCTGGTAGGGGACGTTGGCATCGGAATAAGGCGCCGAGGAGCCGTCAGGTGCGACGTAGGCGCGGTAGAAGCCGAAATCGCCGGTGTGGCGCGGCCACTGCCAATTGTCGGTCTCGCCGCCGAAATTGCCGATGCCTTCGGCCGGTGCGTAGACGAGGCGCACGTCCTTGATCTCGAGCTGCTGCTGCAGGAAATAGGTCGCGCCGCCATAATAAGCGCGCACGTCGCAGCGACGGTTGGGTTGCTTCTCGCAGGCGCTGATCAGCCCCTTCCGGTTGGCCTCCATACGATCGTAGCGCTGCAGCCCCGACATGGCCGCAGTGACGCCCTTGTTCATCGCCGCGCTGACGTCGCGCAAATCCTCGATCACGAAGACGCGCGTGCCCGGCGCGGCCGGAACCTCGTCCTTGAGGGTGCCTGCGAGGAAGCCGTTGGTCAGATAATCCTGGTCGGGCTTGGAATTATACTGGATCGAGCCCTGCACGCAGTGGTGGTTGGTCGCAACCAGGCCCTGCGGGCTGACGAACGAGGCCGAGCAGCCGCCCAATGAGACGATCGCGTTGAGCGGCGCCTTCTGGAGATCGGCGAGCACGGCCGGATCGAGCGTGAGGCCGGCCTGCTTCAAGGTCGGTGCGAGGCTGGGAGTCTGGCTAGGAAGCCACATCCCCTCCTCGGCGCCCGCCTGGGTGGCGAGCAGAAAGGCGAGCGTCACGAAACCGGCGGCGTGTCTGATCATTTGGGAATCCCTGCAAGATGTGGCGGGAGTGGTATCAGAACCGGTACTGCGCGCAACATCGTGCCGCCCGCACGGCCGCGCCCGAAGCCCGCGGGTGACAATCGCCTCGTCCTCCCCTAGGGGCGACGCAATCGTGGGGAGCCAGAGTCTATGCTGTTGCGTGTCGCCGTCCAGATGGATCCGATGGAGAGCATCAACATCGCGGGCGATTCCAGCTTCGCGATCATGCTCGCCGCGCAGGCGCGCGGGCACGTCCTCTACCATTATCTGGCGCCGCACCTTTCCTATTCGGACGGCCGCGTCCGCGCCCACGCCCGCCCGGTGCGCGTGCGCCACCAGCATGGCGACCATTTCGAGCATGGCGAATGGCAGGTGATCGACCTCGTCGACGATGTCGACGTCGTGCTGATGCGCCAGGATCCGCCCTTCGACCTCAGCTACATCACCGCCACCCACCTGCTCGAGCGCGTCCAGCCGCACACCCTGGTGGTCAACGACCCGGCCTCGGTGCGCAACGCGCCCGAGAAATTGTTCGTGCTCGACTATGCCGAATATATGCCGCCGACCCTGATCACGCGCTCGCTCGAGGAGACGCGCGCCTTCCAGGCCGCGCATGGCGACATCGTCGTGAAGCCGCTCTACGGCAACGCCGGGTCGGCCGTGTTCAAGATCGGCCGCGACGGCAACAACCTGCCGGCGCTGACAGAATTGTTCAACCACGTCTGGGTCGAGCCGTTCATGGTCCAGGCCTTCCTTCCGCAGGTCGCCGAGGGCGACAAGCGCATCGTCCTGATCGACGGCAAGGCGACCGGGGCGATCAACCGCGTTCCCGGCCAGGGCGAGATCCGCTCCAACCTCGCCGCCGGCGGCACCGCGCTCGCCACCGACCTCACCGACCGCGAGCGCGAGATTTGCGACGCGCTCGGGCCGGAGCTGGCGCGCCGCGGCCTGCTGTTCGTCGGGATCGACGTGATCGCCGGCTATCTGACCGAGATCAACGTCACCTCGCCGACCGGAATCGTCGCGATCGACCGGTTCAACGGCACCGACACACCGGGCATCATCTGGGATGCCATCGAAGCCAAGGTCGCTTAAAACATGTCTGACTGGGTCATCCGCCTGATCGAGCAATCGGGCTATCTCGGCGTCGCCTTCCTGATGTTCCTGGAAACGGTGTTCCCGCCGATCCCGTCGGAGGTGATCATGCCGCTCGCGGGCGTGGCCGCCGTCAACGGACCGATGACCCTGTGGGGCGTCATCGCCAGCGGCACCACCGGCGCGATGTTCGGCAACATCTTCTGGTATCTGGTCGCACGCGTGATCGGCATCGAGCGCTTCCGGCCGTTCATCGAGAAGCACGGCCGCTGGCTCACTGTCGACTGGTACGACGTCGAGAAGGCCGAGCGCCTGTTCGGCCGCTTCGGCTCGGTGCTGGTCGGCGTCGGGCGGATGATGCCGACGATCCGCTCGGTCATCTCTATCCCCGCCGGCCTGCTCCACATGCGGCTGAAAAGCTTCCTGATCTGGTCGACGATCGGCACCGCCGGGTGGAGCTCGGCGCTGGCGATCGCCGGCTACATGCTCGGCCGTCGCTTCGGCGAGATCGAGACCATCCTCGGCCCGCTCTCCTCGGCGATCATCGGTCTGATGATACTCTTCTACGTCTGGCGCCAGCTCACCTGGCGCAAGCGCCACCCCGAGACCGAAGGCGAGGCGCGTTAGGCCCGCGGATGGGCGTTGCGATAGACGTCCATCAGATGCGCGGCATCGACCGAGGTGTAGATCTGGGTCGAGGACAGGCTGGCATGGCCGAGCAGCTCCTGGAGCGAGCGCAGGTCCGCGCCGCGGCCGAGCAGATGGGTCGCGAAGCTGTGACGCAGCGCGTGCGGGGTGGTGCGGTCGGAAAGGCCGAGCGCGGCCCGCGCTTTACGCACCGCGCGCCGCACGATCTCGCCGCGCAGCGGCCCGCCCTTGGCGCCGCGGAAAAGCGGCACCTCCGGCCCCGCGGCATAGGGACATAGTGCGGCGTAACGCATGATCGCGTCGCGCACCTGCGGCAGCAAGGGCACGATCCGTGTCTTGGCGCGCTTGCCGGTGACCGAAATCGCTTCGCCGAGCGGCAGCGCACTCCCGGTCAGGCCGAGCGCCTCTGCGACGCGCAGGCCCGAGCCGTAGAGCAGCATCAGCACGGCGAAGTCGCGCGCGGCGATCCATTCCTCGGCGGCGTCCTCCGCCACTTCCTCCGCGAGCGCCACCACCTCGTCCGGCGAGATCGGCCGCGGCACGCTGCGCGGCCTTTTCGGGCCCTTCAGCCGCGGTGGCGCGGCCTGCTGCCCGCTTTCCGCTGCGGCGAAGGCGAGGAAGCCGCGCACCGCCGAAAGCTCGCGCGCGGCCGAGCTGTTGCCGAGCCCGCTTGCCCTGCGGCTGCCGAGAAAGGCGCGAAGGTCGGCTGCCTGCAGCCCCGCCAGCGCCTCGGCCGTGACGGCGCCGCCGAGATGGCCGGCGAGGAACTGGATCAGTCGATGCGCGGTCGCGCCATAGGCCCGCACCGTATGCTCGGAGCGGCGGCGGTCGCGGGTGAGATGGTCCTGCCAGCGGGCGGCAATGGCGCGCGCGGGATGGTCGGTTAAGGGATCAGCCACCGGGCCATGCAGCGTGTGAGGACGCGTCCGAGGAAAACGAGCAGTTCCGAGCCGTGGCGGGTCTCGAAGCCCTGGGCGCCGCGCTGACCGAGCGCGAGCAGGCCGCGCGGCAATGGCGACACGCTTTCGAGCCGCACCAGAGCTTCGGCGCGAATGAGGTCGCAGGCGGGCCCGAACAGAGGATGGCCGCGCTCGCAGCCGCGCAGCACGACCCCGTCGAACTGCTCGATCGAGCGCTCGATGATCTGCGGGTCGACGAACTGCATGCCCGACGCGTCGGCACGCATGCCGCGGTCGCCGACGAACAGGGCGACCGCCACCGCGTCCAGGCCGAGGATCTGCGGCCATTCCTGCGTGACGATGTGAATCAGATGGTCGAAGCCCTCGGCCTCGACCGCGGCGAGCACCGCCTCATGGATCGAGGCGACCGCGCCGCTATGGCCGCGCGCGAAGGCGATCAGGTCCTGGTTCGCTTCCTCGGCGGCAGCGACGCGCGCGCGCAGGTTCGCGACCGCCCTGTCCTCGAAGCTGATGACCTTACCCATCGGCCGAGCTTAACCTTAAGATGGTTAAGATGCGATGGCGAAATGAATGCGGCTATCCGGGCTCAGGAAGTGCCGAATCCGCCTTCCCCGGCGCCACCGGTCCCGAACGAGGCGTCCGAGGCGCGGAAACGCCTGAGCGACGGCGCCGTCCAGACCTGGGGGCGGCTTTCCCCGCCGCCCGATGCGGCTGAGAACTCTTCGGCATGCGTCTGTGGCTTGTCAGTCATGGCTGCCCCCTCTTTTTGGAGAGCCGAACGCATACCATGGTGGACCCGCAGCAACAATCGCGCGCGGGTCCGCGCTCCCTGTGGCATGTAACGGCCATGCTGCGTGCGCTGATCCTCTCCAGCCGATTTCCCGACGCGGTGCGGCCCTATCTCGGCAATTTCATCCTGCGCCAGGCGGCAGCGCTGGCGGAACGGGACGGCGTCGAGGTTCGGGTCGTCGCGCCCGTTCTGCAATCCACGAGCCCCGCGGGTGTTGGGGTGGACGCTCTGCCCATGCCACCGGAGGAAGATGTCTGGAAGGGCGTGAAGGTCTATTGGCCACACGTGTCCCGCTGGACTCCCGACAGCTGGTCGCGCGAGCTACTGCCGACGCTGCGGCGCCTCCGCGACGACTCTGCGTTCGACGTCATCCATGCCGACTTCTTCTGGCCCGACGGGCCCGCCGTTGCGGCGCTGGCGGCCGCGCTCGACGTTCCGTTGTCGATCAAGGCGCGGGGCGCAGATCTCGACGCCTGGAGTCGCGACGCAGCGGCGCGGCAATCCGTCATCGGCGCGATACGGAGAGGCGGCGGCCTGCTCGCGGTCAGCGCGCGGCTGCGCGACCGCATGATCGGCCTCGGCCTGCCTGCCGATCGCATCTCCGTCCACTATACCGGCATCGATCGCACGATTTTCAAGGTTTCGGACCGGGCGGCCGCCCAGGCCGCATTGAGACTGAAGGGACCGGTCCTGCTGCTGGTCGGCAATCTCATCGCCCGCAAGGGCCAAGCGCTCGCGATCGAGACGCTCGCCCATATCCCCGAAGCGACCCTTCTCCTCGCCGGCGGTGGCCCCGACCGGGAGGCGCTCGAGGGCAAGGCGCGGGCGTTCGGTCTGAGCGACCGTGTCCGGATGCTGGGCCCAGTTCCCCAGGAATTGCTGCCCTCGCTCTATGCGGCGGCCAGCGTCACGCTCTCGCTTTCGCAGGAAGAGGGGCTCGCCAACGTCCAGCTCGAATCGCTGGCCTGCGGCACGCCGGTCGTGGCGACCGACATCGGCGGCGCGCGCGAAGCGATCAGCAATCCCGCCGCCGGCCGCCTCGTCGACGCCGACCCGGTTGCGATCGCCGCCGCGGCGGAGGAACTGGTGCGCCGCCCGCCTGACCCTCGGGACACGGCGGCATCGGCGGATCGCTTCAGCTGGGACCGAAACGCCGAAGAGCTCGAGGAGCATCTCCGGCGTCTGGTGGCCCCGAGGCCTTAGCCGATCGTCTGGCCGGTCTTTTCCCAGTCGGCGAGGAAGGCCTTGAGGCCGTTGTCGGTCAGCGGGTGCTTGACGAGCGCGCGGATCACCGAGGGCGGCGCGGTCATCACGTCGGCGCCGATCTTCGCCGCTTCGAGCACGTGGATCGGATGGCGCACCGAGGCGACCAGAATCTGCGTCTCGAAATCGTAATTGTCGTAGATCATGCGGATGTCGGAGATTATCTGCATGCCATCGAAGCCGATATCGTCGTGACGGCCGACAAACGGCGAGATGAAGGTCGCTCCGGCCTTGGCCGCGAGCAGCGCCTGGTTGGCGGTGAAGCACAAGGTGACGTTCACCATCGTGCCGTCCTCGGTGAGCTTCTTGCAGGTCTTGAGGCCGTCGATCGTGAGCGGCACCTTGACCGCGATATTGTCGGCGATCTTCCGCAGGATCTCCGCCTCGCGCATCATCTCGGCATGGTCGGTCGCGACCACCTCGGCCGAAACCGGGCCGGGGACGATCTGGGCGATCTCCTTCACCACCTCCAGGAAGTCCTTGCCGGACTTGTGGATGAGCGAGGGGTTGGTGGTGACGCCGTCGAGCAGGCCGGTCTCGGCGAGTTCGCGAATGTCGTTCGTGTCGGCGGTGTCGACGAAGAATTTCATGTGATTCGGTTCCTCGGGAAGTGGTTTGCCGCGCTCATAGCGCCACCCCCCTCTCCCGTCACCCCGGCGGCGCCGGCCTCAGGCGAGGATGCCGAACACGCGCGAGAGCAGTGGGTCGCCGGTCGCCTGCGGATCGGCGCGGATCGTCGCTTCCTCGCGGCCGATGGCGCGATAGATGCCGTCGCTGGCCTTCAGCGTGACGTCGCGCTGCAGGCCTGCGAAATCAATGCCAGTCGCCGCGCCGAGGGCGCGCGAGACGATGCCGTTGTCGAGCAGGCGCAGGGCGTTGCCGACGCCGGGCAGCATCGCGTCGAAGATCGCGTTGCCCATGCTGCGCTGGAGATAGGATGTGGCCGCGGTCGATCCGCCGCGGACGATACCGATCGCGTCGACGATGCTCATGCTGCGGATCGAATCCATCACCATCGGCGCCGCGGCATCCGCCGCATCGGCGGCCGCGCGGTTGACGATGCGCAGCAACTGATCCTGCACGGCGCGCGTCCGCAACAAAGCGGCGAGCACGCTGGTCGCTCCGGTCCCGCCGAGCGCGGGCGGCAGCGTCACCCGCGCCACCTCGTCCTGGAAAAAGCCTTCGTCCTGCAGCAGATTGGCGAAGGCGCGCTGCGACGACAGGGTCAGCAGGCGTCGCACCGCATCCTCGACATTGAAGCCGGGAAACGTGGTGCAGCCCGGAAGTGCGAGCAAGGGCAAGGTGAAGCCGGCGCCGATCAGCGCGCGCCGGGAAAGCAACTGGTCCATGAATCAACTCCGATCGTGACGCGTCTCAAACGGTCCCGGCGTCACTCCGTTGCATCTCTCCGCGCTCGTCCTCCGTCGTCCGCCCACCCCAGGGCGCGAGCGCGGCGCTGAACAGGAACCAGCCAAGCATCGTGAGCAGCACGCCGAGGCTGGCGCTGGAGTCCGCGCCTTCTACCGGGCGGAGGAGCAAAAACTGGAGCGGCAGCAGCAACAGAGCGAGCCCGAGCAGGAAGCGATTGGCCATGCCCGGCGCGGGCGTCGCCAGCGTCGGGGTCCGCCACGCCCAGAGCAGCCCGAGGAGCAGGAACAGCCCATCGAGGGCAGGCGCGACCACTGCGAGCGACACTTCCAGCCCGACCCGGTCGTCGCGGACATGGAACGCTTCCGGCCGCGTGCTGACATTGTAAAGCGTGTCGGCGAACATCAACGCCAGATAGGCGACGATCGACCAGCGGACGCGACCGTTCGGGGCGCGCCAGCCGAACCACAGCAAGGCGACGCCGAGCGCCGCCTTCACCGCGGCGAACCAGAAGTCGCCGCCAAGGCCGGCCCCGCCGAAGCGCATACCGAGCAGACCTGCGGCCCACCGATAGCTCCCCCCTTCCATGATGCCGCGGGCAAACGACTGCCACGGCCCCAGGAACAGCAATGTCAGCCAGATCATGACGATGACGTGCACGAAACGTGCGGTACGGTAGCCCATCATTATCCCCCGTGTTCGGCTCTGCGGCCTTTCGGCTGCACGCTAGCCGCAACAGTGAGGCCCCCTCAACCTCGAAATGCAGAGCCTCCAGCACCCGCTCGAGCAGGTGATCGGCATAAAGAGACGGTCATATTGCAATGAGACTGGAATCTCATTATAAGCTGGGAAGATCATCGCTCTGCCGGAGGATCGGATGACCCGCGAAGAGATGGACCGGAAGATGGACGAGCATTTCCGCTTCGAGGCGGCCGACGACGTCGAAGGCGTGCTCGCCACCTTGTCCCATGACGTCGAGCACGACATCGTCGGCACGCCCGCCGGCCCGACCCATGGCCGCGATGCGGCACGGGCCTTTTACGAGGCCTTGTTCACCGATCTCGCCGACAGCCGTATCGAGTGCGTCCGTCGCCTCTATGGCGACGGCTTCCTGGTCGATGAATCGCGGTGGAGCGGCCGTGCGCCGGGCCGGCCGTTCGGGCTGGAAGGCCGCAATCGCCCGCTCGCATTCCGCATGCTGCACGTCCTCGAATTCGCGCAGGACGGCGCGATCCGCCGCGAGAATGTCTGGCTCGATCTGGGCTCGATCCAGCAGCAATTGCCGCAGGCCTGACGTGGCGGATGCCGAACCGACGGGCGCGCGCTCCAACCAGCGCCGCCGCACCCGCAAGGACCTGCTCCAGGCCGCCGCGCGGCTGATGAAGGAAGGGCGCAAGCCGAGCCTCGAGGAGATCGCCGAAGAGGCCTTGGTGTCGCGCGCCACCGCCTATCGCTACTTTCCGGGACTCGACGCCCTGCTGCTCGAAGCCTCGCTCGACGTCGCCGTGCCCGAGCCCGGCGCCCTTTTCCGCGGCGCGCCGACCGACGACCCGGTCGCCCGCGTCGAGATGGTCGACGGCGCGCTCGAGGCGATGATCCGCGCCAACGAACCGGCACTGCGCATGCTCGTCGCCCACACGCTCCAGCCGGGCGAGCAATCGTCCAACCTTCCCGCCCGCCAGAACCGCCGCTCGCCGTTGATCGAGGCGGCACTGATCCCCGTCGCCGGCCAGTTCGTCCCCGCGGCGCTCGACCGGCTCGCCAAGGCGCTCGCGCTCGTCGTCGGCACCGAGGCGCATATCGTCTTCAAGGACGTGCTCCAGATCGACGAGGACGAGGCGCGCGCCATCCGCCGCTGGATGATCCGCAGCCTGGTCGCCGCGGCGCGGAGCAACGCGACCTGATATCGGAGAGACAACAGGTTTCGCGAAATATCGGAAAGCTTGATCTGCATCTAATCCGCCAACATTGCGCGCTTGCCCGAAATGAAAATTGGCTCTTTCACTGGCGCCGTGCTAGGCGAGTGCATCACCTGAATAATCCGCGGGCCCCTCGTGACTGAGAGTCGACAATGCTCTCGCCTGCATAATGATTGGTGATCTTGAAATGGAACAGACTTATTGGCTCAGAAGGGCCCGAACCGCCGCCGGCATGGCCGAGAACGCCGTCTCCGCCGAGGCGCGCCTCGCGCATCTGGACCTTTCCGGACGCTATAGCTTGAAGGCCGCCGCCGAGGCCGCGTCCGCCCGGCCCCCCGGGCACGCGCCGCTCGCCAGCGTCCCGAAGGCAGCCCTCGCCCCACAATCGGATTCCACCCATTACGCCCAGCTGGAAAGCGGCGCGCGCTATCTCGCCGCCAAAGCGAGCAAGGTCGAAGCCGGTATTCATCTGAGGGCCGCCAACCGCTATTATGGCCTGCGCAAGGAGGCCGAGCGCAATGACGAGTGAATGCAACCGGAGCGAGACGCAGCGTTTCGGCGGCACGGTCTCGACCGTCGAGCGCGCTTACCAGCTCGCCGCCACCCCGCAATGCCGCACGCTGACCGACCTTGCCATTCTGCTGAAGCGCGAGGGCTATAGCGGCGTCGACGAGCATCTGCGCGGGGCATCGCTGCGGCGGACTCTGCGCGCTCTGATCGCCAGCCAGGGCGCGGCGGCGTCCCCGGCGCCGCCGGACGATACCGTCGCGACCTGCTGAGCCCTTCCGGAACCGGCCCGAATGACGATATGGGCCGGATCCATGAACCGCGTCCGCGTCATCATCCTCAACGCCGCCTTGGGCCCGCTCGACTATCGCGCGCCGAAGAGCGGGCCGGTCGAGCCCGGCTCGATCGTGGTCGCGCCGCTCGGGCCGCGGCAGGTGGTGGGCGTCGCCTGGGAGCCCGACCGGCTCGACACCGAGGAAGTCGGCGACAACCGGCTGCGCCCCCTTCTCCACGTCTATGACGCGCCGCCGCTTGCCCTCCCCCTGCGGCGGCTGATCGAGTGGACCGCCGATTATTATCTTGCCCCGCTCGCGGCGGTGCTGCGCATGGCCCTGCCCTCGACGAGCGCGCTCGACGGCGCCCGCACCGTCACCGAATATCGCCTGACCGGCCTCGTACCCGACCGGATGACACCGCAGCGCGAGCAGGCGCTGGAGCGGATCGGCGAGCGCCAGGGGCTGGTGCGCGAGCTCGCGCTCGCGGCCGACGTTTCCGACGGCGTCATCCGCGGCCTCGTCAAGGCGGGCGCGATCGAGGCGGTCGAGGTCTCGGTCGACGATCCCTATCCGCGCCCCGACCCCAAATATCACATGCCCAAGCTGGAGGCGGCGCAGCGCGCGGCAGCCCGGACCTTCGTCGATGCGGTCCAGGCCGCGCGCTTCGCCCCCTTCCTGCTCGACGGCGTCACCGGATCGGGCAAGACCGAAGTCTATTTCGAGGCGGTCGCCGAGAATATCCGGATGGGCCGCCAGACCCTGGTCCTGCTGCCCGAGATCGCGCTCACCCAGCCGTTCCTGAAGCGCTTCGCATCGCGCTTCGGCTGCGAGCCGGTCGCCTGGCATTCGGGCCTGCGCCAGTCGCAGCGCCGCCGTGCCTGGCGCGCGATCGCGACCGGCGACGCCAAGGTGGTGGTCGGCGCGCGGTCCGCGCTCTTCCTCCCCTATCGCGACCTCGGCCTGATCGTCGTCGACGAGGCGCATGAGGTGAGCTTCAAGCAGGAGGACGGCGTCCAGTATCACGCCCGCGACGTCGCCGTGATGCGCGCCAAGCTGGAGCAGGTGCCGGTCATCCTCGCCTCGGCCACGCCCGCGATCGAGACCCGCCAGATGGCCGAGATCGGAGTCTATCAAGAGGTCAAGCTGCCCGACCGCTACGGCGTCGCCGAGATGCCCGACATCGCGGCGATCGACATGCTCCAGGATCCGCCGCCGCGCGGCCGCTGGCTCGCGCCGACTTTGGTCAACGAGCTCGAGGAGAATCTGAAGCGCGGCGAGCAGTCGCTGCTGTTCCTCAACCGTCGCGGCTATGCGCCGCTCACCCTCTGCCGCCACTGCGGCCACCGCTTCCAGTGCCCGAACTGCACCGCGTGGATGGTCGAGCACCGGCTGGTCCGCCGCCTCGCCTGCCACCATTGCGGCCATATGATGCCGCCGCCGGCCGCCTGCCCGGAGTGCAAGGAGGAGGACAGCCTCGTCCCCGTCGGCCCCGGCGTCGAGCGCATCGCCGACGAGGTGAAGGCCCTGTTCCCGGACGCCCGCACCGCCATCGTCACCTCCGACACGATCTGGTCGCCGGCCAAGGCGGCCGAGTTCGTCGGCCGGATGGAGGCGGGCGACATCGACATCATCGTCGGCACCCAGCTCGTCACCAAGGGCTATCATTTCCCCAACCTCACTCTGGTCGGCGTGGTCGACGCCGATCTCGGGCTCCAGGGCGGCGACCTGCGCGCCGCCGAACGCAGCTTCCAGCAGATCAGCCAGGTTTCCGGCCGCGCCGGCCGCGGCGAGAAGCCGGGCCGCGTGCTCGTCCAGACCCACGATCCCTCCGCGCCGGTAATCAGCGCGCTCGTCAGCGGCGACGCCGAAGGATTCTATCAGGCTGAGACCGAGGCGCGACGCGACGCCGCCATGCCTCCGTTCGGCCGCCTCGCGGGGATCATCGTCTCGTCGGAAAGCCTGGAGGAGGCGACCGAGACGGCGCGCCTGATCGGCCGCACCGCGCCCCAGGTCGAGAATATGGCGGTGTTCGGGCCCGCCCCCGCGCCGATGGCGATGCTGCGCGGCCGCCACCGCCAGCGCCTGCTCGTCCACGCCGCCCGCTCGCTCGACGTCCAGGACGTCATTCGCGACTGGCTCGGCAAGCTCGACTGGCCGCGCGGAGTCCGCGTCGCGGTGGACGTGGACCCGTACAGCTTCCTATGATGGACCCGATGATCAAGCCGCCCTTGGTGCTGCTCGCCCGCTTTCTGCTGGTCCTGCTTTCCGTCGCCGCTCTCGCAGCTCCGGCGCGCGCCGACGACATTTCCGCCGCCGGGCGCAGCGTCGTGCGCGTCGTCGTGGTCCTGTTCGAGGACGGCGAGGTCGTCGATTTCGCCCACGGGACCGGCTTCGCGGTGGCGCCGAACCGGATCGTCACCAACGCCCATGTCGTCATGCCGGCGAGCGAGAATCCGGACAATGTCTCGGTCGGCGTCGTTCCGTCGGAAGGCGACCAGGCCTATCGCGCGAAGCTGATCTCGATCGATCCCGCCCGCGACCTCGCCCTGATCGAGATGGAGGAAGGGACGGTGCCGGCGGTGCCGCTCTACATGGGCCCGATCAGCGACGGCTCCGACGTCGTCGCCTTGGGCTATCCCGGCAATGTCGACATGGCCACGGCCCAGTCCGCCGACGATTACATCACGCCCGCCGCGCCGACCCGCTCCGAGGGCAATTACTCGAACGAGCGCCGCATTGCCGGCGTCCATGCCCTGCTCCACACCGCCGCGATCGCGCGGGGCAACAGCGGCGGTCCCCTGCTCGACAATTGCGGCCGCGTGATCGGGGTCAACAGCTTCATCACCGCGGGCCAGGACGGCGATGCCCCGTTCGGATTCGCCATCGCCAATCGCGAGCTCGCTGCTTTCCTCCGCGCCGCCGGCCAGCCCTACACCGCGATGAGCAACGAATGCGTCAGCATGTCCGAGCGCCTGCGCGACGACCAGGCGCGCGCGCTGACCGAGGCCGAGCGCCGCCGGACCGAGGGCGACGCCGCCTTCCGCGCCGAGCAGGAAAAGCGCGCCAAGGCCCGCGACGCGGCCGACGACAAGCGCGAGAACCGCGTCGCCATCGCCCTCTTCCTCGGCGTGTTCGGCACGCTCGCGCTGGCCGGCGGCGGCGCTTTGTTGTTCCGCGACCACCGCCGCCCCGCCTACATTGCCGCCGCGATCGGCCTGCTGCTGATGTCGGGCGCCGCCCTCGCCTTCTTCACCCGGCCCGCGCGCGGCGACGTGGCGGCGGAGGAAACAGCTCCGCAAGTCCCGGAGGCGCGATCGCTGGTCGGCGCCAACATCTGTCATTTCGTGCCGGAGCGCAGCCGCGTCACCGTCTCCTCGACCGAGGACGTGCCGCTCGACTGGGGCAAGACCGGCTGCGTCAACGGCCGCACCCAATATGCCCGCGACGGCGAGGCGTGGAGCCGGATCCTCGTCCCCAATGACGAGGCCACAGTCTCGGTCGCCGAGTTCCGCCCCGCGAGCGGCGCCTATGTCGTCACCCGCTACCTCCTGGGCGCGGCCGACATGCGCAAGGTCCGCGGGATGCGCGGCGATGCACCGCCCAAGGCCTGTACCGGCGACACCGCCGCGCTGGCCCGCTTCGCCGACCGCCAGGCCCAGATCCGCGCCGCTCTGCCGCGCCAGCCGCACGAGCGGCTCGTCTATCGCTGCGAGCCGGCGCCGAAGTCCTGATCCTTACTGGCTGCTGTTGGCGTCCGCCTCGGCGACGCCGGTGGCCTCGCGCCGGTCGTCGCTGAGCGTGCCCTTGGCATCGTCGGTATAGTCCGGGTCCGCCGCGCTGTAGCCGAAGCCGCGCAGCCCGACATAGAGCAGGATCGCGAGCAGGATCGCGCCCGCGATCCACAGCCATTTGCTGCCGCGCGCTGGGCGGTCAAACGCGGATTCGTCCGCGGCTCGTGCGCCGATCGCCGGCCCCGCCGTCGTCCAGCGCTCGCGCGCCAGGCCCGCCGCCAACTCGAGATGGACATGCTCGTCGACACGCGCGATCCACTCGGCCGGCACATAATGGGCGGCGCCACCCGCCGTATCGCGCACCCGCAGCCGGCTCGTTTCGACCGCGTCGACCTCGCCGATCATCCCTCCGTCCGAGCCAACGACCTGCATCCCGTTCCGGATGTCGCTGATATGCGCCATTCGCGCCTCCTTTCCCTGTCGGAAGCGCAATGACCCGCCCAATCGATGGTTCCGCGCGCGGACGCTCGGCGGTTGCGAGCCCCGCCCACGCACGATAGCCTCCTCATTGAATCGAGGGGGGAAATTCGATGCTGCGACCATTCCTATTGCTTGCGCTCGCGATGTTGCCAGGGACGGCACATGCGACCTGGAAGGAAGCCAGCTCCAAGCATTTCGTGATTTATTCGGAGGAAGGCGCCGATTCGCTGCGCGACTTCGCCACCCGCCTCGAGCGTTACGATTCGGCGATGCGCAAGCTGCGCGGGCTTGCCGATCATGACCCTGGGCCGGCCAATCGCCTTACCGTCTATGTCGTCTCGGACGTCAATCGCGTGCGACGGCTCGCCGGCGGCGACCGCTTCGTGGCGGGCTTCTACATGCCCCGCGCGTCCAACTCCATCGCGATCATCCCCCGGCGGCTGGGCGCCGGCAGCCGCTACGACCTAGACCCAGAAATTGTGCTGCTTCACGAATATGCGCACCATTTCCTGTTCGAGAATTATGCGGCCGCCTACCCGATCTGGTTCTCGGAGGGATTTGCGGAGGTCCATTCGACGACGCGCTTCGAAAAAGACGGGTCGCTCGGCATCGGCCTGCCGCCCGTCCACCGCGCCTACGAACTGGCGGACAAGACATCGTTTCCGCTGAAGGAAATGCTGGCCCACGGTACGGGCAAGCTCACTACGGATCAGCGCTCGGCGATCTACTCGAGGGGATGGCTCCTCACCCATTATCTGATCTTCGAGCCGACGCGCAAAGGCCAGCTCAACACGTTTCTGAAGGAGCTCAACGCGGGGCGCTCGCCCCTGGACGCCGCGACGCTTGCCTTTGGCGATCTCGACACCCTCGGTCGCGACATCGATCGCTACCTGCGCCGCCGCAAGATGTCATTCATGAAGGTCGCTGCCAGCGCGCTTAATCCGGGCGCCGTCACGATCCGCGAGCTCAGCGCAGGCGAGGACGCGCTGATGGACCTCAAGATTCGATCGCGACGCGGCGTCACACGCGAGCAGGCGCTGGAACTAGTGCCCGAAATCCGCCGCCTTGCGGCCGGGTACGCAAATGACCCCGCTGCCCAGGCCACCTTGGCCGAGGCCGAATATGACGCGGGCAATTTCCGGGAGGCCGAGGCGGCGGCGGACCGCGCGTTGGCGGTCGACCCGAAGGCGATCGACGCACTGATCTACAAGGGGCGGGCACGGATGGCGCTCGCCGGCGACAGTAGCGACGAAGCCGCGTGGAAGGACGTGCGCCGCTGGTTCCTCGCCGCCAATAAGATCGACGCCGACGACCCGGAGCCGCTGATGCTATTCTATCACAGCTTCGCCGCCGCTGGAGCGCGGCCGACCGCCAATGCCGTCGCCGGACTGCTGCAGGCCCATGCCTTGGCGCCGCAGGACCGCAGCCTGCGTATGGTGGTTGCCCGCCAGCATCTGCAGGACGGACGGGTCGCCGAGACCCGCAAGACCCTGGCCCCGATCGCCTACGATCCCCATGCCGGCCGCGCCGGCCAGGTTGCGGCCAACATTATCGAGATCCTCGATAAATCCGACAGTGCCGCCGCGCTCGCCGCCTGGAACAAAGCCGCGACCGAGGCCGAAGACGATAACAAGGCCGACGACAAGGAGTCCTGATTACAAATCCAGCGCCGGCTGGCGCTCGTCGTGCCAGCCTTCGCGCTCGAGCAGGCTCGCCTTGCGCTCGAGGCCGTAGGCGAAGCCGCCGGGGGTGCCGTCGCCGCGGCGGGCGCGGTGGCACGGGATCAGGATCGCGACATTGTTGGCGCCGCAGGCCGATCCCGCCGCCCGGGCCGCGCCCGGCTTGCCCGCCTTTGTGGCGAGCGCGGTGTAGCTGAGGCTCTCGCCCGGCGGGATGCGGGAAAGCTCGCGCCACACCGCCTCCTGGAAGGCGGTGCCCTGCACGTCGAGCGGCAAATCATGCGGCTTTTCGGGCGCGTTCACCGCCGCCACCGTGCGCTGCAGGAGGTCGGCCATCGCCTCCCCGCCTTGCTCGATCGTCGCATTGGGGAAGCGGCGGCGGAGCTCGCCTTCATCCTCGTCGAACGAGAGCCGGCAAATTCCCCTGGCCGTCGCCGCGACCAGCATCGTGCCGAGATAGGTGTCGGCGGTGGCCCAGCGGATCGTCTCGCCGCGGCCGCCGTCGCGCCAGGCCGAAGGGGTCATGCCCAGCCGCGCCTTGGCGTCCGCATAGAAGCGGCCAGGGCCGGAATAGCCGGCATCGTAGATGGCGTCGGTCACGCGGGCTTCGGTCTGCAGGCTGCGTGTCATGCTTCGGGCTCTCCTTCCGCGCGCATATTCGGCCGGCGTGACACCGGTGGCGCGCTTGAACAGGCGGTGGAAGTGGTGGGGCGAATAGCCGGCGGCGGCGGCCAGCACCTCGAGCGAGGGCGGCGCTTCCGCCCCGTCGAGCAGAGCGAAGGCCTTGTCGAGCGCCGCCGCTTCGCGCGACATTTCGTCGGGCTTGCAGCGCAGACAGGGTCGCAGCCCGGCCTGGGCCGCCTCCGCGCCGGTGGCGAAGAAGCGGACATTCTCGCGCTTGGGATGGCGCGCGGCGCAAGACGGCCGGCAATAGATGCCGGTGGTCAGCACGCCGGTGACGAATCGCCCGTCCATGCTGCGGTCGCGCGTCGTCACCGCCCGCCAGGCGGCGTCCGCGTCGATCGGCTGTGAGTCGCGAGTCATAGAGCGATTATCCAGACTTTCGCGCTCCAGCACATCCCCGGCGGCGGCGGATCGATCGGTCCACATGGTCAATTCCTTTCGACGCGTGCCACGAAGCAGCCATAAGCGGCATTGTGGACATGGATGGTGGCGATCTCGGGCCGCCCGAGCAGCGCCTTTATCCGCGCCTCGGCCTCGCCCGGCAGCGCCAGCACGGCCCTGCGCAGCATGCCGGAGGGATCGAAGCCGCGCAGGCTCAGCGGCCGGCCGGCGAATACGGGCGGCAGCGAGTCTTCGAACGAGGCGGGCGCGCCCGCACGCTCGCGCACGTAGATGGCGTAGGCGGTGCGATACGGGGTCGCCACGTCGTGCGACACATGGTTCAGCAGCAGCAGGCTCTCGCCGGGCTCGGCATCCTCCAGCGTCACGCGGCATGGGAAGCCGGGCTTGGCGTCGGCGGTGACGCGCATCACGCCGCGTTCGGCCAGTCGCGCGTCGGGCAGTCCGACCAGCGGTTCGAACGCGTCCGGACTTAGGCCTTCGATGCGGTACATGCGCATTTCCCTTCAAAGTGGAATCATCACTCCACTCCCTTTTGCCTCCCGGCGCCGCGCGGCGCGTCCCGCCGCTTGCGGTCAAAGTGTCGCCCGAGCGGCGGCGGGTTCTTGCATCCCGAAAGGTCCCCTGCTACGGCCCGCGCGACCCATCTAGGGGGGCTCGGGACTCGTCCCATGCAGCCCCCTTTTTGCATGGGATGAAATCCGATCTGGGAGTTTAGGTGCGCGTGGAGAATTCCGGCGGCATTCAGGCAAGTCTGGCGGGTCGTTATGCGACCGCGCTGTTCGAATTGGCCCGCGACGAGAAGCAGCTCGAGACGGTGGGCGGCAGCCTTGCCGCGCTCCGCCAGGCGCTGGCCGACTCGCCCGAGTTCAAGGCGTTGACCACCAGCCCGGTGGTGACGCGCGACGAGGGCGTCCGCACCGCGGCCGCCGTCGCGCAGTCGATGAAGCTCGATCCGCTGACCGGCAACTTCCTCGGCGTCCTCGCCCGGAATCGCCGGCTCGCGCAGCTCGGCAATATCATCCGCGCCTTCAACCAGCTGGCCGCCGCCCATCGCGGCGAGACCACGGCCGAAGTCACCTCCGCCCACCCGCTCGGCGACGATCAGGTCGCCGCGCTGAAGGCGAACTTGAAATCCCGTCTCGGCCGCGACGTCGCGGTTGATCTCAGCGTCGACCCCGCCATCTTGGGCGGGCTCGTCGTCAAGGTCGGCTCGCAGATGATCGACGGCTCCATCCGCACCAAACTGAACACCCTCGCGCAGGCGATGAAAGGCTGAACATGGATATCCGCGCCGCAGAAATCTCCAAGGTCATCAAGGACCAGATCGCCAGCTTCGGCACCGAAGCGCAGGTTAGCGAAGTCGGCACCGTGCTGTCGGTCGGCGACGGCATCGCCCGCATCCATGGCCTCGACAACGTCCAGGCCGGCGAGATGATCGAATTCGCCAACGGCATCAAGGGCATGGCCCTCAACCTCGAGGCCGATAACGTCGGCGCCGTGATCTTCGGCTCGGACAGCCAGATCAAGGAAGGCGATACCGTCAAGCGCACCGGCACGATCGTCGACGTTCCCGTCGGCAAGGGCCTGCTCGGCCGCGTCGTCGACGGCCTCGGCAACCCGATCGATGGCAAGGGCCCGATCGAATATACCGAGCGCAAGCGCGTCGAGACCAAGGCGCCCGGCATCATCCCGCGCAAGTCGGTGCACGAGCCCGTCCAGACCGGCCTCAAGGCGCTCGACGCGCTGGTCCCCGTCGGCCGCGGCCAGCGCGAGCTGATCATCGGCGACCGCCAGACCGGCAAGACCGCCGTCGCGCTCGACACCTTCATCAACCAGAAGCTCGCCAACCAGGGCGACGACGAGAACCAGAAGCTTTACTGCATCTACGTCGCCATCGGCCAGAAGCGCTCGACCGTCGCCCAGATCGTCCGCGCGCTCGAAGAGAATGGCGCGATGGAATATTCGATCGTCGTCGCCGCGACCGCGTCGGAGCCGGCTCCGCTCCAATATATCGCGCCTTATGCCGGCGTGACGATGGGCGAGTATTTCCGCGACAACGGCATGCACGCCGTCATCGTCTATGACGATCTCTCCAAGCAGGCCGTCGCCTACCGCCAGATGTCGCTGCTACTGCGCCGTCCGCCGGGCCGCGAAGCCTATCCGGGCGACGTTTTCTATCTCCACTCGCGCCTGCTCGAGCGCGCCGCCAAGATGAACGACGCCAACGGCAACGGCTCGCTGACGGCGCTGCCGATCATCGAGACGCAGGCCGGCGACGTGTCGGCCTACATTCCGACCAACGTGATCTCGATCACCGACGGCCAGATCTTCCTCGAGACCGAACTCTTCTACCAGGGCATCCGCCCGGCGATTAACGTCGGTCTCTCGGTTAGCCGCGTCGGCTCGGCCGCGCAGACCAAGGCGATGAAGAAGGTGTCGGGCTCGATCAAGCTCGAGCTCGCCCAGTATCGCGAAATGGCGGCCTTCGCGCAGTTCGGCTCGGATCTCGACGCTTCGACCCAGAAGCTGCTGAACCGCGGCGCGCGCCTCACCGAGCTGCTGAAGCAGCCGCAGTACAGCCCGATGCCGATGGAAGAGCAGGTCGTCTCGATCTTCGCAGGCGTGAACGGCTTCATCGACACCATCCCGACCAACCAGGTCGTGCGGTTCGAAAGCTCGCTGCTGGCCCACGTCCGCGCCGATCATTCGGGCGTCCTCGCCAAGATCCGCGACACCAAGACGCTCGACGACGACACGGCTGCCCAGCTCAAGTCGATCCTCGGCGATTTCGTGAAGACGTTCGCATAAGCCAATCCCTCCACCGTCACCCCGGACTTGATCCGGGGCCCAGGAACACGGACGGTGGAGGATTTCGCGGCAGGGCGTTCATGGGTGCCGGATCAAGCCCGGCATGACGAACAGGAAGTGAAGTAGGAACCAATGGCCTCTCTCAAGGCACTCAAAGGGCGGATCGCCTCGGTCAAATCGACCCAGAAGATCACCAAGGCGATGAAGATGGTCGCGGCGGCCAAGCTGCGCCGCGCCCAGTCGGCGGCCGAAGCCGGACGTCCCTATGCCGAGCGGCTGGAGGCGGTGATGGCGAGCCTGGCAGGGCGGGTCACCGTCGGCCCGCAGAGCCCGAAGCTGCTCGCCGGCACGGGGTCGGACCAGACGCATTTGCTGGTCGTCTGCACGTCTGACCGCGGTCTCGCCGGCGCGTTCAACTCGAACATCGTCCGCGCCGCCCGCAAGAAGGCCGACGAACTGATCCGCGAGGGCAAGACGGTCCATTTCTACCTCGTCGGCCGCAAGGGCCGCGCGGTGATCGCTCGCCTCTTCCCCAAGCAGATCGTCCATCAGTACGACACCAGCGCGATCAAGCAGGTGTCGTTCGCCGACGCCCAGGCAATCGCGTCCGAGCTGATCGAGCGCTACGAGAATGGCAGCTTCGACGTCGCCCACCTGTTCTACGCCCGCTTCCAGTCGGCGTTGGTCCAGGATCCGGTGGCGCAGCAGATCATCCCGGTGCCGATGCCCGAGGCCGGTGCGGCCGCCGCACCGACCGGCGGCGTCAGCGCCGCGGTCGAATATGAGCCGGAGGAGGAGGAAATCCTCGCCGCGCTGCTGCCGCGCAACGTCGGCGTCCAGATCTTCCGCGCTTTGCTGGAAAATGCCGCGTCCGAGCAGGGCAGCCGCATGACCGCGATGGACAACGCCACGCGCAACGCCGGCGACATGATCAACCGCTTGTCGATCCAGTATAACCGCACCCGCCAGGCTGCGATCACTACCGAACTCGTCGAAATCATCTCCGGCGCCGAAGCGCTCTAAGAATAGAAGGCAAGGAAGCAAATCATGGCAACCGCCCCCACCGCAAACACCGGCCGCGTCAGCCAGGTCATCGGCGCCGTCGTCGACGTCAGCTTCGAAGGCGAACTGCCGGAGATTCTGGCGGCGCTCGAAACCGACAATAACGGCAACAAGCTCGTTCTCGAGGTTGCCCAGCACCTCGGCGAGAACACCGTCCGCACGATCGCGATGGACTCGACCGACGGCCTCACCCGCGGCCAGCCGGTCAGCAACACCGGCTCGCAGATCCGCGTGCCGGTCGGCCCGAAGACGCTCGGCCGCATCATGAACGTGGTCGGCGACCCGATCGACGAGCGCGGCCCGATCGGCGCCGCCGAGACCGCCCCGATCCACGCCGACGCACCCTTGTTCGTCGATCAGTCGACCGAGACCAGCATCCTCGTCACCGGCATCAAGGTCATCGACCTTCTCGCCCCCTACGCCAAGGGCGGCAAGATCGGCCTGTTCGGCGGCGCCGGCGTCGGCAAGACCGTGCTCATCCAGGAGCTGATCAACAACATCGCCAAGGGCCACGGCGGCACCTCGGTGTTCGCCGGCGTCGGCGAGCGCACCCGCGAGGGCAACGACCTCTATCACGAGTTCCTTGATGCGGGCGTCATCGCCAAGGACGCCGACGGCAACCCGACCCCGGAAGGCTCGAAGGTCGCTCTGGTGTTCGGCCAGATGAACGAGCCGCCGGGCGCCCGCGCCCGCGTCGCCCTCTCGGGCCTGACGATCGCCGAATATTTCCGCGACCAGGAAGGCCAGGACGTGCTCTTCTTCGTCGACAACATCTTCCGCTTCACCCAGGCGGGTTCGGAAGTGTCGGCTTTGCTCGGACGTATTCCTTCGGCGGTGGGCTACCAGCCGACCCTGTCGACCGACATGGGCGCGCTGCAGGAGCGCATCACCTCGACCAACAAGGGCTCGATCACCTCGGTGCAGGCGATCTACGTGCCCGCCGACGATCTTACCGATCCGGCGCCGGCCACGTCCTTCGCCCACTTGGACGCGACCACCGTTCTGTCGCGCGCCATTTCGGAGCTTGGCATCTACCCGGCGGTCGATCCGCTCGACTCGACCTCGCGCGTGCTCACCGCCCGCACCGTCGGCCAGGAGCATTACGACACCGCCCGCCGCGTCCAGGAAATCCTGCAGAAGTACAAGTCGCTGCAGGACATCATCGCCATTCTCGGCATGGACGAGCTTTCGGAAGAGGATAAGCTGGTCGTCAGCCGCGCGCGCAAGATCCAGCGCTTCCTCAGCCAGCCGTTCCACGTCGCCGAAGTCTTCACCGGCATCCCCGGCAAGTTCGTGCAGATCGAAGACACGGTCCGCTCGTTCAAGGCGGTCGTCGACGGCGAATATGACCACCTCCCCGAAGCGGCCTTCTACATGGTCGGCGGCATCGAGGAAGCGGTCGAAAAGGCCCAGCGCCTGGCAGCCGAAGCGGCGTAACACGAACCCTCCCCTCCCGCTCGCGGGAGGGGATCGAGGGGTGGGGCGAGCGCAAGCGAGCTTCCGCTTCTTGGACAGCCCACCCCCTGCCCCTCCCGCAAGCGGGAGGGGAGTGAGACAAGAAAATGGCCGATCTCCACTTCGAACTCGTCACCCCCGAACGCCTGGTCCGCTCCGAGGATGTCCACATGGTGGTCGTGCCCGGCTCGGAAGGCGATTTCGGCGTGCTCGCCGGCCACGCCCCTTTCATGGCGACGATCCGCAACGGCGAGCTCGCCATTTACCGCGTCAGCGGCGGCGAGCCCGAGCGCATCGCGATCGAGGGCGGCTTTGCGGAAGTGAACGACCGCGGCCTCACCATTCTCGCCGAAAGAGCGGATATTCCGGCCTGACGCTTCTCCCTTTTGCCTGACAGCCGGAAGACCTGAAGCCCCTCCCTGCGGAGGGGCTTTTTCTTTGCCCGCGCCGTTCGCGCCCGGCCAGTCGTTCCCGAACTGCAGGTCGCGAAGGTGCCGGTTAGGCAATTGTCAAAGTTTCCCCTTTATTCACCACTTTGGCCGCATCTCCTGCGGCAGCGCAGCTACGGGTGAGGGTTCGCACGCAATGAGTGCTTTTGGACGACGGCCGGGAATGACGGGTCCGGGGCAACGCCCCTCTTTCGGCGTGGCGCGGCCGATGAAGGGCCCGGGCGGAGCGGCTCCGGCGACCGACGGCGGCGACCAGTTCCCGCCGCTCGACGCGCTTCCGATCGGCGACGATGCTCCGCTGGAGCCTGCGCCCGGCGACGCGATGTCGCGCCTGCACGACCGCATGGCGCAGTCCGGCGAAGCGGCCTCGTCGAAGAATGAGGGCTTCGAAGCCTCGATCCACCGCATCAAGGAGCAAGTGCTTCCGCGCCTGCTCGAGCGCGTCGATCCCGAGGCGGCGGCGACCCTGTCGAAGGACGAGCTTGCCGAAGAATTCCGCCCGATCATCGGCGAAGTGCTCGCCGAGCTGAAGATCAACCTCAATCGCCGCGAGCAGTTCGCGCTCGAGAAGGTGCTGGTCGACGAGCTGCTCGGCCTCGGCCCGCTCGAGGAATTGCTCAGCGACCCCGATGTCAGCGACATCATGGTCAACGGCCCCAATCAGACCTTCATCGAAAAGAAGGGCAAGCTCCAGATCGCGAGCATCCAGTTCCGCGACGAGGAGCATCTCTTCCAGATCGCGCAGCGGATCGTGAACAAGGTCGGCCGCCGCGTCGACCAGACCACACCGCTCGCCGACGCCCGTCTCCAGGACGGCAGCCGCGTCAACGTCATCGTCCCGCCCTTGAGCCTCAAGGGCACCGCCATCTCGATCCGTAAATTCTCGGAAAAGCCGATCACGCTCGACATGATGAAGGGCTTCGGCTCGATGTCGGACAAGATGGCGACCGCGTTGAAGATCGCCGGCGCCAGCCGCTTCAACATCATCATTTCGGGCGGCACGGGCTCGGGCAAGACGACGATGCTCAACGCTTTGTCCAAGCTTATCGACCCGGGCGAGCGCGTGATCACGATTGAGGACGCGGCCGAGCTTCGCCTGCAGCAGCCGCACTGGCTGCCGCTCGAAACGCGTCCGCCCAACCTCGAAGGCCAGGGTGCGATCACCATCCGCGACCTCGTCGTCAACGCGCTGCGTATGCGTCCCGACCGCATCATCCTCGGCGAGATCCGCGGCGCCGAGTGTTTCGACATGCTCGCCGCCATGAACACCGGCCATGACGGCTCGATGTGTACGCTCCACTCCAACAGCCCGCGCGAATGCCTGGCCCGTATGGAGAACATGGTGATGATGTCGGACATCAAGGTGCCGAAGGAAGCCATTTCCCGCCAGATTGCGGACTCGGTCGACCTGATCGTTCAGGTGAAGCGCCTGCGCGACGGCACCCGCCGCACGACCAACATCACCGAGGTGATCGGCATGGAAGGCGACGTCATCGTCACCCAGGAATTGTTCAAGTTCGAATATCTGGACGAGGCGGCCGACGGCAAGATCATCGGCGAATATCGCTCGATGGGTCTGCGCCCCTACACGCTCGAAAAAGCCAAGCAATACGGGTTCGACCAGCCCTATCTGGAAGCCTGCTTGTAAGACGTTTCCCCTGGGGGCCGCCGTGTGTGGACCGACCCCCATCACTTCCCTTTCAGTCGAGTAAGCGTACCAACATGACGGCCTCCAATTTCGCCATCCAGGTCGAGCCCGAGCGCGACCTCGTCCGCATCACCCTGTCCGGTTTCTTCGTGCCCGCCGACGTGTCCGCCTTCGTCGCGGCGCGCGACAAGGCCCATGCCGGTCTGCGCTGCGCGCCCAACGCGCATCTCACCCTGGTCGACGTGCGCGGACTCAAGATCCAGCCGCAGGAGGCGGTCACCGCCTTTCGCGCGATGCTGAGCGCGCCCGAGCACCGCTCACGCCGCCTCGCCTTCATCACCAGCTCGACGCTCGCGCGCAATCAGCTTACCCGCGCCATCGGCACCCGCACCGCCCGCTTCTTCGTTGATGCGGCGGAAGCCGAAGCTTGGCTGTTCGAAGGCGACCAGGCGCCGGACTGACACCGGAGCGCGTCGTCGCGAGACGCGGCGCGCGGCCCTGAACGCCCATCCGAAGCAAATGATCGTCCGCTTCAGCGCGCCGGCGGCGTCGCGGCCTCGCGGAACGCCTCCGATCGCGGCTGGCTCTGCGTCACCACCTCCGGGCAGCGCAGGCAGGCGGCCTTGCCCTGTTCGGCCCACCAGCGGCAGCGCGGACGGATCGCGCAGGGCGGCGGCCGCCCCACCGCCGGCTCCATCCGCGCGACGATGCGCTGCACCAGGCTGCACGCTTTCCCGTCATAATGGGAGCACGCGCATTCGGCGCAGGGCGCGGCGGTGCGCAGCACCTGGTTCGGCGCCACCGGCGCGGTGCGCGCGAGGATCTCCGGCGTGACCGGGATCGCCGCCTCCAGATAGGCGACCCGGGGCGCCTCGGCGTCGCCGAGCACGACGCCGATCACCGCGCTGCCTTCGGCGGCGGCCGACGCGCTCGGGCACAGCAGCCCGGCGCGCGGCGCGTCCACCTCAGCCCTCCGCGTCGCGGCCGAACGTCCCGCCCTGGCCGAGCGGCCCGCCTCCCCCGAACGGGCCCCCGCCCCCGCCGAACGGCCCGTCGGGGCCGATCCAGATCCCGGCCCAGATCCACGGCTTGAAGGTCTTGCCGCTGATCGGCCGCGCGAGCTGCGCATCGAGCGCGCGCAGCACCCCGCTCGACAGCGCCTCGCTGAAATCCGCCACGCCAACGCTCGATGCCCGCGATTCCATCATCGCCCTGTCGGCATTGTCCTGCTCGCCCATGACCCGTTCCTCTTCTTGGTCGAAGTCGCCCAGTCCCGCGTCGAGCCGCTCCATCTCTCTCTCCATTCACCCGCCCCGCCGGAAGCGCATGCGCCCGGCATTGCCATCAGCGGTGGACCAGAAAAACGACGGTTGCAGATACGCCTATTGCGGCGCCGCCTCAATGAAGCGGACGAGATCGCGCCATTTCGGAGGAAGATGCGAAAGCGGTCGGACCCCCGCGCCTCTACCCCTTCAGCGCCAGCGCGGCAGCGGCGACGGCGGCGATCCCCGCGAGGATCTGGATCGGCGCCCAGGGCACCCAGCCGGGGCGGTCGAGGTTGCGACGGGCGGCGCGGCGGCGCTCGGCGAAGGTGGCCGTCACGGCCAACGCCATCGCCGCCCCGGAGCCCGTCCACAGCAAAGCTTGCGTCGTCATCGTCCCTGCCCCATCAATCGCGGCGACGATCTAAGGGAGAGAAGCCGCATGCGCCAGTCCTCGTTCCGCAAACCGATCCTCGCCGCGCTCGCCGCGGGCGCAGCGCTCGCCACCGCAGGCTGCGCCGCCGCGGACGGGAGCGCCAGCGCCGCCGCGCCGCGCGCCGAGCAGCAGGCGGCGCTCGCCGCTGCCATCGCCGCTCCTACCCGCACCCCTGCCAACACGGTTCGCGACCGCTACCGCCATCCGGCCGAGACCCTCGCCTTCTTCGGCGTGAAGCCGTCGGATACCGTGGTCGAAATCTGGCCGGGCGGCGGCTGGTACACCGAGATACTCGCCCCCTATCTCGCCGCCGGCGGCGGCACGCTCTGGGCCGCCGCGCCGGAGTGGGGCCTGAACGGCATCGCCAAGCTCAAGGCGGCCAACCCGTCGGTCTACGGCGCGGTTCGCGCCGCCGCCTTCCCGGCCTTCGACGCCGCGGCGACGCGCGTGCCCGACGGCAGCGCCGACGTCGTCCTCACCTTCCGCAACGTCCACAATTGGCGGATGGGCTACCGCCGCGACGACAAGCAGGATTATGCGCCCGAGGCCTTCCGCCAGGCCTTCGCCATGCTGAAGCCGGGCGGTGTCCTCGGCGTGGTCGACCATCGCCTGCCCGAAAGCGGCGACGCGGAGCGAGAGCGGACCAGCGGCTACATCAAGGTCTCGACGATCCGCGCACTCGCCGAAGCCGCCGGCTTCCGTTTCGCCGGCGCTTCCGAGGTCAACGCCAACCCCAAGGACAGCGCCGACTGGCCCAAGGGCGTGTGGACCCTGCCGCCGACCCTCACGCTGAAGGAGCAGGACCGCGAGAAATATCTCGCGATCGGCGAGAGCGACCGCATGACGCTGAAGTTCGTGAAACCCTGATCCGTCGCCCCGGCGCAGGCCGGGCCTCGGGACCAGAAACACCGTCATGCCGGCGGAGGCCGGCATCTCGGGACCAGATCGTAAGAGGTTTCCTGAGATCCCGGCCTACGCCGGGATGACGCCTAGTCCCGGCCTGCGCCGGGACGACGTCAGCCGCCCAGCTTGTCGAGCTTCTCCTGGAGCGCGCGCAGCTGGTCCTTGAGCTCGGCCAGTTCGGCCTTGGTGTCGCCGCCCGGGGCCGGTCGCGGGGCGTCGGAGGCCTTGTTGCCGCCCGCCGCCGAGAACATTTCCATGTTGCGCTTGGCGAGCTCGGCGAACGGACCGGCGGTGAAGGCGCCGGCCATCGCGTCGCGGAACTGGGACTGGTTGCGCTGGAAGGCCTCGAGCGACGCCTCGAGATAGGGGGGAACCATCGATTGCATCGAATCGCCGTACATCGCGATCAGCTGGCGCAGGAAATTGACCGGCAGCATCTGCTGCCCGCCGGCTTCCTCTTCCATGATGATCTGGGTCAGCACGCTGTGGGTGATGTCATCGCCGGACTTGGCGTCGATCACTTTGAATTCGCGCTTCTGCCGCACCATCTCGGCGAGATGGTCGAGCGTGATGTAGGATGAGCTTTCGGTATTATAGAGCCGCCGATTGGCGTATTTCTTGATGATGACCGTGCCATCACCGGACGTCGAGGCCGCCATGCTGCATCCCCTTGATCAAGGCGATTCCGCACTAGCACCAAAGCTTTCCGCACCGCAACACAGACCCCGCCCGCTCCCGCTTTTCCTCGAAATGCTGCGCAGCGAGACTGCAGCAAATCCGCAGCGCATGGCGCGGGCCCTGGAGGGGCTTCGCCGCTACCAGGAAGCCGAGCGCGAGCCGCCCCCCGTAACGGCGCCCGCGATCGCCACCCGGCTCGGCGCGAGCCTGCGCGACTATGGCGGATCGGGCGCGCCGGTCCTGTTCGTGCCCTCCCTGATCAATCCGCCCAACATCCTCGACCTCGATGCCGAACGCTCGCTGCTGCGCTGGCTGGCGACGAAAGGGCATCATCCGTTCCTGCTCGACTGGGGCTGCGACGTCGCGGCGCGCGCCGACCTATCAGTCACCGACCATATCGAGCAGATCCTGCTGCCGTTCATCCCCGCGCTCGACGAGCGCCCGACCCTGGTCGGCTATTGCCTCGGCGGCACGATGGCGATGGCCGCTGCGGCCGCGGCCGACGTGCGCGGCATCGCCGCGATCGCCGCCCCGTGGCATTTCGACGGATTTCCTGCCCAGGACCGCGACGCCCTGGCCCGGCTGTGGCAGCACGCCGAGCCCACCGCTCGCGCCTTGGGCGTGCTGCCGATGGAAGTGCTGCAGAGCGCGTTCTGGAGCCTCGATCCGGCGCGGACGATCGCCAAGTTCGAGGCCTTCGCCGCGATGGCGCCGGACTCTGCCGAGGCCCGCACCTTCGTCCGGCTCGAGGACTGGGCGAATGACGGGCCTCCCCTTCCCGCCGCCGCGGCGCGCGAATTGTTCGAGGATTTCATCGGCGGCGACCGGCCCGCCACCGGCTGGACGATCGGCGGCACGCCCGCCCAACCGCCGGCGAGGCTGCTCAACATCGTCTCGACCACCGATCGCATCGTCCCTGCCGCGACCGCGGCCCGCGGCGGCGAGCGGGTCGAGCTGGCGCTCGGCCATGTCGGCATGGTCGTCGGCGGCCGCGCGCGCGCGGCCCTGTGGGAGCCGCTCGCCGCCTGGCTTTCGCGTGGCGCCTGCGAGTGCTAGTTGCACTGCAACATTTTTCCGCAGGAGTCGCACCATGACCGAAGTCGTCATCACCGCCGCCAAGCGCACCCCCGTCGGCGCCTTCCTCGGCTCCTTCGCCACGACGCCCGCGCATGAACTGGGCCGCGTCGCGATCGAGGCGGCGCTGGCGCAGGCCGGCGTGGCCGCCGAAGACGTGTCCGAAGTCATCCTTGGCCAGGTGCTGACCGCCGCCCAGGGCCAGAACCCGGCGCGCCAGGCCTCGATGGCAGCCGGCCTCCCCAAGGAGATCCCGGCGTGGGGCCTCAACCAGGTCTGCGGCTCCGGCCTGCGCGCGGTCGCGGTGGCCGCCCAGTCGATCATCGCCGGCGACGCCAGCATCGTCGTCGCGGGCGGCCAGGAGAGCATGAGCCTGTCTGCCCATGCCCAGAACCTGCGCGGCGGGACCAAGATGGGCAATCTCGATCTCGTCGACACGATGATCAAGGACGGGCTCACCGACGTCTTCAACGGCTATCACATGGGCATCACCGCCGAGAATTTGGCCGAGCAGTATCAGGTCACGCGCGGCGAGCAGGACGAATTCGCCACCGCGTCCCAGAACAAGGCCGAGCGCGCCCGCCGGGATGGCCGCTTCGCCGACGAAATCGCGCCGGTGACGGTCAAGACCCGCAAGGGCGAGACGATCATCGACCAGGACGAGTTCATCCGCGAGGGCGTCGAAGTGGCGAGCCTCGCCGGGCTGCGCGCCGCCTTCAAGAAGGAGGGCACCGTCACGGCCGGCAACGCCTCCGGCCTCAACGACGGCGCCGCTGCTCTCGTGCTGATGAGCCGCGAGGAAGCCGAGCGCCGCGGCGCGCCGATCCTCGCCACGATCAGGAGCTTCGCCTCGGCCGGCGTCGACCCGTCGATCATGGGCATCGGCCCGGTCCCGGCGAGCCGCCGCGCGCTCGAGAAAGCGGGCTGGACCATCGCCGACCTCGACCTCATCGAGGCCAACGAGGCGTTCGCCGCGCAGGCGCTCGCGGTCGGCAAGGAACTCGGCTGGGACGCGGACAAGGTCAACGTCAACGGCGGCGCGATCGCGATCGGCCACCCGATCGGCGCGTCGGGCGCGCGGGTGCTCACCACGTTGCTCTACGAAATGCAGCGCCGCGACGCGAAGAAGGGGCTCGCCACTTTGTGCATCGGCGGCGGCATGGGCATCGCCATGTGCGTGGAGCGGTAGACCCATATCGGCACATGTTGCAGAAGTGCTACATCTTCTGAATATTCCGTGAATTGTCAGTCTATTCCCCTTGTCGGCCCGTTGCTTTCGTACGATCAGACCCACTCTATGCCGGATGACCTACATTCGGCCTTGAGAGGGATAATTATGAGAAAGTTAGGTTTGCTCGGTTCGAGCGCATTGCGTTCGGCCGTGTTTATCGGTGCAACGATCGCGGTGGCGGCGCCGGCTATGGCCCAGGATACCGCCCAGGATCAGGATCCGGCAGCTGCGCTCCAGAGCGAAGCCGAGATCGAGTCGGGCCAGGATGCGTCCGGCCAGACGATCACCGTTACGGGTTCGCGCATTCGCCGTCCCAACCTCGAATCGAATGCGCCGATCTCCTCGCTCGGCGGTGAGGAATTCTTCGAGACCGGCCAGATCTCCGTTGGCGACGTGCTGAACGAATTGCCGCAGTTGCGGTCCACCTTCAGCCAGCAGAACTCGACCCGTTTTCTCGGCACGCGCGGCCTCAACCTGCTCGATCTGCGCGGCCTCGGCACGCAACGGACGCTGGTGCTGGTCAACGGCCGCCGTCATGTCGGCGGCGACGTGCTGGTCAACGCCGTGTCGCCGGACGTGAACACCTTTCCCACCGATCTGATCGAGCGCGTCGACGTTATCACCGGCGGCGGCTCGTCGATCTACGGGTCGGACGCGATCGCGGGCGTCGTCAACTTTATCCTCAAGGACAATTACGAAGGTCTCAGCATTCGCGGACAAGCGGGCATCAGCGATCGCGGCGACGCCGGCAATCAATATGTCTCGGTGCTGGGTGGCATGAATTTCGGCGCGGACGATCGCGGCAATATCGCGGTCAATCTCGAATACGCGCATCAGGATCGCTACTTCGGCTCGGGCGGACGCGGCCTACGGCAGAACAACAACTTTATCGTCGTCGATACCGATCCTGCAGGTTCAGTGAACGGCGCCGACGGGACGCCTGATCGCACCTTCTTCCGCGATATCCGCTCGGCGACGATTTCGCTCGGTGGTCAGGTCGGCATTTTCCAGGGCGCGGCTAATCCCGCCTGCGGCGCCGGCGGTGGGACGCGCTTCACCTGCGGCTATTTGTTCCAGCCGGACGGCACGCTGATACCGCAGACCGGCACGCGAGTGGGTCTCGGCCCGAACGGCAACTATATCGGGGGCAACGGCACGACCAGCCGCGAGGGTGAGCTTTTGACGCTCTCGCCGCAACTCGATCGCTACGCGGTCAACGTGATCGGTCATTATGAGATCACCGAGGCGCTCGTTCCGTTCGTAGAGGCAAAATATGTTCGTTCGGAAGCGTTTGGCTCGCAGAGCGGCCCCTTCTTTTCGCAAGGGACGACACTCGGTGATCCGGGCGGGCGCGAGCGCATCCGTCTCGACAACCCGTTCCTCTCCTCCCAGGCGCGTGCGCTGCTGACGCAGGAGCTGTCGGCAACCACGGTCAATCCGAACACCGGCGCCGCGTTTACAGACACGCTTAACCCCGACGGCACGGTCCTGCGAACGGCAGCTCAGAACCTGGCACTTCAGCGCGCGGCGATCGCGGCCGGCACCTTCCGCTTCGGTGTGCGCCGCAACTGGGTCGATTTCGGTATCCGCGACGAGGAGTTCGTGCGTGAAACCTACCGTATCGTTGGTGGCCTGAAGGGCAATTTCAACGACGACTGGAACTACGAGCTGTCGCTCAACTACGGCGAACATCGCGAGCGCGCCACGATCAAAGGTAACGTCAACATCCAGCGCTACCTGCTGGGTATCGATACGACGGTCGATCCGGCAACCGGGCAAATCGTTTGCCGATCGAGGCTGAACCCGGCGGGCACCGTCGACTATGGCAACGACGCCGCAATCCTGGCCGCTGATATCGCGGCTTGTGTGCCGATCAACCCGTTCGGTCAGGGCTCGGTGACCCAGGCGGCGCGCGACTATGTGCTTGTCGATTCAGTTGCGACGGGCAAGATCAAGCAGTTCGTCGTGTCAGGGTTCGTGGCCGGCGATTCGAGCCAGTTCCTCGAGCTTCCCGGCGGGCCGGTGGGCTTCTCAGTTGGCGCCGAGTATCGCCGCGAGCGGGTCGAATATGATCTGGATGACCTGACTCAGGCGGGCTACGCTTTCTACAACGCCATCCCGACCTTCCGCGCCCCGGCATTCGAGGTGAAGGAAGTCTATGGCGAAGTCCGCATCCCCATCTTGGCAGATATGCCGTTTTTTGAAGAGCTGACAGTAACCGGCTCGGGCCGTATCTCGGACTACAAGGGGTCGACGGGGACGACCTATGCCTATGGCGGCGAAGTGACGTGGCGGCCGTTGCAGGATATCCGCTTCCGCGGCTCCTACAACCGGGCAGTGCGCGCGCCGAACCTGGTGGACCTGTTCTCCGAGCAGAGCCAGAACTTCGCCCCCGCGCCCAACGATCCCTGCTCGCTGCGCAACATTGGCGCCGGATCGTCGACCCGCGAGGCCAACTGCCGGGCCGATGGCATCCCGACGAACTATGATTTCGTCTACACCTCGTCGATCGAAATCGTGTCGGGCGGCAATCCGAACCTGCAAGAGGAGACTTCCGACAACTATACCGTCGGCGCCGTCCTCACCCCGCGCTGGATCCCCGGCCTGTCGGTGTCGGTCGATTATTTCGACATCACCGTGAACGACGTGATCACCGCACCGTCGGCGCAGCAGATCATGAACGCCTGCTACGACGCCGTCGACCTGAACAATCAGTTCTGCGACCTCTTCGAGCGCAACCGCTCAGGCGGTCTCGGGCCGCAGGAAGAGGCGCCGTTCCAGATCCTTCAGGGCTCGTTGCTGCAGAACTCGCTCAACTACGCCAAGCTGACCGCGCGTGGCATCGACGTCGAGATGGGCTATCGTCATACGTTCGACTTCGGCACGCTCGGTCTCAGGACGATCTGGACGCACACGCTGGAACGCAACGAGTTCCTAAACCCCGCCGATCCAAACCGTGCGAACCGTATCCTGAGCGAGCTTGGCGATCCGAAAAACCAGGTCAACGTTAACGCGGACCTCAAGGTTGGCTCGGTGACTTTTGGGTACCAGATGCGCTGGATCGACAAGATGACCATCAGCCCCAACGCGGAGGATACCTTCTCGGTGCAGGGTCGCGCGCCCGAGAACGCGGACTATGCCGACCGTCGGTTCTACCCAGACGTGTTTTATCACGACATCCGGCTCGACGCGCAGGTGACTCCGGACTTCAACATCTACGTCGGCGTCGATAACGTCGCCGATCGCCTGCCGCCCCTGGGGCTGACTGGCGTCGGTGCGGGATCGGGCATCTACGATGTGCGGGGCCGTTACGGATATGTGGGCGTAAAGGCCCGCTTCTAAGACTGGCATCAACCTAACACTCTGGCCGGGGCTCACGCCCCGGCCTTTTTTTTGTGCCGAGGACCGGCTAGCGAGAGCCATGCCCGCCTCCCACCTCTTGCAGCAAGTCCATGCGCTGGTCGAAGCCCGCCGCCTGCCCGATGCCGCAAGCTTACTTATTGACGCTGCGACCCGCGGCGATGCTGACGCGATGATGGAACTCGCACATTGGCGGATCGCGGGCGATATCGTTCGCCGCGATCTCGCCGCCGCGCGGTCGTTGCTGGGGCGGGCCGCAAGCGCGGGCAGCAACGACGCTGCGCTGCTTCACGCCCAGTTCCTCGCCAGCGGTACCGGCGGCGCTGATGATTGGGCCGCGGCGGTGGCGATTATCGAAGCCCTTGCTCGCAGCGTGCCGGAGGCTCGCGCGCAACTCGCCCTCATCCAGAAAATGGCAGTCGATCACGCCGGGTATCCGTCACCGTTGCCGCGCGCCGAGCCGCTCAGCGAGTCCCCGTTCGTTACCACGCTGGCTGGCCTGCTGACGCCGGCCGAATGCCGCTACATCCGCGACGTCGGCGAGGCGGCGCTCCAACCCTCGGTGGTAGTCGACCCCGCAACGCGCCGCCTGATCCCGCATCCGATCCGCACCTCCGACGGCACGGCGTTCGGCGTCTATGCCGAGGATCTCGTCGTCAACGCGATCAACCGCCGCATAGCCGCCGCCAGCGGCACCACCATCGCCCAGGGCGAGCCGCTGCAATTGCTCCGCTACCGAGGTGGCCAGGAATATCGCCCCCATATGGACGCGCTTCCGGCCGAGCAGAACCAGCGCGTGCTGACGATGCTGCTCTATCTCAGCGACGATTATGTCGGTGGTGAGACCCATTTCCCGCGAACCGGGCTCTCGTTCCGCGGCAAGGCCGGCGATGCCCTGTTGTTTCGGAACATCACCGCCGAAGGACGTGCGGACCCCATGTCCCTCCACGCCGGCCTCCCCGTCACGCAAGGCACCAAGCTGATCGCGACCCGCTGGATACGGCGGGAGCGCTTCACCTATCCGCCGCCGCAGCCGCTTCTGGATCGATAGCTCACTCGCCGGCCTCGGCCGCGTCCGCCCGCTCCGCCACCACCTCCGCGGGCACGCCCTCGCCTTCCTCGCGGCCGGCGAATATCCACGTCCCGTCGCGGCACTCGAACAGGGTCGGGCGACCGGGGAGGAACGCCGCGCCGTCCCAGCGCAGGACCTGGAGATCGATCCGCTGCGGCGCCGCCTCGATCCAGTTGAAGCTCTGGAGCTCCTCGCCGCGGAGCCGGGTCGAGGTCGCCGTCCCCGCCTGCACGACCAAAGCCGGCCCCGCGGTCTCGACCATTTCGCGGGCGGAGCTGGCATAGGTGCGGTGGAAATGGCCGGCGAGGAGGATGTGGACGCCGGCTTCGGCCACGGCGGTCAGCGCGTCGGTGTGGCGCTTCACGACCTTGGTGAGCTCGCCTTCGTCGCCGATCGGCATCGCGAACAAAGGATGGTGCGTGACCAGGATGCGGGTCTTCCCTTCGGGGACGTCGCGGAAGCGCTCGCGGATGATCGCCATCTGCTCGAGGCTGATGCTGCCGTCCTTGATCGTCAGTGAGCGGGCGGTGTTGATCCCGAGCACGGCGAGATGTTCGGTCTCGAACCAAGGACAAAGATCGTCGTCGATGAAGCGCTTGTAGCGATGCAGCGGCCGGGCGAAGCGGCGCACGACGTCGTAGAGCGGAACGTCGTGATTGCCCGGCACGGCCAGCACCGGCAGCCCGCTCGCCTCAATCCGGTCGACGAAGGCGCAGGCCATCTCATATTGTTTCACCCGTGCGCGCTGGGTGAAATCGCCGCTGATCACGACCAGTTCGGGCCGCTTCTCGGCAAGGAAATCCTCGACCGCCTGGACGATGACGGGGTCGTGGCGCCCGAAATGGACATCCGACAGATGGGCTATCGTCGCCAAATCCTCTCCTCCCGCGGCCTGCGCCGGGGACGGAAGGCTAACGTATCGGCCCCTCGGCTCGCCCCTGAACGAACTGGTCCACATAAGGGTTGCCGGTCGCGTACAGGCGATCGCGCGGGCCGTGCCAGATGATGCGGCCGCCATAGAGCATGGCCACGCGGTGGGCGATCTTGCGCGCGCTCGCCATGTCGTGGGTGATGGTGAGCGCGGTGATGCCGAGATCCTCGACCAGGCTGACGATGAGGTCGTTGATGACGTCGGCGCGGATCGGGTCAAGGCCGGTGGTGGGCTCGTCGAACAGGAGGATTTCGGGGCGCGGCGCGACCGCCCGTGCAAGGCTGACCCTCTTCTGCATGCCGCCGGACAGTTCCGAGGGTCGCAGGTCGAGAATGTCGCGGCCGAGCCCGACCCGCTCCAAATTCTCCTCGGCGAGGACGCGCATCCGGGCCGGATTGATCAGTCGTCCCTGGGTGAGGCCGAACGTAACGTTGCGCCAGACCGGCAGCGAATCGAACAATGCGCCGCCCTGGAACAGCATGCCGAACTTGCTGCGCAGCCGCTCGACCGTGCGCGAGCCGGCGCCGACAATCTCCTCGCCGTCGATCAGGATCGAGCCGCGATCGGGCTGGAGCAGGCCGAGCACGCACTTGATCAGAACCGACTTACCCGTGCCGGACTGGCCGATGATCGCGATCGATTCGCCGGTCTCGATGTCGAGATCGGCGCCGTCGAGCACGACGTTGCCGTTGAAGCTCTTGGCGACGCCGCGGATGGCGATCTTCTCGCTCATCCGAACGCCGCGATCGTGATCAGCAGGTTGGAGAGCAGGATCAGCACGAAGGCGGAGACTACGGCGTTGGTCGTGGCCTTGCCGACGCCGGCGGCGCCCCCGCTCGACCGGAAGCCGTGATAGCAGCCCATCAGGGCGATGAAGAAGCCGAACACCGCGGCCTTCACCAGCGACATCTGCAGATCGTCCGGCTCGAGCACGCGGCGCGAGGTTTCGAGATAGGAGACCGCGTTGAAGCCGAGCTTGTAGACCGCGAGCAGATAGCCGCCGAGCACGCCGATGATGTTGGCGATCAGCACCAGGATCGGCAGCGCGATCACCGCTGCGAACAGCCGCGGGGCGATCAGGAAACGGAACGGATCGGTGCGCAAGGTGGCGAGCGCGTCCAGCTGCTCGGTGACGCGCATCGTGCCGATCTCGGCCGCCATCGCCGAGGAGACGCGGCCGGCGACCATCAGCCCGACCAGCACCGGCCCGAGTTCGCGGACGATCCCGATGACGACGATCGCCGGCACCGCCGACTGCGCGCTGAGCCGCGATCCGCCGACATAGATTTGCTGGGCGAGAGCGGCGCCGGTGAAGATCGCGGTGAGCCCGACCACCGGCAGCGAATACCAGCCGATGTGGAGCAATTGCTCGAACATGCGCAGCGGGTAGTAAGGCGGGATGAAGGCGCGGACGATTGCCTGCCACGCGAACAGGGTGACGCGGCCGATCGTGGCGAACACGGCAATGGCCGCAGCGCCGATCGCCGCGAAGAACCGTATCGGTGCCTCTGCCCCGCTGCTCATAGCCATGCGCGCTGATAGCGGGCGCGGGCCGTGATCAGCAACTCCTATCGCCTCAAAACAGCCGGGCGCCGTTCGGGACCTTGCGGTCGGGGCTGAACAGGACGACGGCGCCCGTGTCGTCGGGGAAGCCGACGGTCAGCACTTCGGACATGAACGGGCCGATCTGACGGGGCAAGAAGTTGACGACGGCGGCGACCTAGCGGCCGAGCAGGTCGTCGGCTCGATAATGATCGACGATCTGGGCGCTCGACTTGCGGATGCCGATGCCGGGGCCGAAATCGATCCGGAGCTTCCACGACGGCTTGCGTGCCTCGGGAAAGGGATTGACCGCGACGATCGTGCCGCAGCGTATGTCGACGGCGAGAAACTGGTCGAAGGCGATCGGCGCGGCGGCCGGGGCGGCGGGATCGGAGAGCTTGTGCGTCATCCCGCTCTTCTATCCGGCGGAAGACACGGCGCCAGCCTCCGCAAAAGGCGCAAGCCGGTGCTTCTGGATCTTGCCCGCGGCGGTGCGCGGGAAGTCGGCGACGATCTCGAAACGCCGCGGCACCTTGTAGCCGGCGAGGCTGGCGCGGCAATGCGCCTCGAGGTCGGCGGCCGTCAGGCTCGCGCCGTCGATGGGCAGCACGAAAGCCTGGCCGATTTCCCCCCAATAAGGATCGGGCGCCGCGACCACCGCCGCCTCGGCGACCTCCGGGTGGGCGGCGAGCACATTCTCGATCTCGGCCGGATAGATGTTGGCGCCGCCGGAGATGAACATCTCCTTCCGCCGGCCGACGACATAATGGAAGCCGTCGCCATCGCGGCGCACGAGATCACCCGAGCGCAGCCAGCCGTCCGACGTGAAGGCGGCCGCGTTAGCCTCCGGGTTGCGCCAATAGCCCGGAGTCACTGCGGGGCCGCCGAACAAGAGATCGCCGACCTCGCCGTCTGCCACCTCCCGCCCCTCTTCGTCGACGATGCGAACGCCGCACAGCAATTGCGGCTTGCCGACCGAGCCGATCCGGCTCCAGGCATCGGCCGGATCGAGCAGGAAGGCGGTGGGGCCGGTCTCGGTCATGCCCATGCCGTTGCAGATGCGCACGCCGATCGGCTTGTAGCGCTCGACCAGGCGGTCGGGGAGCGGCGCCCCGCCGCATCCCCAGTGGCGAACATGGTCAAGCGGCGCGCCGGCAAAGCGCGGATGCTCGACCAGCGCCTGATAGACGGTCGGCACGGCGAACAGAGCGTCGAGCCGCCGCGCCTCCAGCAATTGCACGATCTCTTCCGGCTCGAAGCTCTCCAGCACGATCACCCGCCCGCCCGCGAACAGGGTCGGCAGGCTGTGGAGGTTGATCCCGGCGGTGTGGAAATGGGGCAGGAAGCAGAGCGTCGTGTCGGTGGAGCGAAGGTCGATCGCGGTGCCGATATTGACCGCATTCGCGAGCGCCATGCGGAACGTGTAGATCACACCCTTGGGCCGGCCGGTCGTCCCCGACGTGTAGAGGAGGTACCAGGTCGCGTCTTCGGGCCACGCGCGCCGCACCGTGATCGCCGGCGCGCGGGCGAGACAGTCTTCATAGTCCGCGTCGAGATCGATCGTCGGCAGGCGATCGCGCAAGTCGCCGGCACCGCCCTCTCGAAACAGCAGGACGGGCTCGCAATCGTCGAGCAGCTGGTCGAGCTCGGGTTGCGGCATGCGCCAGTTGAGCGGGACCAGGATCGCGCCAAGCTTGGCGCAGCCGAACAATATCTCGAAGAAGGCGATCCTGTTGCGCGACAGGATCGCCACCCGGTCGCCCTCCCCCACTCCCCGCTCCGCCATCAGCGCGGCGGCGGCGGCGGCGCGGCGATCGAGTTCGGCATAGGTGATCGTGCGGTCCCCTTGCTCCAGGGCAATACGGTCCGGCCCAAGCAGCGCCCGCCTGGCGATGAGGTCGGGCAGGCTCCCGATCACGGGCGGGTCCGCAGTCCCTGGGCGACGAGGTCGATCGCGACGTCGGCGACTTCGGCGGGGCTCAGATCCTCCTCCCACACGCCGTAGCGCATGCCGAGGAACACGCTCATCCCAATGAGCGCCCAGGCGCGGGGCTCGTCCTCACCATCGACGATCTCGCCGCGGGCGGCGGCGGCGGCGAGATTGCGGCGATAGCCGTCGACGAATGTCCGGTAATGCTCGCGATAGACGTCGGCGGCGACGAACTGCGCTTCCTCGATGATGCGATAGAGCTCGCGATGCTGGCGCACGAAGGCGATGAACGCGGCAAGCCCGATCCGCTCCGCCGCAATCCGGTCGGGCGCGTCCGTGACCGCCTCGGCGACATGCTGGCGCACCGCCCGGCTCATGTCCTGCACGAGCGCGCGGAACACCTCCTCCTTGCTCTCGAAATAGGTGTAGAAAGTGCCGAGCGCGACGCCGGCCCGCTGGGTGATGCCGGTGATCGCGGCTTCGTGATAGCCGCGCTCGCCGAACTCCGCCCCCGCCGCCTCCAGCACCCGCCGCAGCGTCTTTCGTCCGCGCTCGGTGCGCGGTGTCTTGTCCGTCATGGGTGAAGCCTGCCTGCAACACTTCGCCAATGCAATGGACACACATCCAACTTGAACATTGACTCATGTTTCACGTCGTGGCACCGGCGGGAAGAGCGAACTCCCGGAAGAGGAGCCGTTCCTGGGAGGGGTATCGTTGCAGCATTTCACCGCATCCGACGGCACGCGCATCGTCTATGAGGACGAGGGCGAAGGCCGCCCGCTCGTCCTGCTGCACGGGCTAATGGCGCACCGCGGCTTCTTCGAGCAGCAGCGCGCCCTCGCCGACGATTTCCGCATTATCCGCGTCGACCTGCGCGGCCACGGCGATTCCCGCGCCGAGCACGGCCTGACCGTCGAACGGCTCGGCGAGGACATTGCCGAACTGGTCGCGGCGCTCGACCTGCGCGACGTGATCGGCGTCGGCTGGTCGCTCGGCGCCTCCGTGCTGTGGCATGTCCTGGCCGGCCCCGCCGCAGAACGCTTCGCCGGCGCGGTGATCGTCGACATGACGCCGCGCGTGCTGAACGACGGGGAATGGACGCTCGGCCTCTCGCGCGAGGCCTGCGAGGCCCGCCGCCAGGCGATCGAAACCGACTTCGCGACGTTCGCCAACAGCGCCGGCCAGGCGATCTTCGCGCAGCCGGGAAGCCCCCACAAGGCGCGCTGGGCCGGCGAGGAATTCCAGGGCAACGATGGCGCCGCGATCAGCGCGCTGTGGAGCTCCCTGGTCGAACAGGATTTCCGCGCCGGCCTCGGCCGCATCCGCCAGCCGACCCTGATCGCACACGGCGCGCACAGCCACCTCTACGGCTCCGACACTGCCGACTATCTCGGAGCCGCCATTCCGAACTCGAAGATCATCGAGTTCGATCAATCCGGCCACAGCCCGCACATCGAACAGGCCGAGCTTTTCAACCAGACCATCAGGGACTTCGCGGCCAGCCTGCCGCGCATCCGCCAACCGCACATCACAGCATAAGAGGAGAGACGTCATGGCTCGCATTTCCAGACTGACCACCACACTCCGGCTGACCACGGCGATCGCCGCCGGGCTCATCGCCGCGCCGCTCGCCGCGCAGACGACCGACGAACCCGCCGTCGACGAAACCGCCGGTGTCGAGACCGCGGACGCGCGCAATGACGGCGACATCGTCGTCACCGCCCGCCGTCGCGCGGAAAACCTGCAGGACGTCCCGCTCTCGGTCTCCGCGTTCAGCGGCGACGCCCTCGCCGAGCAGGGTGCCGTCGACATCACCAACCTGCAGCAGCAGACCCCGAACCTGACGCTGCAAATTGCGCGCGGTTCGAACTCGACCCTGATTGCCTTCATCCGCGGCATCGGCCAACAGGACCCGGTGTGGGGCTTCGAGCCCGGCGTCGGGCTCTATATCGACGACGTCTATGTCGCCCGTCCGCAGGGCGCGGTGCTCGACATCTTCGACGTCGAGCGCGTCGAGGTTCTGCGCGGCCCGCAGGGCACGCTCTACGGCCGCAACACGATCGGCGGCGCGATCAAATATGTCACCAAGCGCCTCGGCAATGATTTCAGCGGCCAGGTCCGCGCATCCTACGGCTCGTACGACCAAACCGACCTGATCGGCCAGGTCGCGGTCCCGATCGCCGACTGGGTTTCGGTCGGCGGCGCGTTCGCGATCTACAAGCGCGACGGCTTCGGCAAGAACCTCACCAGCGGCGCCGAGCATTACAACAAGGACGTGATGGCCGGCCGCCTCAGCCTCGAACTGACGCCGTCCGATGCGCTCTTCATCCGCATCGCCGCCGACAAGACCGACGATGAATCGAACCCGCGCCACGGCTACCGCCTGCTCGGCAACGGCACCGCGATCGGCGCTCCGCTCGACAGCGTGTACGACACCCGCGCCGGCATCGGCGACGAGAACAATGTCGAGACGAGCGGCATTTCCGGCACGATCGAATATGAAGCGACCGACGCCGTCACACTGAAATCGATCACCGCCTTCCGCAAGGGCCATACCGAGACCCTGATCGACTTCGACGGAATGCCCGGGCCGGTGCTCGACATCCCGTCCTTCTACAAGGACAAACAGTTCACCCAGGAATTCCAGGCGCTGTATGAGAGCGACGCGGTCCAGGGCGTGGTCGGCCTCTATTATCTCGACAATTCGGCCTCGGGCGCATTCGACACGGTGATCGGCAACGCCAACCTCACCACGCTCACCAGCGGCGACGTCGACACCAAGAGCTGGGCCGTGTTCGGCGACGTCAGCGTCCAGTTGAACGAGCAGTTCTCGGTCTCGCTCGGCGGCCGCTACAGCCGCGACAAGCGCGAGGGCACGGTGTTCCGCGCCGATTATCTCGGCATCCGCAGCCCGCTGTTCGGCAACGCAAGCGCCGTCCAGTTCCGGACCCGCACCGACTACACCAACGACCGCACCGACTCGCAGTTCACGCCACGCGTCAGCCTTCGCTACGAACCGAACGAAGACCTGATGATCTATGCGTCGTACAACAAGGGCTACAAGTCGGGCGGCTTCGATCCGCGCGGCGACGCCATCTTCACGCCGAACACGATCAACGGCTACGCGCCGGAGACGGTGGACGCCTATGAGGTGGGCCTGAAGGGCGCCTTCGCCGACCGCCGCCTGTTCCTGAACCTTGCCGGTTTCTACTCCGACTATCAGGACCAGCAGATCACGACCCAGTTCCTGTTCGGGACCACCGTCGTGAGCTCGGTCGAGAATGCCGGCTCGTCGCGCATCTACGGCCTCGAGCTCGAAGGGCGGATCATCCCGCACGACGACCTCCAGGTGACCTTCGCGATCGGCTACACCAACGCGAAGTTCAAGGAGTTCCTGTCGCTGGGCACCGACCTGGTGGTGCGCGATGTCGCCGACCAGCGCCTGTTCCAGAACACGCCGGCCTGGAACGGCAATGTCACGCTCCACTACACCAAGGATCTTGGCTCGGCCGGCCGCATCGCGTTCACGCCCGCCCTCTCCTTCCGCAGCGACTATTCGCTGTTCGAGGTGGCCAACCCGGTCCTCGACCAGGACGCTTACGAAATTGTCGACGCCAGCCTGGTCTGGACGTCGGACAACGACCGCTTCCAGCTCGGCCTCCACGGCCGCAACCTGTTCGACAAGCAGTATCGCGTGGGCGGCTACAACTTCCCGGGCGCTCTGCTTGGAAACTCGATCATCGGCTTCTATGGCCCGCCGCGCACCTTCACGCTCTCGGCCGGCGTGAAGTTCTGATCGGATGACGAAAGCGAGGAGCGGAGTGACGACACCCTTGAAGCAGGCTCAGACGCCCGGTGGACGGGTGCTGCTCATCCTGCTCCTCGCCTACATCTTCAATTTCATCGACCGTCAGATCATCGGCGTGCTCGCCGTGCCGATCAAGACGGAGTTCCAGCTCGACGATGAATCGCTGAGCTATCTCGGCATCGCCTTCGCCTTCTTCTACAGCGCGCTCGCGATCCCCATCTCCTGGCTCGCCGACCGTCGCAGCCGGGTCAACATCATCGCGATCTCGGTCGCCTTGTGGAGCGGCTTCACCGCTGTGTGCGGCCTCGCCCAGAATTTCACGTCTCTCGTCTTCGCGCGGATGGGCGTCGCGGTCGGCGAGGCGGGCGGCATCGCCCCCGCCTACGCCCTCATTTCCGATTTCTTCCCGCGCGAACGGCGGGCGCGGGCGATGGCCCTGTTCTCGCTCGGCATCCCGATCGGCTCGGCGCTCGGCATCTTCTTCGGCGGCTGGATCACGACCGCGCTCGACTGGCGCTCGGCCTTTCTGATCGTCGGCCTCGCCGGCATTCCTGCCGCCCTGCTCGTCAAATTCGGCATCAGGGAGCCGATCCGCGGCGGCTTCGACAGCGCGGACGGCCAGGCCAGCGATCCTGCCCCGCCTTTCCTCACCGTCGCCAGGCGGCTCGCTGCGACGCCGAGCTTCTGGCTGCTCTCGTTCGGCGCCGCGTCGGGATCGATCCTCGGCTACGGCCTGATCTTCTGGCTCCCTTCCTTCTTCAACCGCACGTTCGGGCTGGAGCTGTTCGACCTCAGCCTGTTCTACGGCACGATCGTATTGGTCGGCGGCGTCGCCGGCACCTGGCTCGGCGGCTGGATCGGCGACAAGACAGGGCCGACCAACCCGCGCGCCTACGCCCTCATTCCGGCGGCCTGCTTCACGATCGCGGCGCCCTGCTTCGCCTTCGGCCTGTTCGCCGAGTCCCTGGTCGTGGCCTGGATCCTGTTCGCGGTCGGCCAGATGCTGGCCTTGGCGTGGCTGGGGCCGGTCATCTCGGCCGTCCAGCACATCGTCCCGCCCAACATGCGCGCGACCTCTTCGGCCAGCTTCCTGTTCATCAACAATCTGATCGGCATCGGCTTCGGCACCTGGTTTCTGGGCTTCATGTCGGTGCGGATGACGGAAGCGCACGGCGTCAATTCGCTCCAATATTCAATCCTCTACGGATTGGGCTTCTATCTGCTAAGCTCGGCCATCTACGCGGTCGCCGCGTCGCGGCTGAACAAGGATTGGTATCGGGGGTAATATGAAGCGACGGACATTCCTCACTGCCGCGGCGATGCTGGCGGCGACCTGCCTCCTCCCCTTCGGCACGGCGCAAGCGAAAGGCTTCGAGTCCGATCGGATCAGCGTCGTCACCAAGGGCGAAGGCCCCGACGTGGTGCTGGTCCCCGGCCTCGGCTCGACGCGCGACGTCTGGGAAGGCACGGTCGCGGCGGTGCCGGGCTATCGCTACCATCTCGTCCAGGTGAACGGATTTGCCGGCCATCCGATCGGCGGCAATGGCGGCACCGGGCCGATCGTGCCCGTGCTCGCCGAGGAAATCGCGCGCTACATCAAGGAAGCCAAGGTCCGTCCGGCCGTGATCGGCCATTCTATGGGCGGCTCGCTGGCGATGATGATCGCCGCGCGCCATCCCGAGGCCGCATCCAAGGTGATGGTCGTCGACATGCTGCCTTCGATCGGCATGATGTTCGCGCCCGGCGCCGATGCGGCCGGCATCGCCGCAGCCGCCGCCAAGGTTCGCGACGGCCTGACCGCCGCCTCGCCCGAGGACCGGCGCAAGCATGTCGAGGGCACGATTGCGACAATGGTGAAGGCCGAGGATCAGCGCCCCGCCGCGATCGCCGCTTCGCTCGGCAGCGACCAGGCGATGGCCGCCCGCGCGATGCACGATCTGATCGTCACCGACCTCCGCCCCGAGCTCGCCAATCTCAAGGTGCCGGTGACGGTGCTGTTCGTCCGCGGCCCGAACATCCCGATGACCGATGCGCAGATGGAGGCGGTCTACAAGATGTCGTTCGCCAACCTGCCCCAGGCGAAGCTCAAGCACGTGCCCGACGCGTGGCACTTCATCATGTTCGACCAGCCCGAAGCCTTCGCGGCTGAAGTGAAGGCCTTCCTCGCCGAATGAGGCTCGGCTCCTCCCGCTGGGAGGGGCCGGCGCCTTAGAAGCTGAACCGGGCGGTCACGCGGATGTCGCGCCCGGCCATCGGCACATAATCCTTGGTGAAGCTGGCGTGTCGCCGCGCGTCGACGTCGAAGATGTTGTTGGCCGACAGCATCAAAGTCGTCGGATTGCGCTTGCCCCAGGGGTGCCAGGCGACCGAGGCGTTGACCAAGGTATGGCCGTCGGTCGCCGTCTCGAAGCTGGCGACGCGGTCCTGCTCGTCCGACCATTCCACCTCGACCCGCGCATCGACCGCGTCGGACTGCGCCTCCAGCCCGGCGAGGACGCGAAGCGGCGGGATGCGCGGCACCGGGCCGCCTTCCTTGATCGTCGCGCGGACATAATCGGTCACGAGGTCGCCCACGAACTTGAAGCCGGCCGTGCGGAACAGCGTGGCGGAGGCCTCGGCCTCGAAGCCGACATAGCGGGCGTCGCGCTGGAAATATTGGAATACCGGAAGCTCGTCGATCTCCGCCCCGGTCTCGGCCGAGAAGATATAATCGTCGAACCAGTTGGCGAAGGCAGTGAAGCTCAGCTTCCAGTCCTCGGTCTGGGCGCGGACATAGGCTTCGGCGCCCCAGCTCTTCTCCTTGCCGAGCGTCGGATCACCGATCTCGAACGCCTGGGTGGCGACGTGCGGGCCGTTCGAGAACAATTCCTCGGCGGAAGGCGCTCGCTCGGCGCGCGACACGTTGGCGCCGACCTTCACGGCCTTGCCGATGTCGTAGGAAGCGCCGAGCGCGCCCGACCAGGCCGTGAAGTCGCGCACGACCCCGATCACATCGGCTTCGACGTCGGTATGCTCGCGGCGCAGCGCGGCCTCGAGGCCGAGCGCACCCAGATCATATTCCTGCAAAGTGAACAGGCCGAACTGGCTGGTCACGTTGGGGGGCACGAACGCTTCGGCGCCGGTCGCCGCGAAATCGCGGCTGAAGAACTGGACGCCGCTGACGCCGCGCCAGCCGCCGCGGTCGGCCTGCACCAGCTCGGCGCGCCCTTCCATGCCCTGGGTCTTGAAGACGGTGCCGACCTCGTCGCCCTCAAATTCGGTATGCTCGTAATCGGCGGCGGCGAGGCGGACGCGCAGCGCGTCGATGAAGCTGCCGTGGATGTCGACTTCGCCGCGCAGGTCGGCGCGGATCTGCTCGAGGCCGATCGTCACCGGGACGTCGCCATGATGGCCCTCGCCTTCGGCTTCCTCGTGATGATGGTGCGCGCCGGGACGGCTGGGGACGCCGTAATCGCTGTCGTACCAACTGACCGAGAAGCCGAGGCTGCCGCCGTCGCGGATCAAGGCCAGGCCGGCGCCGAGCGTCTTGGTCTCGGTGCCGGTGTTGGCGACCTTGCCCCTGCGGTTCGCGAGGTCTCGCGCTTCGGCCGCCTCGTCGGCATGGCCTTCGGCTTCTTCCTCGGCGGCGATCGCGAGCTGCTCGGCGCGCAGCGACGGCGCGAGCACGAAGCCGCCCACTTCCAGATCGCCGCTCTTGCGGTAGCTGCCATCGAAATGGGCGACGAAGCCGCTGTCGCTGACCGGCACGTCGACCGAGGCGCCGATACTGCGCTCGTCGGCGGCCGAGCCGTAGGTGGCAAGCGCTTCGACATGGGCGATCTCGTCCGGCACCTTGCGCGGAATCCGGCGGTCGAGCACGTTGACCGCGCCGCCGATCGCCTGGCTCCCGAACAGGAGGACCGCCGGGCCGTGCAGCACCTCGATCCGCTCGGCCGTGAGCGGATCGATCGTCACGGCATGGTCGGCCGAGGTGTTCGACACGTCGATCGCGCCGATTCCGTCGGTGAGCACGCGGATGCGCTCGCCCTGGAAACCGCGCAGCACCGGCCGCGACGCCCCCGGGCTGAACGAGGTGGCCGAAACGCCCGGCAGCCGCGCCAGCGTGTCGCCGATCTGGGGCCTCAGGTCGCGCGTCAGCTCGGTCCCGCTCAGCACCGACCGGCCTGACAGCAGATCGAGCTCGCGCACGAAATCGGCAGTGATGACGATGTCTTCCGATTCCGCGGCATGATATTCGCCGCTACGCGGCTGGTGCGGGGGCGGGCTGGACGCCGTCTGCTGCGCGAGCGCGGGGACGGCCACGAGCGCGGAAGTGGCAAGGAACAGGGCAAGCTTCGGCATACAAACTCCGGAATGGCGAAGCGGCCTTAGTCGGGATGTTACACCGTATCAATACCCGCAAAACCCGGGGTTGCCGCCTTCGCCGCGCGAATGGCTCGACTGGCCGGCGGATAGCGCCTCGACAGCCGCCGCCGCCGAAGGCTAGGCGTAGCGGAAAAGGGGATCCCGAAATGAAGCCTGTGGCCGCCGCATTCCTGTCCGCACTCCTGCTCGCCGCCTCGCCCACCGCGCTCGCCGCCGCGGCGCCGGCGCCGCTCGAAGGCACCGTCGCGCAGAGCGGGCTGCTGCCGGTCCATGTCGACGCCAAGGGCGGCCGCATCCTGCTGTCGTTGCCCGCGCCGGACCGCGACGGCCTTTCGGGGCGCTATCTCTACGTGACCGCGCTGAAGACCGGGCTCGGCGCCGCGCCCGTGGGGCTGGACCGGGCGCTGAGCGGCGGATCGAAGCTCGTCGTCTTCCGCCGCATCGGCAAGAAGATCGCGATCGAAGTCGAGAATCCCCGCTTCCGCGCCACCAACGCTCCTGCCCCCGAGCAGCAGGCGGCGCGCGACAGCTTCGCTTATTCGACCCTGTGGATGGGCGACGCGATCGACGGCGCGGACGGGCGCCAGCTGGTCGACCTGTCGCCTTTCCTGGCGCTCGACACGCTCGGCATCGCCCCGGCGCTGAAGGGCGCCGGCGAAAAGGGCTTCGCTCTGTCGAAGGACCTCACCGTCGCCGACCCCGCCTCGGTCAAGGTCTTCCCGGAGAATATCGAGATGGAGGCTCGCCAGACCTTCGTTTCGGCCGAGCCGGGCGCGGAGGTGAACAATATCGCCCCGGCCAGCGGGAACCTGAGCTTCGTCGTCCGCCATTCGCTGGTGAAGCTGCCCGACGCCGGCTATCGCCCGCGCCGCTTCGACCCGCGCGGCGGCAGCTTCGCCACCCAGGTGCTCGATTATGCCGCGCCGCTCGGCCAGCCGATCGTTTACGAACTCTCCAACCGCTTCCGGCTCGAGAAGACGGACCCGGCCGCCCCGAAATCGCGCGTGAAGAAGCCGATCGTCTTCTACATCGACAGGTCGGCGCCCGAGCCGATCCGCACCGCGCTCTACGAAGGCGCGAGCTGGTGGAAGCAGGCGTTCGAGGATGCCGGCTATATCGACGCCTACCGCGTCGAGATCCTGCCCGAGGGGATCGATCCGCTCGACATACGCTACAACGTCGTCAACTGGGTCAACCGCGCCACCCGCGGCTGGTCCTACGGCCAGGTGGTAGAGGACCCGCGCACCGGCGAAATCGTCAAGGGCCAGGTCCTGCTCGGCTCGCTGCGGGTGCGCCAGGACATGCTGATCTTCGAGGGGCTGGTCGGCGCCGACAAGGTTGGGACCGGCGGTCGCAACGACCCGATCCAGGCCTCGCTCGCCCGGCTGCGCCAGCTCGCCGCCCACGAAGTCGGCCACGCGCTCGGCCTCGCCCACAATTTCGCAGCGAGCACCCAAGGCCGCTATTCGGTGATGGACTATCCCGCGCCGCGCGTCGGCCTCGTCGACGGCGCGCCCGACCTCAGCGACGCTTATGGCGTCGGCATGGGTCGCTGGGACAATTATGCGATCGACTGGCTCTACGGCGCCGCGAACGACGCCGAGGCACAGGCCAAGGCCGCCGCGGCGGTCGCCGAAGGGCTGCGCTACGCCGCCGACAACGACGCGCGACCCGTGGGCACCGCCCAGCCCTGGGGCGGGCTCTGGGACGATCACGCCGATCCTGCGGCCGAACTCGAGCGGATGACCGCCGTGCGCCGCGCCGCGGTCGACCGCTTCGGGCTCGGCGCGCTCGCCGCCAACGAGCCGGTCGCCAATCTGCGCCGCAAGTTCGTGCCGATCTGGCTGCTCCACCGTTATCAGGTCGAAGGCGCGGCCAAGCTCGTCGGCGGCGTCGACTTCAGCTACGCGCTGCGCGGCGACGGCCGCGAGGCCTCCCCGGCCGTCCCCGAAGCGTCGCAGCGGCGCGCGCTCGAGGCATTGCTCGCCACGCTGGCGCCCGAACAGCTCGAAGTGCCCGGCCACCTACTCCCTTATCTTTCGTCCGGTTGGTCGGGCAGCAACGACCGCCAGTTCGACATCGAGATATTCCGCACTGCCGGCGGCCCCGTGTTCGATCCGCTCGTCGCGAGCGAGGTCGCGGCGACGGTAACGCTCAACGCCCTGCTCGCGCCCGAGCGGCTCAACCGCCTCGCCGAGCAGAACCGCGTAGACGGCTCGCAACTCGGTGCGGCCGAGCTGATCGACCGGGTGATCGCCAACTCCTTCTCGGCCGCGGGCGACAGCGGCCGGGAGTCCGTCCGTCGCCGCGTCGCGACGACCACGGCCCTGGCGCTGGCGCGGGTGCAGCGCGATCCGGCGCTTTCGCCGACCCTGGCACTGGCGCTGGACGAGCGGCTGCGTCGCCTCGGCGCGTCGCTCGCCAAAAGATCGGGCAACGAGGCCGAGCGGGACTGGAGCCGCGGGCTCGCCCGCCTGCTTGGCGACCGCGAAGCGCTCGACAAGCTCCTCGCCGAGCCGAAGCGCGTGCCGGTCGTCCCGCCGGGCATGCCGATCGGCGCCGCCGACGAAGGCTGGTTCGGGCTTTAAGTTCCGCGTTTAGATTCGATTCGCCCCGCCGGAGTCTCGGTTCGTCCACATTTTTAGGCGATTAAGCTGACAGAAATGCGGAACCGGCTATGATGAAATCATTAGAGCATAAGATGTTAGTGAGGGGCAAAGAGTGAAATTGACGCGCAAGCCGTTTGAGCCTGGTCAGTCGACCCGCGGAGCCAAGACCGCCTTCTTCGTCGCACTCGGCGTGTCCACGGCGCTGGCCGTGACTACGCATCCCAGTGACAGCGCGACCGCCGCACCGGCGCCCGGCACGCGCACGGCCGCCCAGGTCTACACGCCGGCTCCCGCCCCGGTCTCGCCACAGGAAGCGACCGCCCAGCGGATCCTCGAGGCGCGCGTCTCCTCGATCGGCCGCGAGTTCAACGGCGATGTCGGCATCGCGGTCAAGGATATCCAGACCGGCTACGTCACCCATTATGACGGGGCGTCGCACTTCCCGCAGCAGAGCGTCAGCAAGTTCTGGGTGTCGCTGACCGCGCTCGACAAGCAGGACCGCGGCGAACTCGACCTCTCCGTCCCGGTCACCGTGCGCAAGTCCGATCTCACCTTGTTCAACCAGCCGATCGCCGGCCGGATCGGAGCCAACGGCTACGACACCACGCTGGCGAACCTGCTCCAGACGGCGATGCAGAAGAGCGACAACACCGCCAACGATTTCGTGCTGCGCCGTGCCGGCGGGCCGGACGCCGTGCGCGCCTTTCTCACCCGCAAGGGGATAGACGGCATCCGCTTCGGCCCGGGCGAGCGCCTGATGCAGAGCGCGATTGCCGGCATCAGCTGGAACCCCGCTTTCTCGACCGGCAACGGCTTCTACGCCGCGCGCTCGGCCGTGCCGCAGGACGTCCGCCGCGCCGCCTTCAACCGCTACGTATCGGACCCGGTCGACGGCGCGACCCCGGTGGGCGTCGTCAACGCGTTGGCGCGTCTCAAGAAGGGCGAGCTGCTTTCGCCGGCTTCGACCGCCCGCATCCTGTCGATCATGTCGAACACCACCACCGGTCCGCAGCGGCTGAAGGGCGGCCTCGCCCCCGGCTGGTCGCTGGCACACAAGACCGGCACCGGCCAGGTGCTCGGCCCGGTCCAGTCCGGCTACAACGACATCGGCATCGTCACCTCGCCCGACGGCAAGTCCTATTCGGTGGCCGTGATGATCCGCCAGACCTCGGCGCCGATCGTCCAGCGCATGCAGATGATGCAGAGCGTCACCCGCGCCGTCATCGACTATGACCGCAATGTCGGCGGCTACGGCGTGGCCGCCGCCGCCGGCGGATATACCGGCACCCGCAAATAAGCTTGGCCCCTGCGCCGCCGTACCCATAAGGTGCGGCGGCCATGGCCCGTCCCCAGTCCCCCGATTACGACAAGCGCCGCGACGCGATCGTCGCCGCCGCCTCCCATCTCTACGCGCGCCAGGGCTTCCAGGGCGCGTCGGTGTCCGACCTCGCCAAGGCCTGCGGCGCCTCCAAGTCGCTCGTCTATCATTATTTCCCGTCGAAGGAGGACATCCTCCACGAGGTCATGGCCTCGCACCTCGAGCTGCTCGTCGATGCCGCCGAGGACGTGCTGCGGCTAAGCGCGCTCGGGCCGCGCGACCGGCTCCATGCGCTCGCTTTGGCCTTCATGCAGCTCTATGCCGACGCGGCCGACAGCCACAAAGTGCTGCTTAACGAACTCGACAATTTGCCGCCCGAGCGGCGCGGCGACGTCGTCGCCAAGCAGCGCCGCATCATTGCCATCGTCGAGGAGCAGATCCGCGAGATCCGCCCCGACACCGCCCCCCTCGCCTTTCCGCTGACGATGCTGTTCTTCGGCATGATCAACTGGACGCACACATGGTTTCGCGCCGACGGCGCGGTCACGCCCGAAGGCCTCGCCGACATGGCGGTGGACCTGATGCTGGACGGTCTCGCCGGCGTTCAGGCGTCGTAGTCGAGCTCGACGCCCTCGCCCTTCGGCACTGACTGGCAAGTCAGCACGTAACCGGCGGCGATCTCCTCGTCGCTGAGGCCGTAGCGCGCCGCCATCTCGACCTCGCCCGAAACGACGCGGGCGCGGCACGTGGCGCAGACGCCGGCCTTGCACGCATAAGGCGCGGGCAGGCCCGAGGCACGGGCGCTGTCGAGAATGTTGCCGGCGGCGGCATCGAAGGCGACGCGGCGCTTGCGGCCGTCCAGAGTCACCAGCATCGTCAGCCCCTGCGCTTCTTGCTGCAGCGCCTGTATCTGCGCCGCCAGCGCCCCCGACGGTCGGTCGGCGGTGAAGCGTTCGATGTGGATCTTGTGCTTGTCGACGCCCTTGCCGAGCAGGGCTGCCTCGACCGCGTCCATCATCGGGCCGGGGCCGCAGATGAAGAAGGAATCCACCTCCGCCGGCTCGACCAGCTCGGTCAGGATCAGGTCGCATTTGGCGCGATCGAGCATGCCGTTGAACAGCTCGATATCCTCGGCCTCGTCGGACAGGAAATGGTGGACTTGAAGCCGGCCCATGAAGCGGTTCTTGAGCCCCGCCAGCTCCTCCAGGAAGATCACCGACGAGCTGTCGCGATTGCCGTAGAAGAGCGTGAACCGGCTGTCCGGCTCGGTCGTCAGCGCCGTCTTCAGCAGCGACAGGACCGGGGTGATGCCCGAGCCGCCGGCGAAGCCGACATAATGATTGCGCGCCCCGGGCGCGAACTCCCAGGTGAAGCTGCCGTGCGGCGCCATCACGTCGAGCGCGTCGCCGGGCTTCAGATTGTCGTTGGCCCAGTTGGAGAAGAGTCCGCCGGCGATGCGCTTCACCGTCACCTTGAGCTCGCCGTCCTGCGGGGCGACGCAGAGCGAATAGTTGCGCCGCACTTCCTCGCCGCCGATCTCGGCGCGCAGCGTCAAATGCTGCCCCGGCGCGAAATGGAAGGTCTCCTTGAGCTCCTCGGGAACGTCGAAGCGAATCGACGTGGCGTCGCTCGTCTCGGGAACCATCTCGGCGATCTTGAGCGTGTGGAAGCTGACGGACATTCAGTCTCTCAATGACATTTGAACAGGTCGAACGGCTCGAGGCAGTCGCGGCAACGCCATTGCGCCTTGCACGGGGTCGATCCGAAGCGGCTGATTTCCTCGGTCTCGGTCGAGCCGCATTGCGGACAGGCCACGTCGCGCTGGCCCGCGGGAACCGGCGGCGCGATGCCGTAGGCGAGCAGTTTCTCGCGGCCAGCCGCGCTGATCCAGTCGGTGGTCCAGGGCGGGGCCAGAACCGTGTCGATGCGGACATGGCGATAGCCGGCGGCGTCCAGCGCGTCGCGAATGTCGCGCTCGATCACCTGTGTCGCCGGACAGCCGGTATAGGTCGGCGTGATCGTCACCCGCTCGTCCGAAACCTCACGGACGATGCCGAGATCGACCACCGACACGACCGGTATCTCCGGATCGGGCACGGTTTCGAGCACGGCCCAGAGCCGCTCGGTCAGATCGTCGGCTTTGCGGACGGCTACCATGTCGCGTCCGGATAGGCCCGCGGCAGGAACTGCATCGTGCCGAGGATATGGCCGAGATGCTCGCTGTGATGGCCCTTGCGGCCGCCGAGGATCGGGCGCTGGTCGTGCGGGAGCGTGAGCGTCGCTTCCTCGACCACGGCGCGAACCTTGCGATCGAAATCGCCGCGGAACGCCGCAAGATCGGCGCCGACGCCGTTCGCGGCCATGTCGGCGGCGACCGCGTCCATCTCAAAGAGTTCAGGCACGAAGCGCCACATCCAGTCGAGCCCGTCCTGCATGCGCGTGCGGCTCTCGTCGGTGCCGTCGCCGAGACGGATCACCCACTCGGCGCTCAATTCCTCGTGATAGGCGACCTCCTTCACCGCCTTGGCGGCGATCGCGGCGATCGTCTCGTCGGTCGAGGCCACGAGGTGGTCGAACAGCATCTTCTGCCAGGTCGAGAACAGGAACTGGCGCGCCATCGTCTGCGCGAAATCGCCATTGGGCTGCTCGACCAGCAGGCAGTTGCGGAAATCGAGCACGTCGCGGTGGAAGGCGAGCTTGTCGCCGTCGCGGCCCTTCCCTTCCAGCGCCCCGGCATGGCCGAGAAACAGGGTGGCCTGGCCGATCAGGTCGAGCGCCATGTTGGCGAGGCTGAGATCGACCTCGACGCTGGGTGCGTGCCCGGTCCACTCGCCGAGCCGCTGGCCGAGGATCAGGCTGTCGTCGCCGAGGCGCAGCACATAATCGACCAAAGCATCGCGGCCGGCATCGGCGGCGGGCGCGTCGAACGCGCCTTCGCCTTGCGCGCCCGTCGGCAGGTCGATCGGAGGAAGCGAGGCCATCATATGTGCGAGATGCCCTCGGGGATGTTGTAGAAGGTCGGGTGACGGTAGATCTTGTCCTGCGCCGGCTCGAACATCGGCCCGTCCTCGGCCGGATCGGAGGCGGTGATCGAGGCCGAGGGCACGACCCACAGGCTCACGCCCTCCATCCGCCGCGTATAGGTGTCGCGCGCGTGGCGCACCGCAATCTCGGCGTCGGGCGCATGGACGCTGCCGACGTGACGATGGGAAAGCCCGCCCTTCGAACGGACGAACACTTCCCACAAGGGCCAATCTTTGCTCACGCCGCTTTCCTCTTCGCGTCCTGCTTGGCGGCGTAGGCGGCTGCGGCCTCGCGCACCCAGGCATTCGTCTCCCACGCCTCGCGGCGCGCCTTCATCCGCTCCTTCGCGACCGGGCCTTCGCCCTTCACCACCGCGTAGAATTCGGCCCAGTCGATTTCGCCGAAATCATAGCCGTCCTTCTCCGCATTCCACCTGAGGTCGGCATCGGGGATGGTGAGGCCGATCGCGTCTGCCTGCGGCACGGTGATGTCGACGAACTTCTGCCGGAGCTCGTCGTTCGTGTCGCGCTTGATCCGCCAGCGCATCGACTGCGCCGTATTGGGGCTGTCGGCGTCGGGCGGGCCGAACATCATCAGGCTCGGCCACCACCAGCGATTGAGCGCGTCCTGCGCCATGCGCTTCTGCGCGGCCGTGCCGGCGGCGAGATGCATCATGATCTCGTAGCCCTGGCGCTGGTGGAAGCTCTCCTCCTTGCAGACGCGAACCATGGCGCGTGCATAGGGGCCGTAGGAGGTGCGCTGCAGCGGCACCTGGTTCATGATCGCGGCACCGTCGACCAGCCAGCCGATCGCGCCCATGTCCGCCCAGGTGACCGTCGGATAGTTGAAGATTGTGCTGTACTTGGCCTTGCCGGAGTGGAGCGCCTCGATCATCTCTTCGCGGCTCGTGCCGAGCGTCTCGGCGGCCGAATAGAGATAGAGGCCGTGGCCCGCCTCGTCCTGCACCTTGGCGAGCAGGATCGCTTTGCGCCGCAGCGAGGGCGCGCGCGTGATCCAGTTGCCCTCGGGCAGCATGCCGACGATCTCGCTATGCGCGTGCTGCGATATCTGGCGGGTGAGCGTGCGGCGATAGGCCTCGGGCATCCAGTCCTTGGGCTCGATGAATTCGTCGGCGGCCACGCGCGCCTCGAAAGCGGCGAGCTTTTCCGGATCCTCGGTCGAGGAAATCTGGGCCGTCTTCTGCAATTCGGTCGTGTACATGGCTAACTCCCTCGCCGGCTTTTATCATTAGCCGACCGATCGGTCAATTAATTACACCCGCTCGATCACCATCGCGATGCCCTGGCCGACGCCAATGCACATCGTGCACAAAGCGTAACGCCCACCGTTGCGCTGCAGCTCCTCGGTCGCGGTCAATGCGAGGCGGGCGCCGGACATGCCGAGCGGGTGGCCCAGCGCGATCGCGCCGCCGTTCGGGTTGACGCGGGAATCGTCGTCGGCGACGCCGAGCTGGCGCAGCACGGCGAGCCCCTGCGCGGCAAAAGCCTCGTTCAGTTCGATCACGTCCATGTCGGCGAGCTTGAGGCCGAGCCGATCGAGCAGCTTGGTCGAGGCCGGGGCGGGACCGATGCCCATGATGCGCGGCGGCACGCCGGCGACGGCAGCGCCGAGAATGCGGGCGCGCGGCGTCAGGCCGTTGCGCTTGGCCGCTTCCTCGCTGGCGACGATCATCGCCGCCGCGCCGTCATTGACGCCCGAGGCATTACCGGCCGTGACGGTGCCGTCGGCGCGGACGATCGGACGCAATCTGGCCAGCGCCTCGACACTGGTCGTGCGCGGATGCTCGTCGCGATCGACCATCACCGGGTCGCCCTTGCGCTGCGGAATCGTGACGGCGACGATCTCGGCAGCGAGTCGGCCATTTTCCTGCGCCCGGCTGGCCTTCTCCTGGCTGCGCACGGCGAAGGCGTCCTGGTCCTCGCGGCCGATCTGGAAGTCCTGGGCGACATTCTCGGCCGTCGACGGCATCGTGTCGTCGCCATAAGCGTCGCGCATCTTGGGGTTGACGAAGCGCCAGCCGATCGTCGTGTCGTACATCTCGGCGTTGCGGTCGAAGGCCGAGGTCGCCTTGGCCATCACGAACGGCGCGCGGCTCATGCTCTCCGATCCCCCCGCGATCAGCAGGTCCGCCTCGCTGCCGCGGATCACCCGCGCCGCCATCGCCACGGCGTCCATGCCCGAGCCGCACAGGCGGTTGAGCGTGACGCCGCCCGAGGCGTCGGGAAGACCGGCGAGCAGACCCGCCATGCGCGCAAGGTTGCGATTGTCCTCGCCGGCCTGATTGGCGCAGCCATAGATGACGTCGTCGAGCTGCGCCCAGTCGATGCCCGGATTGCGCTCGATCAGCGCCTTGATCGGAACCGCGGCAAGATCGTCGGCGCGGACATGGGCAAGGCTGCCGCCATAGCGGCCGATCGGCGTCCGTACCGCGTCGCAGATGAAGGCTTCGGTCATTCTGGGTCTCCGGTTTCGATCACTTGGCCGCCGACGCTGCGGGAATAGCCCTGGAATTCGGCGATGGCACGGCCGTCGTCGGTTCGCACCGCTACGTTGTAAACGCCGTTGCGGCCGACAAGTGACGCCTCCTGCGCCTCGGCGACGAGCACATCGCCCTCGCGCGCGGCATCGAGGTAGATCATCGAGGCCTGCGCGCCGACGGTGCGGGTGTTGCGGCCGTTGCAGGCGTAGGCGAACGCAGTGTCGGCGAGCGCGAAGGTCATGCCGCCATGGGTGCTGCCGTGGCCGTTCAGCATGTCGCGGCGCACGCGCATCCGGATGCGCGCATAGCCGACCCGCACTTCCTCTATCTCGATGCCCCATGCGGCCTCGGCGGCGTCCTTGCCGAGCATGTCGAAAGCGATCTTTTCGGCGAGTTCGTCAGCGGTCACGGATGCTCTCTTGGGTTTCCCGACCAATCGGTCTATTAACTCCTCCATGGCTTACGAAACGATCGACTTCAAGAGCGAGGACGGCATCGCCCGCCTCACCCTCAACCGCCCGGACCGGCTGAACAGCTTCACCGTCCAGATGCACGAAGAAGTCCGGGACGCGCTCGACCGAATCGGAGATGCGCGCGTGCTTGTGCTGACCGGCGCCGGCCGCGGCTTCTGCGCGGGCCAGGATCTGAATGACCGCGCCGTGGCGCCGGGCGCGCAGGTCGATCTCGGCGAGTCGGTCGAGAAATATTATAACCCGCTGATCCGCCGCCTGACCGGCCTGCCGCTGCCGGTGGTCGCGCGGGTCAACGGAGTCGCGGCCGGCGCGGGCGCCAACATCGCCTTCGCCTGCGACATCGTGATCGCGGCGAAATCGGCCAAGTTCATCCAGTCCTTCGCCAATATCGGCCTGATCCCGGACAGCGGCGGCACCTGGGTGCTGCCGCGCCTCGTCGGCCAGGCTCGCGCCCTCGGCCTGGCGCTCACCGCCGAACCGCTGCCCGCGGACAAGGCGGCCGAATGGGGCCTGATCTGGAAGGCGGTCGACGACGACGCGCTCGACGCCGAGGTGGACGCGCTCGCGAGCCGCTTCGCTACGGCCCCGACCAAGGGCCTCGCCGCGATCAAGACAATGATCCGCGAAAGCTGGTCGCACAGCCTCGACGAGGAGCTGGACCTGCAGCGCGACGCGATGCGCGCGCTCGGCTTCAGCGACGATTATCGCGAAGGCGTCGCCGCCTTCATGGAAAAGCGCACACCGAAATTCACCGGGCAGTGAGCATCAACCCGTTCGGCCTGAGCCTGTCGAAGGCCGTTCCTTCTTTGAAGGCGGGGAAAAAGCAACTGGAGGGCTTCGACAGGCTCAGCCCGAACGGCTTTGGGACACGAACATGAAAACGATCAATCTCTTGAACTACGCCAAGGACGGCTGGGTCGCGGCCTCGGGCAATCTGGCCGAGGTGCACAGCGCCGTTAGCGGCGAGCTCGTCGCCACCACCGGCAGCGAGGGTCTCGATTTCAAGGCGATGCTCGATCACGCCCGCAATGTCGGCGGGCCCGCGCTGCGCAAGATGACCTTCCACGAGCGCGCCTGGATGCTGAAGGATCTCGCCAACGCGATCATGGCGCGCAAGGAGGAGCTCTACGAACTCAATTACGAGACGGGGGCGACCCGCACCGACGGCTGGATCGACATCGAGGGCGGCGCCGGCACGCTCTTCTCCTTCTCGTCCAAGGGCCGCCGCGAGCTGCCCAACCAGTGCATCCTGATCGACGGCCAGATGGAGCCATTGTCCAAGACCGGCAGCTTTGTCGGCCAGCACGTCTACACGTCGCTGCAGGGCGTCGCCGTCCATATCAACGCGTTCAACTTCCCGGTCTGGGGCATGCTCGAGAAGCTCGCCCCCACCCTCCTCGCCGGCGTTCCCGCGGTCGTGAAGCCCGCCTCCTCGACCGGCTATCTCGCCGAGCATGCCGTCCGCATCATGATCGAGGCCAATATCCTGCCGCCCGGCGCGCTGCAGCTGATCATGGGCGGGGTCGGCGACCTGCTCGACCATTTGACGCTGCAGGACGTCGTGAGCTTCACCGGCTCGGCTCAGACCGCGATGAAGCTGCAGGCGCACCCGGTGATGGCACGCGAGTCGGTGCGGTTCATCGCCGAGCGCGACAGCCTCAACGCCTCGATCCTCGGCCCGGACGCTGCCCCCGGCACGCCCGAATTCGACCTGTTCATCAAGGAGGTCGCGCGCGAGATGACGGTGAAGGCGGGGCAGAAATGCACCGCCATCCGCCGCGCGATGGCGCCGGCCGAGCATCTCGACGCCGTCCAGGAGGCGCTCAGCCAACGCCTGGCCAAGGTGAAGATCGGCGACCCGCGCGAGGAAGGCGTCACGATGGGGGCCCTCGCCAGCCGCGCGCAGCTCCGCGCCGTGCGCGACGCCGTCGCCGAACTCTCCAAGTCGGCCCGCATCGTCTCGGGCGATCCCGATCGCGCGCCGGTCGCCGGCGAAGGCGCCTTCATCACGCCGATCCTGCTCCGCTCCGACGATCCCTGGGGCTCGCCCGAGATCCACGACGTCGAAGCGTTCGGACCGGTCTCGACGATCATGCCCTACAAGGACCTGGACGACGCCATCGCGCTCGCCAATCGCGGCATGGGCAGCCTCGCTCTGTCGCTGTTCACCTTCGATCCCAAGGTCGCCGAGGAATTCGTGCTCGGCGCCGGCGCCTATCACGGCCGCATGCTCATTCTCGACCGCACCAGCGCCAAGGAATCGACCGGCCACGGTTCGCCCCTCCCCGTCCTCGTCCATGGCGGCCCCGGCCGCGCCGGCGGCGGCGAGGAACTGGGCGGCATCCGCGGCGTCACCCACTATATGCAGCGCACCGCGCTCCAGGGCGGCCCCGCCTTGCTCTCCGGCATCGTCAAGCAGTGGCTGCCCGGCGCGCCCAAGCCGGAAGGCGAGCTCCATCCGTTCCGCAAGCGCATTTCGGAGCTGGAGATCGGCTACACGCTCAAGACCGCAAGCCGCACGGTCACGCTCGAAGACGTCGAGCATTTCGCCCACTTCACCGGCGACATCTTCTACGCCCACATGGACGAGGAAGCGGCCAAGGCGAGCCCGATCTTCGAAGGCCGCGTCGCCCACGGCTATTTGATCCTCTCCTTCGCCGCCGGCCTGTTCGTGGACGCGGCGCCCGGACCGGTGCTTGCCAATACGGGCCTCGAGAATCTGCGCTTCCAGACGCCGCTCTACCCGGGCGACTCGATGCGCGTGGAATTGACCGTCAAGTCGAAGAGCGTGCGCGACGCGGAGAAGGGCGAGGTCCGCTGGGCGGTCTACGTCTTCAACCAGAAAGACGAGGTCGTCGCGACCTACGACCTCCTCACCATGAACACGCCGTAGAGGCCGCATGAACGCCAGCTAACTGAACCGGGCCTAACAAGCCGGTTCAGGAGCGGCTCAATGCGACTCGGCTCTAAGGGGCTCAGCCAAGGACGGCCACGGTCGTTCGCTGAAGCGTCCAAGGAGATCAGTTATGCGTAATATCATTCTCGCCGCGTCGGCCCTGACATTGGCCGTCCCCGCACTGCCGAGCGCCGCGCTGGCGCACCAGACGGGCTACAGCCATTCGCACCGCGGCCAGCATCAGTCCTCCTACCGCGGCTACCGCCAGGATGTCTGCAAGAAGGGCAGCGGCACGACCGGTCTCGTGGTCGGCGGCGCTGCCGGGGCTCTCGCCGGCCGGGCGATCGACACCCGCGGCGAGCGCGCCACCGGCACCATCCTCGGTGCGGCCGTCGGCGCTCTGCTCGGCCGCCATGTCGACCGCAACGTCGTCAGCAAGAAGTGCCGCTACTAAGTTTCGTAAGCGTAGCTTTGCGTAGAGAAACGCCCCGGCCTTGCGGCCGGGGCGTTTTTTTTTCGCCGTCAGATCGGCAGCATTCCGAAATAAGCGAGAACCGCCACTACCGCGATCAGCAGGGCGATCGCGGCGATGATTCCGCCGCCGCCGCCACGCTCGACGATCACGGTTTCCTTCTCAACGACTCCGTCACGACGCTCTTCCATGATGCACCTCTGTGTTTGTTACAGGGGTGGAACGCAGACGGGGATCGCGCTGTTCCTTAAATCTAGCCAATCTCCATCGTCGTTGCGAGCGAAGCGAAGCTGCGCTCCCCGCAATGACGGGGAGCTCAGTCGAGCGGCCAGGTTTCCAGCACCTCGACGAAGCGGCTGAGCCAGGCATTGGTCTGGTGGCCGTCGACGACGCGGTGGTCGATGGTGAGGCTCACATAGGCCAAAGGCCGGATCTGGATCGCATCGATCCCGCCGACTTCGCGCACGACCACGCGCTTCTCCAGCTTGCCCACGCCGAGGATCGCCGATTGCGGCTGGGCGATGATGATCGGCGAGGCGAACAGGGAGCCCGACACGCCGTGGTTCGAAATGGTGAAGGTGCCGCCCTTCACATCCTGGCTGCCGAGCTTTTCGGCGCGGGCCTTCTCGATCAGCGCGTCGAGCCCGGCGGCGATGCCCTGCAGCGACAGGGCCTGCACCTTGCGCAGCACCGGAACGATCAGCCCCTTCTCGCCCAGCGCCGTGCCGACGCCGATATTGACGTCGCCGAAAATCTCGAGCCGGTCGTCGTGCCAGCGGCTGTTGATCGCGGGCGCGACCTTCATCGCCTCGGCCGCCGCGGCGGCGATGTAGGCGGTATAAGTGAGCTTCGCGCCGGTCTTGGCGAAGACATCCTTGTGGCGCGCGCGATGGGCCATGATCGCGCTGAAATCCGCCTCGAACATGGCGGTGACGTGCGGCGCCACCGTGACCGAGTTCAGCATATTCTCGGCAATGCGCAGCCGCATGCGGTCGTGGGGCACGCTGTGCGAGGCTATCGACGAGTCGCTCGGCGGCGCCGAAGGCGCCCCGCGCGCAGCGGCGGCCGGCTGGACCCTGGTGGCCTGTTCCACCGCCTTGTCGACATCAGCACGGGTGATGCGGCCGTCGCGGCCGGTCCCCTCGATGAGGCTTGGATCGATATCGTGCTGAAGAAGCGCGCGCTTCACCGCCGGCGACAGGCGCAGGTCGGGATCGTGACGGGGCCGCTCGGCCGCGGATGCCGGGGTCGCGGTGCGCGGGCTATCCGGCTCATGGCCGATCACCTCGGCGAGCGGCGCGATCCGGGCGAGCACGGCGCCTGGGGCGGCCTCGTCGTCGCTGTGCAGCAATATCTCGCGCAGCACGCCGGACGCCGGCGCCGGGACCTCCACGGCGACCTTGTCAGTCTCGAGCTCGACCAACGGATCATTGACCTCGACGCGGTCGCCGACCGCCTTCAGCCACGCCCGCACCGCCGCCTTGGTGCCCTCCTGTTCGACCGGGACGATGACGTCGATCATGCTCAGAACCCCACCAACTGGTCGATCTTGGCCCGGATACGCGCGACCGAGGGGACCGCCCAGTCGAGCAGCACCGGATTATGCGGGCTCGGGATATCGGGCATGGTCAGGCGCGAGACCGGCGCGTCGAGATCCATGAACGCTTCGTCGGCGACCACGGCCGCAATCTCCGCGCCGAAGCCGCCGGTCTGGAGATCCTCGTGGACGATCAGGCAGCGGCGCGTGCGGCGGACCGACTCCAACACCATCTCGCGGTCCCACGGCATCAGAGTGCGCAGATCGATCACGTCGGCGGAGAAGTCCTTTGCCGCCTCCTCGCAGCGAGGCACCATCGCCCCCCAGGTCACGATCGTGATGTCGCTGCCCTCGCGCGTCTTCTTCGCCTTCCCGAACGGCAGGACATAATCGTCCCCCGGATAGGGGCGGCGCGCCCAGACGTCGTCGAGCATCGCGCGATGCTCGAAGAAGACGACCGGATCGTTGCCGCGCAGGCCGGTGCGGAGCAGGCCGACCGCATCCTCGGCATTGCTCGGCACCGCAACCTTCCAGCCCGGATTGTGGACGAACTGGACCTCGTTGGTCTGGCTGTGCCACGGGTCGCCGCACTTGAAGAAGCCGCCCGGGATGCGCAGCACCATCGGCGCGGCGAAACGGTTGTGGGTGCGCCAGCGCATCGTGCCGCAATCGTTGATCTGCTCGAGCGCGGGCTCGGCATATTTGCGGAATTGGATTTCGGGCACCGGCATCAGGCCGGCCATCGCCATGCCGACGGCGCGGCCGACAATGCCTTCTTCCGACAGGCTGGTGTCGAACACGCGCTCGATGCCGAACTTGTCCTGGAGGCCGAGCGTCACCGCGTGGACGCCGCCCTTGGGGCCGATATCCTCGCCGAACAGAAGGACCCGCGGGTTGATCGCGAGCTCGTGGTCGAGCGTCCGGCGGATCGCGGTCACCATGTTGATGCGCTTGCCCTCGGGGTTCGGGTGCTCGGTCGACGCCGGCGCCACGTAGCCGTGCGTCCACTGGCCGCCGATCTGCTGCATCTCGCCTTCGTAGAAGACGTTGGCGAGGACCGTCTCGGGATCGGCCACACCGCGCGCCTCGGCGATCTCGCGCGCTGTCTCAACCGCGGCCGCGGCCTCGGCGGCGATCCTGTCCCACTCGGCTTCGTCCAGCAGGGAGCCGACCAGATAGGATTTCAATTTGGGCAGAGGATCGCGCGCCCATTCGGAGGCGACGAATTCCTCGCTCTTATAGGTCTGGGTGTCCTGGAAGCTGTGGCCCTGGAGCCGCGGAACCGTCAGCCGCAGCAAGGCCGGCCCATTGCGCCCGCGGACATGGTCGGTCGCCTCGCGCAGCAGCCGCGCCGCCTCGGCCGGCTCGGTGCCGTCGCCCGAGAAGACCTGGAGACCGGTGAAGCTTTCGAGATTGCGGGCAATGTTGCCGCCCGGAGTCTGGTAGGTCGAGGGGACCGAGATGCCGTATTGATTGTCCTCGATGTAGAAGAGCATCGGCAGCTTCTGCGTCGTCGCGATCGTCAGCGCCGCCCAGAAGCCGTTGGTCGCAACCGAGGCGTCGCCGCCCAGCACGACCGCCATCGCGTCGTCATAAGACGCGTCGCCGAGCACGGTCCGGTAATATTCGATCGCCTGCGCCCAGCCGGCGGTCGGCGTATATTGCGCGCCGACGCCGCCCGACATCGGCAGCGCCGGGGCGCCGTTCGGGTTCGGATAGTTGAACACGACGCCGATGTCGCGGCCGTCCGAATAGCCGCCGGCGCGGCCCATCGCCGAGCCGAGCGCATCCTCGAGCGGCACGCCGAGCGAGAGCAGCAGGGGCCGCGAGCGATAATAGCCGCAGGCCGCGTCCTTGGGCCGATCGAGCCGCGAGCCGAGCAGGATCTGGGCCATGTCGTGCCCGCGCGCCGAGAATTGGTAGAGCACCTTCTTCTCGGGAACGAGAGTCTCTTCCTCGAGCTTGTCGAGCGCGCGGGACAGCTGGAGGAGGTAGGCGACCTTCCTCCAGTCGTAATCCGGATCGGGCGAGTTCCCCCTGGTCCTCGGTGCCATCGCCAGATCTTCGGCCATAAATTACTCCGGAAGGCGCGCCGCCACGGCGGCCGCGAAACGGTCGACATTCTCGTCGGACAGGCCGGCGACGTTGAACCGCCCCGAACCGGCCATGTAGATCGCATCCTTCTCGCGCAGGTCGGCGACCTGTTCGGGCGACAGGGGCAGCATCGAGAACATGCCGTTCTGCTGGTCGACATAAGCAAGGCGCGGATCGAAGGCGGCAATGCGGGCGCGCAGGTGGCGGATGCGGGCGAGCATCTCGTCCAGCTCGGCGCGCCAGTCGGCGGCGAGTTCGGGCGTGTCGAGCACGGTGCGGACGACAGCGGCGCCGTGATCGGGCGGCATCGACCAGCTGGTGCGCGCCATCACCGCGAGATTGCCGAGGATGACCTTGGCCTGCTCGGCATTGCTGCCCTTCACGAACAGGGATCCGGTGCGCTCGCGATAGAGGCCGAAATTCTTGTCGTTGCTGTGCGCGACCAGGGCCTGGTCGGCCGCGTCGACGACCAGGCGCATGCCGGCCGCGTCGGCCTCGAGCCCGTTGCCGAGGCCCTGGTAAGCGAGGTCGACCAAGGGAACGAGGCCGCGGCGCGACACGATGTCGGCCAGCGCCTTCCACTCGTCGAGGCTGAGATCGGCGCCGGTCGGATTGTGGCAGCAGCCGTGGACGAGGACGATGTCTCCCGCGCGCGTCTCTTCGAGCGCGGCCATCATGCGATCGAACAGGACGGCCTTCTTGGCCTTGTCGTAATAAGGATAATCGACGAACGGCACGCCGGCGCTGCCGATCAGCGGGGTGTGGTTCGGCCAGGTCGGCTGGCCGACGAAGATGCGCGCATCCGAGCCGGTCGCCTTGATGAGTTCCGCGCCGAGGCGCAGCGCGCCGCAGCCGCCGGGCGTCTGCAGGCCGACGATGCGGTCGTCGCGGGCACGCTCGGGGCCGAAGGCCATTTCCTTGATCAAGGCGACGAAGCGGACGTCGCCTTCCGAGCCGAGATAGGCCTTGGTTTCCTGCGTATCGAGCAGGATCTTCTCGGCAGCCTTCACCGCGCGCAGGATCGGCGTATTGCCGGCCGCGTCCTTATAGACGCCGACGCCGAGATCCATTTTCTCCGGCCGCGGATCGGCATTGACCAGGCCGATGATCGCCAGCAGCGCGTCCGCGGGCTGCGCCTTCAGGCTGTCGAACAGATTGGGCTTGGTATCCAGGATCAGCGTGTCGGTCATTTCGGTTCCTCTGCGCCCGCCAAACGCGGGGTTCGGCAGGCGAATACAACTATCGCACACTCGTTCCAAATGCGTATCAATCTAGTGCCACTCGGCAATGGAATTGAAACGCCTGTTTCGTTACAATGATACCTATGAAAGAAACGGATCAGCTAGACGCAATCGACCGGCGAATCGTCCGCGAGCTGCAACGCGACGCCAGCCTCAGCCACGCCGCCCTGGCCGAGAAGGTGGGCGCGTCCGCGGCCTCGGTCTGGCGACGGGTCCGGGCCCTCGAAAAGGCGGGCGTGCTCGGCAAGACCGTCCGCCTCGCCGACGCCAGCCTGCTCGACCGCTCGGTCAACGTGCTCTGCCAGATCCGCATGACCCGGCAGACGATCGAGGCGCGCGCCGAATTCGAGGAGTTCATCCGCGCCCGCGAGGAGATCGTCGAGTGCTACGCCATGTCGGGCGAATGGGACTATCTGCTGCGCATCTCGGTCCGCGACGTCGCCGACTATGACCGCTTCGTGATGCGCGGCGTCCTCGCCCACCCGTCGGTCGCCCACGCCGCATCGAACTTCGCGCTCCGCCAAGTCAAATACACGACGGAAATCCCGGTCTAGCACTATTCGAAACAAGAGTGACGGCGCGCATTCATAACGCTAGTGTTCCGATTGCAGTATGCTTGGGGGGGACCATGACGCTGAAGCTTATGAGTTTCATGTCACTCATCGCGTCGACGTCGGTCGTCCACGCTGCGGCATCCGATGGCGTCGCGCCGACCGGCAAATGGACCGTCAATTTCCGCGACGCCCAATGTGTCGCGACGCGCGCCTATGGCAGCGAGAAGAAGCCGCTATTCCTGGCTCTCAAGGCGCCTGCCGTCGGCGATGTCATGCAGATTGCGGTGATGCAGCAATCCTATGGCATGGGCGCAAGCCAGGTCGAGGCCGACATACGCTTCGACCGGCTGTCTCCGGTCCAGACGACGATGCTGACGTTCAATTCGGACGACAGGAAACTGCGCGTGCACCTGCTCAACATGCCGGCCGCCGACTTCGTGCCGGCGCGCGGTGCGCAGACGCTGACGGTCAGCGCCACCGACTTCCGCGAGCAATTCGCCCTGACGCTCATGGACCCGCTCTTGCAAGTGATGGAGCGATGCGTCGCCGACCTTCGCCAGGCCTGGAACGCCGACGAGGGCCAAGGCGGGCAGGCCCCGGGCGGCACTCGCGCCAGCGGAAATCTGAGAAACATCTTCAAATCGTCGGATTATCCGGATTTGCCGCTCCATAACGAACAAACCGGTACCGTTCGCGTGGCAGCCCTGATCGACGAAATGGGCCGCGTGGCCGATTGCACGATCCTGGAAACCAGCGGCTGGGCCATGCTCGACGGGCAGAGCTGCGCGATCATCAAGGCACGCGCCATCTTCACCCCGGCGCGCGATCCCGACGGGAAGCCCGTCAAGGACGCCGTCATTCGCAGCGTCACCTGGAGACTGCGAGAGGGTTGAGCCACGCCGACGCCGGAAGAGCCCCATATGCGGGCTGACGGAACCCTCCCCTTCGCCGCGGATTGAATCGGCCGCGAAGCGAACGGGAGACGGACGATGGCCGCGCGGCCTTATTGGAAGGGACAGATCAGGCTGGCGCTGGTCTCGATCCCGGTCGAGATCTATTCGGCGACCAAGAGCGGCGCCACCATCGCCTTCAACCAGATCCACGAGCCGACCGGCAAGCGCATCAAATATGAGAAGGTCGTGCCTGGGATAGGCCCGGTCGATGCGGACGAGATCGTCAAAGGCTACCAATATGAGAAGGGCAGCTACGTGCTCCTCGACGACGAGGAGTTGGAAGCGGTCAAGCTCGAGAGCAAGAAGACCCTCGAGCTCACCCAGTTCGTGGACCAGCACGAGATCGACCCGCTTTATTACGAGAAGCCTTATTATGTCGTGCCGGCCGACGACCTTGCCGAGGAGGCGTTCGTCGTCCTGCGCGAGGCGCTGCGCGAAACCAAGAAGGTCGGGCTGGGCCAGCTCGCCATGCGCGGCCGCGAATATATCGTCAGCCTGAAGCCGTGCGGCCGCGGCATATTGATGGAGACTCTGCGCTACGCCGACGAGGTCAACAAGGCGCAGGGCTATTTCCGCGACATCGACGACATCAAGCCCGACCCCGAGCTGCTCGATCTGGCCGAGACCCTGATCGAGAAGAAGACTTCCAAGTTCGATCCCGAAAAATTCCACGATCGCTATATCGACGCGCTCCACGAGCTCATCGAGAAGAAGCGCAAGGGCAAAACCATCACCGCCGAAGAGGAGGAAGCGCCCGCCCGCGGCTCCAACGTGATCGACCTGATGGCGGCGCTCAAGAAATCGATCGAGAAGCCCGGAGCCGGCGGCGCTGGCGACAAGCCCAAGAAAGCGGCCGCGAAGGCCGGGGCCAAGCCCGCCGTCAAGAAAGCGCCCGCCAAGGCGGCTCCGGTCAAGGCCGCTCCGGCGCGCAAGCGGGCTTGACGCATGGCGAAAAAGGCCGACGCGCTCGCCGCCTACAACAAGAAACGGGATTTCTCGAAAACGGCCGAACCCAAGGGCGGCTACGACACCCTCCCCTGGGGCGACGGCAACGGCTTCATCGTCCAGAAGCACGACGCGACCCGCCTCCATTACGATTTCCGGCTCGAAATGGAGGGCACGCTCAAGAGCTGGGCGGTGACGCGCGGCCCGAGCCTCGATCCCGACGACAAAAGGCTGTCCGTCCGCACCGAGGACCACCCCCTCTCCTACGCCACGTTCGAGGGCACGATCCCCAAAGGCCAATATGGCGGCGGCACGGTGATGCTGTGGGACCGCGGCACCTGGACCCCCGACCCGCGCAAGGACCCGCGCAAGACGATCGAGGAAGGCCATCTCCACTTCACGCTCGATGGCGAGCGAATGAAGGGCGAATGGGTGATGTTCCGCCTCAAGCCGCGCGGCAACGAGAAGAACGAGAACTGGATCCTGCGCAAGGTCGAGGACGACCAGGCGGGCAGTTCGACCGGGCTCACTGAGAAATTTCTGACCAGCATCAAGACCGGCCGGACGATGAACGAGATCGCCGAGGGCAAGAAGGCGAAAGAGCTGACGACGTTCCAGAAGAGCCTGAAGACAAAAGTGGCGCGCTCTCCGGCCAAGGGCATCCCGGCGAAGGCCGGGATCTCAGCAAAGGATCGCACCAAGCCTTCCCGAGGCCCCGGCCTCCGCCGGGGCAACGGCAAGCCCCCCGCCTTCCGCGAGCCGCAGAAGGCGACCTTGGTCGACAATGTTCCGTCCGGCTCGGCCTGGATCCACGAGATGAAATATGACGGCTATCGGTGCCTGCTCGGGATCAGCGGCGGCGAGGCCAAGGTCTACACCCGATCCGGCCTCGACTGGTCCGACAAATTCCCCGAGATCGTCGAGGCCGCGCGCACGCTCGACTGCGGCAGCGCCTTGCTCGACGGCGAGATCGTCAAGCTCGACGACCAGGGCAATACCGGCTTCTCAGCGCTGCAGCAGGCGATCAGCGAAGGCGGCCGCGGCCTCAGCCTGTTTCTGTTCGACGCGCTCGAGCTCAATGGCGAGGAACTCGCCTCGCTTCCCAATATCGAGCGCAAACAGCGCCTTGCCTCGCTGCTCGGCGACGGTCGCCCGCCCCTCATCCTTTATGCGGAGCATATCGTCGGCCAGGGCGAGAAATTGTTCGACGCGATGTGCGACGCCGGTCAGGAAGGCATCATCTCGAAGAAGGCCGACGCTCCCTATCGCGGCGCGCGCACCAAGGCTTGGCTCAAGGTCAAATGCACGCGCCGGCAGGAGTTCGTGATCGTCGGCTGGCTGCCGAGCGAGGCCAAGGCGCGCGGGATAAGATCGCTGCTGCTGGCGGTGAACGAGGGCGGCAAGCTGCGCTATGCCGGCAAGGTCGGCACCGGCTTCAACATGCAGACGCTCCAGGATCTGTCCGCGCGCTTCGCCAAGCTCGAGGCGAAAAAGGCTGCGCTCGAGGTGCCCCGCGCCGAGGCCCGCGGCGCGCGCTGGCTGAAGCCCGAACTGGTCGCCGAGATCGCGTTCGCCGAATTCACCGCCGACAAGGTGGTCCGCCACGCCAGCTTCCTCGGCCTGCGCTCGGACAAGAAGCCGGACGACGTCGTCGAGGAGAAGCCGCAGCCGCTGCCGAAAGCCGCGACCGCCCCCGCTGCGGATGCGGTGAAGATCAGCAATCCGGACCGGGTGATCTTCCCGGATTCGAGCGTCACCAAGGGCCAGCTCGCCGATTATTACCGCGCCATCGGATCGATCATGCTGCCCTGGGCCGCCGACCGGCCCATCAGCCTCGTCCGCTGCCCGCAGGGCCGGGCCAAAAAGTGCTTCTTCCAGAAGCATGACGCCGGCACGTTCGGCGAGCATGTCATGCAGGTTCCGATCCTCGAGAAGAACGGCGCCACCGAGGATTATATCTACGTCGCCGATCTGGCCGGGCTGCTGACCTGCGTGCAGATGGGCACGATCGAGTTTCACGGCTGGGGCTCGCGTGTCGCCGACGTCGAGAAGCCGGACCGGATCGTGTTCGACCTCGATCCCGACGAGGGGCTCGGCTTCGACGAAGTGCGCCGCGCCGCGCGCGACCTCAAGGGCTTCCTTGCCGACATGGGCCTGCAGACCTTCCCGATGCTGACCGGGGGCAAGGGCGTGCATGTTATCGTGCCGCTGATGCCCGAGGCGGAATGGCCCGAAGTGCGCGATTTCGCCCAGCGTTTCTGCGTCGCCTTGGCCACCGCCGAGCCCGAGCGCTTCACCGCCAATCTCGCCAAGGCGCGGCGCAAGGGCCGCATCTTCCTCGATTATCTGCGCAACCAGCGCGGCGCGACCGCGGTCATGCCTTATTCCGCGCGCGCCCGCGCCGGCGCGCCGGTCGCCGCTCCGATTACCTGGGAGGAACTGGACGATTATGAGAGCGGCGCACGCTACTCGGTGCTCGACAGCGATCTGCTGCTCGAACGCACTTCAAGCCGCGCCCTCCAGGGCTGGGGCGAGGCTGCGCAGACTCTCCCGGACGTCTAGGCGCCTTTCACCCGGGACATCCAATGCTGCGGTGGCCGGCCGAACCGGCGCCGGAATGCGTGGCTGAGCGCGGTCGCGTCCGAATAACCGGCGGCCTCAGCGACGGAGGACACCGATGCCCCCTGCTCCAGCGCCGCGACCGCCCGCTCCAGCCGGAGCGCGCGGTGATAGGCGATCGGCGACTGGCCGAAGGCGAGGCGGAAATAGCGAGCGAGGTGGAATTGGGAGAGCCCGGCCACCTGCGCCAGTTCGGCGAGCGGCACGGCGCGGCTGTCGCAGGCGTGGAGATGGTCGCGGGCGCGTTCCAGCTTCTGATAGAGCGCGCGGCGGGTCGATGCCTTGGCGGCCTTCAGCGATTCGATCGCGACGCGGCTCTCTGCAAGCGGCTCCGCCACTGCCGCTTCCACTCGCGCCACCAGCGCCGGCGCGAGGATCGGCCCGAGCTCCGGCCGTCCGGCAATCATGTGGCCATAATGGGCGAGCACGCGGCCCATCGCGCTCGTCCGGCTGGAAAGCACCAGCGCCCGAGCACCGGATCGTGTCCGTGCGCCAGCGCCCTGTCGTCGCGCCCGGCCGCGGGGGCGATCAGCAGGCACAGGCCGATTGTCTCCTCGCGATTGATCGCATGGCACTCGGTGCCGGCATCGAGATAGAGAAACTGACCCGGCTCGACCCGCACGGTGCGGCCGTCAATCTCGTAATATTCGGCCCCCTGCATCACCAGCTTGAGCGAGGGTGCAGGCGCCGCGATCCGGCACGTCGTCGGAGCAAGGCGCGAGAGCACGACCTTGCCGGCGGTCGGCGGCGTCGCTTCCGCGTCGTTGGCACGGTCCATAAGCCTGAACATCGCCGTCATGCTCGCCTCCCCACCCACGCATAACAGCCTGCGAAAGATGAACAATCCCTGACGAAAAGCACGAAATTCGCAAGTTTCAACATGGCGCGACCCGCCCAGGTGATGTATGTAAGCGGCACACCGTCTCGTGGGGAGATATGGGCAGAGCAACAAGGATCGAGTGGCTGCCGCAGCGCGAACGGCAGATTGCCGAAATCGTGCTCCAGCACGGCAGCCTCAGCGCATCGGAAATCATGGCGTCGATCGGAACCCCGCTCACCAATTCGGCGGTCCGTTCGATGCTCCGGAGGCTTGAGGCCAAGGGCGTGCTGCGCCACCAGAAGCGTGGAAAATGTTTCCTGTACGAGCTGGCCGCGCCCGACGAGGAAGCTTGCCGGCGCGCGCTGCGCGAAGTGAGCGAGGCCTATTTCGGCGCTTCGCTAGGCAACGCGGTCGAGGTGCTGCTCGCCATGGTCGAGGCCCAGGATCCGGCGGAGGCGGCGCGGCTGCGCGAACGCCTGGCCAATGGTACCGCCCGCGAACATTAGTCGGCCCTTGCCAAGCCATTCCTAGTGGCCGATTTTCGGCACGGGAGCCCCGCGATGGACGATTGCTGCGCGAACAAGGCGAAGGAACTCGAGCAATTGGCCCGGCATGCCGAGCAGGGCCGCGTGCTGGTGACCGTGCTCGCGCTCAACGCCGCGATGTTCGTGATCGAGTTCACCGCCGGCCTGATCGCCGGATCGGCCGCCTTGATGGCCGACTCGGTCGACATGCTGGGCGACGCGAGCGTCTATGCGCTCAGCCTCTACGCGCTCGGCCGCAGCGAGCGCTGGAAGGCGGGTGCGGCCATGGCCAAGGGCGGCTTCATCCTGCTGCTCGGCCTCGGCGTCGTCTGGGAGATCGGCGTGAAGCTGCGCACCGGCATGCCGCCCTCCTCCACTTTGATGCTCGCCTTTGCAGGCCTCGCTCTGGCGGTGAACCTTCTCTGCCTGCGCCTCATCTGGCGCTTCCGCTCGCTAGATCTCAACATGTCGAGCGCGGTCGAATGTTCGCGCAACGACGTCATTGCCAATAGCGGCGTGCTGGTCGCGGCCGCGGCGGTGGCGCTGACCGGCTCCTTCTGGCCGGACGTGATCGTCGCCGCGGTGATTGCCGGCCTGTTCCTGCGGAGCGCGGTGCGGATGATCGCCCAGTCCTGGCCGTTCCTCCGCCCCGCGCGCGGCTGATTCTCAGCGGCAGTTCGTCCCCTCGCCGGCGAGAATGTCGAGGCAGCGGCCGTCGATCCCTTCGGCGGGCAGCTTCAGGCCGATCGTCGAGGCCACGGTCGGCAATATGTCGACCGTCTCGACCGCCTGCTTCTGGTCGATCGGCGCCAGCCCCTTGCGCCAGAACAGGATTGGCACGCGCCGGTCATAGTCCCACGGGCTGCCGTGGGTCGCGACCGAGCCGCGGGTCGGGTCGGCGAGCGGCGACACGCCCTCCTTCAGAAGTACGACTAAATCGCCCGAGCGGCCGGGGTGGAAGGATGCCTTGGCGCGGTCGCGCAGGCTCCATTGATCGGGTGCGCCCTGCGGCTGCGGCGCCGACTGCAACTCGGCGGCGGTGAACACGGCCGCGACGTCGGAATGGCCGCGATAGGTCTTCACCGCCTCCGCCAGCGCCCGTGCCCTGTCGGCCGGGGCGAGATTGCGATCGACATAGATGTCGCCGAACGGCCCGTCGCCGAGCAGGACGGGCCCCGCGAGGCCGAGCCGCGCACCGAGCGTCTTGCCCATCGCGACCGCGTTCAGCGCCGGATCCACGCGGCGCGCGGTCGCGCCGATCCGCTCGGGCAGATCCTGGCCGCCATGATCGGAGCTCAGCACGACCGCATAGTCCACGCCGGCCGCGTCGAGGCGGCCGAAGAAATCGCCGAGGTCGCGGTCGAGCGAGAGCAATTGCAGGCACATCTCGCTGCCCTGGGTGCCGAGGCTGTGGCCGACATAATCGGTCGCGGCGGCGCCGATCACGAGCAGGTCGGTCGCCGGCCCTTCGCCGAGCCGCATTTCCTGGCGCAGCGCCGCGGCGAGCGCGAGCGTGGCGCCGTCGAGCTCGGGCGAGGCACGGAAGGCCGCAGCGTTGCCGGCGGCACGCGCGAAGCGTCCGTCGCCGACCACCTTGCCGCCGGGCAATGCGATAGCGCGGCTCTTCGTCACGCACGGCGCCGGCAGCTCCAGCGCGGGCCGCGGCTGGGCGATCGCCGCGGCGACCGCTTTGTTGACCGCCGCCACCGAGGCCGCCGCGACCGGCTTGCCCTCGCCGACGAATCCCTTGCCGCTCCACCACCAGCGTTGGTCGGGGCCGTAGCCGCCCATCATCACCGCCGAGCGGTCCTTGCCCGACGCGACCGCGACGCGGCTGCGCGGATCGGCCCGCTTCATATAGTCGCCGAGCGCCGGCACCTTCAGATGGTAGGTGGAGACGGTATAGTTGCTCGATGTGCTGCCCGCGACGCGCTCGTCCTCGGCGCAATAGACCGCTTTGTCCTCGCGTGGCGCGCTCTGGTCGAACCAATTGTTGGCGATGATCCCAGACCGCCCCGGGCGCGCGCCGGTGAGCAAGGTGGCATGGCCCGGGCAGGTCTCGGTGGCGGCATGCGACTGATAGCCGTTGGCGAACACCGCGCCCTCGCTCAGCCGCTTCAGCCCGCCGGTGAAATAGGGCCGATACTGGTCGAACAAGTCGGACGAGAGCTGGTCGACCGAGATCGCGACGACGAGCTTGGGCGGGGCTCCGGTCTGCGCCGAGGCGGCGCCGGACAGCAGGAGGGCGGAAAGAGCGGCGAGCCTGGCAAAAGTCATCATAACCCCATAAAGTTTGCGGGCATCATTAGGCAGCGAAGATGACAATCGCGCAACATATCCGCGACGGTTCGGTTGCGGTGTGTTATCCTGATAATGCGCTTTAGCCCTTGCACTACCCCGCCCCTGTCCCCCATCTTCGGCGAAAGAACGATCCGCACGGGGGATGAGATGGCTACCGAAACCAAGCTGAAGCTCGAAGCGCCGGAGGTGCTGAACCCGATCGAGGCGCAGGAAGCCGCGGGACTCGTGCCGCTGAAGGAAGAGGAGCGCTCGGCGCTCGAGGTCAAGGTCGACGCCTTCGTCGCCGACCTCGTCGCGACCGACGCCAACAGTCCCGAATTCGGCAAGAAGATCGACCAATTGACGACGATGGGCCGCAAGGAGATCGCCGAGGCGGCGAGCCACTCCAACCGCTTCCTCGACCGCCCCGTCAAGGCGATCGACAGCGACACCGGCATCGGCAGCGACCTCACCCAGCTGCGCAAGACGGTCGAGGAGCTCGATCCCGGCCGCCAGGGCAAGCTCACCGGGCGCAAGCGCTTCCTCGGCATCATCCCGTTCGGCAACAAGCTGCAGAATTATTTCCGCCAGTATCAGTCGGCGCAAAGCCACATCGCCGCCGTCCTCGCCCGCCTGGCTTCGGGCAAGGACGAGCTGCTGATGGACAATGCGGCGATCGACGTCGAGCGCGCCAACCTCTGGAAGACGATGGGCAAGCTCGAGCAGATGATCCACATCTCCAAGGTGATGGACCAGAGGCTCGAGGATAAGGCCAACGAACTCGACGCGACCGATCCCGCCAAGGCCAAGGCGATCCGCGAGACCGCCTTGTTCTACACCCGCCAGCGCACCACCGACCTGCTCACGCAAATGGCGGTGAGCGTGCAGGGCTATCTCGCGCTCGACCTGGTCAAGAAGAACAATGTCGAGCTGGTGAAGGGCGTCGACCGGGCGTCCACCACCACGGTCGCCGCGCTCCGCACCGCGGTCACGGTCGCCCAGGCGCTCACCAACCAGAAGCTCGTCCTGGGCCAGATCACCGCGCTCAACACGACGACGGCCAACATGATCGAGTCGACCGGCGACATGCTCAAGCACCAGACCGGTGAGATCCACAAGCAGGCTGCGTCCTCGACCATTCCGCTGGAGACGCTGCAGCGCGCCTTCCAGAATATCTACGACACGATGGATTCGATCGACCGCTTCAAGGTCGAGGCGCTCGGCAACATGAAGCAGACCGTCAACGTCCTCACCGGCGAGGTCGAGAAGTCGCGCGGCTATATCGCCCGGGCCGAGGGCGTCGAGCAGAACCGGCTGGCGGGGACCCAATCGCCGCTGACCGCGCTCGAGGGCTAGGATGGCGCGCCACCCCCGCAGCGTCGACGCCGCGATCGCCCGGTTCGACGAGATGGCGGCCCGCCTCGACGGGCACGTGCCTGCCGGAGGGCGTGCGGCGCTCCGCCGTTACGGCCGCAGCGCCGGTGCGTTCGGCAGGCGGCTTGTCAACATGGGCATGGCGCTGGCGGTGCTGATCGCCGCCACGATCGGCTTCGGCCTGTTCGTCGCGCCGATCGGCTGGACCGGCCTGTTCGTCGTGGCGATGCTCACCATGTGCGTGATGGTGTTCTTCTCGTCCTGGCCGTCCGAGCCCAAGCGCGTCGCCTATAGCGAGCAGATGCCGACCAAGCAGGTCGTGCAGCAGCTCGATTCCTATTTGGTGCGGCAGCGCGCCGCCCTGCCCGCCCCGGCGGCGCGGCGGGTGGACGCGATCGGTTCGCAGCTTCCGTTGCTCGAGGCGAAACTGGCGAGCGTCGATCCGCTTGATCCGCTCGCCCAGGATGCGCGGCGGCTGATGGGCAAGCATCTGCCCGACCTGATCGAGCGCTACGAGCGGGTGCCCGCCGCCTATCGCCACGAGCGCGACGGCGAGGGCCTCACGGTCGACGAGCGGTTGGTCACCAGCCTCGATGCCGCGCAGAATGCGCTGGGCGAGATCGGCGCGCGCCTCGCCAAGCAGGATCTGGATGCGTTCGAAACGCAGGGCCGCTTCATCGAAAGCCGCTACAAGAGCGACGGCGAGATCAAGGGCGAATAGGCTCAGTCGGCCTTGCGGAGCGCGGCAGCCTGCGCTTCGAGATCGGCCGCCATCAGGTTCAATGTCCGCACCGTCTTGGGGTCGTTGACCGAGGCGGCGAGGCGCCGGCACCGCTGCGCCTGGACCTGCAGCCGCCGCGCTTTCTCGACGTCCGAGACCGGCACGAGGATGTTGACCGCTCCGACCACCTCGCCGTCATCGTCGAGCAAGGGCGTCGGGAAAGGCAGGAAGGTCACGCGGCTCCCGTCCGGCCGTTCGGCGATGGCGGCGATGCCGCGGATCGGCCGCTTCTGCTGGATCGCGACTGCCATCGGGCATTTCTCGCGCGGCAGGAAGTCGCCCTCCTCCGTGTACAGCTTCCACGACACGCACCAGCTGTCCTGGCCAAGCGTCGGCTTACGGCCGGAAAAATCGACGCATGCGGGATTATAGTAGGAAATGACGCCGGCACCGTCGGTGGCATAGACCGGCATCTGCATGGCATCGAGAGCGCTCAGCGAGTCCGGATCGCCATTCCGCACCGCGGATACAGCAATGTTGAGGACTTCCAAAGGCGCAACGTTGGCCGAATTCATTTACTTAGCCCGGTTTCCGGGGGTGCCCCCACCCTCTTCTGAACGGACTTTAACGCAGATCAAGAAAAGCAGTTCCAGCCTTTTCGGCAAAAATGGCTGCGAAATGGAATATCGTATACTCTACCAGATTGGTTGACAATTAAGGCCCCTCTCCCTATGTTGCATTGCAGCAAAGGAGAAAACTCATGCTTACGCGTTTCATGAACGCCGTACCCGGCGTCACGGTCGGCCTCTTCTACGTCACCGGCATCATCGTCGGAATGTAAGGCCAGAAAGCCCGCCACCCGGCGGGCTTTTTCGCGTCCGGCGCCAGCGCCGTCAGACGCTCTCGGGCTCGCGCCGGGTGATGCGGATCGCCTCCTCGGGCGAGGTCGTGCCGTCCACAACCAGATTGCGCACCGCATCGGCCAGCCTGTCCGCGCCGCGATAGGCGTGCGCGGCGACGTCGGCCTCGTCGGCTCCGCCGTTGATCAGCTTGCGAATGGTCTCGTCGACGCGCAGCCCCTCGAACACCCCGATCCGGCCCTTATAACCGCCCCCCGTGCAATCGGCGCAGCCGCGCGGCTCATAGAGTGTCGTGCCGGGCGGCACGCCCAGCGCCTCCGCCAGCGGGGCGTCGGCCTCGGCCGGCTGGCGGCAGCTTGGGCACAGTCTTCTGACCAGTCTTTGGGCGATGACGGCTCTGAGGGAGGAAGCGAGGAGGAAGGGTTCGATTTTCATGTCGCGCAGGCGGGTGATGGCGCCGATCGCGTCGTTGGTGTGGACGGTGGAGAGGACGAGGTGGCCGGTCAAGGAGGCCTGGACGGCGATGTCGGCGGTCTCGCGGTCGCGGATCTCGCCGACCATGACGACGTCGGGGTCCTGGCGCAGGATCGCGCGCAGCCCGCTGGCGAAGGTGAAGCCGACCTTGGCGTTGACCTGGGTCTGGCCGACGCCGTCGACCGCATATTCGACCGGGTCCTCGACGGTGAGGATGTTGCGCGCGCCGTCGTTCAGTTGCTTGAGGCCCGCATAGAGCGTGGTGGTCTTGCCCGATCCGGTCGGGCCGGTGACGAGCACGATGCCGTTGGGCTCGGCGAGAGCGGCGCGGTAGAGCTGGTCGATCGCCGGCGGCATGCCGAGCAGTTCGAGCGATATGCCGGCCTTGTCCTTGTCGAGGATGCGCAGCACGACCCGCTCGCCGGCCCGGCTCGGCAGCGTCGAGACGCGCACGTCGAGAAGCTTGCCGCCGAGGCTGAGGCCGATGCGGCCGTCCTGGGGCACGCGCCGCTCGGCGATGTCGAGGCGCGCCATCACCTTGATGCGGCTGACGATCACCGGCGCGACATGGGGCGGCATGCGCAAAGTCTCGCGCAGCACGCCGTCGATCCGCATCCGCACGACGAGCCCGGTCTCATAGGGCTCGACATGGATGTCGGAGACGCCCTGGCGGGCGGCGTCGGCGATGATGCCGTTGATGAGGCGGATGGCGGGCGCGTCGTCGGCGCTGTCGAGCAAATCGTCGGCACTGGGAAGGTCGCCGGCGATGAGGCCGAGCTCGTCGCCAAGGCCGAGCGATCCCGCCGCATGCGCCGCCGCTTCGCCGTCCATCGCATAGCGCTCGGAGAGGATGCGGTCGAACGCCTCTTCCGCCACGAACGCGAGGTCGAACGACCGCGCCAGATAGCGCCGCACCTCGATCAAGGCGCGCGGATCGCCGCCTTGGCGCAGCGCCACCTGGAGCCGCCCGTCCTGCTCGCCGGTCAGAGCGACGCCGAAGCGCTTGGCAAAGCCGTAGGGAATGTTGATCGGCAGCGGGGTCGATGGGCCCGCAATTTCCTCGCTCATCGCGCGCCCTCTGCGGCCGGCGTTACGGCCGGCGCGTAGAGCGCGGGATCGAGCGGCGCCGGCACGGCCGGCGGCTGCCCGGGCGGGGTGACGCCCATATATTCGCGCAAAAGCTCGTCGAGGCTCGGCTCGGCATCCGGGTTCTGCAGATATTGGCGGCCGCGTATGTAGCCGTAGCGGCGGTCGGTCATCGCCCGCGCGTCGGCCGCCGAGCGCAGGATGGTCGGCCGGATGAACACCATCAGGTTCGTCTTGGCGCGCGCCTTGCCCTTGGATTTGAACAAATTGCCGAGCACCGGCAGGTCGCCGAGGAACGGGATCTTCTCGATCGTGCGCCGCTCATTGTCGTCGAGCAGCCCGCCAATGCCGACGATCTCGCCATCATCGACCGTGATCGTCGTCTCGATCTCGCGCTTGTTGAGGATCAGATCGGAAAAATCGCGCGACACCGGCCCGGCGATCGAGCTCACCTCTTGCCTCAGGTCGAGCTTGATCGTGCCGCCGGCATTGATCTGCGGTTTGACCTCCAGCGAGATGCCGACATTCTGGCGCTGGACGGTGCGGAAGGCGTTGTCGAAATTGTCCGACAAGGCCTCGCCGGTCGTGATCGGGATCTCCTGGCCGACCAGGATCCGCGCCTCCTGATTGTCGAGCGTCATGATCGAGGGCGTCGAGAGGATGTTCGACTGGTTGTCGGACTGGACCGCGTTGATGATCGCCCCGAATATCTCGCGGCCGCTGCGCAAGGCGAAGCCGCCGAGGCCGCCGGTCGCGCCGAGCAGCTCGGCCGCCGCCGCCTGCTGCAGCGTGTCGGCGAGCCCGCTATTCTGGGTGGTGGTGACGACCTGGCCGTTGACCGTGGTCGTCGTCCGCCGCAGCCGCTCGGCCGCCACCGCGCCCGCGATCGGCAGGATGTTGGGCGAGGCGTTGGAATAATTGGTGACCGCGAACGGGATGTTGCTCCCCTCCAGCCCCGCCATCAGCAATTGCACGCCAAGCTGCTTGGCGGCCGTGTCGGAAATCTCGACGATGATCGCCTCGACCAGCACCTGCGCGCGGCGCGTGTCCAGCTGGCGGATGACCGCGCCCAATTGCCGCTGGACGTCGGCCGGGGCGGCGATGACGATCGCATTGGCGCCCTCGAACCGCGTCACCACCGTAGTCTTGTTGCCGAACACGCTCGCCCCGCTCGCCGCGGCGGCAGCCGCCGCGGGCGGAGGCGGCGGCGGCGACGTGCCGCCGCTGCGGGAATTGTTGGCATTGCCGCTGGTCCGCGCCAGCCCCTGCGAGCGCGCCGGGGTCGGCGCCTGGCCGAGCAATTGCTGGATCACCGGCAGCAATTGCTCGGCGTCGGCATGTTCGAGGAACACCACGCGCAATTCGGTGCCGCTGGCCGCGCGCGCGTCGAGGTCGCGCGCCATCTCGACGAGCCGCGCCACGGTGGCCGCATCGCCCCTGAGCGCGATCGCATTGGCGCTGTCGACCGCCACCACCGACACCTTGGCATCGGGCCCGACCAGCGCGCCCAGCGCCTCGGCGATCTCGCGCGCGCCGGCATTGTCCAGCGCCAGCGTTCGCGTTGACGCAGTGTCGCGGTCGATCCCGGCCAATATGCCGCGGATGCGCGCGATATTGTCGGCAAAGTCGGCCACCACCAGCGAATTGCGGTTGGCCGTCACCGAGCCGTCCTTGCTGACCAGAGGCCGCACCGTCTCGGCGGCCGAGGCGGCATCGATATGGCGCAGCCGGAAAATCTCGGTGACGAAGCTGCTCGGGCTCGCCGCCCGCCGCCCGGCCGAGCCCGACGAGGCAGCGCCGGCCGCCGGCTGGACGCGCAAGCCCCCGCCCGCAATCGGCACCGCCACCAGCCCATTGGCGCGCAGCGTCGACAGGAAAAGCTCGAAATATTCCGAGCGCGACAAGGGCCGCTGCGTCACCACCGACACCTTGCCCTGCACCCCGCCGTCGATCACGATCGCCCGACCCGTCACCCGCGCCGCATCCTCGATAAACGCCCGAATGTCCGCATCGCGCAGGTTCAAAACATATTGCGACCACGCCGGAGAAACCGGCGCAGACGCCAAGGCAAGGGCGAGAGCGATGCGGATCTTCTTCACTGATCCACCCTCATGCGCAGCGGGATCACCCGCCCGTCCCGCTCGACCTGGACATTGACCTCGCGCGCGCCGCTGATCTGGCTCGCGATCGAACGGATCTGGTCGGCCGAGCGGATGCGTCGGCCATCGACCGACAGGATGACGTCGCCCGGCGCGAGCCCGGCAGCGCGGAACGCGTTGCCGCTGCCCTGCGGCTGGACGGTGACGCCGGTGATCTCGGCGCCGTTGAGGCGTGGCCGGAAGGCGATGTCGGCCGCGGCCGATCCGCCAGCAGCGGCGGGCACAAGAGCCGCCGTCGGCTGCGGCGCCACGATGCCGGGCATCGGCGCGACCGGCGGCGGCGCCGTTGGCGGGCCGCCCGGCACGATGGCGGCGGGCCCGGACTGGTCGAGGAACAATTGTTCGGGCGTCCCGCCGCGCGACAAAGTGACGTTGTCGAACCCGACCGCGGCCAGCGTCACCCCCGGCACGATTTCCTCGCCGATGCCGAAGCTGCGCTGGGAGCCGTCCGGAAGCGCGATGATCGCCGAGCCGCGGCCGCTCGCGCGGTCCTCGCGCACGCCGGTGAGTCTGAGGCTGAGCGCCGTGACCGTCACCGGCCCCGTCGTCCCCTGCAGCCGGAAAAAGGGATCGAACTCGCCCGCCGCCAGGGCGACCGGCGCGGCGGCGAGCGTGTTCGGCGCCTGCCACTCGCCGACCGGCCCGACCGGGCTGACGAGAATCCAGACCAGCCGCGCGCCCTGCACCGCGAGCAGCGACAGCAGGCCAAGCTCGAGCAAGGAATAAACGGTGGTGTGCGGCACCCGGCGCACCAGCCGGCGCGCCCGCGCGTTCAATGCCATACGCATGCACGAATCCCCACCCGCCTGAACCTCTGCGCGCAGCATGACATAGAGGCGGGCCGGTTGGCACTGGATTCTGAAAGGAGAAGGCGCGCGCCAACGCCGAACCGGCGGAGTGGGCCCGGCGTGGCGGGCAGTCGCGTTTCAGACGAGCTTAAGAAAAGGTTGGGCGACGCCTCTAGGGAAGAACGCCGCCCGGACCACCTCGTTACAGCCCCGTTGCTGCACGCAGGCTGAACACAAGGTCAGGTTGCGATCAGCAGCCAGATCGGCCACGCTGCCAGTGCCATCAGGGTCCCGAGCGGCAATTTGTCGGTCGCGACGATCGTGCGGCCGCGCAGCCGCATCATGACGATCGCGGCCAGCCCGAGCAGGCCGGCGCCGACCAGGACGAACGGCAATTGCCGCCAGCCGAGCCAGGCCCCGATCGCCGCCAGCAGCTTGGGGTCGCCGCCGCCGAGCCCCTGGCGCCCGCGCCACAGGGCATAGGTCATGGCGACGATCTCCAGCACCAGAAAGCCGGCCGCGGCGCCGGCCAGCCGGTCGGTGAAGGTGGGGCCGAACCCGATCCACCCAACCCCCAGCCCGGCCGCGATCAACGGCAGAGTCAGCCGGTCGGGCAGCCAGTGCGATTCCAGATCGAGCGCCGCCACGAGGAACAGCCACCAGCCGAACGCCGCGCTGAACAAAGCGAGCGGCATCGGATGGGCGACGATCGCGGTCAGCCCGATCAATCCCCCGCCGATCTCGATCGCGAGATGGCGCCGGTCGATCGGCGCGCCGCACCGGCGGCAGCGGCCGCGCGCGAGCAGATAGGACAGGATCGGCACAAGGTCGCGGGCGCGCAGCGGAACGCCGCAGCGATCGCATTGCGAGCGGCCGCGCAGCGCCGACCGGCCGCTCGGCCAGCGCAGCAGGACGGCGGCGAGGAAGCTGCCGATGACGAGCCCGATCAGGAAGCCCGCCGCCACCCAGGCCCAGCCCGGCAGCGCGAGCAGGCCCTCAGCGGCAGCGGATGAGGTCGACGTCGATCATCTCCGTGCCGGTGGCGCGCGACACCTTCATGCCGTCCGCGCCGTTGCGGGTCAGCGTCCAACGCTCCTGGCTGTCCATGCCCTCCGCGGTGCAGGCCAATGTCAGCACGACCTCGTCGCCCTCGCCGGCCACCCCTTTGACCGAGCAACTTGTCTCGCCGGCGGTATCGATCTCGTCTTTCCGGATGTCCCACACGCCGCCATGACAGAGTTGGGGCGTCGCGGCGAAGCGGCCGGTCCACACGAACGGCGTCGCCGCATTCTCCTGGCCCTCGGCCAAAGCCTCGCCTTCCGCCGCCGAAGTCGCCGCGCCGACCGCGGCCGGCTGCGCGGGCGCGACCGCCGCGGTTTCGTTGCCGCTCTCGCGATCGACTTCGGTCCCGCCCCCGCATCCGGCGAGCGCGATCATGGCGAAACAGGGCAGCAAGCGACGCATCGAACATCCTCTACGAAATGACATCTCCGGCGTCCAACGGCCGCCGGCGCGGGCGGTTGCCTCAGCCGAGCGCCGCCAGAATGCGCTGCGCCTGGACGAGGTGCGGCCGGTCGATCATCCTGCCGTCGAGCGACAACGCCCCCGCTCCGGGATGGGCTGCGAAGGCCGCGACCACGGCGCGGGCATGCGCCACCTCCGCCTCGGACGGCGTGAAGGCGGCGTTGATCACCGGCACCTGGTCGGGATGGATCGCCATCATGCCGGTAAAGCCGTCGCGCCGCGCGCGCGCGGCATAAGCGGCGAGCCCGTCGAGGTCGCGAAAGGCGGGGAAAACGGTCTCGATCGGCGCCACCCCGGCCGCCGCCGCGCCGAACAGGCAGAGCGAACGCGCCAGCTCGTACGGGGCCGTGTAGCGCCCATCCTCTTCGCGCGACGTCGCCGCGCCGATCGCCGCCGGCAGATCCTCGGCACCCCAGGTGAGCCCGGCGAGCCGCTTCGTGCCGCCATAGGTGCCGAGCTGGAACATTGCTGCCGGAGTCTCTGTGGCGATGGCGAGGATCTGCGCGGTCGCGTTGCCCGCCCGCGTCAGCCGCTGCGCCAGATCGGTCACCGATGCGCCGCCCTCGGCCTTGGGCAGCACGATCCCGTCCGGCCGCGCGCCGAGGATCGCCTGCAGGTCCTTTTCCGCCTCGGGGCCGTCGAGCGGGTTGATCCGCACCCACAGGCTGGCGGTCGGATGCGCCGCGACGAAGGCGGCGACCGCGCGCCGCGCCTCGGGCTTGGCCGCCGGCGCGACCGCGTCCTCGAGATCGAGGATCAGCGCGTCGGCGCCGCAGCCGAGCGCCTTTTCCATCCGGTCCGGCCGGTCGCCCGGCACGAACAAAAGCGAACGCAGCCTCATGCCGGCCGCCGCTGCATCAGGGCGGTGCGCTCGCACACGCACACCGTCTCGCCGTTTTGGTTGAGCATGCGATGCTCGAAGGTGACGATGCCGGCGTCGGGCCGCGAGCCCGAATCCTTGAGGGCGATCACCTCGGTCTCGGCGCGAAGCGTGTCGCCGATGAAGACCGGCTTGGGCATGCGAACCTTGTCGTAGCCCAGATTGGCGACGAGCGTGCCGAGCGTCGTGTCGCCGACCGACAGGCCGACCATCAAGGCGAAGGTGAAGGTGCCGTTGACGACGATTCGGCCGAACTCGGTCGCGGCCGCATATTCGGCGTCGAGATGGAGCGGCTGCGGATTGTGGGTCAGCGCCGAGATGAGGAGATTGTCGGTCTCGGTGACGGTCCGGTGCGGCTGGTGCGCCAGCCGGTCGCCGATCGTCCACTCGTCGAAATAGCGGCCGGGCACGGCGCTACCGCGTCACCCCGGCGCAGGCCGGGGTCTCGGCGGGCAGGGCCGCGCCCTCTTGTTCTGGGATCCCGGCCTTCGCCGGGATGACGGCGTCCTGCATCATTCCCCCTTCCTCTCGATCCGCACCAGCAAGGTGCCTTCGCTCACTTGCGCGCCCTCGGCGGCGTGGAGCTCGGCGACGATACCGTCGAACGGGGCGAGAAGGCTATGCTCCATCTTCATCGCCTCCAGCGTGACGAGCTTCGCGCCCTTGGCGACGAGGTCGCCCTGGCGCGCGTCGACCGCGATCACGCGCCCCGGCATCGGCGACACCAACGCCCCGTCGGACGCGGCGTCGCCGCCCGCGGCCCCGCTCGCCCCGGGCAAAGTAAAGGCGAAGGCCTGGCCGTCGGCGAAGACCAGCATCGCGTCGCCATGGGCGGTGGCGGCGCCCTCGAGTTCCTGCTCCTCGCCGAGCGCGACCGCGCGTGTCTCGCCGCCATGGCTCAAGGCCACGCGCAGGTCCGGCGCGGCATTGGCGCGGAAGCCCTGCAGCGCGCGCCACGGATCGGCCCCATCCGAAGCCCCGCCGAAATCGGACGCGAGCATCGCCTCGGCCGCCAGGTTCCAGATGCCCTCGCCCGGCCTGGAATCGGGCACGAGACGGTCGATCCGCGCCGGGATGAAGGCGGTATCGACGTCGCCGGCGCGGAAATCGGGATCGTCCGCGGCGCAGGCGAGGAAAGCTGCGTTAGTCTTGACCGGCCACACCTCGACCTGTTGCAGCGTATCCACCAGCCGGTCGATCGCCTCGCCGCGGGTGGCGCCGGTGGCGATCAGCTTGGCGACCATCGGGTCGTAATAAGGGCTGATCCGGTCGCCTTCCTCGACGCCGGTATCGATGCGGATGCGCCCGCCCAGCACGAAATGATCGAGCCGTCCGGTCGAAGGCAGGAATTCGTGGGCCGGATCCTCGGCATAGAGCCGCGCCTCCATCGCCCAGCCGGCGATCGATAGCTCGTCCTGCCGCTTCGGCAGCGTCTCGCCTGAGGCCACGCGCAATTGCCACTCGACCAAGTCCTGGCCGGTAATCTCCTCGGTCACCGGATGCTCGACCTGGAGCCGCGTGTTCATTTCCATGAACCAGATGCGGTCGGCGCGCAGGCCTTCGGACGCGTCGGCGATGAACTCGATCGTGCCCGCGCCGACATAATCCACCGCCTGCGCCGCCTTGACCGCGGCGCCGCAGACCGCCGCGCGCGTCGCTGCGTCCATGCCCGGCGCGGGTGCTTCCTCGATCACTTTCTGGTGGCGGCGCTGCAGCGAGCAGTCGCGCTCGAACAGATGGACGACATTGCCGTGCGTATCTCCGAACACCTGCACCTCGATATGGCGCGGCCGCTCGATATATTTCTCGATGAGGACGCGGTCGTCGCCGAACGACGAGGCCGCTTCGCGCTTGCAGCTTTGCAGCATGTCGGCGAACTCGCCTGCCGCATTGACCTTGCGCATCCCCTTGCCGCCGCCGCCCGCGACCGCCTTGATCAGCACCGGATAGCCGATCGCGTCGGCCTCGGTCTTGAGGCGATCGGGGCTCTGGTCGTCGCCGAGATAGCCAGGCGTGGTCGGCACTCCGGCTGCGTCCATCAGCCGCTTGGCCGCGTCCTTGAGGCCCATGGCGGTGATGCTGGCCGGATTGGGGCCGACCCAGACCAAGCCGGCGTCGATCACTGCCTGCGCGAAGGCAGCGTTTTCAGACAGGAAGCCGTAGCCCGGATGGATCGCCTCGGCGCCCGAGGCTCTGGCGGCGGCGATGACCCGCTCCCCGACCAGATAGCTCTCCCGCGCCGGGCTCGGCCCGATATGCACCGCCTCGTCCGCCTCGCGCACATGCAGCGCGTGCCGGTCCGCGTCGGAGAAGACGGCGACGGTGCGGATGCCGAGCCGCCGCGCGGTCCGGATGATCCGGCAGGCGATCTCGCCCCGGTTGGCGATGAGAAGGGAGCGGATCATAATGCGATCCTCCCCGGCACGGGGAGGGGGACCATGCGCAGCATGGTGGAGGGGCTGGCACGATGCTGACAGGTCCAGGCGCGACGATCGGCAAGGCCCGCAGGCTGCGGCGGCAGATGACCCTGCCCGAGGTTTTGCTGTGGCGCGCGCTCCGGGAGCGCCCCGGCGGTTTCAAGTTCAGAAGACAGCATCCGGCAGGTCCGTTCGTCTTGGATTTCGTGTGCCTCGAAGCGCGGCTGGCCATTGAGGTGGATGGAGCGGCGCACGATCGGGGTGCCATTCCGGCGGGCGACGAAGCGCGCGACGAATGGCTGATGGCGCAGGGTTTCAGGACCCTTCGCATCCCTGCGCGGGAAGTCCTGTCCAACCTGGACGGAGCGCTCGCCCACATCGTTGCTCAATGCCAGCCCCTCCACCGTCCTGCGGACGGTCCCCCTCCCCGTACCGGGGAGGATTGAACTGCACATCCTTCCCAGTACGGGGAGGTGGCAGCGCGGAGCGCTGACGGAGGGGTTGGCACGCTGTCCACTCACCATCACATCCTGAACAGCCCGAATTGGGCTCGCTCCGGGATCGGCGCGTTGAGCGAGGCGCTGAAGGCCAGGCCCAGCACGTCGCGCGTCTGGGCCGGGTCGATGATGCCGTCGTCCCAAAGGCGCGCGGTGGCGTGATAGGGATTGCCTTCGTCCTCGTAGCGCTGGCGGATCGGCGCCTTGAAGGCCTCGGCGTCCTCCGGACTCCAGCTGTCGGCGTCCTTGTGCACGGTCGCCAGCACGCTGGCCGCCTGCTCGCCGCCCATCACGCTGATCCGCGCATTGGGCCAGGTGAACAGGAAGCGGGGCGAGTAGGCGCGGCCGCACATGCCGTAATTGCCGGCGCCGAAGCTGCCGCCGATCAGCACCGTCACCTTGGGCACTTGCGCGGTCGCCACCGCGGTCACGAGCTTGGCGCCATTCTTGGCGATCCCTTCGGCCTCATATTTGCCGCCGACCATGAAGCCCGAGATGTTCTGCAGGAACAGCAGGGGCGTGCGCCGCTGGCAGGCGAGTTCGATGAAATGCGCGCCCTTCAAGGCGCTCTCGCTGAACAGGATGCCGTTATTGGCGACGATCGCGACAGGCATGCCCCAGATGCGCGCGAAGCCGCAGACCAGGGTGGTGCCGTAGAGCGGCTTGAATTCGTGGAAGTCCGATCCGTCGACGATCCGGCCGATCACCTCGCGCACGTCATAGGGCGTGCGCACGTCGTCCGGGATGATCCCGTAGAGATCTTCCGCGTCGAGCTTCGGCTCGACCGGCTCGGCGATGTCGAGACCGGCGCCCTTTACCGTGTTGAGACGCGAGACGATGTCGCGGACGATGCTCAGCGCATGCTCGTCATTCTCGGCAAGATGGTCGACGACGCCGGATTTGCGCGCATGGAGGTCGCCGCCGCCCAAATCCTCGGCGCTGATCACCTCCCCGGTCGCGGCCTTCACCAAAGGCGGGCCGGCGAGGAAGATCGTGCCCTGGTTGCGGACGATCACGCTCTCGTCGCTCATCGCCGGCACATAGGCGCCGCCGGCGGTGCAGCTTCCCATCACGCAGGCGATCTGGGCGATGCCCATGCTGCTCATCTGCGCCTGATTGTAGAAGATGCGGCCGAAATGGTCGCGGTCGGGGAAGACCTCGGCCTGGTGCGGCAAATTGGCGCCGCCGCTGTCGACCAGATAGACGCAGGGCAGCCGGTTCTGCATCGCGATCTCCTGCGCGCGCAGATGCTTCTTCACCGTCATCGGGAAATAGGCGCCGCCCTTCACGGTCGGATCGTTGGCCACCACCATCGCCTCGCGGCCCGAAACGCGGCCGATGCCGGCGATCACGCCCGCGCCGGGCGCCTCGCCCTTGTACATGTCGCAGGCGGCGAGCTGGCCGACCTCGAGGAAGGGCGAGCCAGGATCGAGCAGCCCCGCCACCCGGTCGCGCGGCAGCAATTTGCCGCGGCTCACATGACGCTCGCGATGCTTGTCGGGCCCGCCGAGCGCCGCCTGCGCCACACGCTCTTGCAGCTCCTGCACCAGCGCGCGATTGTGCGCGGCGTAGCGGCGGAAGGTGTCGGAGCCCTCGTCGATCTTGGAAGTGATGGTGGTCATGCCTTGGCCCCCTCGGGCGCGCCGGCCGGGCGCTTCCGGATCAGATAGCGGTACACGCCGACCGCGTTGATGCCGAGCAGGATGATGTTCTGCGTCGCCAGCGCGCCCTCCTCGTCGAGCAGCCCGTAGACGATGAAGCTGATCGACGACGTGACGAACAGCACCATCGCCCAGCCGGTGGCGCGCCGGCCGAGATCAAGCGCGACGACTAAAGCGGCGATCACCGCGCTGCCGGCGGCGTACCATTCGATGATCTCAAGCAGGGTCTTGCTCATGCGCCGATCAATTCGCGGCCGATCAGCATGCGGCGGATCTCGTTCGTGCCGGCGCCGATATCGAGCAATTTGGCGTCGCGCATGAAGCGCTCGACCGGCCAGTCCTTGGTATAGCCGGCGCCGCCCAGCGCCTGGATGGCCTCGAGCGAGGTCTTCACCGCATTCTCCGAGGCGAGCAGGATCGCGCCGGCGGCGTCGAACCGCGTCGTCCGGCCGGCGTCGCAGGCGCGGGCGACGGCATAGACGTAGGCGCGGGCGGAATTCAGCGCGACATACATGTCCGCCACCTTGGCCTGCATCAGCTGGAAGGTGCCGATCGCCTGGCCGAATTGCTTGCGCTCGCGGACATAGGGCAGCACCACGTCGAGGCACGCCTGCATGATGCCGAGCTGGATGCCGGCGAGCACGGTACGCTCGTAGTCGAGGCCGGACATCAGCACGCCGACGCCGCCGTTGACGGGGCCCATCACATTCTCTTCGGGCACGAAGCAGTCGTTGAACACCAATTCTCCGGTGGGCGAGCCGCGCATGCCCATCTTGTCGAGCTTCTGGCCGAGGCTGAAGCCCTCGAAATCCTTCTCGATGATGAAGGTGGTGATGCCGCGCGAGCCGTCGCCGGTCTTGGCATAGACCACCAGCACGTCGGCATCATGGGCGTTGGTGATCCAGAATTTGGTGCCGTTGAGCCGATAGCCGCCGTCGACCTTGTCGGCCTTGAGCTTCATCGAGACGACGTCCGACCCCGCGCCCGCTTCCGACATGGCGAGGCTGCCGACATGCTCGCCGGAAATGAGCCTGGGCAGATATTTCGTCTTCTGCTCGGGATTGGCCCAGCGCCGGATCTGGTTGACGCACAGGTTGGAATGCGCGCCGTAGCTGAGGCCGATCGAGGCCGAGGCGCGCGCCACTTCCTCCTGCGCCACGACATGTTCGAGATAGCCGAGGCCGAGGCCGCCAAACTCCTCCTCGACCGTGATGCCGTGCAGGCCGAGCGCGCCCATCTCCGGCCAAAGCTCGCGCGGGAACCAGTCCTCCTCGTCGATCTTCGCGGCCAGCGGCGCGATCCGGTCGGAGGCGAAGCGGCTGGTCGTCTCGCGGATGGCGTCGGCCATCTCGCCGAGCGCGAAGTCGAAAGCGGGTGCGGCGGCCATGTCTCTCTCCGAATTGTTTGGCGCGCTCATAGCGCAGGCACGATCATCAGAAAAATTGAAAGAGCGCGAGACTTGTCATAGGATTGCCCTATGATCAGCCGCACCCATCTGCGTCAGTTCCTGGCCGTCGTCGACACCGGCAATTTCACGCGCGCAGCCCTCCACATCAATGTCGCCCAACCGACGCTCTCGGCCGGCATCGCCGAACTCGAAAAGCGGCTCGGCGCCAAATTGTTCGCGCGCACCAACCGCCGCGTCCAGCTGACCGAGGCCGGCAACCGCCTCCTCGCCCATGCCCGCGCGGTCGAACGCGAATTCCACCTCGCCGAGCAGAGTGTCACCGGCCTCGCGCCGCCGGTCCGCGCCATCCGTCTCGGCGTGCTGGCGACGATCGCCACCCGCTTCCTGGAAGAGACGCTGGGCGCCTATTCCAGTTCCGAGCCTGTCGAGGTGACCGAAGGCAGCGAGCGGGAATTGAGCAGCGCGCTCGCCGCCGGCCGGCTGGATCTTGCCCTCACCATGCTGCGCCCCGGCGAGATGCGGACGACCGAGTCGCTGTGGCGCGAGGAGTACCGGCTCGCTTTGCCCGTCAGCCACCGCCTCGCCGGCGCGGCCGAGGTCGCAGCGGAGGAGGTGGCCGGCGACACGATGATCGCCCGCCGCGCATGCGAGGCGCTCGCCGACACCAGCCGCCATTTCACCGAGCGCGGCGTCCGACCGCCGTTCAGCTTCCGCTCGCCCAACGACGACCGCGCGCTCGCCATGGTCCGCGCCGGGCTCGGCATCACCGTCGCGCCCGAAAGCCTGCGCGCCGACGGCATCGCCATGCCACGCCTCGCGGGATTCGGCCTGAAACGCGAGATTGGCCTCCTCTTCGCGCCGCACTGGGCGGACCATTATGGATGGGATCACCCTCTCCTCCGCGCACTGCGAATGCCCGGGCCAGACCAGCGCAGCACTCCCACCGTTCGCCCTAAGCTTGTCGAAGGGCCACCCTTGGCTCTAGGAGCAGGCGCAAAGCAACGGGACTAGAGACTGAGTCCTCACGACATCCAGTTTAGCCGGAGACTCTCCATGACCGCCGACCCGATCGTCATCCTCTCCTATGCCCGCACGCCGATGGGCAGCTTCCAGGGCGCGCTCGCCGGCGCCACCGCCACCGATCTCGGCGCCACCGCGGTCAAGGCCGCGGTCGAGCGCGCCGGCGTCGATCCGCAAGCGATCGACCGCATCTACATGGGCTGCGTGCTCCCCGCCGGCCTCGGCCAGGCACCCGCGCGCCAGGCGGCGCTCTATGCCGGCCTGCCCCATGCGGTCGAGGCGGTGACGATCAACAAGATGTGCGGCTCGGGCATGAAGGCCGCGATGATGGCCGCGGACACGATCGCCGCGGGCTCGGCCGACATCATCATCGCCGGCGGCATGGAATCGATGTCGAACGCGCCTTATCTGATGAAGAAGCACCGCGCCGGCGCGCGCATCGGCCACGACACGGCCTACGATCATATGATGCTGGACGGCCTCGAGGACGCCTATGAGCCCGGCCGCGCCATGGGCACCTTCGCCGAGGTTACCGCCGGCGAATATCAGCTCACCCGCAGCGCCCAGGACGATTATGCGATCGAGTCGCTGACCCGCGCCCAAAAGGCGCAGAACGAAGGCTGGTTCGAGCGCGAGATCGTCGCGGTCGAGGTCAAGACCCGCAAGGGCACCGAGACCGTCGCCAGGGACGAGCAGCCGGCCAAGGGCGACGCCTCCAAGATCCCGAACCTCAAGCCAGCCTTCGCCAAGGACGGCACGATCACCGCCGCCAACGCCTCGTCGATCAGCGACGGCGCCGCCGCTCTGGTCTTGACCCGCGCCTCCACCGCCGAGGCCAAGGGCCTGAAGCCGGTCGCGCGCATCGTCGCCCAGAGCGCCCACGCCCGCGCGCCCGCCGCCTTCACCACCGCCCCGATCGGCGCAATCGAGCGGCTGCTGGAGAAGACCGGCTGGAGTGTCGGCGACGTCGACCTGTTCGAGATCAACGAAGCCTTCGCCTGCGTGACGATGTTCGCGATGCGCGACCTCGGCATCCCGCACGACAAGGTCAACATCCACGGCGGCGCGACCGCTCTGGGCCACCCGATCGGCGCCAGCGGCGCCCGCATCCTCGCCACCCTCATCTCCGCGCTCGAACGCACCGGCGGCAAGCGCGGCATCGCCTCGCTCTGCATCGGCGGCGGCGAAGCGACCGCGATGGCGGTGGAACTGGTCGACTGAGCAACGACGGACGCTCGCGGAGACGTCGGCGGCGCCCTTCCCTTCGGCCCCTGTGCCGGTTATGGGTGACGCTTCCTTATGGGAGTGATCGACGATGGGACCAGACGACATCGCACCGAACCAGAACCCCGCCGAAGCCCCGAAGCCCGATCTGCAGCCGTGGGATGCGCCCAAATTGCGTATCCTCGCTGCAAGCGCGGCGGAGTTCGGCGGCGCCGGGTCGATCGACGCCGAAGGTCTGTCCTGACGTAGGGTCGATGATCCGCTGGCGCCCGCCCGTCGGGGACAATGTCGCCGCGCCCGCGGTGGCCAGGTCCCTGCTCGAGCGGGCGATAGCGGCCAGCCCAGCCAATCCAATCCTGCGAATGAAGCGCGCCGACCTCAATCTCGACCGCTTCGATTTCGCTGCGGCAGCCTCAGACCTTGAGGCCGCGCTCCACGCCGACCCCGTCTTGCCGGGACTGCGGTCGCGGCTGGCCCGCTGCCGCAACGCGCTCGGCCAGCATCATGAAGCGCTGGCGGTCGGCGCCGAACCCGGCGACGCGCACGCGCTCTACCAACACGGCCTCGCCCTCGACGCTCTAGGCCGCGAGCAGGAGGCCGAGCGCGCCTATCGCGCCGTCCTCGATCAAGACCCCCACCACCGCCACGCCTGCCGCAAGCTCTGCCGATTGCTGCGCCGGGCAGACCGTAGCGCTGAAATGCTCGCCGTTTGCGAAGACCTCGCCGCCCGCGGCGCGGCCCATGCACAACTCTTTTATGATTGGGGCATTGCGTCAGCGCTGACCGGCGATATCGGCCGCGCCCGCGCCTTGCTGTTCGACCGCGCCCGCGTCGCCGAGATCGCCCTGCCGGTTCCGGACGGTTTCGCCGACATCGCCGCCTTCCATGCCGCTCTGGCCGAGGAAATCCTCGGCAACCCGCACCGGCTGAGCGAGTTCGATCCGGGGGAGGAGGCCAATCGCGGCAGCAGCCGGGTCGAAGCCCTGTTCGCCGGTCGCCGGCCCGACATGATGCGCGCTCTGCTGCAAAGCCTGCAGCGGCTGGTCGACGATTATACCCCCTCTCCCGCCGGCCCGTTCGATCCCTGGCGCGCCGCCCGTCCTAACGCTGCGCGTCTCCGGGCTTGGGGCCTGATCCAGCGCCGCTCCGAGCATGAGGAATGGCACATCCACCGCGGCGGCTGGCTGAGCGGCGTCTATTATGTGCGCGTGCCGCGCGGCATCTCGGCGAAAGGCGAAGGGCGCGGCTGCATCGAGTTTGGGCCGCCGCGGCCGGTCGCCCGCTCGCAGCCCAACCTAATCTCGCCCTGGCGCTACGCCCCGCGCGAGGGGATGCTGCTGCTCGCGCCTTCCCATTATTCGCACCGGACGATTCCGAGCGGAATCGATGAACATCGGATCAGCTTCGCCTTCGACGTGGTGCCGGACGAGCAGCCTTAACGCCTTAGCTAGCCGCCTTCTTTCTCGTCGATCGGGCGCCTTCCAGCGCGCTGACGAAGGCGTGTCGCCACGCCACCACGTCCTCGTCGCGGACGCTCTGGATCAGGCTCTGCCAGCGGCGGACGCGCTCCTCGCGCGGCATGTTGAGCGCGCGGTGGATGGCGTCGCTCAATTCCTCCTTGCTGTAGGGATTGACCAGCATGGCGTCCTTGAGCTGGAGCGCCGCGCCGGCGAAGCGCGAGAGGATGAGCACGCCCGGATCCTCCGGATCCTGCGCCGCGACATATTCCTTGGCGACGAGGTTCATGCCGTCGCGCAGCGGGGTGATGAGCGCCACCTGCGCCGCGCGGTAATAGCCGGCCAGTTCCTCCCGCGCATAACCCTGGTTGACGTAGCGGATCGGCACCCAGTCGACGTCGGCGAACTCGCCGTTGATCCGTCCCGACAATTCGTCGAGCCCCTCGCGTATCTCCTGGTAGGTCGCGACCTCGCCGCGCGAGGGCGGCGCGATCTGCAGCAAAGTGACCCGGCCGCGCCAGTCGCCATGCTCCTCCAAAAAGCGGCGATAGCCGAGGAAGCGCTCCTCCAGCCCCTTCGAATAATCGAGCCGGTCGACTCCGATGATCGTCTTCTTGTCCTCGACCGAGGTGCGCAGCCGCTCGAACTGGCTGCGCGCCGTATCGCTCGCCGCCGCGGCCATGAACTCCTTATAGTCGATGCCGATCGGGTAGGCGGCGGCGTGGACCGACCGATCGCCAACGTGGATCATGCCGTCGTCGTCGCAATGGCCGCCAAGCTCGCGCTCGATATAATGGCGAAAGCTCTCCAGCCATTCCTCGGTCTGGAAGCCGATCACGTCATAGGCGAGCATCGAGAGCACGAGCCCCTCGTGGAAGGGCAGCGACACCAACAGCCGCGACGGCGGCCAGGGGACGTGGAGGAAGAAGCCCATCCGGTTCTTGAGGCCGCGGTCGCGTAGCTGCGCGCCCAAGGGTATCAGATGGTAATCGTGGACCCAGACGAGATCGTCGGGCTCGATCAGCGGCGCCACCGTCTCGGCGAAGCGCTCGTTGACCCGCTCGTAGCCGCTGCCGAAGCTGCGGTCATACTCGGCTAGGTCGATCCGGTAGTGGAGGAGCGGCCACAAGGTGCGGTTGGCGTAGCCGTTATAATATTCGTCGACGTCCTGCTCCTCGAGGTCGATCGTCGCGGTGGTGACGCCCTCGTGCCGCTGCAGGTCGATATGGCCGGTAAACTCCTCGGTCTTCTGCCCGGACCAGCCGAACCACAGGCCGCGATATTCCCTGAGCGCCGCCGCCAGCGCAACCGACAGCCCGCCCTGCGCTCCCGCCCCGCCATTGGGGGTGGGCGCCGAAACGCGGTTGGAGATGACGATCAGGCGACTCAACGGACGGAACTCCACGGTTTGGACAGGAGGACGGCACAGTTGATCAGACCAACCAATGAATAGGTTTGCGGATAGTTGCCCCAGAGCTCGCCGGTGACGAAGTCGGTATCTTCGGAGAGCAGCCCGGCGGGGGTGAGACGTTCGAGCATCGACTCGTAGAGATCGCGCGCCTCCTCGGTACGGCCGACGAGGTGAAGCGCCTCGATCAGCCAGAAAGTGCAGAAATTGAACGCGGTCTCGGGCAGGCCGAAATCGTCCTCGTCGGCATAGCGCAGCATGTGCTCGCCCTTGCGCAGCGCGCGTTCGACGGCGGTGAACGTGGCGAGGAATCGCGGGTCTTCCGGATCAAGGAAGCGCATGTCGACGAGCTGGAGCAGGCTGGCGTCGAGCTCGTGGCCGCCGAAGGTCGCGGCGAAGCGCTCCTCGGGCTGGTACCAGGCTTCCTTCTCGATCCGCGCCCGCACCTTCTCGGCACGCTCGCGCCAGAGCGCGGCGCGGTCCTCGAGCCCGACCGCGAGTGCGGCGTGGGCGAGACGGTCGCAGCCCGCCCAGCTCATCACCGACGAATAGGTGTGGACCGAAGTGCGCGTGCGGAACTCCCAGAGACCCGCGTCGGGCTGGTCGTGCATCGCCCAGGCGCGCTCGCCGACCTTCTCGAGCGCCGCGAAATCGTCCGCGGTCGCCTGGCGGAACAGGCGCTGGTCGAAGAATGCCTGCGCATTGGAGAGGATGATCTGGCCATAGGCGTCGTGCTGGACCTGATGATAGGCGGCATTGCCGACGCGGACCGGGCCCATCCCGCGGTACCCGGCCAGCGCTTCGGCCTCGGTTTCCTCCAGCTTGGCTTCGCCCGAGACGCCGTAGAGCGGCTGGATGTGCCCGCCTTTGGCCTCGTCGACGATGTTGCGGAGATAGCCGAGATAGCCTTCGAGCACGTCGAGCGCGCCCAAGCGGTTCAGGGCCTGGACGGTGTAATAAGCGTCGCGGATCCAGCAGTAGCGATAGTCCCAGTTGCGGCCCGAGTCCGCCGCTTCCGGGATCGAGGTGGTGAGCGCGGCGACGATCGCCCCGGTCTCCTCATGCTGGCAAAGCTTGAGCGTGATCGCGGCGCGGATCACCACCTTCTGCCATTCCAGCGGGATGGCCAGCCCGCGCACCCATTCGCGCCAATGGTCGGAGGTCTGGTGGAGCATCGTCGCCAGCGTGTGGCCGACATTGCCGACGAACGGCTCGTCGGGGCCGAGGAAGAAATGCAGCGGCTTCTCCAGCCGGAAGCTTCGCCCCTCGACGATATGGCCGACCGGCGCGTCGGTCGTGAGCCGCAGCGGCTGGGGCTTCAGCAGGAAGCGAATGTGGTTGGTGCCGCTGGTTCGCTCGGCATCCCTGGCGCCCCAGCCGACGGCGGGGTTGAGCCCGATCCGGATGCGCGGCGCGCCGGCGACCGGGCGGACGATGCGCGCGAACGCTACCGGTCGGTACATCCGCCCCGATCGCTCGAAGCGCGGGCAGAAATCGAAGATCTCGACCGACCCGCCCTCGCTGTCGGTCAGGCGGCTGACGAGGATCGGGGTGTTGCGCAGGTAGCGCTGTTCGCAGCTCACTTGGTCGTCGAGCGTGATCCGCCACTCGCCGCGCGGCAGTGTTGCAGGTGCGGACAGCCCCCGGCTGTCCGCACCTGCAACACTCTCGTCCTTGGGGTCGAGCAGCGAGCAGAATAAGGGATCGCCGTCGACGCGGGGCGCGCAGCCCCACACGAAACCGGCCGTTTCATCGATGAATGCGCTGACCTGGCAATTGCCGATGGGCCACAGGGACAATGTCTTCACTACAGGGACGCCTCGCTCAACCACTCGGCGACGGCCCCGACTCCGGGCAGCTGCCAGCGCGCCGCGGTTTCCCGCTGCGGCCCCACCAGCACCCCGCCGCCGCCGAGCTCAGCGGCCGCGGCGAAGGCATGTTCGTCAGTCAGATCGTCGCCCACGAACACAGGACGCGCACCGGCGAACTCCGGTTCCCGCATGAAGGCCTTTAATGCATCGCCTTTGTCCGACCCGTGCGGCCTGAGCTCGGCAACCATCTTGCCCAGTTGCAGCGTCAGACCGGTGCTCGCCGCCACGTCGCGCATGAGCGCCTCGGCCGCGTCCGCCGCGTCCGGGGCCTGTCGGTAATGGAGCGCGACCCCGAACGGCTTTTCCTCGACCAGCAGGCCGGGCACGCCGGCAGCGAAGGCGCGGGTTGCCGCCTTGGCCTCCGCCAGCCCGGGCGGGACCGAAAGCGGCAGGCTCGTGCCGTCGCCGAGGCGCAGCTCGAGCCCGTGCGATCCGGACACGGCCAGCGCCGCGCAGTCGAGATGTTTCTCGAGGTCGGCGATGGCGCGGCCGCTTACGATCGCCAGCCGCCCTTCCAGCCGCGCGTGCAGCCGGTGCAGGAGCGGCTCGAGATGCGCGCCGACGCGGATCGCGGCGGGCGTCTCGGCCAGCTCCACCAGAGTGCCGTCGAAATCGAGGAACAGGGCCGCGCCGTCGAGCAATCCCAAGGGCGGTCGGCAATCATTATCGGCCATGGCGGAAGACTTGGCGACCGCCGCCGCGAAACTCAAGCAGCGCGATCCACCAGACCCGCATTGGCGGCACCGTGCTTTTACGGTATGTGGGTCCACTCTGGAGACAAAAGGGGGAAGCCATGAGCGACGTCGCCACGAGCCGGCCGGGCAGCAGCATTCGGAATTCCGCCCCCCCGCAGGAAACGCTCTCGCGCCGTTCGGTGGTCGCGGGCGCCGCCGGCCTCACCGTGCTGGTCGGCGCTGCGGGCGCGAGCGCGCTCACGGTCGCAACCTCCAAGCCCGCGGGCTCGGCCCCCAATCTCTGGGATCGCCAATATTGGACGCTGGAAAGCGCCGGCGTGCAGGAATGGCTGCGCAACGTCGGCTCCAACTTCACCATCGTCGCCGACAACGGCCGCAACGTTACGATGAAGCTTAGCGCGGTGCTGCCGTTTCCCAACCGCGGATCGCGGCCGGCGCAGCTCGGCCGCGCCAGCGCGTTCGACACTTTGTTCGATCCGGCCGACCGCAATGCGGTCAAGGGCAACCGCATCTACAGGGTGCGCCATGCCCGCTACGGCGACATGCACATCTTCCTGACGCGCACACCCAAAGGGCGGCTGGAAGCGGTGTTCAACTAGGGAATGCCGCCGCCGCTGCGTGCCGCCGCTGCCCTCGGCCTGTCCTACCGCACGATGTCCGACGGCGACCTTCCCTTCGCAGCTTCGCTCTACGCGTCCACGCGCAGCGAGGAGCTGGCCCAGACCGGCTGGCCGGACGAGATCCAGCACGCGTTTCTGGCGCAACAATTCGAGGCCCAGCACCGCCACTATCGCCAGCATTATCCGGCCGCCGAATGGCTGATCGTCGAGCGCGCGGGGGAGCGGATCGGGCGACTCTACATCGAGGAATGGGAGCATGAGTTCCGCATCATTGACATCGCCCTGATCCCGGCCAGTCGCGGCCAGGGCATTGGCGGAGCCATCCTGGCCGATGTCCTCGCTCAGGCCGGCGTGGCCGGAAAAGCGGTCTCGATCCACGTCGAGAAGCAGAATGCGGCAATGCGGCTCTACCACCGGCTCGGCTTTGCCAGGATCGACGAGCACGGCGTCTACGATTTGATGGAACGCCGGCCCTAGTTGAAGATCGCCTCGTAGAGAATGCCGTCCGGGTCGCGGGCGATCGGGACGACGAAGATGTCGAACGCGTCGCCGCCATAGGCAAAGGAGTAGATGGCCTGCGGCAAAGCGGATTCGGAGGGTCCCCGGAAAACCAGGCGGAACGAACCGGCCTCGCGAACCCCGGCCGGCAGCGGCTGGGCCGTCTCCAGCGTCATCTCGAGCGCGCCTGCGCCGCTTTCGACCGTGAAGCTCTCTCCGACCCTGCCGGCGAAATCCTCGATGCCCGGATCCCCCACCTTGGTCTCCTCAGTCCAGCTCTTCGCCGGGATCGGTGCCCCAGATATGCTCGGTCCGGATGTAGCCGGCGCGCCCGCGCACGTCGAGGCGGCACCAGCCGCTGCTGCAGTCGGTCAGACGGCCGACCACGCCCGGTTCGACACGATAGGTGACCTTGGCCGCGCCATTAGGCGTCTGGTGCATCGGCCGCGCCTCGTCGCCGACGACCAGTGCCGTCCGCGTGTCGCTGAGCAGGTTGACCAGCATCCAGCCGGTCGTGCCGTCCGGATCCTGGATCTTGCGCCAGCTCGGATAGACTTCGAGCACCTTGATCGGCAGATCGGCGCGCTTGTAGAGCCAGACGGCGGGATAATTCTTGCCCGGCCCCGTGCGCATCATCGCCTCGCCGGCCGAGATCGACGCCCAATAAGGCGTGGCGCGCTCCTTCTGCGCCTGGGACGCCGACGGCAAGGCCGCCAACATTATCAACGCCGCCGCAATCGCCCGCCGCATCTCACATCTTCTCCGTTGAGGTCGTGACCCTCTCCCTTAGTCCCCCCGGTGCGCCGGCTTCAACCGCCTGCCGCCGGGCGCACCAGATCGGGACGTTAGTCGCCGGTCTGGATGCGCTCGACCAATTGCTTCACCGTCGGCACGAAGCCGTTGGAATAGAAAGGATCGTTCTTGAAGCGGAAGGCCGCGTGGCCGGCGAACATGAGGTTGTTGTCGACGGGCCCGCCATGGGCGATGTCCTGCAGCGTCTTCTGGATGCAGAAGCTGCGCGGATCGGCGAGGCGGCCGGTCGAGTTCTTCTCATTGTCCGCCCAGGACGAGAAGGCGCACTGGCTGAGGCAGCCCATGCAATCGGCCTGGTCCTTGCGGATCACGACCTTGTCCTCGGGGGTCACGAACACCAGGGTCTCGTCCGGCGTCTTCAGCGCCTCGGTATAGCCCTGCGCATACCATTCGCGTGCGTGCAGCAGGTCGCCGCGCGTCACCCAGTAATTCTTCTTGCCGCCGACGCCGACGTCGAGCTGGAACGCATGGTCGCCCAGTTCTTCCTTGGTGAAGGCGATCTGCCGCTTCGAGCGCGCCTCGAGCTCGCGCAGGAACGGCGTGCGCACCGCCGAGGAGTAGAAGCCGGTCGGCGAGAATTGGTGGAGCAGGACATCGCCCTCCTCCAGCGTCATCAGCCGCTGCTTCCACTCCTCCGGGATCGGGCTTTCCTTGGTGAGCAGCGGCCGGGTGCCGAACTGGAAGGCGATCTGGCCGAGCTCGGGATTGTCGATCCAATGCTCCCATTCCTTCAGGTTCCAGACGCCGCCGGCCATGACGATCGGCACGTCGTCCGAAATGCCGCCCTGGCGCATCGTATCGCGTAGCGCCTTGACGCGCGGATAGGGATCCTGCGGCTTCAGCGGGTCCTCGGCGTTGGAGAGGCCGTTATGGCCGCCGGCCAGCCACGGATCCTCGTAGACGACCGCGCCGAGCTCGTCGGCGAACTTGGAATAAGCCCGCTTCCACAGCGCGCTGAACGCGCGGGCCGAGCTGATGATCGGCAGGTAGGAAACACCGTAGGAGGCGGCGATTTCGGACAATTTGTAGGGCATTCCCGCGCCGCAGGTGACGCCCGCGACGAGACCCTTGGTCTGCTCCAGCACGCCGTGCAGGATGCGCTGGGCGCCGCCCATCTCCCACAGGACGTTGATATTGATCGCGCCGTTGCCGCCGGCCATGTCATAGGCCTTGCGGACCTGCGCGACCGCGCCGGCGATCGCATATTGGATCAGCTCCTCGTGACGGTCGCGGCGCGTGAGGGCGTGATAGACCTGGGGGATGATCTTGCCTTCGGGATCGTAGCTGTCGGCATTGACCGCCGAAACGGTGCCGATCCCGCCGGCCGCGGCCCAGGCGCCCGAACTCGCATGGTTCGTGGCGGAGACGCCCTTGCCGCCCTCGATGAGCGGAAGCACTTCGCGCCCGGCATAGCGGATCGGGCGGATACCTTTGAACATCATTCCTCCAAAAAACTCCGGCCGTCCCGGAGGGCGGCAGCGGGCCCTATAGGGGCAATATACGCCGCATGCGCAACATTTTCACGCGCCCATCCCGGTGAACGCATGAGGATCGCCGAGCGCTTCACCATAAAGCCGCGCGTAACGGCGGATCATTTCGGACTCGTCATAATCGGCCAGCGCCTTTTCGCGATTGGCGCGGCCGATCGAACGACGCAGGTCCGGGCGTTCGGCCAGCGTGTCCAGCGCCAGCGCGAAAGCAGGCTCGTCGTCCGCGTCGACGATCAGCGGCAGATTGTCGCGCGAGACGATCGCTGCAACGTCGCCGACCGCGGTCGCGACCGCCGGCAGGCCGGCCGCCATCGCCTCGACTAGGGCGATCGGGAATTGCTCGCTGTCCGACGACAGAGCGAAGATGTCGAAGCCGCCGAGAAAGGCCGCGGGATCGGACAGAAATCCTGGAAGATGGACGCGGTCGGCGACGCCGCAGGCGCGTGCCTGGCTGACGATCCGCTCGCTCTCCGGCCCCTCCCCGACGATCACCAGCCGGGCGCGCGGGTAGCGCATCGCCGCAAAGGCGCGGACCAGCCGCGGCAGATTCTTGACCGCGCGCAACCCGGCGACCGTGCCGATCACCAGTTCGCCCTCGGCCGGGTGCAGCCCCGGTATCGCGTCCGCGAGCGGGGCAAGGCCGTAGCGCCGCGTCGCGATGCCGTTGGGAATGCGCACGATCCGCTCGGGCGGCTGCGCCCAGGCCTTGGCCGCGATCTTCTCCAGCGTGACCGACGGCACCACCAGCCGGTGCGCCGCCGACAGGCCGAGGCGGCGGTAGAGATTGCGCCGGGCCTTGAGCCCGTCGGCCTCGTCCTGGTTGAAGCCGTCCTCGTGATGGACGAGCGGCGGCAGGCCCATCCCCTTGCCGAACAGATAGCGCGCCATGACCGCGTCGAACGCGCCCCAATTATAGGTGAGGACGAGGTCGAAGCGGCGCATATACCGTGCCAGCGCGAACAGGCGCCCGAGCCCCGGCCGCCCCGCCAGCGCCGGCGCGTCGGCGGGAAAGCTGACGCGAACGTGCCGGCCGATCGCGTCGCGCGCCGAGAGGCGGCCGGGCATCGAACTCAGCACGACATGCTCGGCCGCGTCGCCGAACGCGTTCATCAGGCGCACCGCGCGCGCCTCCTTGCCGCCGAGCGAGAAGGTCGAATGGGCGTGGAGGATGCGAACCGGCATGGCCGCCCTTATGACTCGGCCTTGCCCGGTGGGGAAGCGGAGGCGCAGTGGCTAGTTTCAGGTCATCCGTCGCCAGCGCCTTCGGACGCGTCCTTGGCAACCTTCACGTTCTTGTGAGCGAAACAGAACAACCCAATCTCACCACACTGATGCGGCTCGCCTTCACGTTGGAGACCAATCATGGATGGCGATGCTAGCTCCCCGCCTCGGCCAGCTGCTTCGACACGGTGTGGATCGACACGTCAGCAGCCCTGCTAATCGATTACTTTTCAGCGTCGGCCGGTGGGTCTTCGAAAAGTCGACCCTGCCGAGGCGGGAAGGCCTGATAAAAAAGCTTTTTAAAGAAGTCGCGTTTTCCGGACGGAGTCGCTCGCAATAGCGTAGTCGTCGCGCTGATCTGGCTTTGCAGGCTGGGATGGCCCACGTCCTCCGTAAGACCTTGGTGAAGCGTCGTCCTGCGACGGCCCGTCTGAGCGTTCTTCGGAGACTTCTTTTTTAGCTCATCCAGCACGCCGGGAGGCAATTGTTCATAGATCAACTCATTTGTGAGCTTGCCAATGTAAGCGTTCCGGCTGTTGTTGCCCGGCTGGTACGGCCAGCCCCACACTCGGTGCAGCTGCTCGTAAAATGCATCGGGGAATCTCTTCGTCCACGGCAGCAATTTAGGAGAAATATATGCAGCAAGGATTCTCTGCAGCTCGTCTCGCGCGCGATATGCCTGGTAACCCGTTGCCTCATCGACCAGGGCGATGATGCCCACCTTAGCGAAGGCACGGATCAACTGCTCCGCTCGTTCGACAATTACCTTCTGACGCTCGGTAGTGTCACCGGCGGCCCTAGCTGAAAGTATGGCGTCGCAGATTTCCGGAAGGATCGTAGCCGGATAACCGAGTACGCGATGAAAGCCCGGAGCACTGAAAAGGATCGGGTTTCTCAGCGCCATTTCTAGGTCACTGGAAAGATGAGGGGAAAGCCACTTTTGCGTGGCAAACCGGGGGAGCTCGGCGCCACCATCATCCGGCCTTGTGTCATCGCGAGGACCGCCGCGCGTGACCGCCAAACCTCTGAACATGCCACGCTGCGAGATAACGCGTTGCGAGTTGTTCAGGACAAAACAGTCCAGTTCGATCTCACCGATTTTCAGGGGGCGGTTGGCCGAGCCAAACTCTGCTTTGGGGATTGCGGAAGAGTTGGCCGCCCGCGCAAGGCCCCCTAGCCGCGCGATCTCTTTCCTCCGCTCTGGACTAAGGGCGATTGCGCGAGCCTCGCCGCCCTTCTTTTGGGGGTCCGTATCCGACATGAAACGACTCCGCTCCTGCTTGCTGATCCCGCAAAGTAGCAGCTTGCTCAGTTTTACGCAAGCAGATTAGCGCAAGTCCACTTGCCTGCTTGCTATCTTCCCCTTCCGTCCAGCGCCGGTCGCAGTCTCCTACCGCCGCTCCCGTCGTCATATTTTCGGCGTGTTTCCAGTCGCCTTCTACTAAGTTGGGCAGCGCGCTAGTGAGCAGTTCGCGCTCGTCCTCGATCCCATATCGCCTCCTTGCCTTGCGCCAGCGCAAGACGCGGTTGCAGCGTACGACAGGTTCAAGCTCCCAAGCCGCAGTGGCTTGATCGCCGCCGGAAATCCTGTATAGGCGCGCACTTGGCCGGCGGCTTCGCGTCGTCGCGCCTAGGAAACGGCAACGTTTCCGTACCGTCCGAGACAGCGGGTGGAGGGTTTCCCTCCTTAATCTCCCGCCAAGACGGGGAAGAGTTTTTACCGGCCCGTTCCGCGGTCCGGGTCTGCCTGGTAATCGGGCACGGCAACCCATCCCCCTTGGACAACCGCGGTGCGAAGTTCGCGCCACGGTTTCACCCGCCCGGTGCACGTCGTGCCGGGCTTATGGAGTAGAGGCATGGATCGAGCTCAAAAGGCCGAAGCCGTCGCCACGTTGAAGCAGACTTTCGGCGAGGTCGGTGTGGTGGTCGTCACCCGCAACCTCGGCATGACGGTGGCCCAGTCCACCGCCCTGCGCGGAAAGATGCGTGACGCTGGCGCCAGCTATAAGGTGGCCAAGAACACGCTCACCCTGATTGCACTCGAGGGCACCGCCTACGCTCCGATCAGCGACATGCTGACCGGGCCGACGGCACTCGCCACCTCCGCCGACCCCGTCGCGGCCGCCAAGGTGGCCGTCGACTTCGCGAAGACGAACGACAAGTTCGAAATCGTGGGCGGCGCGATGGGCGACACGCTCCTCGACGTCAACGGTGTGAAGGCGCTCGCCGAGCTTCCGTCTCTTGATGAACTGCGTGCAACGATCATCGGCCTCGTCCAGGCGCCGGCGACCAAGATTGCGCGGACCATCAACGAGCCGGGCGCCCAGCTGGCGCGTGTCTTTGGCGCATTCGCCGCCAAAGAAAACGCCTGATTACCGCATAACGAACCGACAATTCGGGGCATTTGCCCCAGTGGAGATTTAACATGGCAGACATCAATTCCCTCGTTGACCAGCTCTCCGAGCTGACCGTTCTCGAAGCCGCGGACCTCGCCAAGGCGCTCGAAGAGAAGTGGGGCGTTTCCGCCGCCGCTGCCGTCGCCGTTGCCGGCCCGGCCGCCGCTGCCGGCCCGGCCGCTGAAGAGCAGACCGAGTTCGACGTGATCCTCACCGGCGACGGTGGCAAGAAGATCAACGTCATCAAGGAAGTCCGCGCCATCACCGGCCTGGGTCTCGGCGAAGCCAAGGCGCTCGTCGAAGGCGCTCCGAAGGCGGTCAAGGAAGGCGTCAACAAGGACGAGGCCGAGAAGATCAAGAAGCAGATCGAGGAAGCCGGCGGCACCGTCGAGCTCAAGTAATCGGCCGCGCCGCGAGGCGCGACGATTATCCCGGCTTCGGCCGGGATCTCGTGACGAAAGAAGGGCGGCTCCATCGGGGCCGCCCTTTTTTCTTGGCCGCCATGCGTTCGGCGCTTGAACGGCCGGCCGCGATGCGGCCTATTGGCCTGCGAAGGAGCGCTTCTTGACTGCAATCGACGACGTCCCGGCCATCGTCGACAGCCTGTGCGACGGTTACGACCGCGCCGTCGCGGCGCTGCGCGGCGCCCTCGCCGCCTATCTCTCCGACGACGAACGGCCCGATCCCGCCGCGCGCGCCCAGGGCCTGTTCGCTTATCCCGAGCTGCGCGTCGATTATCGCCACGACCGCCCCATCGAATTTCCAGCCCGCGCCTTCGGCCGGCTGAACCGCTCCGGGCGCTACGCCGCCAGCATCGCCCGGCCGCGCCTCTTCCGCGACTATCTGTCCGAACAGATCGGCCTCCTGGTGCGCGATTACGGTGTCACCGTCTCGGTCGGCCGATCGACGAGCGAAATACCCTATCCCTATGTGCTCGACGGCAGCGACGACCTCCGGCTCGACAATGTCGAGGCGGCCGAGCTGGCGCGCTGGTTCCCGACCACCGAACTTGCCCATATCGGCGACGAGATCGCCGACGGGGCGTGGATCCAGGCCCCCGGCGCGGCCCGCCCGCTGTCCCTGTTCGACGGCCCGCGCGTCGATTTCAGCCTCGCTCGCCTCCGCCATTATACCGGCACGCCGCCCGAGCATGTGCAGCGCTATCTGCTGTTCACCAATTATGTCCGCTACGTCGACGAGTTTACCCGCTTCGCCTTGGCCGAGCTGGAACGCGAGGACGGCCGCTTCACCGCTCTATCGGCGCCGGGCGTGCTGATCCCGCGCGGCGACCCGGACGGCGCGGCCCGGCTCGCCGAGAGCGCGTGGCGCAAGCACCAGATGCCGGCCTATCACCTGATCGACGAGGATGGCGACGGCATCACCCTGGTCAATATCGGCGTCGGCCCGGCCAACGCGAAGACGATCTGCGACCACCTCGCCGTGCTCCGGCCCGAAGCGTGGCTGATGATCGGCCATTGCGGCGGCCTCAGGCCCAGCCAGACCATCGGCGACTATGTCCTCGCCCACGCTTATCTGCGCGACGATCATGTGCTGGACGACGTGCTGCCGGTCGAAATTCCGATCCCGGCCATCGCCGAGGTCCAGCAGGCCTTGTTCAACGCCGCCGTGGCGGTCACCGGCGAGGAGCCGCAGTCGCTGAAGCGGCGGCTGCGCACCGGCACCGTCGTCACCACCGACGACCGCAATTGGGAGCTGCGCTACACGGCCTCGGCGATGCGCTTCAACCAGAGCCGCGCGGTCGCGATCGACATGGAATCGGCGACCGTCGCCGCCCAGGGCTACCGCTTCCGCGTCCCCTACGGCACCCTGCTCTGCGTCTCCGACAAGCCGCTCCACGGCGAGATCAAGCTCGCCGGCCAGGCCAACGCCTTTTACGAGCGCGCGATCAGCCAGCATCTGCGCATCGGCATCGAGACGCTGGACCGGCTGAAGCGCGAAGGCGCCGCCCTCCATTCGCGCAAGCTCAGAAGCTTCGACGAGCCGCCCTTCCGCTAAGCGACGGCCACCGCCTGCACCATTTCTGCACCGGGACCGCGCCGCTTTCGCGCCGGCACCGCCACCGCGCCTTCACCGCCTTCCCCGATCAGGCTCCCGTCCAAGGGAGATTTTCATGATCCGGCCTGCTCTGTCCCGTGCACGCTTCTCGTTCCTTTTGAAGGCCGGGGCAGCCGCCTTGCTCGTCGCCCTCGCCGATTTGCTGTTCTTCGATCGCGGCGGCGCGGCGACGGTCGGCGGCTTCGCCTTCGCCTGGACCTTGCTGCTCGCCGCCGTCGTCCCGGCCATCCTGCGCCACCGGGCCGCGCTCGCGGCCGGCGGCGCGGCGTTGCTGTTCGCTCTGGCGCTGGTCGACAATCCCAGCCTGCTCGCGCTCGCCTTGTTCTGGACCTCGCTGACGCTCGCCGCCTTGCTCTGGCGCTTCGCGTCCTTCGACACCGCCAGCCGCTGGTTTGCCCGCCTGTTCCTCCAGGGCGTCACCGCTTTGGGTACGCCGCTGGCCGATCTGGGCCGGCTGCGGCGGCTGCGCACGGCGGGAATCAGGCGGCCAACCCGCGCGCTCCTGCCGATCGTGGTCGTCCCTTTGATCGGCAGCGGCCTGTTCGTCGGGCTATTCGCGATCGCCAACCCGCTCATCGCCAACAGCCTGTCGGCGATCACCCTGCCCCCGCCGACCGCGCGGACCCTGCTCCGTGTCGGCTTCTGGATGCTGGTGCTGATGGCGGTGTGGCCGACCTTCCGCCCCGCCTGGACCGTCACCGCCTGGACCTTCTCGGACCGGCAGCGCGAGATCGCCCTGCCCGGGGTCTCGGTCGCGTCGGTCACTTTGTCGCTGATCCTGTTCAACGCCATCTTCGGCGTCCAGAACGGGCTCGACATCGCCTTCCTCTGGAGCGGGGCGACGCTCCCCGCGGGCGTCACTTTGGCCGAATATGCCCATCGCGGCGCCTACGCCCTGATCGCGACGGCGCTGCTGGCCGGCCTGTTCGTGCTCGTCACGTTGCGACCCGGATCGGACACGGCCGCCGACCCCCTCATCCGCGGGCTCGTCACCTTGTGGATCGGGCAGAATCTGCTGCTGGTCGCGTCGAGCATCCTGCGCACGCTCGATTATGTGGACGTCTACTCGCTGACGGAGCTGCGGATCGCCGCCCTGGCCTGGATGGTGCTGGTCGCGATCGGGCTGCTGCTGATCTGCTGGCGGATGCTGAAGGGCAAGAGCGCCGCCTGGCTGATCAACCGCAACGCCGCCGCCGCGCTCGCCTTCCTCGCTATGGCTTCGGTCGTCGATCTCGGCGCGGTCGCGGCCGGCTGGAACGTGCGCCATGCGCGCGAGGTCGGCGGCCGCGGCGCCGCGCTCGACCTTTGCTACCTGCGCCATGTCGGGCCGCCGGCCTTGCTGCCGCTGATCGCGCTGGAACGCCGGACGCTCGATCCGCTGTTCCGCGATCGGGTCGCCTTCGTGCGCGCCGAGGTGCTGGCCCGGCTCGAGGATCGACAGGCGCAGTGGCCCCGCTGGACCTGGCGCAACGCCCGCCGCCTCGCCGCCGCGCACGCAGCGCTGGCCGCGCATCCGCCGGTCGCGGCACGGCCGGGACATGTCCGGGTCTGCGACGGCCGGATCGTTCCTCCGCCGCCGAGCGCGATTGTCGCGCCGCCGCGGTTGACAGCGGAGCCGCGGCGATGATTCTGTGCCCGATGCCCCGCACGATCCTGGTCGTCGACGACGATCCCCACATCCGGCAGCTGATCGTCTTCGCCCTCGGCAAGGCGGGCCTCGACGCAATCGAGGCCGAGGACGGCGAGCAGGCGCTGGCGGCGACGCGGGAGCACAAGGTCGATCTGGTCGTGCTCGACATCAACATGCCGCGGATGGACGGGCTTGAAGTGTGCCGCCGCCTGCGCGCCGAGGGCGACCTGCCGATCCTGTTCCTCTCCTCGCGCGACGACGAGATCGACCGGGTGATCGGCATCGAGCTCGGCGGCGACGATTATGTGGTGAAGCCGTTCAGCCCGCGCGAGCTCACCGCCCGCGTGATGGCGATCCTGCGCCGCACGGCCGCGCACCCCCCGACCGTCGATCACCTCCCGACCACGATCCGCCACGGCAAGCTCGCGCTCGACCTCGACGGCTGGCGCGCGACTTGGGACGGGACCGAGGTGCCGCTCACTGTCACCGAGTTCACCTTGCTGCGCACGCTGGCGGCGATGCCGTCCAAGGTGTTCAGCCGCGATGCGATCATCGACAGGATGCACGGCCCCGGCTTCGCGCTCACCGACCGCACCGTCGACAGCCACGTCCGCAACATGCGCGCCAAGTTCGGCGACGTCGGCGGCTCGGACATCGTCGAGACGCGGCCGGGCATCGGCTACCGTCTCGGCGCCTGCAGCGGCGAATGATCGGCCGCCTCAAGGCTTTCGCCAAGCGGCACTGGCCACGCCTCCGGCTCCGCACGATCCTGCTGATGACCTTCCTGTTCGTTGCCGCTTTGCCCGGCTTCGGCGCGGTGTTCCTGCGCGTCTACGAGAATACGCTCGTCCGCCAGACCGAGGCCGAGCTGGTTGCGCAGGGCGCGGCGTTGGCAGCGACCGCACAGGCGACGTGGTCCGGCGCGCCCGCGGCTCTGCCGGCGCGCTTGCGTCCAGAGGATTTTCGGCCCGAACGCACGAAGATCGACCTCAATTCGGATCCGATCCTCCCGGAACGGCCGCCGCCAACGCGCGGCCAAGGCCGCGCCAGCCCCGCCGCACGCGACGTCGCCGAGCGGCTGCAGCCTGTGATCGTCGAGACCGCGCGGACCACGCTCGCCTCGATCCAGCTGCTCGACGCCGACGGCCGCATCCTCACCGGCGGTTTGGCCGGCGGCAGCTACGCCAATGTCGCCGAAGTGCGGACCGCCCTCGGGGGTCGCCCGGCCACGGTGCTGCGCCACAATGGCGCCTATCGCCCGCGCTACGCGCTCGAATGGCTGAGCCGCGCGTCGGACATCCGCATCCACCATGCCCGCCCGGTGACTCGCGACGGCGCCGTCGTCGGCGCACTGCTTCTGTCGCGTTCGCCCCGTTCGCTGTTTCGCGGCATCTACGAGGACCTCGGCAAGATCCTGATCGGGGTGGGCGGCATCTTCGCCATCCTGGTCGGGCTGAGCGGACTGCTGTCGCGCGGCATCGCCCGGCCCATCGAGCAGCTCAGCGCAGCAACCCGCGACCTCGCCAGCGGCAAGGGCGGCGTGCCGGAGCCTCCAACGACGGCGGCGGTCGAGATCCAGGCGCTCTACCGCGACTTCGGCCAGATGGCGGCGACGATCGAGAGTAGGTCCCGCTACCTGCGCGACTTCGCCCATGCGGTCAGCCACGAATTCAAGACGCCGCTGGCCGGAATCCGCGGCGGCATCGAATTGCTCCAGGACCATCATGCCGGGATGTCGGACGACGAGCGGCGCCGGTTCCTCGCCAATATCGAAGGCGATGCCGACCGGCTCGCCCAGCTCGTCTCGCGCCTGCTCGATCTCGCCCGCGCCGACATGGCCCGGCCCGCGGCCGAGTCCGTCGCCACCGAGCCCGTCATCCGCCGCGCCGCCGACGCGCTCGCCCGCCCCGGGCTCGCGATCCGGCTCGATCTGCCGTCGACGCTGCCCGAGGTCGCCGTCCCGGCCCGGACGATCGAAGCGAGCCTGGTCACCCTCGTCGACAACAGCGCCCAGGCCGGCGCGACGGAGGTGCGGATCGCAGCCCATGCGGGTGGCGATGCCCTTATCATCGACATCGCCGACGACGGCCCGGGCGTGCCGGCGGCGGACCGCGACCGGATCTTCGAGCCCTTCTTCACCAGCCGGCGGCGCGAGGGCGGCAGCGGGCTCGGCCTGCCGATCGTCCGTTCGCTGCTGCAGGCGAGCCGCGGCGCGATCGAGCTCCTGCCGTCCGAGCGCGGCGCCTGCTTCCGGCTGCGCCTGCCGATCGCTCGATAATCGGGCCGGCGGGTTTGACATCGCCGCTGGCCTTCCCTAGATACGCACCCTCACCCCAGCCTTTCGGAACAGGTCGCGCCGTCGCGCAGCGCGCTCAACGCATTGAAAGACTGAGGTTTCACAGGACGCCAAAGCTGCAGTTTCCGGGTTGGAGACTCGCGGCTTTTTGCGTTTCTGCGCGCCTGAATTTGAACGACGAGGCGAAATTTCCATGGCGACCAAGGCAGCTCCGGGCACCGAAACGCGGTCCACGGCATCCAAGCGCATCCGCAAGATCTTCGGCAACATCCACGAAGTTTCCGAAATGCCGAACCTGATCGAGGTTCAGCGCGACAGCTACGAGCAGTTCCTCCGCTCGCGGCCGCAGGACGGCTATGTGTCGGGCCTGGAAAAGACTCTGCGCTCGGTCTTCCCGATCCGCGATTTCGCCGGCACCGCCGAGCTGGATTTCGTCCATTACGAGTTGGAAGAGCCCAAGTACGACACCGACGAGTGCCGCCAGCGGGGCATGACCTATGCCGCGCCGATGCGCGTGACGCTTCGCCTGATCGTGTTCGAGGTCGATCCCGATACCGAGACCCGTTCGGTGCTCGATATCAAGGAGCAGGATGTCTACATGGGCGACATGCCGCTGATGACGAAGAACGGCACGTTCATCGTCAACGGCACGGAGCGCGTCATCGTCTCGCAGATGCACCGTTCGCCGGGTGTGCTGTTCGACCATGACCGCGGCAAGACCCACGCCTCGGGCAAATACCTCTTCGCCGCCCGCGTCATCCCCTATCGCGGCTCGTGGCTCGACTTCGAGTTCGACGCCAAGGACATCGTCAACGTCCGCATCGACCGCAAGCGCAAGCTGCCGGTGACGGCGCTGCTGCACGCGCTCGACATGAACTCGGAAGAGATCCTGACGACCTTCTACAACACCGCGACCTGGACCCGCGGCAAGGACGGCTGGCAGATCCCCTACGTGGCCGAGCAATGGCGCGGCCAGAAGCCGACCTTCGACATCATCAACGCCGAGACCGGCGAAGTGGTGTTCCCGGCCAGCCAGAAGATCAGCCCGCGCGCGGCCAACAAGGCCGGCAAGGACGGCCTTGCGACGCTCGTCATCCCGACCGAGGAAATCTTCGGCCGCTTCTCGGCCTATGACCTGGTCAACGACGCGACCGGCGAGATCTATGTCGAAGCCGGCGACGAAGTGACCGCCGAGAACCTCGAGAAGCTCGACAAGGCCGGCATCGACCGCCTCGAGCTGCTCGACATCGACCACGTCAACACCGGCGCCTGGATCCGCAACACGCTGAAGGCCGACAAGGCCGAGGACCGCGACCAGGCCCTGTCCGACATCTACCGCGTCATGCGCCCCGGCGAGCCGCCGACGCGCGAGACCGCCGACGCCCTGTTCGCCGGCCTGTTCTTCGATCCCGAGCGCTACGACCTCTCGGCCGTTGGCCGCGTGAAGCTCAACATGCGCCTCGACCTCGACGCCGAGGACACGGTGACGACGCTCCGCAAGGAGGACATCATCGCTGTCGTGAAGACGCTGGTCGGCCTCAAGGACGGCAAGGGCGAGATCGACGACATCGACAATCTCGGCAACCGTCGCGTCCGTTCGGTCGGCGAGCTGCTCGAGAACCAGTATCGCGTCGGCCTGCTTCGCATGGAGCGCGCCGTGAAGGAGCGTATGAGCTCGGTCGACGTCTCGACCGTGATGCCGAACGACCTGATCAACGCGAAGCCCGCGGTTGCCGCGGTCCGCGAATTCTTCGGCTCCTCGCAGCTCTCGCAGTTCATGGACCAGACCAACCCGCTCTCCGAAGTGACGCACAAGCGTCGCGTCTCGGCGCTCGGGCCCGGCGGTCTCACCCGCGAGCGCGCGGGTTTCGAGGTCCGCGACGTTCACCCGACCCATTATGGCCGCATCTGCCCGATCGAGACTCCGGAAGGCCCGAACATCGGCCTGATCAACTCGCTCGCCAGCTTCAGCCGCGTGAACAAATACGGCTTCATCGAGACGCCGTACCGCAAGGTCATCGACGGCAAGGTGACCGACGAGGTCATCTATCTCTCCGCCATGGAAGAGGCCAAGCACACGATCGCGCAGGCAAATGCCGAATTGAGCGAAGCCGGTGGGTTCGTCGAGGAAATCGTCTCCAGCCGTCAGGCCGGCGAATTCCTGATGGCGCCGCGCGACATCATCACTTTGATGGACGTCAGCCCCAAGCAGCTCGTCTCGGTCGCCGCATCGCTCATTCCGTTCCTGGAAAACGATGACGCCAACCGCGCGCTGATGGGCTCGAACATGCAGCGCCAGGCGGTTCCGCTGGTCCGCGCCGAGGCGCCGTTCGTCGGCACCGGCATGGAAGAAACGGTTGCGCGCGATTCTGGCGCGGCCATCGCGGCCCGCCGCTCGGGCATCGTCGATCAGGTCGACGCGACCCGCATCGTCGTCCGCGCCACCGGCGACGTCGAGGCCGGCAAGTCGGGCGTCGACATCTACACCCTGATGAAGTTCCAGCGTTCGAACCAGAACACCTGCATCAACCAGCGTCCGCTGGTCAAAGTGGGCGATGTGGTCAATGCCGGCGACGTCATCGCCGACGGCCCGTCGACCGAGTTCGGCGAACTGGCCCTGGGCCGCAACGTGCTCGTCGCGTTCATGCCCTGGAACGGCTACAATTATGAGGATTCCATCCTCATCTCCGAACGCATCGTGAAGGACGACGTCTTCACCTCGATCCACATCGAGGAGTTCGAGGTGATGGCCCGCGACACCAAGCTCGGGCCGGAAGACATCACCCGCGACATCCCGAACGTCGGCGAGGAAGCGCTCCGCAACCTCGACGAGGCCGGCATCGTCTATATCGGCGCCGAAGTGGAGCCGGGCGACATCCTGGTCGGCAAGATCACGCCGAAGGGCGAAAGCCCGATGACTCCGGAGGAAAAGCTCCTCCGCGCCATCTTCGGCGAGAAGGCCTCCGACGTCCGCGACACCTCGCTGCGCCTGCCCCCGGGCGTGGCCGGCACGATCGTCGAGGTGCGCGTGTTCAACCGCCACGGCATCGACATCGACGACCGTACCCGCGCCATCCAGACCGAGGAGAAGGATCGCCTCCGCAAGGACGCCGACGACGAGCGCACCATCCTGAAGCGCGCGACCTATTCGCGCCTTCGCGAGATGCTGGTCGGCCAGACCGCGACCGCGGCGCCAAAGGGCGTCAAGAAGGGCAGCGCCATCGACGAGGCCCTTCTGGAGGGCGTCGAGCGTCACGAATGGTGGAAGTTCGCCGTCCAGGACGACAAGGTCCAGGCCGATCTCGAAGCCGTGAAGACGCAGTATGACGATGCCGAGGCGGTGATCCGCCGCAAGCTCGAAGACCGCATCGAGAAGCTCGAGCGCGGCGACGAGCTGCCGCCGGGCGTGCTGAAGATGGTCAAGGTGTTCGTCGCGGTGAAGCGCAAGCTGCAGCCGGGCGACAAGATGGCCGGCCGTCACGGCAACAAGGGCGTCATCTCGCGCATCCTGCCGATCGAGGACATGCCGTTCCTTGAGGACGGGACGCACGCGGATATCGTGCTCAACCCGCTCGGTGTGCCTTCGCGCATGAACGTCGGTCAGATCTTCGAGACCCATCTCGGCTGGGCCGCGCGCGGCCTCGGCAAGCAGATCGGCGCGATGCTCGAGGAGATCCACCACAAGGGCAAGGACATCGCGTCCGACGACGTCGGCGCCGTCCGCGCCAAGCTCAAGGACATCTATGGCGAGCATTATTATGCCGACGTTGATGCCCGCGACGACGCCCAGGTGATGGAATTGGCCTCGAACCTCGTGAACGGCGTTCCGATGGGCACCCCGGTGTTCGACGGCGCCCGCGAAGCCGACGTGTCGGCGATGCTGGCCATGGCCGGGCTCGACGAGAGCGGCCAGGTTACGCTGTACGACGGCCGCACCGGCGAGGCGTTCGACCGCAAGGTCACGGTGGGCTACATCTACATGCTGAAGCTCCACCACCTCGTGGACGACAAGATCCACGCGCGTTCGATCGGGCCGTACAGCCTCGTCACCCAGCAGCCGCTGGGCGGTAAGGCGCAGTTCGGCGGCCAGCGTTTCGGCGAGATGGAGGTCTGGGCGCTCCAGGCCTACGGCGCCGCCTACACGCTGCAGGAGATGCTGACCGTGAAGTCGGACGACGTCATCGGCCGCACCAAGGTCTACGAGGCGATCG